>NZ_NHON01000134.1 GCF_002195995.1 Inquilinus limosus
GGCGGTCGGCCAGCGCCGCGATCGCCGGATCCTGCGGCGCCACCGCCGGGCGCAGCACCGCCGGCGGGGCGACCGGCCGCGGCGCCGGGTCGGCCATCGCCGCCACGGCCGGCGACAGGTCGAGATGCACCGGCCCCATCGGCTCGGCCAGCGCGATCGCCAGAGCGCGGGCCACGGTCGGGCCCGCGCTCTCCGGCTCGACCTCGAAGCTGGCCTTGACCAGCGGCCGCAGCATCGCCGCATGGTCGATCACCTGGTGGGTGTAGCGGGCGCGGGTCGGCCGATCGACGATGCCGGAGACGATGACCAGCGGCACATGCTCCTGCGCCGCATCGGCGATGCCGTTGACCGCGTTCGCCAGCCCCGGGCCGACGGTGGCCACGAGCAGGCCAGGCGTGGCGGTGGTCACCGAGGCGCCGGCGGCCATGATCGCCGCCGCGGTCTCGTGCCGGGCCAGGTGGAAGCGGATTCCCGCCGCCTCCAGCCCGTCGATCAGGGTCACGACCTCGCCGCCCGGCATGCCGAAGGCGTGGCGGATGCCGTGGGCACGCAGGGTGGCGGCGATCGTGTCGGCAACTCGGGTCATCTACAGGGCGCTTTCAGCGGGTTGGGACTCGCGGAAGCGTACGACGTAGGCGACGACAAGGCCGAACAGGATGTGGCCGGCCAGCGAGGCCCAGGCCAGCGGGATGAAGCCGAGGAAGGCCGGCAGCCCGGCGAAGATGTGGGCCATGACGTAGAGCGCGAAGACCCACAGGCCGGTGCCGAAGCCGATGCCGGTCAACACCAGCGGCAGCTGCGGCAGGATCCGGCGCTGCAGCGGCCGGGCGATGAAGAGGTAGCCGATCGGGTAGAAGACGATGCCGGTGATGGCGTGGATCAGCTCCGCCACCGTCCAGTTCTGGAAGCCGAAGACGGATTGCACCAGCGCCGCCGGCTGCAGCGGGCCGCCGACCAGGAAGGGCGTGATGCCGCGGGCCCAGACCTCCCAGGTCACATCGGCGGCGATGCCGGCCAGCAGGATGGTGGGGACGAGGCGGCCGGACAGGGCCGGGAACAGCGGCGCCGGGGTGGCTTCGGTCATGGTCATGATCTTGATCTCCAGTCGAGCTTAACGATGGGCCCGGAGGCGGGCCGAGGATGCGCGGCCGTCGACCGCCGCGATCAGGCGGTCCTCGGCCTTCAGGCGGCGGCGGGCGGCGCCGATCGCGCGCAGGGCCGGGGCGTCGCCGCGCCGGGACGCGGTTTCGGCCAGGGCCAGGACGAACAGGTCGCGCTGGGCGTTGCTGCCGCCGAGTTGCGGGAGAGCCGCGGCCAGGCGGTCGAGCACGCCGCGCTCCCCGCCCATTCCGGTGATCGCCCGGGCCAAAGGCAGGCCGGGATCGGCGGCGACCCGGGCCTGGTCGCCGCTGCCCTGGGCGCGGACCTGCAGCGCCATCACCAGCTCCGCCGCCGCCGGCCGGTCGCCGAGCGCGACCAGGGCGATCAGATTGTGCAGCGACGCGAAGACGAGGGTGGTGTCGGCCCGGCGCCGGCGGGCGATCTCCGCCAGCTCGGCCCAGCGACCGCCGACATCGACGCCCAGCCGCTCCAGCCGCCACAGCAGCGACACGGCGTTGGCCATGTCCCGGAAATCATCGGTCGGTGCCGGCCGCACCTCCTGGTCGTACAGGCGCAGCACGCGCTCATGCTCGCCGCGCTCCAGATGCAGCAGCGCCAGGTGCCAGGCCATATGGAAGCTGAAATTGTTGCAGCGGGACCAGCTGCCGCGGCTGCGCTCCAGCCACTCGATGCCGGCTTCGGTCTCGCCCCGCATCTCATGGACATGGGAGACGGCGTGCAGCCCCCAGGCGTCGTCCGGCTCCATCGCCACCGCCTGGCGGCCATAGGCCTCGGCGGCGGCATAGGCGCCGTGCTCCTCGACCGCGAAGGCGTGGCAGCCCAGCAGGAAGCCGGCGGCCGGCCGGTCGGGGCACCACACCGCCATCATCCGCTGCGAGGCGGCCAGCATGCCGGCGGCGTCGCCGAGCATGAAGCGCAGCGCATGCGCGATCTTGAACGGCAGGAAGGTGGCCGGCCGGTCGGCGAAGCTTTGATCCAGGGACGCCGCCGCATCGGCGAAGCGGTCGTCCGACGCCAGGGCCAGAGCCTCGACCAGCGCCCGCTCATCGGCGGTGCCGCCCGCCTTCGCCGCCAGGGCCCGCCGGGCGTCCGCCAGGGCCTCGCGCGCCGGGGCGGCCAGCTCCTCGCGGGCCTGGATCAGGCTGGCGAAGCCCTTCAGCGCCAGGGCCGGCACATGGTCCGGGTCGGCGGCCAGCGCCCGGCCGAGGGCGATGCCGGTCGAGGGCCGGTGGGCCGCGAGGCCGCGCACCGCCTCCTCGAAGGCAGCGGTGGCGGCGCGGCTGGCGGAGCTGGTCGAAAGGTCGAAGGCATCCAACGGCATGTCATGTCCTTTGGGCAAGGCTCGACCGTGGCGTCGATCGGGCGACGCGGCGGCAGTTCGGTTCGGAGGGGTGTCTGGCGGAGGATCAGCCGTCCGGGGTTGCGACCCTCGACCGCAATGCGGGGAGGCCGGTGAGGCCGGCAGGATGCGCCGTCGCCGGATCCGCGGTCCGTGGAGCAGGAAGAGGCAGGAGACGATCCATGGAATGGTCCGCAGAGGGGGCACGCCGCGATGGGCTTGTGACGGCTTCTTCGGCGGCCATGCGGCTGGTATTACACCGCCGAGGAAATTTTTCTGATGGCGCCAGCGCAACGCGCCCGGTCCTGTAACGAATCCGGAGTCGGAGCCGTATGAGGTGATGACGCGTGAGTGATCCGGTGCGGGAGGACCAGTGGGCGACATGGATGCGGGCCGCGATCTTGGGCGACGCCGGGGCCTATCGCCTGTTCCTGCAGGCGGTGACGCCGCATCTGCGCGCCATGGCGCGGCGGCGCGGCGCCCTGTTCGGGGGCTCCGCCGCCGATGCCGAGGACGTGGTGCAGGAGGTGCTGCTGGCGATCCATCTGAAGCGCGGGTCCTGGGACCAGTCGCGGCCGATCGGGCCGTGGATCTCGGTGATCGTGCGCAACAAGATGATCGACGCGCTGCGCCGGCGCGGTCGCCATGTCGACGTGCCGATCGAGGATGTGATCGACACGCTGGAGGCCGAGGCGACGCCCGACGGGCTGGAGCAGCGGGACGTCGAGCGCCTGCTGTCGCAGCTGAAGGAGCAGCAGCGCGACATCGTCCGCTCGATCTCGGTCGAGGGCGGCAGCGTGCGCGAGATCGCCACGCGATTGGGCATGACCGAAGGCGCCGTGCGCGTGGCGCTGCACCGTGCGCTGAAGGCCCTGGCGGCCCTGTACCGGAGTGACATGGAGTGAAGACCGACGACCTCATCACCGCATTGGCGCAGGACGCGCCGGTCCGCTGGCGGCTGGGCCGCGCGGTGGCCGCCGCCATGGCCGGCGGCGCGGTGATCGCGGCTGTCATCTTCTTCACCGGCATCGGCGTGCGGCCGGACGCGATGCAGGCGGCCATGACCATCCGCTATCTGTTCAAATTCGTCGTCACCCTGGCGCTGGCCGTCACCGCCACCGGGCTGATCCTGCACCTGGCGCGGCCCGGCGTGCCGCTGGGCGCCTGGCGCTGGGCCCTGCTGGCCGCGCCCCTGCTGCTGGCCGTCGCGGTGGCGCTGGAGATGATGGCGATGCCGATGTCCACCTGGGGCGCCCGCTGGATCGGCACGAATGCCCGCTGGTGCATGACCCTGATCCCGCTGATGGCGCTGGGCCCGCTGGCGCTGCTGCTGTGGGCCCTGCGCCAGGGCGCGCCGCGGAACCCGGGCCGGGCCGGGGCGGTCGCCGGGCTGGTGGCCGCCGGCATCGCCGCGACCTTCTATGCCGCGCATTGCCCGGATGACAGCCCGTTCTTCGTCGCCACCTGGTACACACTGGCGACCGGGGTCGTGGTGCTGATCGGCACCCTGGCTGGGCGGCGCTGGCTGCGCTGGTAGCCGCTCAGCCGGTCCCCGGCCCCCGGGCGACGCGCTCCAGATAGGCGCACAGCATGTCGGCCAGCGCCTCGGCATAGGCCTCGATCTCAGCCTCGGTCCGCGGGCGGTCGGAGAAGCTCTTCCCCACCTCGCTCAGCGTCGTCATCACCAGATGGCCGGCGAGGTCGCGGGCCGCGTCCGGCACCCCGGGCATCGCCTCCCGCATGAAGGCCTCGGTCGCGCGGTGCCCCGCCGCCCTCACCTCCCGCGCCTCGGGCGCGTCGCGGTACAGCGGTGCCGCATCGTTCAGCGCGCCGCGGACCGCCGCCTCCTCGCATTCCGAGCGCAGGAAGGCATGGACCAGCCGGCGCAGCCGTTCCAGCGGCGGCCGTCCGGCATCCTCGAGGATGGTGCGCAGCAGGTCGGTGGTCTGCCGCCACTCGTCGCTCTGCAGCCGGAACAGGATGGCAGCCTTGTTCGGGAAGTACTGGTAGATCGACCCGACGCTGACCCCGGCCTTCTCCGCCACCCGCGCCGTGGTGAAGCGCTGCGCGCCCTCCTTCGCCAGAACCTGAACAGCAGCCTCCAGGATCGCGGCGACCAGCCCCTCCGACCGCGCCTGCTGCGGCTGCTTTCGCGAGGAAATCTGCGGCTTTCGGCGATCGCTCACGGGCGGGTCCGGCAACGCGACTCAGGAACCTGACGAACTAGTCGTATTTTCGGTCCGGCGCAAGGATGCGCCCCCGTTTCGACCGGAGACCCGCATGACCACCCTGACCACCGCCCCGATCTCGCCATTGCTGGACCGCCTGTTCGCCGCGGCCGACGAAGCCTCGCCGATGGCCAGCCCCGACTTCGCCGACCTCGCTGGCGGGGAGCATGAGCGGCTGATGCGCAGCAAGACCGAATATCTCGACTTCTACGGCCGGCTGAAGGACTTCCCGCTCGCCGTGTCGCGCGAGGCCGGCGCGCTGCTGTACATGCTGGCGCGGGGCTGCCGCGCCCGGTCGATCGTGGAGTTCGGCACCTCCTTCGGCATCTCGACCCTGCACCTGGCCGCGGCGCTGCGCGACAATGGCGGCGGCCGCCTGATCACCAGCGAGTTCGAGCCGTCCAAGGTGGCGCGCGCCCGTGCCCATCTGGCGGAGGGCGGCGTGCTGGACCTGGTGGAGATCCGCGAGGGCGACGCGCTGAAGACGCTGGCCGCCGACCTGCCGGAATCGATCGACCTGGTGCTGCTGGACGGTGCCAAGGCGCTCTACCCCGAGATCCTGGACCTGGTGGAAAGCCGCCTGCGGCCGGGCGCCTTCATCCTGGCCGACAACGCCGATTACAGCCCGGACTACCTGGCGCGGGTGCGGGCGCCGGGCGGCGGCTACCTGTCGATCCCGTTCGGCGAGGATGTCGATCTGTCGCTGCGGCTCGGCTGACGCCGGCCCCGATCCATCCCGCTCTGGTGCCGCCGAGCGACCTCAGCCCGCCTTCCGCCGCTCCGCGATCAGCCGGTCGACCGCCTGCGGCTGCAGCCGGGTGTCGACCACCAGCCGGGCTGCGCCCAGTAGGCCGGCCATCTCGCCCGACCGCGCGGTGGTGATGGTCAGGTCGCCCGTCGCCAGCGGCAGGCAGCGCTGGTAGACGAATTCGCGGATTCCGGCCAGCAGGTGTTCGCCCGCCTCGGCCAGGGTGCCGCCGACGACGATGACGCCGGGGTTCAGCACCGCGACCACATCCGCCGCGACCTCGCCCAGCACCCGGCCGGCCTGGCGCACCAGGCTGATCGCCTCCGGCCGGTTGCGCTGGACGAGATCCATCACGTCGCGCGCGTTGCGCGCCTCGAAACCCCTGGCCCGCAGGTCGCGGGCGATGGCCCAGCCGGCGGCGTAGGCCTCGACGCAGCCGAGCTTGCCGCAGCGGCACAGCGGCGCCTCGGCGTCGCGCAGCTGGATATGGCCGATGTCGCCCGCCGCGCCGCGGGCGCCGCGATGCATCCGGCCATCGGTGATGATGCCGCTGCCGATGCCGGTGCCGGCCTTGATGAAGACCAGCTGCCGCTCCTCCGGCCAGAATTGCCGGTGCTCGGTCAGGGTGCGCAGCCGCACGTCGTTCTCGGCCAGGACCGGCGCCGCATACTCGGCGGCGAACCAGCCGGGGATGTCGAAATCGTCCCAGCCGGTCATCACCGAGGGGCCCATCACCCGGCCTGCGGCATGGTCGACCGGCGCCGGCAGGCACAGGCCGAGGCCCAGCACCTCGTCCGGCCGCCGGCCGATCCCGGCCAGCAGCTCACGGAACTGCCGGGCGATCCAGGTCAGGATCGGCACGGGCCCGTTGCCGACCTCGAGATCCCCGAGCCGCTCGGCCAGCACATGCGGCCCGAGATCGGTCGCCGCGACACGGATCCGGCTCTCGCCCACATCCGCCGCCAGCACCACCCCGAACTGTTCGTTCAGCCTGAGAACGCGGGCGGGTCGGCCGCCGCTCGCTTGCGTCTCCTCCGCTTCCTGCAGCAGCCCGGAGTCGAACAGCACCCCCAGCCGCTGGGTGATGGTCGCGCGGGAGAGATCGGAGATGCGGGCGAGATCGGCCCGCGACCGGGCCTGGCCGGACAGGATCAGCGACAGCACATGGCCGGCGCCGGCGGTGCCCAGGGCATGGATCTCGGGGTCTGAAACAGCCATGATTCTTTATGATCGTTTTCAGTCAAAAGATCCAGAAGATCCGATTGACTCTCATCAAAAGCCGGACTTATCGTTCCGCTTGCCGGTCAATCGTCCGGCCAATCGGCAGGGCTGGCGCCGCAGAAGCGCCCGCCCGCAAACAGGAGGAAACCGCGATGATCCGATCGCAGACGCCCAAGGCTGCGCTGTCCGTGAACCGCCGTCGCCTCGCCGGCCTGCTCGCCGCCGGCGCCGTCGGGCTGGCCCTGGCCGCCGGCAGCACCGCCGCGATGGCGCAGGAGGCCGTGGTCGGCCTGGTCACCAAGACCGAGGTCAATCCCTTCTTCGTCAAGATGCGCCAGGCCGCCGAGGCGGAGGCCAAAGCGAAAGGCCTGAAGCTGATCGCCCGCGCCGGCAAGTTCGACGGCGACAATGAGGGCCAGGTCGCGGCGATCGAGGACCTGATCAGCGCCGGCGCCAAGGGCATCCTGATCACCCCGAACAACTCGACCGGCGTGCTCGGCGCGGTGAAGAAGGCGCGCGACGCCGGCATCCTGGTGATCGCGCTGGACACCGCGACCGACCCGGCCGACGCGGTCGACGCCACCTTCGCCACCGACAATTTCCAGGCCGGGGTGCAGCAGGGCCAGTACGCCCGCAAGGCGCTGGGCGACAAGGCGCCGAAGCTGGCGATGCTGGACGGCACGCCGGGCGGCACGGTCGACACCTTCCGCCATGACGGCTTCCTGAAGGGCTTCGGCATCGCCGAGGGCGACGCCGCCATCGTCGGCAAGCAGAACACCAACGGCGCCCAGGACAAGGGCCAGACGGCGATGGAGAACCTGCTGTCGGCCCATCCCGACATCAACGTCGTCTACACCATCAACGAGCCGGCGGCCCAGGGCGCCTATGCCGCGATCAAGGCGGCCGGCAAGACCGACGACATCGTCGTCACCTCGATCGACGGCGGCTGCCTGGGCGTCAAATACGTCAAGGACGGGCGCGTCGCCGCGACGGTGATGCAGTTCCCCTACAAGATGGCGCAGATGGGCGTCGACGCCGTGGCCGAATACGCCAAGAGCGGCAAGAAGCCGAGCGGCTTCGTCGACACCGGCTCCTTCCTGATCACCGGCAAGCCGCTGGAGGGGCTGGAGTCCAAGGATCTGGAGTTCGGAGAGAAGAACTGCTGGGGCTGAGCGCCGCGGCGGAGATCGAACGGATGCTCTGACCGGTGGCGCCGCTTCCCCCTCACCCTCCCGCCGCCTTCGGCGTCGGGCCCCTCCCTCTCCCCGAGAAGAGGGGACCTTCACCTCTCCCTCGGGGAGAGGTCGAAATCGCGCCAGCGATTTCGGGTGAGGGGGAGCGGTCTCTCCGGTCCGAACGGACCCTCCCGAACGAGAGAGCGATGGCCCCTTCCTCGTCCTGGATCGGGCGGGCGGCGCGGGTTCTGACCACCCCGCCGCTCGGCCCGCTGATCGTGCTGGTCGCCTTCGCCGCCGTGTTCACGGCGATGAGCGACCGCTTCCTGACCCCGGGCAACCTGTCGCTGATCGCGCAGCAATCGGTGATCATCGGCACGCTGGCGATCGGCCAGACGCTGGTGATCCTGACCGCCGGCATCGACCTGGCCACCGGCGCCATCGCCGTGCTGGGCACCATCGTCGCCGGCAAGCTGGTCGATGAGGGCCATGCCGCCCTGCCCGCACTGCTGCTGGCGATCGGGCTGTGCAGCCTGGTCGGGCTGGTCACCGGCACGCTGGTCAGCCGGCTGAAGCTGCCGCCCTTCATCGTCACGCTCGGCATGCTCGGCATCGTCACCGCCGCCACCCGCCTGTTCTCCGGCGGCGGCGCCTTCCCGGTGATGGACGACCTGCTGGGCTGGACCGGCAACACGCTGCGCCTGGGCGGCGCGGTGATCACCTATGGCATCCTCATCATGCTCGGCCTCTACGGGCTGGTCTGGTACCTGCTGAACCACACCGCCTGGGGCAAGCATGTCTACGCCATCGGCAACAGCCCGGAGGCGGCGCGGCTGGTCGGCATCCCGGTGCGGCGGCGAATCCTGTCGGTCTATCTGTTCGCCGCCTTCCTGTACGGCATCGGCGCCTGGCTGGCGCTGGGGCGGATCCCGAACGCCGACCCGAACGCGATGCAGAACGCCAACCTGGACAGCATCACCGCGGTCGTGATTGGCGGCACCAGCCTGTTCGGCGGCCGCGGCAGCCTGATCGGCACGCTGATCGGCGTGCTGATCGTCGGCGTGCTGCGCAACGGCCTGACGCTGATCGGCATCGACCCGCTGTGGCAGGACCTGGTCACCGGCGTCCTGGTCATCGCCGCGGTGGCGCTGGACCAGCTGTCGCGATGGAGGCGGGTATGAGCGCGCCGGTGCTGGAGGCCCGCGGCGTGGTCAAGCGCTACGGCCATGTCACAGCACTTGGCGGCGTCGATTTCGAGCTGCGTGACGGCGAGGTGCTGGCGGTGATCGGCGACAACGGCGCCGGCAAGTCGACGCTGATCAAGGTGCTGTCCGGCGCCGTCACGCCCGATGAAGGCGAGGTGCTGCTGGACGGAAAGCCGGTGCGGTTCCACGGGCCGCTGGACGCCCGCCGCCGCGGCATCGAGACGGTGTACCAGGACCTGGCGGTGGCCCCGGCCCTGGACATTGCCGCCAACCTGTTCCTGGGGCGCGAGCTGCGTCGGCCTGGCCCGCTGGGACGCTGGCTGCGGCTGCTGGACAAGCCGCGGATGCGGCGCGAGGCGCAGCGCCACATGGACGAGCTGCGCTTCCGCCTGCCCTCGATCACCCATGCGGTCGAGAGCCTGTCCGGCGGCCAGCGCCAGGGCGTCGCCGTGGCCCGCGCCGCTGTGTTCGCCCGCAAGCTGGTGATCATGGACGAGCCGACCGCGGCGCTGGGCGTGCGCGAGACCGGCCAGGTGCTGGACCTCATCCGCACCATCCGCGACCGCGGCCTGCCCGTGGTCCTGATCAGCCACAACATGCCGAACGTGTTCGAGGTGGCCGATCGCATCCATGTGATGCGCCTGGGCCGCCGCGTCGCCGTGACCTCGCCGCAGCGCCACAGCATGGCCGAGGTGGTGGCGATCATGACCGGGGCGATGCCGGGCGACCAGCCCGTCCCGGGCCGTGGGCCCGCCCCGAACGGCGATACCGCCGAATGACCCTTCTTTCACTTCTCCCTGACCGAAAGACGAGAGACCGAGCATGACCCGCCTGGACGAGAAGCTGGCCCGCATCCGCGCCGGACAGTACAAGCGCAGCGACTTCATCATCGCCGACGCCAAGGACGGCGACATGGGGCCGAGCCTGACCTCGACCGGCCCGAAGCGCGCGCCGGACGGCAGCTGGACCCGCTATCGCACCCGCGACGAGTTCCTCGACACCATCCGCCAGGTGGTGGAGCAGGACATCGTCGACATCATGCTGGTCTCGGCCTCGAACCTGGAGCGGCTGGTCGAGAGCGGCACCTTCCGCGACAGCCGCGTCAAGCCGGCGATCCGCGCCAACGACACCACCGATGTCTGGGTGGTCCGGGGCTGCTCCTACCCCCAGCAACCCTCGCGCCCGTTCCGCTCGGCCGTCCTGCCGCGGGTGATGCATGGCGGCCTGAGCCCTGACCCGAAGGCGCCGGTCACCGGCACCGATCTCGGCCTCTACTCCGTCACCTTCAACAACGACCTCGACTCCGACATCCGGTCGCTGGAGGCCTTCGCCGAGTTCCGCGCCGACTGCGCCGCCAACGGCTTCAAGTACTTCTTCGAGGTGTTCAACCCGAATGTCTCGAGCGGCATCGACCCGGAGCTGCAGCCCCACTACCTGAACGACTGCATCCTGCGCTGCCTGGCCGGGGTGATGAAGGCCGACCGGCCGCAATTCCTGAAGATCCCCTTCAACGGCCCGAAGGCGCTGGAGGAGCTGGCCAGCTTCGATTCCAGCCTGATCGTCGGCGTGCTCGGCGGCGGCGCCGGCACGACGCGGGACTGCTTCGAGCTCTTGCATCAGGCCGAGAAATACGGCGCCCGCGTCGCCCTGTTCGGCCGCAAGATCAACCTGGCGGAATCGCCGCTGGCGATGGTGAGCTTCATGCGCCAGGTGGCCGACGGCACGATCGCGCCGGAGGAGGCGGTGCGCGCCTATCACGGCGAGCTGCAGAAGCAGGGCATCACCCCGCTGCGCCCGCTGGCCGAGGATGTGCAGACCACCGAAGCCGTGCTGAAGCAGGGCTGACCGTGGAGCGCTCGGGCATCATCTGCGGCGGCACCATCTGCATCGACGTCAACAAGGTCATCGACCGGTTCCCGCCGCAGGAGCACGTCGCCAAGATCGTGGAGGAGACGCCGGATTCCGGCGGTCCGGGCTTCAACATGGCGATCGACCTCGCCCGCCTGGGCGCGCCCTTCCCGATCGAGGTGGTGGGCGTGGTTGGCGACGACGCCTATGGCCGGCTGGCGCTCGACGTCTGCCGCGACCACGGCGTCGGCGCCGGCCGGATCGCGGTGCTGCCGGGCAGCCGCACCGCCTACACCGACGTGATGATCGTGGCCGAGGGCGGGCGGCGGACCTTCTTCTACCAGGAGGGGGTCAACGCCCTGCTCTCGCCCGCGCATTTCGACCTGGCGGGGTCGACGGCGAAGATCTTCCATGTCGGCTCACCCGGGGTGCACGCCGAGATGGACGCGGCGCAGGGCGGCGGCAACGGCTTCACCGAGGTGCTGACCCGTGCCCGCGCCTCGGGCCACCGCACCAACATGGAGCTGGTGGGCGTGGCCGGCGACCGGCTGCGCGACCTGACCGTGCCCTGCCTGCCGCTCCTGGACAGCATCATCATCAACGAGCTGGAGGCGACGGCGCTGACCGGCTTCGAGACCCATCGCGACGGCCGGCCCGACTGGGCCCTGGTCGAGGCGGCGGCGGCGGCGCTGATCCGCATGGGCGTGTCGACCCTGGCGGTGGTGCATTTCCCGGAAGGAGTGGTCGCCGCCGACCGCGACGGCCGCCTCTGGCGTCAGGGCGCGGCCTGGGTGCCGCCGGAAGCGGTGAAGAGCACCAACGGTGCCGGCGACGCCCTGGCCTCCGGCGTCATGCTGGGGCTGCACGAGGGCTGGCCGGTGGGGAAAGGCCTGCGCCTCGGCGTCTGCGTCGCCGCGCTCAGCCTCGGGTCGTACAGCACGTCACGGGCGATTCCTTCGGCCGAGGAGTGCTTCGCCTATGGGGAACGGGCGGGGTTCAAGCCAACGAGTTGAGTGGCGGGCTCCCCAACCGAGTCCCCCCTCCCCTCGCGGGAGGGGGTTAGGG
>NZ_NHON01000135.1 GCF_002195995.1 Inquilinus limosus
CCGAAGCGCCGCGCGCCGCGCCGCAAGAAGGCCGAGGTGGCGGCGGAGGCTGCGGCCGAGCCGGCCGCCGAGGCCCCCGCTCCGGCAGCGGAGCCCGAGGCCGCGGCGCTGAACGGTGCCGTGCCCGAGCCGGAACCGGCCGCTGCGGAGCCCGCCCCGGCGGCTGCCGAGCCCGAGGCCCAGCCCGAGAACCTCGCGGTCGAGGCCAATCAGGTGGTGAACCAGCCGCCCCGAAGCGCCGCGCGCCGCGCCGCAAGAAGGCCGAGGTGGCGGCGGAGGCTGCGGCCGAGCCGGCCGCCGAGGCCCCCGCTCCGGCAGCGGAGCCCGAGGCCGCGGCGCTGAACGGTGCCGTGCCCGAGCCGGAACCGGCCGCTGCGGAGCCCGCCCCGGCGGCTGCCGAGCCCGAGGCCCAGCCCGAGAACCTCGCGGTCGAGGCCAATCAGGTGGTGAACCAGCCGCCCGAGGCCCCGAAGCGCGGCTGGTGGCGCCGCGGCGCCTGATCCCGGCACCATAGCGAAACCGAGGAGCCCGCCCGGCCATGCCGGGCGGGCTTTTTCGTCCCATCAGCGCGGCGTCACTCACTGTTGTCATTGCGAGCGCAGCGAAGCAATCCAGGGGCCAGCGCGAGCCGGCCCCTGGATTGCTTCGTCGGCTTCGCCTCCTCGCAATGACATTACTGCTGTAAAAATATGTAGATTTTTTATTATTGACACGGCTGACCGTATGTTAGAGGGTCGGCCTCGATCTTCGGATCCGCGGGATTTTGACGGAAGCAGCTTGCGCCGCGTCACCAAACGCTAAAGCGCCACGACATGTTCGTGGTTCCGGCAGTTGATGCTGAGGAGCCGACCGATGGTTTCGACCCTGTCCCTGCCCATCCTCTCCGTCGCCGGCCCCACCCGGGACGTCCCCGGGGCCGGCCGCATGTGTCGCGCCTGTCGCTGTTGCTGATCGCGGGCCCGCCCCGCCGCATCCGACCGCACGATCCGACACACGCAGCGCGCCCCCCGAGCGGGCGTGCGCCCCGAGAGGACCCCTTCCATGGCTGACGCCTTCATCATCGTCGCCGGCGGCCTGACCGCCGGGATCGTCACGCGCGAGCCGCGCGGCTTCCGCTTCTACGCCTCCGACTCGGCCTTCACGCCGCTGGAGGGGCGCCTGTTCCGCACCACCCGGGCGGCCGGCCGGGCGGCGCATGCCGCGCTGACCACGATCGCCCGCCGCCAGCACCGGCCGGAGCAGGCCCGGGCGTGACCCGGGCACCCGATTGTCCTATCCCTGAATGAACCAAGACGTGCAGGAGCCCATCATGTCCCTGTCTCCGCTGAAGCGCGGCCTGTTCGGCCTGGCGCTCGGCCTCGCCCTCGGCGCCGCCACCGCCGGCAGCGCCTTCGCCGCCAGCATCAAGCTCGGCGTCATGGGCGGCAGCGAGGAGGAGATCGCCGAGGTCGCCAAGCAGGTGGCCGCCAAGAAAGGCCTCGAGATCGAGCTGATCACCTTCTCCGACTACGCCATCCCGAACGAGGCGCTCGAGAATGGCGAGCTCGACGCCAACGCCTTCCAGCACAAGCCCTATCTGGATGCCCAGATAGCCGCCCGCGGCTATCACATCGTCCCGATCGGCTTCACCATCGTCGAGCCGATCGGCCTGTACTCGAAGAAGCACACCAAGCTGGAGGCGCTGCCTGACGGCGCCAAGATCGGCATCCCGAACGACCCCAGCAATGGCGGCCGGGCGCTGAACCTTCTGGCCGCGCATGGACTGATCAAGCTGTCGCCGGGCAAAGGCCTGAACCCGTCGCTGCTCGACGTCGCCGACAACCCGCACAAGTTCGAATTCTCCGAGCTCGATGCCGCCCAGCTGTCGCATGCCTTGCCGGACCTCGATGGCGCCATCATCAACACCGATTATGCGCTGAATGCCGGGCTGGATCCGCGCAAGGACGCGCTGATCGCCGAGAGCCGCACCGACAACCCCTACGGCAACTTCATCGCCGCCCGCGCCGCCGACAAGGACCGGGCCGACCTGAAGATCCTGGTCGAATCCTACCAGTCGCCGGAGGTGACCCAGTTCCTGGAGACCCGGTTCAAGGGCGCCATCCTCCCGGCCTGGTAATCTGAGACGGCTCTCCTTTTGCCTCTCCCGCAATCGAGACCTTTTCAGAACGCTCGCCCCTTGCCGTCATTGCGAGGAGGCGAAGCCGACGAAGCAATCCAGGGGCCGGTGCGCACCGGCCCCTGGATTGCTTCGCTACGCTCGCAATGACGGCTGGGGAATTCTGAAAAGGCCTCGCTTGCGGGAGAGGTTACGCGCAAAAGCTGGCGCCATTCTGACAATCCGCTCTCCGCGCAGGAGGCCGATTTCCGCCAGACGACGCGCCTGCGTGCCGTTTCGTTACGCCGCTCGGCGCTCCAAGCCGTTGCGAAGCCGGACCAATTCTGGTAGACGACCGCGCTTGCGTAACTATTCGTTACGCCGTACCGACGCCGGCACCCCTGGAGGCCGGCGTCTTCACTTAGGAGAAACCGATGGCCGAAACCATCAAGATCAAGGCCGAAGCGCGGGACCGGGCCGGTAAGGGGGCAGCACGGGCAGCGCGTCGGGCCGGAATGATCCCCGGTGTGATTTACGGCGACAACAAGCCGCCGGTGCTGTTCAGCGTCAACGCCCAGTCGTTGCTGAAGGTCCTGCGCGACCCCGCCATGCTGACGCATCTCTACGACATCGAGATCGGCAGCGAGAAGCACCACGTCCTGGCGCGCGATATCGCCCTGGACCCGGTGACCGACACCGCCATCCACCTGGACTTCCTGCGCGTCAGCGACAAGACCACGGTCCATGCCGACGTGCCGGTGCACTTCGTCAACGAAGAGGCCTCGCCGGGCATCAAGCGCGGCGGCGTGCTGAACGTCGTGCGCCACGACATCGAGCTGATCTGCCGTGCCGAGTCGATCCCCGAATTCGTCTCGGTCGACCTGACCGGCGCCGAGATCGGCGACTCGCTGCGCATGAGCGCGGTGAAGCTGCCGGAGGGCGTCCGCCCGGCCGTGCAGGACCGCGACTTCGTGATCGCCACCGTCGCGGCGCCGTCGGCCGTCCGCGCCGAGGCTGCCGAGGCCGCCGCTGCTGCGGTGACCGGCGAGGCGGCCGTGGCCGAGGAGCCGAAGGCCTGATCAAGGCCTTGCGGGCTGGGAGAGTGCGATGCTGCTGTTCGTCGGCCTCGGCAATCCCGGCGCGCAATATGCGTATCACCGGCACAATGTCGGGTTCATGGCGCTCGACGACATCGTCGAGCGCCATTCCTTTTCGCCCTGGAAGCTGAAGTTCCAGGGCCGGCTGGCGGACGGCCGGATCGGCACCGAGCGCGTGCTGGCGCTGGAGCCCACCACCTACATGAACGACAGCGGCCGGTCGGTCGGCGAGGCGATGCGCTTCTTCAAGCTCACGCCCGCGGATGTCGTCGTGTTCCATGACGAGCTCGACCTCGCCGCCGGCAAGGTCCGGGTCAAGAAGGGCGGCGGCACCGCCGGCCATAACGGGCTGCGTTCGCTCGACGCCCATATCGGGCCGGAATTCTGGCGCGTCCGCATCGGCATCGGCCATCCCGGCCACAAGGACCGGGTGCATGGCTGGGTTCTGGGCGACTTCGCCAAGGCCGACGAGGCCTGGCTGGACCCGCTGCTGGAGGCGATGGCCAAGGCCGCGCCGCTGCTGGCCGAACGGGCGCCCGAGAAGTTCATGACCCAGGTCGCGCAGGCCACCCAGGCCGCCTGATCCGGCAGACGCGACAGCCCTTCTGGCCTTTGCTGCGCCGCACGACGACCCCCTTGATCCGATCGTTCCGGGGGCGCATCCTTTTCCCACGTGGTCGGCACAGCCGGTAACGCGTATTGGCCAGCCGCAACGCCCTTGCGGCGACCTCCGTCGGAATGGCAACCCGGCATCGTCGGGTGAGCCTGCGGACGACAGAGCACAACGAGGAGCCGCCGCCGTGCGGCTCCTCTACTGTCTGGGCCAGGCTTCAGGTCTCTCAGCGCGGTGGAATCGGCGTCTGCGCCACCAGCGTGCCGCCCGGCTGGACGCATTGGAAGCCGATATAGTTCCACTGCCGGTTGGCGGCGAGCGCCGTCCGGCCGGCCTTGCCGCAATACCGGTCGGCGATGGCCTGCGCCCCTGCGGCGCCGCGCTCGTTGAAGGTCTCCACCACGACGAACGGCTTCGCGCGCTGCTGCGGCACGCAGGCACTGGCCAGCAACGCGACGAAGATCGCTAGAATCGATCGCATCGGCGGGCTCCCTCCCTCGGATTCGGGTGAAGGCGATCGCCTCGGCAGGAAGCGAACCCGGCCAGGATCACAAAATTCCCGCCGCCGGCCAAGCCGCTTCGACTGGAACCGATGCTGTTTTGCCGGATCGGGCCGTATCATTTGATTATCATTTTATGAAGTTCCGGTGACCTCGATTGCCGGAGTCCTGGCCTCACCTTGCCCCGTTACTACCCTATCCGGCGACGGCCAGCCGGCGATAGGAGAGGGCCTCGGCGATCTGGCTGCGGCCGATGGTCTCCGAGCCGGACAGGTCCGCCAGGGTTCGGGCGACGCGCAGCATCCGGTGATAGCCGCGGGCGGACAGGCGCAGTCGCTCCGCCGCCTGGGTCAGCAGGGCGGCGCCGGCCGAATCGGGCGCCGCCACCCGTTCCAGCACCGCGCCATCGGCCTCGGCATTGGTGGCGATGCCGTCCCTGGCATAGCGCTGGGCCTGGATCTCCCGCGCCGCCGCGATCCGGGCCGCCACCTCGGCCGTGCCCTCGGCCGGCGGCGGCAGCGACAGATCGGCGGCCGAGACCGGCGGCACGTCGACATGCAGGTCGATGCGGTCGAGCAGCGGGCCCGAGAGGCGCGACTGGTAGTCCTGGCCGCAGCGCGGTGCCCGCCCGCAGCCGAGCGCCGGGTCGCCGAGATGGCCGCAGCGGCAGGGATTCATCGCCGCCACCAGCAGCACCCGGGCCGGATAGGTGATGTGCGAGTTGGCGCGGGCGATCACCGCCCGGCCGGTCTCCATCGGCTGGCGCAGCGATTCGAGGGTGGCGCGGGCGAATTCCGGCAGCTCGTCCAGGAACAGCACGCCGCGATGGGCCAGCGAGATCTCGCCCGGCCGGACCCGGAGCCCGCCGCCGACCAGGGCCGGGAGCGAGGCGGAATGATGCGGGTCGCGGAACGGCCGGCGGCGCATCAGCCGCCCGCCCTCCAGCAGGCCGGCGACCGAATGGATCATCGACACCTCGAGCGCCTCGGCCGGCGACAGGGGCGGCAGCAGCCCCGGCAGCCGCGCCGCCAGCATCGACTTGCCGGAGCCGGGCGGGCCGATCATCAAAAGGTTGTGGTTGCCGGCCGCCGCGATCTCCAGCGCCCGCTTCGCCGTCTCCTGCCCCTTGACGTCGCGCAGGTCGAGGCCCGGCCCGTCCGCCGCGGCCAGCAGCGGCTGCGGCTGGGCCAGCACCTGGGTGCCCTTGAAATGGTTGACCAGGGCCAGCAGAGTCGGCGCCGCCAGCACGTCGATCCGGCCCTCGGCGTCGGCGGCCCAGGCGGCCTCCGGCCCCGAGGCGGCGGGGCAGATCAGGCCCAGCCCGCGCCCCGCCGCGCCCAGCGCCGCCGGCAGCACCCCGGCGACCGGGGTCAGCGCGCCGTCCAGCGCCAGCTCGCCCAGCGCCATGTACTGCCCGACCTCCTGCACCGGCAGCACGTCGAGGGCGGTCAGGAGGCCGAGAGCGATCGGCAGGTCGAAATGGCTGCCCTCCTTCAGCATGTCGGCCGGCGCCAGGTTGACGGTGATGCGCCGCGGCGGCAGGGCCAGGCCGAGGGCGTGCAGCGCCGCCCGCACCCGCTCCCGGCTTTCCGCCACCGCCTTGTCCGGCAGGCCGACCAGGGTGATGCCGGAGAGGCCGCCCGAGACCTGCACCTGGACATCGACCGGCGCGGTCTCGATCCCCTGGAAGGCGACCGTGGCGATGCGTGCGACCATCTAGGCGGAGCCTGAGGCGTGTGGAGAGACTGGCATAGTCATGTATAAATTGTGCTTTCTGAAAAAGCACAACCATTACTCAGCATCCCGTACGCCCTGTCAATGCCTTCCACAGCCGTCACCGAGCCGTTGCGGCTGTTGACACATGACGGCACGCTGGCGCGCTACAGCGATCTCGTCACCGTCGTCTGACCCGGCCCTCTCAGTCGGCGGCCTTGGCGAGGCGCCAGAGGGTGCCGCCCTCGTCGTCCGAGACCAGGATCGACCCGTCCGGCAGCACCGCGATGCCGGCCGGGCGGCCCCAGACCTGGGCGGCGCCGTCCCCCTTGTTGACCCGGAAGCCGGTGGCCAGCGCCTCGTAGCCGCCCTGCGGCTTGCCGTCCCGGAACGGCACCCGCACCACCATGTAGCCGATCGGGTCGGCGCGGTTCCACGAGCCGTGCAGCGTCACCAGCGCGTCGCCGCGCCAGTCGGGGAACATCGAGCCGTTGTAGAAGACGAGGTCGAGCGGCGCCGAATGCGATTCGAACAGCAGGTCCGGCACGATCGCCGACTTCACCAGGTCCGGCTGCTTGTCCGCCAGGTCGGGCTGCGGGTTCTGGCCGAGATAGGAATAGGGCCAGCCGTAGAAGCCGTTCTCCCGCACCGCGGTCAGGTAGTCCGGCACCAGCCCGTTGCCCAGGCCGTCGCGCTCATTGACCACGGTGTAGAGCCTGCCGGTGCCCGGCTGCAGCGCCAGCCCGACCGGGTTGCGCAGGCCGGAGGCGTAGGTGCGGCCGCCCGAGCCGTCGGCGGCGAAGACCTGGATGGTCGCGCGCGGCGCCGCCTCCTCCGCGATGTTGCTGCGGCTGCCGATGGAGACGAAGAAACGGTCCGAGGCCGGGTCCCAGATCACGTTGCGGCTGTGATGGCCGTTGCCGCCGTCGAAGGCGCCCTCCGGCGTGATCCGCTGCGGCTTGGCCTGCGCCTTGGCGTCGCCGGCGGCCCAGGGCACGCGCCACAGCCCGTCGAGATCGGCGATGACCAGCGCGTCGCGCCGCAGCGTCATGCCGTAGGGCTGGTCCAGCCCGGTCAGGAACGGCATGGCCCGGGCCCGCGCCGGCGGGCTAGGCGCGACCAGCCGGCTGATGCGGCCGGCCTCCGGCTCCGACACCAGGATCGAGCGGTCCGGCAGCACCAGGATCTGGCGCGGGCCGGACAGGCCGGTGGCGAACAGCGTCGCGGTCATGCCCTTCGGCACCTGCGGCCGCATCGCATCGGTGCGGGCCACGGTCTCCGACTGGTTGGCCACGGCGTCGGTGGCGTAGGGCTTGGGCAGCGCGTCGGGCCTGACCTGGAACCTGGTCCCCGGCGCGACGTCCTGGGCCGCGGCCGGCGGGGCGGTGAACGGGCTGGCGACGAGCAGGGACAGGGCGAGCAAGGCTGAGACCGCGACCGCGCTTCGCATCGGCGACTCCTCCGCATCCTTTGATGAAGATGTGGGGGCCGGAGCGTCGGCGGGAAGGGGCCGGATGGGAAATTTGTCCGACAAGGGTTTGGCCGCTTCGCCCCGGTCGCGAAACAAATGGCCGGCTGCGGCGTTGCTGAGGGGCGATTGTCCGCCCGGCACGGTGCCGGGCCAAGAAGGAGACTGCGATGACCCGCCGCCTGACCCTGATCCCCTGCGCGCTGGCCCTCGCCGCGCTGGCCGCCTGCGGCGACGAGACCCCGAACCCGACCGCGAAGACCGAAGCCGTCGCCAGCAAGACCGTCAGCTACCGCTGCGCCGACGGCACCAGCCTGTCCGCCGGCTTCACCGGCGACGCGCTGGTGCTGGCCGACGGCGGCAACACGCTGACGCTGCAGCGCGCGATCTCCGGCAGCGGCGCGCGCTACACCAACCCCTATGGCGCGGAGTTCTGGGACAAGGGCGGCCAGGCCACCTACAGCCGCATCGCCGGCGCCCCCAGCACCAGCTGCACGGCCGGATAAGCTCCGGAGGCGGTCACCACGGCCGCCTCCCGGACCTCACACGTTAAATCGGAAGTGGAAGATGTCGCCGTCGCGGACGACGTAGTCCTTGCCTTCCTGCCGCATCTTGCCGGCGTCCTTCGCCCCCTGCTCGCCGCCGAGCGCGACATAGCTGTCGTAGTCGATGGTCTCGGCCTTGATGAAGCCGCGCTGGAAGTCGGTGTGGATCACCCCCGCCGCCTCCGGCGCGGTGGCGCCGACATTGACGGTCCAGGCCCGCGCCTCCTTCGGCCCGACGGTGAAGAAGGTGAGCAGGCCGAGCAGCTTGTAGCCGGCGCGGATCACCTTGTTCAGCCCCGGCTCCTCCAGCCCGATCGAGCCCAGGAACTCCTGCTTCTCCTCGGCCGAGAGCTGCGCCAGCTCGGCCTCGATCGCGGCCGAGATCACCACCGCCTCGGCCCCTTGCGCCTTCGCCATCGCCTCGACCCGCGCCGAATGGGCGTTGCCGGTGGCCGCGTCGTCCTCGGAGACGTTGCAGACATAGAGCACGGGCTTGGAGGTCAGGAGCGCCAGGCGCCGGAACGGCTCGCGCTCATCCGGTGACAGCGCGACGGTGCGGGCCGGCTTGCCCTCGCGCAGCACCGCCAGCGCCCGCTCCATCAGCTCGATCTCGGTCTTGGCGTCCTTGTCGCCGCCCTTGGCCCGCTTGGCGGCGGACTGCACCCGCCGCTCCAGCCCGTCCATGTCGGCCAGCATCAGCTCGGTCTCGACCGTCTCGGCGTCGCGCACCGGGTCGACCGAGCCCTCGACATGGGTGACGTCGCCCTCGAAGCAGCGCAGCACATGCAGCACCGCGTCGGTCTCGCGGATGTTCGCCAGGAACTGGTTGCCCAGCCCCTCGCCCTTCGACGCGCCGCGCACCAGCCCGGCGATGTCGACGAACTCCAGCTGGGTCGGGATGATCTTCCCCGAGCCCGCGATCGCCGCCAGCCTGTCCAGCCGCGGGTCGGGCACGCCGACGCGGCCGGTGTTCGGCTCGATCGTGCAGAACGGATAGTTCGCCGCTTCCGCCGCCTGGGTGGAGGTCAGCGCGTTGAACAGCGTCGACTTGCCGACATTGGGCAGGCCGACGATGCCGCAATTGAATCCCATGGGTCTCGTCCGGATCTCTCGAATCGGCGCCCGTCTAGCACGGATGCCGGGCCAAGGGGAGTCGCGGCCGAGCCGTCCCCCACTTGACGCCGGCTCGGCGAGGATGGCACCTGGAGGGGAGATTGTCCTGACGAGCCGCCGGTCCTTTCCGTCCGGGCGCCTGAGCCGGACCGTTCCCGACCAAGCCGAAAACCCGCTTTCCGCACTGCCCCGACGTCCCCCGGAGACAGCCCCATGACCCTGACCCTGCCCCGAGTCATCGGCCATCGCGGCGCCGCGGCCCACGCGCCGGAGAACACCCTGGCCTCGTTCCGCAAGGCGGCGGCCCTGGGCGTGCAGATGGTCGAGTTCGACGTCAAGCTGACCCGCAACCGCGTGCCGGTGGTGATCCATGACGACGCGCTGGACCGCACCACCGACGGCAGCGGCGCCGTCGCCAACGCCGATTTCGCCGCGGTGCGGATGCTGGATGCCGGCCGGAAATTCGCGCCCGAGTTCCGCGGCGAGCGGGTGCCGACCCTGGACGAGGTGCTGACCCTGGCGCTGGAGCTGGGCCTGGCGATCAACATCGAGATCAAGCCCTGCCCCGGCCGCGAGGTCGAGACCGCCGAGGTGGCGCTGGCGGCGGCCCGGAAGCTGTGGCCGGCCGACCGGCCGAAGCCGCTGGTCTCCAGCTTCGCCATCGAGAGCCTGATGAAGGCCCGCGAGGTCGCGCCCGACTGGCCGCGCGGCTACCTGATCTGGGAGCGGCCGGCGGTCTGGGCCGCCAATGCCGATGCGATCGGGGCGGCCACGATCAATGTCAGCCACGAGAAGGAGACGCCGGAGACCATCGCCGAGTACCGCGCCACCGGCCGGCCGGTGCTGGCCTACACGGTGAACGACGCCGCGCGGGCCAAGGCCCTGTTCGACCTCGGCGTCGCCGGTGTCTTCTCCGACGCGCCCGATCGCATCCTCGCCCTCTGATCGCCGCTTTTGCCGCCGATATCGGCCGCGGCCGCGAGGATCAGGAGAGTTTCGGCGGTGCAGGGCTTCATCGACCACACGATCGCCTTCATCGGCGCCCATGGCGGCTGGGCCGGGCCGATCATCCTGGTCTTCGCCTTCGGTGAATCCTTCGCCGTGCTGAGCCTGCTGCTGCCGGCGACCGCGGTGCTGGTCGCCGCCGGCACGCTGATCCAGGCGGGCACGCTGAGTCCCTGGGATGTCATCCCCTGGGCCATCGCCGGCGCCATCCTGGGCGATGCCGTCTCCTACGGGATCGGGGTGTGGCTGGAGCATCGGGTTGAGCGCTTCTGGCCGTTCACCCGGCACCCGCAGCTGCTGCGCACCGGCCGCGACTTCTTCCAGCGCTGGGGCGGCCTCAGCGTCTTCATCGGCCGGTTCCTGGGCCCCGTTCGCGCCGTGATCCCGCTGGTCGCCGGCATGATGGGGATGCGGCACCTGCCCTTCCAGGTCGCCAATGTCGCCTCGGCGATCGTCTGGGCGCCGGTGTGGGTCGGGATCGGCTGGTTCGCCGGCGAGGCGCTGAATCGAATCTTCGGGATTGAAGATGCGGCGCCGCTGCTGCTCATACTCATCGTCGTCGCGACGCTGGTCGGCGCCGCGGCGGCCTATCGCCTGCTGACGCGCAAGAGCAAGAGTTCGCATGAGGATCGCCCTTAACCTCGCTGTCGCCGCCGCGCTGGTCCTCGCCGCCGAGCCCGGACCGGCGCGCGCGGACGGGCTGGACGACTTCTTCAGCAGCATCCGCCGCCAGTTCGAGGAGCCGGCCAAGCCGAGCCGGTCGCAGAGCTGCGCCCAGACCGAGGCCGAGGCGCATGTCCTGGCCACCACGGCGGAGAGCGACCTGGGCCGGGTGCGGGCACGGATCGACCGGATCGAGCGCGACGCCGGCGCCGGCACCGCCCGCGCCCCGATCGACCAGGCGACGCAGACCGCGGCCCAGGCCCAGGGCCTGTCGGCCAAGCTGCGCCGGGCCCAGGCGGCCTATCGCACCATCATCGGCCAGTGCGGCCGGCCCGACCTGCAGAGCGAACGGCTGGGCAG
The DNA here is from genome assembly GCF_002195995.1 of Inquilinus limosus. Taxonomy (GTDB): domain Bacteria; phylum Pseudomonadota; class Alphaproteobacteria; order DSM-16000; family Inquilinaceae; genus Inquilinus; species Inquilinus limosus_C. Next base: position 11,173 of record NZ_NHON01000135.1, read on the forward strand.
CCTGGCCCGGCGGCTGGACGCCGAGGCGCGGCGGGCGACCCGGCTGGCCGACCGCATCGCCTCGACCCCGACCGGCGCCTTGCCCGGCGGCCCCCAGGCCTGCCCGGCGCTGGTCGACGATGCCCAGTCGGTGCAGTCCGACACCACCGCCGTGATCGACCGCATCGGCCAGCGCCTGCGCCAACTGGCGGGCGCCGACCCGCTGGCCGCCCGCGCCGGCGCCCTGGCCGTCGCCGACGACATCGCCGAGCAGCGCCAGCGCGTGGACACGATCGACGCGCGCGCCGCCACCCAGGGCCCCGGCTGCGCCGAGGCGGCGGCGATCCGCGACCGCGCCGCCGGCGACCGCCAGGCGCTGCAGGCGCTGCAGAACCAGGCCGACACGCTGATCGGGCCGCCGGCGCCGGAGGGCGCAGAGCCGACCCTGACCACGGCGCAGCGCCGCAAGGTGCAGGAGCGCCTGACGACCCTCGGCCATTATAGCGGCCAGGTCGACGGCCTGTTCGGCGACGGCACCCGGCGGGCGATCGCCCTGTATCAGAGGGCCGGCGGCGGCGCCGTGACCGGCCGGCTGACGCAGGCCCAGGCGGATGCGCTGCTGGCGGACCCGGCGACGGCGCCGAGAACAACTGGCCGTCCTACGAATCGTCGCGCCATTTCGAGGTGGCGAAGCACTACAC
>NZ_NHON01000136.1 GCF_002195995.1 Inquilinus limosus
CCCTCCCCCTAACCCCCTCCCGCGAGGGGAGGGGGGACTTGGACGGAGCGGGAGGGGGAACCGTTCCCGAAGCCCAAGCCGTCAGAGCCCGCCGCCGCAGCCCATCGCCTCGATCGGGTCCCGCCGCGTGTTGTCCGGCGGCGTCCGGCGTGCTTCCGGGCAGGCCTCGTCCGCCAGTGACCACCATCACCGGCGACAGATCGCGCGTGTCGTGTAGTATCGCCGGGCCGGGCGGGGGGACGCCCGGTTCTGACGATGGAAACCATGCCCGACATCGCCCTGGCCGTACTCGCCATATCCATCCTGATCGTCCTGGTGGCGTTGCTGCAGCCGCTGGCGACCCGGCTGTCGCTGCCGCATTCGGTGCTGATCGCCGGGCTCGGCATCGCGCTGGGTTCGGTCGCCAGCGTCACCGGCGCGATCGGCACCGGCGGGACGTTCTCCGAATTCGCCCATGCGTTGACCGGCGGCGAGATCCGGTCCGAGGCGATTCTCCACATCTTCCTGCCGATCCTGCTGTTCGAGGCCGGGCTGCACATGGATGTGCGGCGGATGATGGACGACGTGGCGCCGATCCTGACGCTCGCCGTCGTCGCCGTGCTGGTCTGCAGCCTGGTGGTCGGCATCGCCCTGTGGGGCACGTCGAGCCAGAGCCTGGTGCTGTGCCTGCTGCTGGGCGCCATCGTCGCCACCACCGACCCGGCGGCGGTGATCGGCATCTTCCGCGACGCCGGCGCGCCGCGGCGCCTGACCATCCTGGTCGAGGGCGAGAGCCTCCTGAACGACGCCGCGGCCATCACCCTCTACATCGTCCTGATCGGCCTCCTGACCGCCGGCGGCGGCGCCGGCCATGGCGCCGAGGAGGCCGATGCCAGCGGCGCGCCGCTCCTGTTCCTGCGCTTCTTCATCGGCGGCGGCCTGTTCGGCTTCGTCGCCGGGCGCCTGGCCTTCATGGTGATGCGGCCCCTGAACCGCTACCCGGTGGCGGAGGTCGCCTTCACCCTGGCGCTGCCCTACATCGCCTATGTCGTGGCCGAGCGCTACCTGCACGTCTCCGGCGTCGTCGCGGTGGTGACCGTGGCGCTGGTGGTCGGCTCCACCGGCCGGGTGCGGATCTCGGCCGAGGGCTGGGAGGGGCTGGAGAAGGTGTGGGCGCTGCTCGGCTTCTGCGCCTCGACCCTGATCTTCATCTTCGCCGCCATGCTGGTGCCGGAGTTCCTGCGCGACGCCACGGTCGAGGACGGGCTGCTGCTGCTGGTGCTGATCTCCGCCGCCTTCGCCGCCCGCGCCATCGTGCTGTGGGGACTGCTGCCGGTGCTGACCTGGCTCAAGGTCGGCCAGCCGGTCAGCACGCCCTATCGCGTGGTGATCCTGTGGGGGGGGCTGCGCGGCGCCGTCACCCTGGCGCTGGCGCTCGCGGTCAGCGAGAACCCGCTGCTGGGGACCGAGGCGACGCATTTCGTCGTGGTCCTGGCCACCGGCTTCGTGCTGTGGACGCTGCTGGTCAACGCCACCACGCTGCGGCTGGTGATGCGCGCGCTGGGCATGGGCGCGCTGAGCCCGACCGAGCTGGCGCTGCGCGACCGCGCCCTGCACCAGGCGCGCGAGGGCATCGCCGAGCGGATCGAGGAGATCGCCGAGGAGCAGCATCTGGCGCCGGAGGTGGCGAAGGAGGCGGCCGAGGCCTATCGCAGCCGCCTCAGCGGCCTGGCCAGCCGGCCCTTCATGCTCGACCCGAAGGAGCGCGAGCGGATGGGGCTGATGGCCCTGGCCAACCGCGAGCGCGACCTGGTGGTGGAGCATTTCGACCAGAAGCTGATGTCGCGCCGCACCACGGTCGACCTGCTGGCCCAGGTCGGCCGGCTGCACGACGCGGCGATGACCGGCGGCCGCGGCGACTACCTGACCGCGGCCGCGGGCAACATCGGCTTCGGCCCGAGCTTCCGCATCGCCATCCTGCTGCAGCGCTACACCGGCTGGGAGGGACCGCTGTCCGGCCGCATCGCCGACCGCCTCGAGATGCTCAAGGTCTCGCGGATGATGATCGAGATGCTGAAGCGCCATGCCGAGGCCGAGATGCGGCGGCTGCTGGGCGCCGAGGTGTGGCAGTCGCTCGACGCCGTGCTGACCACCCGGCTGGACGCCATCGTCGCCGCGATCGAGGCCTGGCGGCTGCAATATCCGGACTATGAGCGGCGGATGTCCGAGCGTTTCCTGCGCTGGGCGGCGCTGCGGCTGGAATCGGTCGAATACGACGACCTGCGCAACCAGCAGTTCATCACCGGCGAGATCTATGAGGATCTTCAGCGCGATGTCGGCCGGCTGTACGAGACGCTGCAGCGCCGGCCGCGGCTGGACCTCGGCCTCAGCACCGAGGAGCTGGTGCGGCGCCTGCCGTTCTTCCAAGGCCTGTCGGAGGAGCGCATCGGCCAGATCTGCCGCCTGCTGAAGCCGATCTTCGCGGTGCCGGGCGAGGCCATCGTCCAGGCCGGGGAGCGCGGCGACACCATGTACTTCATCTCCTCCGGCGCGGTGGAGATCGGCCGCGGCGGGCGCAAGTTCCGGCTGGGTCGCGGCGACTTCTTCGGCGAGATGGCGGTGCTGATCAGCGGCCGCCGTACCGCCACGGTCACCGCCATCGCCTTCTGCAAGCTGCTGGCCCTGACCGCCCGCGACCTGCAGGCGCTGGCCAGTGCCCATCCCGACCTGCGCCGCACCATCGCCGAAGTGGCCCGCGCCCGCAGCACCGAGACCGAACGGACGATCTCGGCGCTGGGGGAGGAGGAGGCGGTCTGAGCCGCCCCGTTCCGGCTGCCCTTCGCCTCGGCTAGAGTGGCGGGATGGCGCGATTCCTCCCACGCCGCCGCTGGACCATCGGCCTGTCGGCGCTGCTCGCGATCCTGGTCGGGCTGGCCATCGCCGCGCGGCAGCTGCTGCCCGGCTGGGTCGAGCAGGAGGCCGTCGCCCGCCTCAGGGCCGAGGGCGTGCCGGTCGAGCGGCTGACCGTCTCCAGCGTCGATCTCGGCTCGGCCGAGATCGGCGGCATCGCCCTGGCCGACGGCCGGATCACCATCGACCGCATCGCCCTGGGCTTCAACCCCTGGACCCTGATCCGCCAGGGCCACCTGTCCTCGATCGCGCTGTCCGGCGTGTCGATCCGCCTCGGCATCGACCGCTCCGGCACGCTGGACCTGCCGCGGATGGAGGTGCTGACGCGGGACAGCGGCGGCGCCGGGCTGGGCGCGATCCCGTTCCAGACCATCTCGGTCACCGACAGCACCATCGTGATCGACACCCCCTGGGGCCGGATCCGCACCCCGGTCGAGGCCGAGGGCTCGGTCAACGAGCTGGGCCGGCTGGTGTGGAAGGGGCAGCTGCAGCCGGCCGGCGCCGGCGGCGCGGCCCAGGCCAAGTTCGACCTGACCAACACGCCGCAGGGCCAGGTCTGGGGCGGCGCGCAGCTGGAGCGGGCGGTGTTCCGGTCGGAGCAGCTGTCGCTCGACGGCGTCACCGGCTGGATCGCCTATGGCGGCGAGCGCGACACCAGCGGCAAGATCGAGGGCGCGCTGACGGTGGCGGAGGTCGAGCGCGGCACCGCGCGGTTCCGCGATTTCGGCGTGCAGGGCAACGGCTCGCTGCAGCGGCTGCAGCAGCTGATCGTCGGCGCCAGGATCGGCGACGGCGACGGCAGCCTGGGCCTGCAGCTGCAGGGCGCGAAGGAGGGGGAGGGCACCGACCTGGCGGTGCAGGTCGACGCCGACAATCTCGGCGCGGTGGCGCCGGCCCTCGGCTTCGACGGCGGCGTCACCGGCAAGGCCAGCGTCAACGCCTGGCTGACCCTGCGCACCCCCGGCCTGCCCAGCCTGGATGAATTGCCCGAGCTGCTGGCCGACGGCTTCATCCGGCTGTCGACCGACGGCGTCCAGGCCGGCACCGGCGTGTCGCTGCAGACCGGGCAGCTGACCGCCGCCATCGACCTGTCCGGCGGCACCCTGACCCTGGCCGGCAGCCGGCCCTGGAAGGTGGCGGGGCGCTTCGCCTCCGGCAAGCTGTCGGTCGACCTCGACTGGCTGCCCGGCAATGGCGGGCCGCAGCGGCTGGAGTTCAGCCGCCAGGGCGACACCTGGTGGACCCGGCTGGCCGGCGCCACCAAGGGCAATGTCGCCGGCTTCCTCGTCTCCGGCTCGATCGACGCCGAGCTCGGGCTGAACGATGCCGGCCAGGCCAAGGTCCGGGTGCCGGAGGCGGTGCTGGATCTCGACCCGTTCGAGGCCGTCGGCCTGACCGTCGACCCCGGCCCGATGACGGTGACGGGCGAGACCACCGACCAGGGCTGGACCGCGACGCTGTCCGGCAGCTCGACCATCGGCCTGCCGGGCAAGGAGGGCGGCAACGCCACCGCCCAGGGCACGGTGCGGGTCGACACCATCGGCCAGCACCTGACGGTGCGGCCGGTGCATGGCGAATGCCTGTCGCTGGCCGTGCCGGCGCAGGATTTCACGCCGCGGCTGCGCCTGGCCCAGCCGGCGGCGGCGCAGCTGTGCCCGGATGCCGGTGGGCTGCCGCTGCTGGAGACGGATCTCGACAGCGACCGGCCGCCGCTGGTGCGGGCCGCCGTGCCGGCGCTGGCGCTGGACCTGTCGATCGGCGCGGGTGCGGGCGCCACCCGGCTGACCGCGACCACGCCGGTCCTGGCCATCGCGCCGGCCCAGCCCGACGGCCGCTACAGCGTCACCGCCACCGACGGCAGGCTGGCGCTGCCCGATGCCGGGCTGACGGTGGAGGATGTCGCCGCCGACATCGCCCTGGCCCCGGGTACCGCGACCCCGCTCGACGCCCGGCTGACCGCGGCGCGGCTGGCGATCGAGGGCGACCCGGTGGTGCCGATGGCGGCGACGATGCGCGGCCGGCTCGACGCCGCCACGGACGTGCTGTCGCTGGAGGCGGAGCTGACGGATCCGCAAGGCCGCGCCCGCGCCGCCGGCACCGGCCGCCACGACCTGACCACCGGCGAAGGCGGCCTCGACCTGGTGCTGGACCCGGTGCGGTTCCGCCGTCGCGGGCTGCAGCCGAAGGATGTGGTGCCGGCCCTGGCCGTGCTGCCGCTGGCCTGCGTCGACGGAAGGCTGGAGGGGGGCGGGCGCATCGCCTGGGGCAGCGCCGGGCAGACGGCGCTCGACCTGCGCCTGCGCAACGCGGCCTTCCGCACGCCCTGGGGCCGGGCCGAAGCGGCCACCGGCGAGCTGCGGCTGGACCGGTTCTCGCCGCTGCGGCTGCCGGCCGGCCAGCGGGTGCGGATCGGCCGCTTCATCCTGGATGGCGACATGCCGCCCCTGACCGGCGTCGATGCCCGCTTCGGCTGGAGCGTGGCCGGCGGCGTCGACCTGCGGCGGCTGGCGCTGGACTGGACCGGGGCCAAGGTCTCGGTCGAAGGCGGCGCCGGCAGGCGCAGGCCCTCGGTGCTGAAGGTGGAGGGGCTGGACCTGGCCCGCGCCGTGGCCGCGGCCGGGCTGGACGATGTCCGCGCCACCGGCATCGTCGACGGCACCATCCCGTTCCGCCTCGACCGCGACACGATCGTGGTCGAGAACGGCGTGCTGGCGACGCGCGGCCCGGGCGAGATCCGCTACGGGGCCGCGGCGGCGCCGGAGGAGATCAAGGCGGCGGCCGCCGCCGAACCGGGCATGGACACGCTGATGACGGCGCTGCGCAACTTCCAGTACCAGTCGCTGCGGGCGACACTGGACGGCCGCAGCGACGGCGAGGCGAATGTCCGGCTGGCGGTGCGGGGATCCAACCCCGACCTCTATGGCGGCTTCCCGATCGCGCTGAACGTCAACCTGTCGGGCGCGCTCTACGTCATCGCCCGGCGCAGCCTGGCGCTGGCGCGGATCGGCGACCGCATCCGGGACTATTATGCCGAGCGGCTGGGGCGCAGGAGCCAGCCGCCGTGCTGAAGACGAGAAGGGGATTGCATATGGCTCTCAGGAATCGTCATGGCGAGGCGCGGAGCGCCGTGGCCATCCAGGGGGCGCTGCGAGCTGCCCTGGATGGCCACGCCCCTGCGGGGCTCGCCATGACGTTGGGGGGATGCCTGGGCGCCGCCCTGCTGCTCGGCGCCTGCTCGCCGGTGATCCGGGTCGAGGCGCCGGACAAGCCGATCGAGATCAACCTGAACGTGAAGGTCGAGCAGGACGTGAAGGTCCAGGTCGACCGCAGCCTGCAGAAGGTGGTCGGGAAGAACCCGGCGCAGCCCTAGCGGCTTTCCTCGGAGTTCGTGATGCCTCGTATGGGTAAGGCACATTCGGCGTCGATGGCCCGTGAATACATTCGTCTGGGCTGGAAATTGAAGCACGAGTTCCGGGCGCGGGCCGGCGATGAGCCATACGAATATGTGTTTGGGTGGGAGGGGGCCGGCGAGGGCCCCCAACCCAGCCTCGACCCCGCTGAATGGGGCGACGCGAAGGAGGCTCCGGCTTCTAAGAAGGGGTGAGGCTGAATCGTAGACGCTCGGCCGCCAAGGGGCGAAAGCAGTCCAGCGGTTGCCTCAGCGAGGCGAACTCGTCACTTCGTCTCCTCGCCGTCCCAGTACTGCCGCCGTCCCGACATGTCGAAGATGTTGTCGCGCGTGCGCAGGGCGTCGACCGCCATCTTGTTCGAATCCGGATAGACGCAGACCTCGTTCGGGTTGCGCTGGCCGATCATCAGGGTGCGGCACGGGCCGGGGCCGCGGTTGAGGAAGGCATGGCCGACCTTCCGTCCGGCGGGGAAGCAGACATAGTCGCCGGCGGTCAGCTCGTATCGCTCGTCGCCGAGGATCAGCGTCACCTGGCCCTCCAGGATCAGCGCGTGCTCCTCCTCCAGCATGTGGTAGTGGGTCGGGCACAGGCGCTTGCCGGGCGCCGGGGATTCGATCAGCACGCCGACGCGGTAGTCCAGCCCGACCGCCGCGCGGGTCAGGTGCTTCGAGCGGCCGCCGAACCGGGCGCTGCCGGGCACGCCGTCGTCATGCCAGTCGACCGCGGCCTCGGAGATCGGGGGCTTCGGCACGACCGCGGCCTCGGCCACCGCGGCGTCGGCGGGCGGGGCCACGCCAGGCGGCAGGCCGGTGTCCTCGCCGTCCCAGTAGTCGCGCATCGCCGCCATGTCGAAGATCGCCCGCCGCCCCAGGGGGCGCACCAGCACCTTGCCGGTGTCGGTGTAGACGCAGATCTCGTTCGGGTTCTTCTCGCCCACCACGACGTAGCGGCAGACGGCGTCGCCGGTGTTGACCAGGCAGTGCCCGGCCCGCTGTCCGGCCGGGTAGCAGAGATAGTCCCCGGCCTTCATCTCATGGCTGTCGGCGCCGAGCCGCGCGGTCACCGTGCCCTCGAGGATGAAGACATGCTCCTCCTCGAAGATGTGGTAATGCGCCGGCGAGCTCTGCATGCCCGGCCCCAGCTCCTCGATGGCGACACCGACATGGTAGTCGTCGCCGACCGCGGCCCGGGTCAGGTGCCGGTACCGCGTGGTGAAGCGCGGGATGTCCAACCACTCCTGCCACGGAACGTCGTTCGACGAGATCGGCTTCGGTGCTTCCGTCGGCATTGGCGGTTCCCCCTTTGGTCTGGCCCGATCCTGGACCAAGCCGGGCGTTGGTCAAAGCCGGTGCCTCACATCACCGGTTCTTGAGATCGACTTTCCGGCCTTTTCCTCGTCATGGCGAGGCGCGCAGCGCCGTGGCCATCCAGGGGCCGGTGCGAGCGGCCTCTGGATGGCCACGCCCCTTCGGGGCTCGCCATGACGGGAAGGGTTCGGGCGGCTGATATCACACCTCCGCCGGCCGCCGATGCGCCAGGGCCAGGGAGCGGGCGAGGGTGGCGCCCAGCGGCAGGCCGTGCGTGTCGCGCAGATAGGTCTGGAAATCGTAGATCGTCACCGCCGGGCAGGTCTCGAACTCCAGGATCCGGACGCCGCCATCCTCGTCGGCGCGCAGGTCGACCGAGAAATAGTCGCGCAGCCCGAACAGCCCGGCCAGGCGGGGCACCAGCGTCTCGGCTGCCGCCACGATGCGGGCCGCCGCCGGGCCGGCCTCGGCGCGCAGGTCGGAGAGCTGCGGGACGAAGGCGCGGTCCTGCGTCTCGCCGAAGCCGGTCCGGCCGCCCTCGGTGTCGCGGCTGCCCGACAGGCTGGCATTGTCGCGCATGGTCATGAAGGCGCCGCCGGTCTCGCTGCCCGGATCCTTGCCCAGCCGGGCGATGCCCAGCGATGCGGCCAGGGGCCGGCCGGTGTCCATGAAACTGACCCGGACGTCATGGCCCGGCAGGAAGGGCTGGATCACCGCCCGGTCGCGGTAGCGGTCCCACAGCCGCGCGGCCGCCTCCAGCGCGGCAGCCGCAGTCTCGGTGCGAGAGTCGCCGAAGATGCCGATCTTGGCGCCCAGCGTGTTCGGCTTGACGAAGAACGGCCCCGGCCCGTCCAGCACCTCGGCGCCGGCGATCACCCGCCGGCCCTCGGCCAGCGCGGTCGGCGGCATCGGCAGGCCGGCCGCTTCGGCCAAAGCGGTGCATTTGAACTTGTCCTGGCACAGATGCTGCGCCTGGGGCGGGCTGCCGTAGAACGGGATGCCGGCCAGCCGGGCCAGGGCGCTGACGGTGCTGCCCCGGTAATAGGCGATGCCGTCGGTCTGGCACCACAGGATGGTGTCGTCGCGCCGGGCCCACAGGCCGGGCAGGGCGGCGAGCAGGGCGTCGAGCTCGACGAACTCCGCCTCCAGCCCGGCCTCGCCCAGCGTGGCCGCCAGCTCCGGCTTGATCGCCTCAAGGTCGGTCGCCTGGGCCAGGTAGCAGGCCACCTCCGCCGCGATGGCGGGGTCGAAGCCGGCCGCTTCCAGCCGCGCCCGGCACGCCGCCTCCGGCTCATAGGTGATGACCACGCGGCGGAGCGGGGAGGGCGGCATCGGCAACTCCGGGATCAGGGGAAGGCGCAGACCTCGCTGGTGACGCGGACGAAGCTGCGCTCGCCCTCGACCAGGCTGAACCGGTATTCCTTGTCGCCCATCACCACGGTCTGGAACAGCGGCAGCACGCCGGTGGCGGTGGCCTGTTTGCCATCGATGCCGCGGAAGTTGACGGTGATGGGCTTGGCCGGGTCGAACCAGGACTGGGCCTTGTTGCTGTCGTCCAGCGCGCTCTCGCCGCGGCCGGTGACGGCGACGGTGTTGTTGGCGAAGGCGACCGAGCTGTTCGCGCCGGTGGCGTTCTGGGTCGGCAGGATGAAGCGCTTGCTCTCGCCCGGCTTGCAGTCGCGCGGGGCCGCAGCCTGGTCGATGTAGAAGGCCAGGCGCTGCGGGTCGAGCCCGCTCTGCAGCCGCGCCGCCACCTTGTCGGCCAGCTCGCGATTCACCCCGGTTGGCACCTCGCGCTCGAATCGGGCCATCAGCTCGCGGTACTGGATCTGCGCTGTCTGCGTCGCCGCCTGCAGCTGCACGCGCTGCTGCTCCCACCCGCTGCGGTCCTGGGTCAGGCCGGAGACCTGGGTCTGCAGGGTGGCGATCTGGCCGCGCGTCCGCTCGACCCCGATCTGGTAGGCGAAGGCCGCCACCACCACCAGCACGGTGATCGAGAAGAACACGCGGATGATCGCGCCCCAGACGCGCCGCCGGTAGCGGCGCTCCGGATCGTAGAGACCGAGACCCATGAACCCTATCCTGACCCTTTGCCGGCTGAAATTACCGCCTGAAGCCTGTATTTCTCACACCCCTTGCACCCTGCGCCGGTTCAACATGCCGACCGGGCAGGAGAGCGGCGAAGTGCGATGTGGTTCATCGCGCGAGCCGTTCGACGCCCCCGGTCGGCATGTTCAACCGGCCCGGAGGGTCGCCTTGCGGCGGCCGCCTGAGGGCGCGGGCCACTCGACCGTATAACCCGATACGCTCTTCGTGGCCCGCGCCCCCATCCGACTCGCCGCAAGGCGACGCAGGGTGTAAGGGGTGTGAGAAATACAGGCTATCATGGCCGACAGTTACGACAGGGGCGCCCCCGTCGCCAAGCCCGTCGCGAGGGGCGCGGCAAATCAGGCGGCATTCCGGCCTGTCGGTCAGAAAATTCTGGAGGAGCGCAGCGTGGGTTCGATCCATCACTTCATCGACGGCAAGGCCGCGCCCGGCCGCAGCGGCCGCGCCGGGGACGTCTGCAACCCGGCGACCGGCGAGGTCTCGGGCCGCGTCGACTTCGCCTCGGCCGAGGAGGTCGGCGCCGCCATCGACTCCGCCCGCAAGGCGCTGCCCGGCTGGGCCGCGACTCCGACCGTGATCCGCGCCCGCGTCATGTTCCGCTTCAAGCAGCTGATCGAGGAGAACATCGAGGAGCTGGCGCGGATCGTGACGGCGGAACACGGCAAGGTGCTGTCCGACGCCAAGGGGTCGATCCAGCGCGGCCTCGAGGTCGTCGAGTTCGCCTGCGGCATCCCGCATCTCCTGAAGGGCGAGTTCAGCGAGAATGTCGGGCGCGAGATCGACAGCTTCTCGATCCGCCAGCCGGTCGGCGTCTGCGCCGGCATCACGCCGTTCAACTTCCCGGTGATGGTGCCGTTGTGGATGTTCTCGGTCGCCATCGCCTGCGGCAACACCTTCGTGCTGAAACCGTCGGAGAAGGACCCGTCGGCCGCCAACTGGCTGGCCGCCAAGCTGATCGAGGCCGGGGCCCCTCCGGGCGTGCTCAACGTGGTGCATGGCGACAAGGTCGCGGTCGACACCCTTCTGACCCATCCGGGCGTCGCGGCGGTCAGCTTCGTCGGCTCGACCGCGATCGGCGAGTACATCTATGCGACGGCAGCGGCGCATGGAAAGCGGGTGCAGGCGCTGTGCGGCGCCAAGAACCACATGGTGGTCATGCCCGACGCCGATCTGGACAAGGCGGTCGATGCGCTGATGGGCGCGGGCTACGGCTCGGCCGGCGAGCGCTGCATGGCGATCTCGGTGGCGGTCGCGGTCGGCGATGTCGGCGACAGGCTGATCCAGAAGCTGGAGCCCAAGGTGCGGGCGCTGAAGATCGGGCCCGGCACCGACCCGGACGCCGAGATGGGGCCGCTGGTGACGAAGCAGCACCACGACAAGGTGCGCGGCTATGTCGACATCGGCGTCGGGGAGGGCGCGAAGCTGGTGGTCGACGGCCGCGGGCTGAAGCTGCAGGGCTACGAGAACGGCTACTTCGTCGGCGGCTGCCTGTTCGACAATGTCGAGCCGGAGATGCGGATCTACCGGGAGGAGATCTTCGGGCCGGTGCTGTCGGTGGTGCGGACGCCGGATTTCGCGACCGCGCTGGACCTCGTCAACAAGCACGAATACGGCAACGGCACCGCGATCTTCACCCGCGACGGCGACGCGGCGCGGACCTTCGTCAGCAACTGCAATGTCGGCATGGTCGGCGTCAACGTGCCGATCCCGGTGCCGATGGCGTTCCACAGCTTCGGCGGCTGGAAGCGCTCGGCCTTCGGCGACCTCGGGATGTACGGGCCGGACGGGGTGCGCTTCTACACCAAGCTGAAGACGGTGACCGAGCGCTGGCCGACCGGCATCAAGGGCGGGGCCGAGTTCACCATGCCGGTGATGAGATAGGCGTTTCGTCCCCGTCCGCTCTTTTTGCTCGAGAACCGACCAACCTGAGTCCCCCCTCCCCTTGCGGGAGGGGGGTAGGGGGAGGGGGTTCCTTCAGTCAGAACCGTTCTTGACCCCGCTCGCTCTGGCCC
>NZ_NHON01000137.1 GCF_002195995.1 Inquilinus limosus
CCTGCCGGCGGAGCAGGTGGCGTTCCGCCCGCCATCGCCGAAGTTCCAGGAGATCCCGGAGGACTGGGCGGCCACGCCGGAGCCGGAGCCGATCCGCGGCAAGGCCCCGCCGCGGCCGATCCCGGCGGACTGGTCTGCCCCGCCGGKATCGGCCGCGGCGGGGCCTTGCCGCGGATCGGCTCCGGCTCCGGCGTGGCCGCCCAGTCCTCCGGGATCTCCTGGAACTTCGGCGATGGCGGGCGGAACGCCACCTGCTCCGCCGGCAGGTGGTCGGGCTCGGCCGGCCGCGCCCAGCGCTGGTCGGCCTCGCCGCCGGCCGGGAAGGCGAACGGGTCTTCCGGCCGGGCCTCCTCCGACCAGGACGGCAGCCGCCCGGCCGCGGGGGCGGCGCCCTTCGGCTCGATCCCGAACGGATAGGCCATGGGGTCGTCGACATCGATCGAATGGCTGGCCGACGGCGCCTCGGCGCCGGACATCCGCACCGCGAACTGGTAGTCGCCCATGGCGATCCGGTCGCCGTCCGACAGCGCCCGGCTGTTGGCGCGGCCCAGCGGCGCGTCGCTGCCGTTCACGAAGGTGCCGTTGGTCGACAGGTCGAACAGCACGTAGCTGCCGTCGACATAGTCGATGAAGCAGTGGCTCTTCGACAGGAAGCGCGACGGGTCGTCCAGCACCCAGTCGCAGTCGTCGCCGCGGCCGATGGTCAGGCCGCGATGGTCGAAGCTGCGGGATTCCCCGCTGCCGGAGATCAGGTCGAGAATGAGCTTCATGGCATGCGGGCCCACGCGGCGGTGCGGGGCGGGCCGCCCCTGACGATGCTAGGACACACGATATTGGAAGGCGCCCTGTGAGTCCAACGACACGCCCGCCTCCTCGATCGGCGCGCCCTCCGCCATCCGGGCCAGGAACAGGGCGGCCAGCTCGGGCAGGACGGTGCGCGACAGGATCTGCTCGATGGCGCGGGCGCCGCTCTCGCTCTCGGTCGCCCGGGCGCACAGCCCCTGGACCAGCGCGTCGTCATAGACGAAGCGCGCGCCGTAGGACTCCTCGACCCGCTTGCGGATCCGCTCCAGTTGCAGCCGGGCGATGCTGCGCAGCGTCTCGTCGCCCAGCGGCAGGTAGGGGATGACCGAGATGCGGCCGAGGAAGGCCGGCTTGAAGGTCTTCAGCAGCTCCGGCCGCAGCGCCGCGGCCAGGCCGGCGGCGTCGGGCGCCGTGTCCGGATCGGCGTACAGCTTGGCGATCAGGTCGGTGCCGGCATTCGACGTCATGATCACGACAGTGTTCTTGAAGTCGATGTCGCGGCCTTCGCCGTCGCGCAGCATGCCCTTGTCGAACACCTGGTAGAACACGTCCTGGACGCCGGGATGCGCCTTCTCCAACTCGTCCAGCAGCACCACCGAATAGGGCCGGCGCCGCACCGCCTCGGTCAGCACGCCGCCCTCGCCATAGCCGACATAGCCGGGCGGGGAGCCGAGCAGCAGCGAGACCTTATGCTCCTCCTTGAACTCCGACATGTTGATCACGGTCAGGTTCTGCTCGCCGCCGTAGAGCAGGTCGGCCAGGGCCAGCGCCGTCTCGGTCTTGCCGACGCCGGAGGAGCCGACGAACATGAACACGCCGATCGGCTTGCGCGGGTCGGTCAGCTTGGCGCGGGAGGTGCGGATCGCCTGGGCCACCGCGCCCAAGGCGTGGTCCTGGCCCACCACCCGCTCGCGCAGGCTGTCCTCCAGGGTCAGCACCGCGCGGATCTCGTTCGACACCATGCGGCCGACCGGGATGCCGGTCCAGTTGGCCACCACCTCGGCGATCGCCTGGGCGTCGACCTCGACCGGGATCAGCGGCGCCTCGCCCTGCAGCGCCGTGAGGGCGGCGCGGGCCTCGCCATACTCCGCCCGCCAGGCGGCGATCTCGGCCGGGTCGGCGGGCGCGGCCGGCGGGGCGTCGGCGGCCGGCTTCTCCTTGGCGCCGGCGGCAGGCGGCAGGCCCTCGGCCGCCTCGATCCGCGCGCGCAGGTCGCGAATCCGGTCGACCAGCCCCGATTCCTCCTGCCAGCGGTCGCGCAGCGTGGCCAGCGTCGCCTCGGTGTCGGCCCGCCGCTGCTGCAGCGCCGCGATCTCCTCGCCCCGGGTCTCGTCGGTCGCCTGCTCGCGGGTCAGGATCGCGATCTCGGCATCCAGCCGGTCGATCTCGCGCTGGCTCGCCTCAACCGCCGCCGGGGTGGCGGCCTGGGCCATGGCCACGCGGGCACAGGCGGTGTCGAGCAGGCTGACCGACTTGTCCGGCAGCTGCCGGGCCGGGATGTAGCGGTGCGACAGCCGCACGCTCTCCTGCACCGCCTCGTCGAGGATGCGGACGCGGTGATGCGACTCCAGCATTGGCACCATACCCCGCATCATGCCGATCGCCGCCGCCTCGCCCGGCTCCTCCACCTTCACGACCTGGAAGCGGCGGGTCAGGGCGGCGTCCTTCTCGAAATACTTCTTGTACTCGGCCCAGGTGGTGGCGGCGATGGTGCGCAGCTCGCCGCGTGCCAGGGCCGGCTTCAGCAGGTTGGCCGCGTCGCCCTGGCCGGCCTGGCCGCCGGCGCCGATCAGGGTGTGCGCCTCGTCGATGAACAGGATGATCGGCGTCGGGCTGGCATTGACCTCCTCGATCACCGATTTCAGCCGGTTCTCGAACTCGCCCTTCACCCCGGCGCCGGCCTGCAGCAGGCCGAGGTCGAGGGTGCGCAGCGCCACGCCACGCAGCGGCTCGGGCACGTCGCCGGCGGCGATGCGCAGGGCGAAGCCCTCGACCACCGCCGTCTTGCCCACCCCGGCCTCGCCGGTCAGGATCGGGTTGTTCTGGCGCCGCCGGGTCAGGATGTCGATCACCTGCCGGATCTCGGTGTCGCGGCCCAGCACCGGGTCGATCTTCCCGGCCTTGGCCCGCCCAGTCAGGTCGATGGTGTAGCGGTCCAGCGCCTCGGTCCGGCCGCCGGGGCCGGCACCGGGGGCGGCCGGGGCTCCACCTTCGGCCGTCGCGGCGGGGCGGGTCGCGGCCTCCCGGCCCTCGGCGGTGGCGCCGGTGATCCGCGGCAGCTCGCGGCGCAGCACGTCGGGCGGGACGCGGCTCAGCAGGGCGGAGGCGGAGCGGGCGTGCTGGCCCAGCGTCTCATCCGCCAGCAGGGCCACCAGCAGATGGCCGGACCGGATCCGCTCCTCGCCATATTCCAGCGTCGCCAGCAGCCAGGCCTCGCGCCCCAGCGACACCAGCGACGGCGACAGCGCCGGCGGGTGGGTGTTGCCGGTCTTCAGCCGATCCAGCGCCCGGTTCAGCTCGGCCGTCACCCGGCCGGGGTCGATCTCGAAATGGCGCAGGCAGGCGACCATGTCGCCCTGGTCGTCCTCGAGCAGCTTGATCAGCCAGTGCTCGATCTCGACATTGAACTGCGACCGCGACAGGGTCAGGCCGGCAGCCCCCTCCAGCGCCCGGCGGCAGGGGGTGTTCAGCTTTCCGACAAGGGATTTCAGATCAATGGCTGCCATGGCTCTGTCTCGTCAATGCGGGGCGGGTCAGGCGGGATCGAATTCGAAGACGGCGTCGGCCAGGTCGGCGGCCGGGGTGCGCGACACCGCCCAGCTGGTCCAGCCCAGCCGGGTGGCGGCGGTGCCAAGCCGCGGCTCCGGCACGTCGGTGCGGTCCAGCACCACGCGCAGGTTGAAGCTGAGGCCGGGACCGACATAGAGGCGGGTCAACTCCACCAGCCGCCGCACATCCTCCGACCCCGGGATCAAGGTCTGGAAGCGGGCCCAGGACACCGGGCCGACGCGGACCTGGAACTTGCCTTGCACGTCCCAGACCCGCTCGCCGACCACGGCGTCGACGCCGAGCTGGCAGAAGGCGCCCTCCGGCGCCGCGGCGGACGGCGTGCGGGTCTGCTCCTCGGCCGGCAGGGGCAGCCAACTGCCCTCGAATTGCGTCACCGACACCGGCAGGCCGAGATAGTCGGCCAGCATCGCCTCCAGCGCGGCGGCGGAGCGCGGCCAGCGCGCGAAATGGCCGGCATAGTGGACGACCGCCTCGTCCTCGACCGCCAGCCGCCGCCGCAGATGCGGCGTGCCCAGCCCGACCAGGGCCAGCAGTGCGCCTGACACATCGTCCTCGGCGCCGCCCGACCGCTCATAGGCGACCGGCAGCCGGTACTTGGCCCAGGCCCGGTAGAAGAAGGAGGCGAGGCGGTGGTGGAACAGGTCCAGGAAGGTCTTCATCGCCGGCCGCTTCATGCGGATGGCGCGGTTGACCTCGGCGGTGATGTGGCTGGGCAGGACGCCGGACGGGCCGACCAGGCCGAACAGCGTCAGCGCCAGGCGGGGCGGGGCCTCGCCCTCGGGCGGCTCGTACCCCGCGACCGAACCGGCCGGGAAGGCCAGGGCGGTGCTGCCGGTCAGGCGCACGGCCTCCTTGGCGGGGTCGAGATCCTCGCCGACCGGCCGGCCCCGGCCGTCCGGCCCCGGATCGGCCTTGCGGGCCGCGGCCTCCAGCAGCCGGATGGCCTGGAAGGCCTCGACCGCGGTCGGGCGCCGCTCCAGCGGGCCGGTCACAGCAGCACCGTCTCGCCGGCGCGGGCCGGCCAGCGCTTCAGCGGCTGCGGCCGGCCGCGGACGGTGGCGGTGAGCCGCGAGAAGGAATTGACGCTGCAATAGAGGCCGAGGAACCGCTCCAGCACCGAGGCGAAGAGGTAGAGGCCGGCGGCGGCGAAGCGCTCACCATCGAACTCGACCGTGACGTCGACGCCGCGGGCGAAGCCGCCCAGCGCGTCGCCGGGGATGCGGGCGGAGCCGCGGCGGCTCGACACCTTCAGCAGGCTGTCGATGATCGCCTGCGTCTCCGGCGCGCCGCGGAAATCGTACAGCTTCAGGACCTCGCGCAGCGCGTCCAGCCCCCCCGCATCGTCGGTCAGCGACAGGTGGTTGAGCGCGAGATGCGAGATCAGCCGCCAGCGGCCGTGCTTGCCCAGCGCCGGGCGCAGCGTCGGCGTCGGCGGCGTCAGGCTCTGCACCCGCCGCACCGCCGCCGGCGCCTCGACCGGGGTCAGGCGCGGATGGCCGCCGCCGAAGGGCAGGCGGCTGGGCAGGTCGCGGTTCAGGCACAGGATCTCGGTCGACAGGGTCATGCCGGCCGGCGCGGCCGGGTCGAAGGCCTCGTCGACCAGCGACAGGAACACCTCGGTGCCGGGGTCGCCGGGGCGCCCCGGCCGCCGGTCGGCATGCCAGTAGGCCCGGCGGCCGCCCGGCCGCATGGCGTAGAACGGCTCGAAGCGGGTCGACTGTCCCTGGGCGTCCGACCCCTCGACCCCGGCGACGGAATAGACCTCGGTGGCCATCGGCCGCCGCGAATCCGGCACCACCCGGTAGTCGGTCGTCGCCTGGTTGACGGCGATCGGCTCGGCCCGCAGCGGGAACAGGTTGACCATCGGGCTGCAGCCGATGGCCAGGGATTCGACGCCGATGCTGCGCTCCAGATCGGCCGAGGTCCGGTTCAGGTAGAGGAAGATCTCCAGCCGTTTGCCGGACTGCATCAGCGTCTTGGCTTCGATCCCCTCGAGGTCGAAGAACAGGAACTTCTCCGGGAAGGCGAAATACTCGGTGATCAGCCGATAGCCGAGATGGGAGCGGGCGGGGTAGGGCAGCAGCCCCTCATCGGCGGCGAAGCCGACCGGCTTGATCGACCGCGGCGGCAGGATCACCGGATGCGGGTCGGTCGGCCCCTCGGCCAGCGCCACCGAGACGCAGTTGTTGTGGATCAGCTCGTACAGCGGCAGGGCCTGCTGCGTCGGCCCCGACAGATAGAATCGCAGCCGGTCGAGGCCGAGCGAGGAGAAGGTGACCGAATCGCCGAGGCATTTCAGCCCGATGCGCAGGATCGCGGTGGTGCCGGCGGCGCGCGGATTGGGCGGCGCCGCCATCGGCCTGGCGCCGAAGGCCACGGTGTCCAGCGCGATCGGCCACAGCGTCACCGGATAGGCGGTGCGGAACAGGCAGGTGTCGCCCGCCACCGTCTCGGTGTTCACCTCGAACCCGGCCGGCAGCTGGTACGACGCGGTCAGGTCCGGGGCGCAATCGAAGCGCGCGATCGTCATCGACGGGATCGGCGACAGGTAGTGCGGGTACAGGATGCCGATCAGGGCGTCCGTCAGCTCGGGGAAATCGTCATCCAGCTTGGTGCGGACGCGGGCGTTGAGATAGGCGAAGGCCTCGATCAGCCGGGCGACGAAGGGATCGTCGGTCGCCTCGCCGCTCAGCCGCAGCCGGCCGGCGATGGTCGGGTGCGCGGCGGCGAACTCGCCGGCCAGGCGGCGGATATAGGTCAGCTCGCGCTGATAATGGGCGAGAAGCTCTTCAGCCATGGCCGCGCGTCGTCACCGAAAAGCTGCGGTTGACCGGCTCCAGCACCGAATCGAAGGTCATCGGCTCCGGCGTCGGGTCGGCATGCATCAGCGCGTCGACGCGCAGCCGCAGGGTGCGGTCCAGCCCCTCGGCATTCTCCAGCAGCCGGACGCTGACGCTGCGGAAGCGCGGCTCGAAGCGGCGGATCGTCTGCTCGATCACGGCGCGGAACCGCTCGCGGTCCTCGGTCGAGGTCATCGGCATGGCGGTGAAGTCCGGGATGCCGTAGCCGGGCAGGGCCGAGGCCAGCTCGGTCCAGGCCGGCTGCCAGCCCAGCGGCCGGGCCCGGGTGTTCAGCAGGTTCTCCAGGTCGCGGCGGACGCCGTTGCGGATCTCGGCCAGCGACTGCGTGGTGCGGCGGACGCCGCTGCGCATGGCGGGCTCGGCCTCGTCGGCCAGCAGCCGGTCGAGCAGCGAGAGCAGGAGGGCGGTGTCGTCCCTGGCCATGGCCGGCGCCGGGCTCAGGCCGCCGGCCGGGCCGCGAAGTGCCGCGCCTGCAGGATCGGCACGGCGGTCTCCCCGGCCAGCCAGCAGCGTTGCCCGACCCCGCGCGCGGGCGACCCGTCGCCGCCCAGCCATTCGGTGACGCGGCCCAGCCGCGCCGCATCCTCGGTGCCGCCCGCCGCGGCCGCGGCGTAGACCACGGGCAGGTACACGTCGCCGTCCGGCCCGTCGGCCACGCTCATCGTCACCCGGCGCCACAGCAGGTCGCGGCTGCGCTGCGGGGCGTGGAACTCGGCGGCCAGCACGCGTTCGGCCGGCACCCAGTAGTATTTGCCGGTGCTGGTCAGCACCTCGAACACCGGGGCGACCATGTCGTCGACGTCGCGGAAGTCATCGAAATCGGTGTCGTCGATCCGGCCGGGGCAGGGTGGGCGGGCCGCCTCCGCTTCCGCCGCCAGCCGGGCCGCCTCGTCCTCCCGGCCCTCGCGCAGCGCGACCCCGGCCGCCAGCAGCGCTTGCAGATGCGCCTCGGGCGGGCTCAGGAACTCGGGCACCCGGCCGGCGCTGAAATACTCCGCCCGGGCCTGCGCCGCGCGCACCAGCTGGCGGAACAGCGCGAGGCCGAGGGCCGCGCCCGGGTCCTGGTCGCCGATCACGTCGAGCTGCCGGTCGGCGCGCTCGAACTCGCCGGTGAAGCACATCAGCTCGGCCAGGAAGACGCGCTTGCCGGTGTCGCCCGGATGGGCCTTCACCTCGGCCTGGGCCGCGGCCACGGCGTCGGCCAGCCGGCCGGCCTGGAAATGGGCGGTCGCGTCGCTCATCGCAGCATCCTCGATCGGGGCCCGGGCATCACGCGGCCCGGGCGCCAGGGGCGTTCAGTTCGGTGACCAGGCGGAAGCTCGACGCCACCTGGTCCAGCTGGAAATGCGGCCGCAGATGGATCGTGCAGCTGTACAGGCCGGGGCGGCCCGGCAGCTCGCGCACCGCGACATCGACCTCGCGCAGCGGGAACCGGGCGCGCTGCTCGTTGCTGGCGCTGTCGCTGGAGATCGAATACTCGAGCAGCCAGCGGCGCAGGAACTCCTGGCAGTCCTCGGCGGTCTGGAAGGCGCCCACGCGGTCGCGGCCGATGATCTTGACGTAATGCGCGAAGCGGCTGATGCAGAAGACATATTGCAGCATCGCCGACAGCCCGGCATTGGCGGTGGCGGCCTGCGTGTCGTAGCTCTTGGGCCGTTGCAGCGAGGCATTGCCGTGGAACACGGCATGGGTCGTGTCGCGGGCCCGGCACAGGGCGATCAGGCCGAGATCGGACAGGTCCTTCTCGATGGCGTCGGTCAGCTCCACATCCGTGCCGAACCGCAGGCCGATTCCGGGCCGGTCGGTGCCGAAGGACAGCTGCGGCAGGTCCATCACCAGCCCGCCCGTGCCGCCCAGCGCCGAGGCGCCGCGGATCTCGGCGAACCAGCCGAAGCTGTCGAAGGCGCGGATCAGCGTGCCGGCGAAGGCGAAGCTGGCCGGGCCCCAGCAATAGCCCGACAGGTCGGGCGCCGACACGTCCTCGCGATAGCGGAAACCGTCGGTGCGGCTGCCGTCGTCGGGCCAGGGCGGGCGCATCAGCACGCGCGGCGCGGTCAGCCCCAGGAAGCGCGCATCGTCGAGGTCGCGCAGCGCCCGCCAGCGGTCGAAGGCGGGGCCGGAGACGCCGCGGGTGACGTCGATCGGCAGGCCCAGCTCGGCGAAGCTCTCCAGCCCCAGCAGGGTCGGGTGGGCGCCGGCGACGAAGGGGGCGAAGGCGGCGGCGGAGACCTGGGCCATGCCCTTCAGCCCGGACACGTCGTCGGTCGCCCGGTCGGCGCCGGGGACATGGCTCAGCTCATAGGCCCCGACCAGCACGCCGAACGGCTCGCCGCCCGGCATGCCGAACTCCTGCTCATAGACCTTCTGGAACAGGTGGCCCTGGTCGAACTCGATCGCCCGCTGGAAGTCGCGGCAGACCTCGGGCCAGGACACGTCGAGGATGCGCACCTTGGTCTGGTCCGACTGGCCGGCGATGCGGACCAGATAGGCGATGCCGCGCCAGCCGGCCTCCAGGCGCTGCAACTGCGGACGGTGCAGGATCGCGTCGACCTGGGCGGACAGCAGCGCATCCAGCCAGGCGATGTCCCGGTCCAGCGCCGCCAGCAGGGCGCGCCGGTCCTGCAGCAGCTGCGCCGCCCGGCCACGCCCGAACCACAGCGACAGGGCCTGCGCCGTGCGGGTCTCGGCCAGGAAGACGCGCTTGCCGGTGTCGCCCGGATGGGCCTTCACCTCGGCCTGGGCCGCGGCCACGGCGTCGGNCCAGGACGGCGACGACCGCCCCGGCGCCGCCGGCGGCCTCTCGGCCGCCGCCCGCCAGGATCCGGTCGACCAGCTGCGGGCCCAGCGGCGCCGGCCCAGGCGCGGCCGGCCGCGCCGGATCCGCCGCGGGCATGGCCGCCTGGGCCTTCGGATCAGGAATTGCCGCCGACATTGGGGATGCGCGCGACCATGCGCAGGGATGTCGTCAGCTCTTCCATCTGCAGCCACGGCCGCAGCCAGGCCACCGCGTTGTAGGCGCCCGGCGAGCCGGGGATCTCCTTGACCGAGATCTTGGCCTCCGCCAGCGGATACTGGGCCTTCATCTCCTGCCCGGCATCCTTGTTGCTGTTCACGTAGTTCATGATCCAGCGGTTCAGCCAGGCCTCGCAGTCCGATGCCTCGAGGAAGGAGCCGACCTTGTCGCGCGCCATCACCTTCAGGTAATGGGCGAAGCGCGACGTCGCCATCATGTAGGGCAGGCGGGCCGAGATGGCGGCGTTCGCCGTCGCCTCCGGCCGATCGTACTTCTTCGGCTTCTGCGTGGTCTGCGCCCCGAAGAACACGGCGTAGTCGGTGTTCTTGTAGTGGCACAGCGGCAGGAAGCCCAGCCGCGACAACTCGGCCTCGCGGCGGTCGGTGATGCCGATCTCGGTCGGGCATTTGTGGTCCGGGTCGCCGTCGTCGCTGACGAAGGTGTGGAACGGCAGGTTCTCGACCTTGCCGCCGCCCTCGGCGCCCCGGATCGCGGTGCACCAGCCATACTGGGCGAAGGCGTCGGTCAGCCGCGCGCCCATCACATAGGCGGCGTTCATCCAGCAGTAATTGTCATGGATCATGGCCCGCGCCGAGCCGCTGGCGTCGGCCGGCGCCTCCTCATAGCCGAACTCCTCGATCCGGCGGGTGTTGGCGCCGTAGGGCAGGCGGGCCAGGGCGCGCGGCATCGTCAGGGTGACGAAGCGGCTGTCCTCGCTGTCCCGGAAGCTGCGCCACTTGGCGTATTCCTGGGACTCGAAGATCTTCTCCAGGTCGCGCGGCCGCGACAGCTCGGTGTAGTCGTTGAAGCCGAACAGCTGCGGGCCCGCGGCCGAGATGAAGGGCGCGAAGGCCGCCGCCGACACCTGGCTCATATGCTGCAGCAGCTCGACATCCTCGGGGTGGTTGGTGAACTCGTAATCCCCGATCAGCGCGCCGTAGGGCTCGCCGCCCGGCGTGCCGAACTCGCTCTCGTAGATCTTCTTGAAGATCTGGCTCTGGTCGAACTCGACCGCCTTGCTGACGTCGCGGTACAGGTCGCGCTTGGAGACGTTGATGACGCGGATCTTGAGCTGCGCGCTGGTCTCGCTGCTCTGCACCAGGTGGTGCAGGCCGCGCCAGGATCCCTCGAGCTTGCGGAACTTGTCGGTGTGCATGATCGCGGCCAGCTGGCGCGACATCTGCTCGTCGATCGCGGCGATCGCCCGGTTCAGCGTGACCGTCAGGTTGCGGTCATAGGTGACCGTGCCCTTCAGCGCCTCTTCCGTCAGCGTGCGCAGCAGCTCCTGCGCCCGCTCGGGCTCGGTCTGCTTGGTGGCGCCGATCGCCTGGTCCAGCAGGCTGAACTCGGCCGTCTCGGTGGCCTGGGCGGCGCCCTGGGCCTGCGGGGTGGGTTCCACGGCCATCGCCTTACTCCTTCGTCTCGTCGCCGCCCGCGGCCGGCTTGTCGGCCTTGTCCAGCGCATTGGACAGCTGCGACAGCTGCTCCTTGTTCTGCAGCACCTTTTCCAGCAGGGCTTCCAGGTCCTCGGACCGGTCGACCTTGGACATCAGATCGCGCAGCCGGTTGCGCGTCTCCATCAGCTTGCGCAGCGGCTCGACCTGGGCGACCACCGCCGCCGGCTCGAAATCGTCCAGCGACTTGAACGCCAGGTTGACCGCGAATTCGCTGCCGTCGCCCTTCAGCGTGTTCTCCACCCGCATGTTCAGGCCCGGGGCGATGCGCGCCATGACGTCGTCGAAATTGTCCCGGTCGATCTGCACGAACTTCCGGTCGCGCAGCGGCGCCAGGGGCTGGGTCGGGTCCCCCGAGAAATCTCCCATCACGCCGACGACGAAGGGCAGTTCCTTCTCGACGACCGCGCCCTCGGTCTCCACCTGGTAGGTGATGTGGACGCGAGGCTTGCGGACGCGCTGAAGCTTGTCATGAATGCTGGACATCATCGTCTCGCCTGGCTCAGGGGGTTGGGGGAAGGGCGCTGATCCACGGTCACTCTCCGCTGCGCGGCTTGACGCCGGCGGTGATCAGGAAGTCGCCGCGCGCGGTCTCGTCGCGCAGCAGCTCCTCCAGAAGCTCCGGCAGCGACAGCCGTGCGCGCCGCACGGCCTCCGTCAGGGTGTAGGAGATCACGGCCTGCGGCTCGGCCTGACGGAACCAGGCCGCGGCCAGTTCAACGAGGCGGAACGCATCCTCGCGGGTGCGGATCTCGCC
>NZ_NHON01000138.1 GCF_002195995.1 Inquilinus limosus
AGCACCTCCTGCGCAAGGCCGCTCGACGCAACCCCGACGCTATCTGCGACGCCATCGCCTCCATCCTCGACACTGTCACCCCGCCACAGTGCCGCAACTTCTTCGCCCAGGCCGGTTATGACCTCAGATAAATTCATCCCGCTCTAGGGGATGCCCGCGCGCCCCGGGCTCAGGCCGCCAGACGGTCCATCTGCTCCCGCAGCCGGCGCGCATAATCGTCGGCCAGCGCCGTCAGCGCGGCGGCTCCGTCCCCGTGGAAACAGGACCCGTGCATGATGCCGAGCGTGCGCGGCGACAGTCCGGCGAGCCGGCGGATCGTCGGCGCCGTCATCGGGGTCAGGGCGCTTGGGCCGAACATGTCCTCCGCGGCGCGGGCCGGACCCATGACGTCGCCCTCGGTCACGGCCGGGCCGTCGCCGACATGCGCGAACAGGTCGCCGCACAGCAGCGTCCCGGTGGTCTCCTCGTACAGCAGCCCGGCGTCCCAGCCATGCGGGATCTGCGGTGTGTCGAGGTGGCGCAGCCGCTTGCCGCCGAGGTCGATCACCTCGCCATCGGCGAGGGGCCGCGGCGGCCGGTCGGCCATGTCGTTGATCGACACCATGCAGCCGATTCCGCCCTGCACCAGCTGGGCCTGCGGCGCCGCCGCCAGCCATTCATTCATGGCGCCGCATTCATCGGCCTCGACATGGCCGAAGCCGATCCAGCGCAGCCGGTCGACCGGCATCACCCGGGCCAGCGCGGCCGCGACCGACGGGAACATCCGCCGCGGCCCGCAATGGAACAGCAGCGGCTCCTCGGCCCTGATCAGGAACTGGTTGAAGGTGAAGCCGGCCGGCGGCGCGATCTCCGGCACATGGGTCGACAGCCGATAGATGCCGTCGGCGATCTCATCGATCCTGGTCTCGCTCATCGGTTCCTCCCCGGATCGTGCCGGAGGCCCCGTTCGTCGCGGTTTCCGCCTCCGGCACTGACGGCCCATTGTATCATCTGCGCCGATGATCATGCCGGGATATGCAGCCATGGCCGCGGCGGCTCGTCCGCTGTCATCGAGCCGCCGCGGCCGGGATCCGGGACTATCGATGGCGGGGATCAGTCCGCCCAGTGGCCGTACAGGTTCGGCATCAGCCCGGCCAGGGCGCTGAAGCGCGCCCAGGACTTCGCCTCCGTCCGGGTCCAGCCGGCCTCGGCGATCGCCGGCAGGCGGGGGAACACCAGCCGGTCGAACACCGCCCGGTCGGTCATCGGCTCGGACCAGATGCAGGCCTGGACCCCCATCAGGTGCTTCAGCTGCGCCTCGGTCCAGCCCTGCGTGGCCTCGAACTCATAGGTCTCCCGCACCCCCGACCAGCCGGCCCAGCCGGCGCCCGGCTCGGACCAGGCGGTGCTCTGCGACATGTCGAGATAGTAGCGCTGCCCCGGCGCGACCACGATGTCGTAGCCGCGGCCGGCCAGCTCGGCGCTGACCTCGACCGACCGCCAGCCGACCAGGTAGCACTTGTCCTTCTCGATCACGTCGCCATGCGCCGCCTCCTCCCAGCCGCCGGTCACCACGCCGCGCGAGGCCAGGAAGCGCTGCACCCGCTGCAGGAACCCGGCCTGCAGCACCGCGGTCGCCGAGCCTTCGATGGCGTCGGCGCCGTTGTGGTTGCCAAGGGTGTTGACCAGCGCGGCATGCTTCTCCGCCAGCGCGCCGCCGCCCACCTGCCGCAGCCGGTCGAGCGCCAGCGGCGACCCAGACCAGGCGGCCAGCGGCACCTCGTCGGCGCCGACATGCAGGATCTTCGACGGGAACAGGTCGATCAGCTCGTCGAACACGGTCTCGAGGAAACCGTAGACCGGCTCATGCGCCGGGTTCAGGCAGTTGTTGGGGAAGCCCTGCACCGACTGGTACTCGCCATGCTCGCCCGGGTCGCGCAGATGCGGCAGCGCCTGCAGCACGGCGTAGCAATGGCCGGGGATGTCGATCTCCGGCACCACGACGATGCCCAGCCGGCCGGCCAGGGCGACCAGGTCCCGGATCGCCTGCTTGGTGTAGGAACCGCCCTGCGGCTCGGGGCCGGAGCCGAGCAGCGGCGGCAGCGCCAGGCCGTGGCCGCGCCAGGCGCCGACCCTGGTCAGCTCCGGATAGGCGTCGATCTCGACCCGCCAGGCCTCGTCATCCGACAGGTGCCAGTGGAAGCGGTTCATCTTGCTCCAGGCCTGCAGCTGCAGGAACCGCGCCACCTCGGCCGAGGCGTAGAACTGCCGGGCGACGTCGAGATGCGACCCGCGCCAGCCATGCGCCGGCGCATCCTGGATCTCGCCCGCCGCGGGGAACGAGAAGGTCTCGGGATGGCGCCGGGCGCCGCGCCAGATCTGGCCCAGCGTGATCAGGCCGTACAGCAGGCCGGTGCGGGTGCCGGCCCGCACGGCGACGCCGTCCGGGGCGAAGGCGATGCGGTAGGCCTCCGGACCGAAGCCCGGCTCGGTGGCGAGGTCGACGGCCAGGCCGCCCTCCGCCTCCGGCCGCACGATGCCCTCGGCCGGGAACAGCGCGGCCGTCAGCTCGGCGAAGGCGGCGATCGCCTGCCCGGCCTCGGCGTCTTCGCCCTTCGGCGCCAGGCCGGCGGGGACGGCGCGCCGGCCGCTGACGGCGACGCTCTCCGGCCAGGGAATTACCGAGACCGGCACGGGGGCGGTCGTGCCCGAGACCGACATCATCACCGAGGCCGGGACGGGGAAGCGCTCGGTGCCCCGCTTCAGCGGCGCGTTGTCGGTGGCCGAATGGGTCGGCGCGGTGGCGACCCGCGCGGTCGACCCGTCGGCCAGCGCGACATAGGCGGTGGTGGCGCCGTCGGTCCAATGGCGCAGCGGATAGCTCAGGCCCCGGGCCGTGATCGTCCAGGTGGCGCCGGGGGCCAGCTCCAGATCCTGGGCGGGCGTGAACTCGGAATGGTTGGACAGCCGGGCGGTCAGCGTGGCGCCCTCGATCACAGCGGCGGGGTCGATGCGGGCGGGCCCGCTGAGGCAGAGCCTGAAGCCCGAAACGGCCCGGCCCGACCGGTTGGTCAGCCGCAGCGTATAGCTCAGGGAGTCGCCGCCCTCGGCGGGCCGCCAGAAGGTTTCGAGTCGGAACGGGGACGTCATCGGTCGGGCCTTCGCGGTTGGCGGGAACGGGACCGGCGGTCCCCCGCAGCCCGGCCGCCGGGTCGTCGCGATCGACGACGCGCCGTCTGCGTCAGCCGCATGCTGCCCATGGCTGCCGGACGAAGGCAATGGTCTATACCACCCTCGGGCGCAGATTTTGCGCGGCCCGCTCCGGGCGCTCGCCTCCCAATCCTTCCGGATGTGCTATGCGGGCATCGGGCCCGCCGGGCAGCGGGTGTCAGAAAGGCTGTCGGACCGTGATCAGAAGCGATGTCGCCGTGCTCGGCGCCGGAATCGTCGGGGTGTCGGCCGCCCTGCACCTGCAGGCGCGCGGCCGGTCGGTGGTGCTGGTCGACCGCCGCGGCCCGGGCGAGGAGACCAGCCACGGCAATGCCGGGCTGATCGAGCGCGCCAGCGTCGTGCCCTACGCCTTCCCGCGCGCGCTGCCCGAGCTGCTGCGCTACGCCTCGAACACGCGCATCGACGCCCGCTACCACTGGGCCTTCCTGCCGCGGATCGCCCCTTGGCTGTTCCAGTACTGGCGCAACTCCTCGCCGGCCCGGCTGGCGGAGGCGGCGCGGGCGATGCTGCCGCTGATCGAGCGCTGCCTGGACGAGCACCGGCCGCTGCTGCAGCAGGCGGGCATCACCCATCTGGCGCGCGAGACCGGCTGGCTCACCGTCTACCGCAGCACCCGCAGCCTGGAGGCGGGGGAGGCGGGCCGGGCCGTCGCCGCCGCCCATGGCCTGAACTTCGGCGTGCTCGATCCGGCGCAGGTCCGGGCGGTGGAGCCGCATCTGGAGGATGGGCTGGTCGGCGGCGTGCACTGGCAGGATCCGGTCTCGGTCTCCGACCCCGGCGCCGTCACCAAAGGCTATGCCGAGCTGTTCCTGCGCCGCGGCGGCCGGCTGGTGCAGGCCGACGCCCGGTCGCTGCAGCCGGCGGAAGGCGGCTGGAGCCTGCAGGGGCCGGACGGGCCGGTGCTGGCGCGCGACGCGGTGGTGGCGCTCGGTCCCTGGTCGCTCGACCTGCTGCGGCCGCTCGGCTATCGCCTGCCGCTCGCGGTCAAGCGCGGCTACCACATGCATTACCGGCCGCGCGGCAACGCCGTGCTGAACCGGCCGGTGCTGGATGACGACCAGGGCTTTCTGCTGACCCCGATGGCGCGCGGCGTGCGCCTGACCACGGGGGTCGAGATGGGCCATCGCGACGCGCCGCCGACGCCGGTGCAGCTGCAGGCGGCCGAGGCCGCGGCGCGGTCCCTGTTCCCGCTGGAGTCGCGGGTCGACGACCGCCCGTGGCTCGGCGCCCGGCCCTGCCTGCCCGACATGCGGCCGGTGATCGGCCCGGCGCCGCGGCACAAGGGGCTGTGGCTTGCCTTCGGCCACGCCCATCACGGCTTCACCCTGGGGCCGGTGACCGGCCGCCTCCTGGCCGAGATGATCACCGGCGGCGACACCGTGGTCGACCCGTCGCCCTACCGCGCCGACCGGTTCTGAGAGGAAGCGATGCCGGGCCTGCACGAAGGATTGCCCGACCCTATTCCCGCCCTGCTGCCGCGGGGCCCGGGGCATCAGTTCGCGCTTTATGGCGATTCCTGCTCCGGCGTTCCCGGCGCCTTGCACGAGCGGAATTTCGCCGCGGTCAATGCGGTGCTCCGCCGGCTCGTGCCGCAGCCGGAATTCATCCTGTTCCCCGGCGACGAGATCGTCGGCCTGACCGCCGACGCCGAGGCGCTGCGGACGCAGTGGCGGTATTGGCTGGATCACGAGATGGGCTGGCTCGACCGCCAAGCGACCCCGATCTGGCACACCACCGGCAACCACACCGCCTATGACGAGATGAGCGAGGCGGTGTTCCGCGATGTGCTCGACCTGCCCCGGAACGGGCCGCCGGGGCAGGAGGGGCTGTCCTACTGGGTCCGCCGCGGCGACCTGCTGCTGGTCTTCGTCCACACGCTGTGGACCGGCCTCGGCGGCGAAGGCCATGTCGAGACCGATTGGCTGCGTCAGGTGCTGGGGCGACACGCCGATGCCAAGCACAAGCTGGTCGTCGGTCATCACCCGGTCCATCCGGTCAACGGTTTTTCCGGACCCTGGCAGCGCGAGATCGGACCGGAGCATGCGCAGGAGTTCTGGAGCATCCTGGTTGAGGCCGGCGTGCTCGCCTATGTCTGCAGCCATATCCTGGCCTATGACGTCCAGGTGCATCGCGGCGTGCTGCAGCTCTGCACGGCCGGCGCGGGCACCGCCTACCGCATGCCCGAGGGGGCGGAGTATCTCCATTGCGTCCAGGCCGCGCTGGATGCCGAGGGCTTTTGCTGCCAGGTGCTCGACACCGACGGGCGCATCCGCGAGCGGCTGAGCTGGCCGCCGCCCCCGATTCCTGACGAAGCTTGGCGTCCCCTGCCGGCGGGAGACAGCGCCGCGCCGCTGACCGGCCGGTTGGGGCCCGGCCAGTCCGCTGCCTTCCGCTTCGCCGGCCGTACCGCGCCGGCCGGAACCAGTGCAGCGCAGACCCTGATCTCGGCCTTCGACCCGGACAGTCTCGCGCCGTTCTGGATCGGCCTGCGCGGGCCGCGGCAGATCCTGACCGTCATCCTGGGGCGCGAGCCGGGCCGCAGCCCCCTCTATTGGCACGGCCCGGCGCTGTCGGGCGCCTTCGACATCCGGCTGCGCCTCGATCCCGACATGGGGCCAGGCGGCATCATGTGTCGCCTCGACGGCGAGGCGGGCTGGTCCTCGCTGGCGGCGGCCTCGGCCTCCGGGATCGAGCGGCTGGACTGGCCGGGCCGATGGAGCGTCGGGCACGGGCAGCGTGGCTCCGCCGACCGCAGGTTCCAGGGAATGGATCTGAGGGTGTCGGCGGCGGCCGGCTGAGAACCGGACGCCGCCTTGCACGCCCATGGGCGCGACAGCCTCACAGAATGAAATCGGCTGCCGTGAAGGTGAGGACCTCGTTGGTGTGGATCAGGAAATCGGCATGGCCGTCGCCATCGACATCGCCCTGGATCATGTCCGGCCCCTGGATGTGAAAGGCCCGCAGCTCGCCGGCAATGCCGTTGAACCCGGCGGCGCCGATGAAGGTGAAGGCCTGGTTGCCGTCCGTTGTGGTGTCGGCGTCGATGGCGGAGAGGTCGACGCGGTCGCCCTGCGACTGAATCAGCTCGATCCGATCGGGGGCGCGGAAGGTGCTTTCCGCGATGTCTGTATAGATGTAGCGGTCCGCGCCGGAGTCGCCGATCAGGCGGTCGGCGCCGGCGCCGCCCACGAACCGGTCATTGCCGCCGAGACCGACGAGGAAGTCGTCGCCGCCGCCGCCGGTCAGCGTGTTCGCGCCGGCGTTGCCCTGCAGGTTGTCGTCATGGACCGACCCGGTCAGGTTCTCGATCTGGCTCAGGGTGTCGCCCTCGGCGTCGCCGCCGAAGCCCGAGCCCGTCATCAGGAAGACCTCCACCCCGACGCCGGAGCCGAGATAGGAGGCGGTGTCCACGCCCAGCCCGCCGTCCAGCATGTCGGCGCCCTGGCCGCCGTTCAGCACGTCCTGGCCCTGCCAGCCCGTCAGCACGTCGGCGCCGCTGCCGCCGGAGACGGTGTCGTCGCCGAGCCCGCCCTGGATGGTGTCGTCGCCGATCCCGCCGAGCAGCAGGTCCTGGCCGTCGCCGCCGACGAGGATATCGTTGCCGCCGCCGCCGATCAGCAGATCGTCGCCGCCGCGGCCGAAGATGAGGTCATTGGTGCCGGTGCCGAAAAGCGTGTTGTCGGCCTCGGTGCCGAAGATGATCGCCATCAATATTCCCCTTCTTGAAATGTTTCCTTATTCGCGCTGGACGCGGAATGAATCCGGCATGTTTCGCATGGCCGGGTATTCAGAAGCCTATGGTTGGGCTGATAATCCTGCATCTCCCAAACGGGAGGTGCATGCCGGCGGGCCAGGGGCTAGGCTCGCGCGCCGCCCGCCAGCCCTCGCATCGGGGATTCCCATGTTCGATCCGGCAACGCTCGCCCTGTTCATGGCCGCCGCCCTGGCGCTGAACCTGACGCCGGGGCCCGACATGCTGTTCTGTTTCGCCAACGGCGTCGCCCGCGGCCCGCGCGCCGGCTTGGCCGCGGCGCTCGGCATCGGCGGCGGGGCGGCGGTGCACACCACGGCGGCGGCGCTCGGCCTGGCCGGGCTGTTCGCCGCCTCGCCCACCGCCTTCGAGATCCTGCGCTGGGGCGGCGCCGCCTATCTGCTGTGGCTGGCGGTGAAGACGCTGCGCGGCGTCGCCGCCGGTTCCGGCGCCGGCCTCGGCACCGCCGGGCCGCTGCCGGCGCGGCCGGCGGGCCGGATCTTCCTCGACGGCATGGTCACCAATGTCCTGAACCCGAAGGTGGCGCTGTTCTTCATCGCCTTCCTGCCGCAATTCGTCGACCCGGCGCACAGCGCGGTGCTGCAGATCCTGGTGCTGGGCACGCTCGGCAACATCTCCGGCACCACCATCAACGCCCTGGTCGGGATGTCCTCGGGCGGCGTCGGCCGGGTCCTGTCCCGCCGGCCGGCCGTGGCGCGGCTGCTGAACGGCTTCACCGGCATCGTCTTCCTCGGCCTGGCGGCACGGCTGGTGCTGGCCGACGGCCGGCCGAAATAGGGTTTCGATTTCCCGCGTGCGCCGCGGTCCAGCCCTGTTAGATTGTTGCTCAAATCAAGCGGCTGTTCCGGGACGGGAATGTTCGACACGCTTCTGATCGCCAATCGGGGGGAGATCGCCTGCCGGGTGATCCGCACGGCGCGGCGCCTGGGCCTGCGCACCGTCGCGGTCCATTCCGACGCCGATGCCGGGGCGCGCCATGTCGCCGAGGCCGATGCCGCGGTCCGGATCGGCCCGGCCCCGGCGCGCGAGAGCTATCTGCGGATCGACGCCATCCTGGCCGCGGCGAAGGCGACCGGCGCCCAGGCGGTCCATCCCGGCTACGGCTTCCTGTCGGAGAATGCGGAGTTCGCCGAGGCCTGCGCCCGGGCTGGCATCACCTTCGTCGGCCCGCCGCCGGCCGCGATCCGCGCCATGGGCGGCAAGAGCGAAGCCAAGGCGCTGATGGCGGCGGCCGGCGTGCCGCTGGTGCCCGGCTATCACGAGGCCGACCAGGATCCCGCCAAGCTGGCGGCGGAGGCGGCGGCGATCGGCTTTCCGGTGCTTATCAAGGCCTCGGCCGGCGGCGGCGGCAAGGGCATGCGGGTGGTCGAGCGGGCGGAGGATTTCGCCGCCCAGCTGGCCGGGGCGCAGCGCGAGGCCGCGTCGTCCTTCGGCAACGACCGGGTGCTGGTCGAGCGCTACCTGGCCAAGCCGCGCCATGTCGAGATCCAGGTCTTCGCCGACGGCCACGGCAACTGCGTCTACCTGTTCGAACGCGACTGCTCGATCCAGCGCCGCCACCAGAAGGTGGTGGAGGAGGCGCCGGCCCCCGGCCTCGACCCCGCCATCCGCAAGGCGATGGGCGAGGCGGCGGTCGCCGCGGCCCAGGCCATCGGCTATGTCGGCGCCGGCACGGTCGAGTTCCTGCTCGACACCGATGGCCGCTTCTACTTCATGGAGATGAACACGAGGCTGCAGGTCGAGCACCCGGTGACCGAGGCGATCACCGGGCTCGACCTGGTCGAATGGCAACTGCTGGTCGCGGCCGGCGGGACCCTGCCGCTGGGCCAGGACGACCTCGCCATCAACGGCGCCGCGATCGAGGTCCGGCTCTATGCCGAGGACCCGCAGGCCGGCTTCCTGCCGCAGACCGGCCGGCTGGCGCATCTGGCCCTGCCCGAGGCGCCGCCGCATGTCCGCATCGATTCGGGCGTGCGTCCGGGCGATGCGATCTCGATCCATTACGACCCGATGATCGCCAAGCTGATCGTCTGGGATGTCGACCGCCCGGCGGCGGTGCGGCGGCTGGCCCGGGCGCTGGACCAGGCGCGGATCACCGGATTCGCCACCAATCTCGACTTCCTGCGGGCGATCGCGCGCCACCCGGCCTTCGCCGCGGCCGAGCTCGACACCGGCTTCATCGCCCGCCATGTGGCGGAGCTGCTGCCGCCCCCGGCGCCGGCATCGTCCGAGGACATCGCGCTCGCGGCGCTCGGCCTCGTGCTCGGCCGGCCGCGCGCCCCGGCCAACCCCTGGGCCCTGGCCGATGGCTGGCGGATGAATGACGAGGCGGTGGAGATGCTGCGCCTGGCCGACCGCGAGGCCGAGATCCCGGTGTCGGTGCGCTACCGCCGCCATGGCGGGCTGTCGATCGGCACGCCGGACGGGCCGGTCGAGGCCGGCGGCACGCTGGTGGACGGCGCTTTGACCGCCCGGCTCGGCGATCGCACGGTACGGGCGACGATCGTGGTGTCGGCGGAGCGCGTGGCGGTGCTGCGTGACGGCGCCGACCGGGTGTTCGGCATCATCGACCCGCTGGCCCATGCGGGCGAGGAGGCCGGCGGCGGCAGCCGGCTGACCGCACCGATGCCGGGGCGGGTGATCGCGGTGCTGGTCGAGGCCGGCGCCAAGGTGACCAAGGGCCAGCCCCTGATCGTGCTGGAGGCGATGAAGATGGAGCACACCGTGGCCGCGCCGGCGGACGGCACCGTCACCAGCCTGCCCTTCGCCGCCGGCGACCAGGTGGATGAGGGCGTGGCCCTGATCGGCTTCGAGGCGGCCTGAGATGCTCCCCGCCCGGGTCCGCATCGTCGAGGTCGGCCCGCGCGACGGGCTGCAGAACGAGACGGCGGTGGTGCCGCTCGAGGCCAAGGTCGGGTTGATCGACCGTCTGTCGGCCACCGGACTCGCGGTGATCGAGGCCGGCGCCTTCGTCAGCCCGAAATGGGTGCCGCAGATGGCCGATTCGGCCGGGGTGATGGCCCGCATCGCGCGCGCGCCCGGCATCTCCTATCCGGTGCTGGTGCCGAACGAGACCGGCCTCGACGCCGCGCTCGCCGCCGGCGCGACCGAGATCGCGGTGTTCGGCGCCGCCTCGGAAAGCTTCAGCCGCCGCAACATCAACTGCTCGATCGCCGAAAGCCTGGCGCGATTCGCCCCGGTCGTGGCCCGCGCCCGGGCGGAAGGGCTCAAGGTCCGGGGCTACGTCTCCTGCGTGCTCGGCTGCCCCTATGAGGGAGAGGTGCCGCCGGAGAAGGTGGCCGAAGTGTCCGGCTCGCTGTCCGACCTGGGCTGCTATGAGATCAGCCTGGGCGACACCATCGGCGTCGGCACGCCCGGCAAGGCGGTGGCGATGATCGAGGCGGTGGCGGCGCGGGTCCCGCGCGAGTCGCTGGCCGTCCATTTCCACGACACCTACGGCATGGCCGTCGCCAACATCCACGCGGCGCTGGAGCGTGGCGTCGCCGTGGTCGATTCGGCGGTGGCCGGCCTCGGCGGCTGCCCCTATGCCAAGGGCGCCACCGGCAATGTCGCGACCGAGGACGTGGTCTATCTGCTCGACGGGCTCGGCATCGCCAGCGGCGTGGCCATGGACCGGCTGCTCGACGCCACCCGCTTCATCTCCGGCGTGCTCGGCCGGCCGCCGGTGTCCCGCGTCGCCCGCGCGCTGCTGGCCCGGGCCCCGGGCGAAACGGGCGGCGATTCGAACGCTTGATCCCCCGGCCGTTTGGGTCTTCTGATCCGGGACGTTGACCGGGCGATGCCCGGTGTCCGGAACCCGGCCGCCGGATGCGGTCCTGGAGGAACAGTGCCTGTCCATCTGTTGAAGGTCGCCGTCGGCATCTCCGAGCCGGCCCAGCTCGCCGCGGTCCAGCAGGGCCGGCGCCATGTCGTCGACGGGCGCGATGTCGTCTACGGCTACACCAAGCGCATGCCGACGCGGCGGGACGACCTGATCGACGGCGGCTCGATCTTCTGGGTGATCCGCCACGTCATCCTGGTGCGGCAGCCGATCCTCGACATGTTCATGGTGACCGACGAGGACGGCGACACCTATTGCCGGCTGCTCTACCACCCGGAGCTGACGGCGGTGGAGGCCCGGCCGCTGCGCGCCTTCCAGGGCTGGCGCTATCTCGACCCGGAGGCGGCGCCGCGTGACCTGGGGGCCTCGTCGGAGAGCGACCTGCCGGCCCATCTACAGCAGGAGCTCAGGGCCCTCGGGCTGCTCTGAGCGGGCCGTAGCGGGGGCCCGGAAAAGAAATTCACGGAAGTGCAAAAAAGCTCTTGCGTGCCCCGGATCACCCCCCTATAAACCGCTCCACCGACGGCGACGCCGCGGCGACGAACTCGAAAGAGAGCGACGCAGCGGAGGGCAGCCAAAAGAAGGTTGCAAAAGCCGGGTCGGTAACTTACATCGGCGTTTCTGCCCTGGCGGGCCGGCCCTGGAAGGGGAAGGCGCGACGGGCGGATGCGGCTCTGGCGGGGGAGAGATCCTCTGAAGAGCGACGGATCTTGGACAAGTGAGATGTAGTGGAGAAGGGATACGCGGCCGGCGGT
>NZ_NHON01000139.1 GCF_002195995.1 Inquilinus limosus
GCGCCGGCCCCCGTGGTGGTGGCGCCGACCCGCGTGGCCGCGACCACCGCGCCCGCCCCCCTCAAGCGCCAGGCCAGCGGCCTGCCCAAGGGCTGGTACGTGCCCTCGGCGCCGGGGCGGTAGGTGATCACGAAGCGGGATACGTCCCGGCTGGGATGACGATTGCCTCTCCCGCGTCCGGCGGGAGAGGCAACGCGCGAAGACGCCCAACGAGTTCTCGCCCCGTCTAGAACCCCGCCAGCACCAGCTTGCCGACGGTCCTTCCGCTCTCGATCAGGGCGTGGGCGCGGCGCAGGTTGGCGGCGGTGATCGGGCCCACCACCTCGCCCAGCGTGGTCTTCACGAGGCCGGCATCGACCAGCCCGGCCACCTCGGTCAGCAGCTTGTGCTGCTGCACCATGTCCGGCGTCCGGTGCATCGACCGGGCGAACATGAACTCGATATGCACCGCCCCGGCCTTGCCCTTGATC
This sequence comes from Inquilinus limosus, assembly GCF_002195995.1. Lineage (GTDB taxonomy): Bacteria > Pseudomonadota > Alphaproteobacteria > DSM-16000 > Inquilinaceae > Inquilinus > Inquilinus limosus_C. The sequence continues at coordinate 471 of NZ_NHON01000139.1, forward strand.
TTCATGATGTCCAGGGCCTCGGGGTCGTCGATGAAGCAGATCTCGCCCTGCGGCGCCAGCGCCGCGGCGATCTCGTCCCAATGCCGGTCGGTGTGGGTCAGCGACAGGATGTAGCGCACCTGCGGCCGGCCGATCCGCGCCAGCTCCGCCGCCAGCGGCTTCGTATGGTCGATCACCGCATCGGCGCCCAGCCCGGCGACCCAGGACTGGCTTTCCGGCCGCGAGGCGGTGCCGATCACGGTCAGGCTGGTCAGGCGCCGGGCCAGTTGCACCGCGATCGACCCGACGCCGCCGGCGGCGCCGACGATCAGGATCGCGTCATCGGTCGGCACCTTGCCGACCGGCAGGCGGAAGCGGTCGAACAGCGCCTCCCAGGCGGTGATCGCGGTCAGCGGCAGCGCCGCGGCCTGGGCGAAGGACAGGCTCTCCGGCTTGCGGCCGGCGATGCGCTCGTCGACCAGCCCGTATTCGGCGTTGGTGCCGGGGCGGGTCAGGTCGCCGGCGTAGTAGACCGCGTCGCCCGGCCGGAACAGGGTCACGTCCGCGCCGACCGCGGCCACGGTGCCGGCGGCGTCCCAGCCCAGGATCACGGGCGCTTCGGCGGTGCCCTGGCGGCGCATCCGCACCTTGGTGTCGACCGGGTTGACCGACACCGCCTCGATCTTCACCAGCAGGTCGTGCGGGCCCGGAACGGGCGTCGCGGCCTCGAACTCGGCGAGCGACCGCTCATCCTCGATCGGCAGGCTGTCGACGTAACCGATGGCTTTCATGATCCTCGTCTCCCGAAGAGTTCGCCCCAAGGCGTCGGCGATGAAGATGAGACGCCGGGATCGATCGTGGAAATGAATAGTTGAGATTTTTGCGATCGCGACCGTAAATGGATGCATGAGCCTGCCCGATCTCGACATCGACGCGCTGCGCGCCTTCACCGCCATCGTCGACGCCGGCGGTTTCACCGCCGCCGGTGGCCGCCTGGGCCGCACCCAGTCGGCGGTCAGCGTCAAGATCAAGCGGCTGGAGGCGCAGCTGGGCCGCCAGCTGTTCGAGCGCACCAGCCGGTCGCTGGCCTTGACCCGCGACGGTGAGCTGCTGCTGGGCTATGCCCGGCGCCTCCTGGAGCTGAACGACGAGACCCTGCAGCGTTTCGCCGAGCCGGGGGCGGAGGGCGAGATCCGCCTGGGCATCGCCGAATACTTCGTGCCGCAGCACCTGCCCGGGGTGCTGTCACGCTTCGCCCGGGTGTTTCCCCGCGTGCATATCGAGGTCCGGGTCGGCATGAGCAGCGGCCTGATCGAGGCCTTCGACCGGCACGAGCTGGACCTCGTCATCGCCAAGCGTGACGACGGGGTGACCCGCGGCCGGGTGATCCACCGCGAGCGGCTGGTCTGGTTGCGCGCGCCTGGGCTGGAGCTGCCGCCCGGCGATCCGTTGCCCCTTTGCGCCCTGCCGCCGCCCTGCGTGTTCCGCGGCCGGGCGCTGGAGGTGCTGAAGGCGAGGAGGCAGGCCTGGCGGGTGCTTTACACCAGCGAAAGCGTGATGGGCGTGATCGCCGCCGCCCGCGCCGGCCTCGGCGTCGCCGTGACGGTGGAGAGCGCGCTGCCGGAGGATGTCGAGCGACTGACCCCGGAGATGGGGTTCCCGGATCTCGGCGAGGTCGAGCTCGCGGTGTTCGGCGAGGGCACCGGCCGGCGCGAGGTCAAGGCGACGCTGGTCGGCTTCATCGAGGACAGCCTGAGCCGGCTGCCGGCGATCCGACAGGCAGCCTGAGACGGCCATCACCCGGCTGTTGCATCCGGGATCTGCTCTCCGTCATGGCATAGGGAGGCCCGGCCGCCCGGCGGGCATCGGAACGCCTGCGGGCCAGCCGCGTGGCGGCCGGGCTGTGGCTTCTCCCCCGGATGGTGAGGGAGCGGTGCGGCATACGGCTTTATGGGTATTTTTAAAGATATTTGCCTGACAATCGCTAAAATTCTTCGCAAGCACACCAATAACGCATCGCGTGTGGTCAAAGAAGATGGAATTGCACAGAATGATCTGCCGCTCCGCAGAAGAAGACCTCCCGTGCCGACGTTCAGGCTTGATGCGGGCGGCATCCATCGAAGGAGCACGATATGACCCCCAGCATCGCCATTCCCGAGCCTGCCCGGCAGCAGCCAACGGTGTTCGGACTACAATCCGCGGCAGCGGTGGCCCGGGAACCGGCCCATCTCGAGGTCGCCCGCAGCCACTATCGCAACCTGGCTGTGGAGCTCGACCCGGTCGACCGGATCTACTGGTGCCAGATGCGACCGGAAGGACGGCCGAGCTTCACACCGGAACTGCTGCAGGACATCAACGACATGCAGCGGTCATTGCAGCGGCTGTTCGCGAGCCGCGCCGATGAGGCGCAGACCCCGTTCGACTACTATGTTCTGGCATCGAGCGTTCCCGGAACCTACAACCTCGGCGGCGATCTCGGCCTGTTCGCGGACAAGATCCGGGCCGGTGACCGTACCGCCCTGCGCCGCTACGGTCATCTCTGCATCGAAGCGATCCACCGCAACGCCATCGCCTTCGATCTGCCGGTCGTGACCATCGCGCTGGTGCAGGGAGATGCCCTGGGCGGCGGCTTCGAGAGCGCATTGGCGCACGACATGATCGTGGCCGAGCGCAGCGCCAAGATGGGCCTGCCGGAAATCCTGTTCAACCTGTTCCCGGGCATGGGGGCCTACAGCTTCCTGTCGCGCCGGCTGGGCGTGGTGGCGGCCGAACGGATGATCGCCAGCGGCAGGATCTACTCCGCCGAGGAGCTGCATGAAATGGGCGTCGTCGACCTGCTGGCCGAGGACGGCCAGGGCGCCGAGACTCTGCGCGACCATCTGGCCTGGCATCGCCGCAGGCGCAACGCCCTGATGTCGATGTACCAGGTCCGGCGGCGGGTAAACCCGGTGACGTTCCAGGAACTGCAGGATGTGGTCGAGATCTGGATCGATGCGGCGCTGCGGCTGGAGGAGGGGGACTTGCGCAAGATGGCGCGGCTGACAGCGGCGCAGGACCGGCGCCGGGAATCGGCGATGCCGTTCGCCGCTGAGTGACAGGGCCTGGCATCGTCCGTCCGCCGCAGGGAGGGGGTGGACGGACGGTTGGTCCCCCAGGAGTCCGGATATCGTGCTCGTCCGGACTCTCAGCCGCTGGTCGCCGATCGGGTGGCGGCGCCCCGGCGCCGAAGCAGGATCGGCCGCACGCGCTCCATCTCGGCTGCCAGTCGGCGCAGATGAGCGTTGCCGTTCAAGGTCAGGTCCGCGGAGCTGATCCCCTGCCAGTCCTGGCAGAGATCGGATAGGCCGCGGGCACCGATATTCGCGGTGGCGCTGCGCAGCGCATGGGCGTTCGACCGGAACCGAACGGCATCGCCCTGCTGCGCCGCCTCCTGCAACTCCTGCGCGATGGTCTCGATATCCGCCAGGAAGTCGTCGATCAGTTCGATCAGGAAGTCGTTGCCGCCCAGGGCCTCCAGCCGGTCGAGAACTCGCATGTCGATCGCGGCCGGTCCGCCCTGGGGCAGCGTGGTCACATTCTGCGGCAGGATCGGCTGCGGCTGCTCCGTCGCGGGGGCATGAGCGCCCAGGACGTCCTCGATCGCGGCGAACAGGGTCTCGGGTTCGATCGGCTTGGTCAGGCAGGCATCCATACCGGCCTCGGCGCAGCGCGCGGCGACGCCGGGGGAAGCGTCGGCGGTCAGTGCGACGATCGGCACATGCTTGCGGTCCAGCGCGGTGAAGCGGAACAGCTTGGTGGCCTCGATCCCGTTCATCACCGGCATGTTGATGTCCATCAGGACGAGATCGAAGGTCGCAGTGTCGAGCGCGTCCAGCGCCTCCTCGCCATTGGCTGCCAGCTGGACCTGATGGCCGGCGCGGACCAAGATCTCCCGCAGGACCTTTTGGTTCATGCGGTTATCGTCAGCGACCAGGATCGAGAGGCTGCGCCCGTTCGCAGCGCGGCTGGACGGGGCCACGGCATCCTGGCCGGCAGCGGCGCGTCCGGCCTGAGCGATGCGCAGAACCGTCCGAATCGTGCGGCCGTCGACATCCGCAGGCGCCATCGTGGCGAACACTTCGCGCAGCTCTCGCGGCAGCTCATCCCCGGCAACCGCCGGATCCCCGAGCAGGATCGCGCGGACTCCCGGGGCCGAGCGCAACACGGCGAGGGTCTTGGCCCGACGCTGCGCATCCTCGGGCAAGGCCTGCCGGTCGACGATCAGGATGGCGGCGGCGTCAGCGGCGCCCAGCGGATGCCATGCCAGCGCTGCATCGATCGAGCCGAAGGTTTCGATCACGCTGGCCTCGGGGGTCAGCAGCGGCATCAGCCGGCCGACCAGCGCCGCGTCACCGGCAACCACGCCGAGCTCCGGAATCGGCTCGCCGGCAGTCGCAGCAGCGGCCTCCCTCGCATGATCGAAGCCGAGGGTGAACCAGAAGGTGCTGCCGACCCCCGGCGTGCTGTCGACGCCGATCTCGCCGCCGAGCAGGGTGACCAGCCGCTTGCTGATGGCAAGTCCCAGCCCGGTACCGCCGAACCGGTCCATGATCGACGAATCGGCCTGGCGGAAGCTTTCGAAGATGTGGGCGGAAGCCTCCGGTGCGATGCCGATGCCGGTGTCGGAGACCTCGAAGCGTAGCCGCGGCCGCTCTCCGGCTTCGTCCGGCTCGCTCCCGACCGTCACTACCACGCTGCCGGACTCGGTGAACTTGACAGCGTTGCCGAGCAGGTTGAGGACAATCTCCTTCAGATGCCGCTCGCTGCCCCGCAGGCGCAGAGGCACGCGGCGGTCGATGTGAATCGCGACGTGCAGGCCCTTGGACTGGGCCTGGGCCAGCACCATGGCCCGCATCTCGGCCAGGACGGTCGGCAGGTCGAACTCGGCCGCCTGCACCGACATCTGCCCGGCCTCGATGCGGGAGAAGTCGAGGATGTCGTTGATCAGCGTCAGCAGCTGCCGGCCGGCCGAGACGACGGTCCGGGTCATCTCCCGCTGAGACGGGTCGAGCCGGGTGTCGTGCAGCACCGATCCCATGCCGATGATGGCGGTCAGCGGGGTCCGCAGCTCATGGCTGACGCTGGCCAGGAACATGCTTTTCGCCTGGCTCGCCTCCTCGGCCTGCTGCTTGGCCTTTGACAGCTTGGTGATGAGAAGGCCGGCATAGAGCGGCAGGATGACGATGCCGGCCAGCAGGCCCAAGGACAGGCTGAGATTGTCGTGCCAGAACGGCGTGGTGACGACCACCAACCCGAAGCTGACGACGCCGACGGCCATCGCCAGATAGAGATAGCGGATTCCGAACCGGAAGCCGTTGCCGAGAATCGCCCACAGATAGATCGGGAAGAACACCGACGACATCGTGCCGCCGAAATGCAGCTGCAGCGACAGGACGCCCAGGTCGCCGATCAAGGCCAGCACCCGCCGGGGGATGCAGCGCCGCGGCCGCATCGCGATATGCACGAGGAAGCCGATGCCGGTCAGCAGGTAGACTGTCGGCAGGATCAGATCGGACGAGCTGCCGTCCGTCGCCAGCACATAAGCGAAGATGAGCAGGCAGAACGCCACCCGGTTGTAGCCCATCTCGTGCTCGCTGTCCGGACGATTCCGGAAGCGTTGCAGGATGCGCTTGATCGTAGTGTCTGATCCTGCCCGCCGTCTGTTGCTGATCATCGGGTGCAAGGACTCCAGCCGGCCCGCACGATCATTTCGCCAGGCAGCGGCTGTATAGAGGCATTAAAGGCAAATTGCGGCGACATAACAACCCATCTCTCCGCTGGCCGCCGCGAATGGGCGTTGGCCCCGGTTATTCCGGCATCGGATTCATGAAATAGAGGTTCGGGCACTGATGGCAATCGGGCCGATGATTCGTCTTGATCCGCCGGAATTGTCTGCTGCTTCGCCGGTCCTGTCCAGATCGGGATCGGGCAGCACTGTCATGTCCCGCCATCTGTCGGGGCCGGGGATGGGCGAGGATCCTCCGGCCGGCGACGGTGCCCTTCCTCGATCCATGTGGCGTCGGAGAGGCCGTCGACCAGGGTCCGCAGCCGCTCGCCGGCGGAGATAACGCGCCGGGTGATCTCCTGCTGCGCCGGGTCGAGCTTGGTGTCCTGCAGCACCGATCCCGTGCCCAGAATGGCGGTCAGCGGCGTCCGCAGCTCATGGCTGACGCTGGCCAGCAGAAAACTCTTCGCCTCATTCGCGGCCTCGGCCTGCCGCTTGGCCTGGGACAGCTTGCGGATCAGCGGCGCGGCGGCGATCGGCGCCAGCAGCAGACCGGCGATCAGCCCGGCGGACACCGCCGGCTCAGACTGCCAGAACGGCGTGGCCGCGATGACCGTGCCGAACGCGACGAGACCGCCGGTCGTCGCCAGCGCCAAGAAACGGAGGCCGAAGCGGAAGCCGTTGCCGAGGATGACCCAGATGAGCAGCGGGAACAGGAACGCGGTCGACTCGCCACGAAGGCACATCTCGCTGGCCAGCACGCTGCAATCGCCGATGATGGCGACGATCCGGCGAGCATTGCAGGCCTGGGGCCGGCGCAGGATGTCGGCGAAAACGGCGAGGCAGAATGCGGTATAGGTGACGTAGACGATGATCTCTCCGGGCCCGAAATTGCCGGTCGCAGCCAGATAGATCGCCGTCGCGGTCGACAGCGCGACGCCGTTGAACCGCATCTCGTGCTCGCTGTCCGGACGGGATCGGAGGCGCCGGATGACCCATCCGATCGGAGATCTCTTCGTGCTGTCTGTCATCGTCACAGGCGTTCTCTATCAGGCGTTCTCTATATAGCGGCGATCGGGAGGATCAGGCCCGGGGAGCCGGTCGTCCCAGCGGCAGAGGGGCGGGCTGGTCCACCAGGCCTGCACCGGCCGTCCCGGCGTCGAGGCCGCCGGCCATGCCGTCGAGCAGGGTTTTCACCTGCTGCCCCGCTACGACGACCCGCCGGGTCATCTCCCGCTGCGCCGGGTCCAGCGCGGTATCCTGTAGTCCTGAGCCGTTGCCGAGGATGGCAGTCAGCGGCGTGCGCAGATCGTGGCCGACGCTGGCCAGCAGGAAGCTCTTGACCTCGTCCGCCGCCTCGGCCTGCTGCTTGGCCCGCAGCAGCTTCCGGATCAGCGGCACCGCCGAGAATGCCACCAGCAGGATGCCGGCGACCAGCCCGGCCGACAGCGCCCGTTCCGAGCGCCAGAACGGCGTCGTCGCCACCAGGGTGCCGAAGGAGGCGAGGGCGACGGCCGTGGCCAGGGTCAGGAAACGGAGGCCGAAGCGGAAGCCGTTGCCCAGGACCACCCAAAGATAGATCGGGAACAGGATCGTGGTGGCGGCATCGCCGAGATGCATCACCCAGTACAGGGAGATGAAGTCGTTGAGGATCGAGAAGGTCCGGCGCGGGCGGCAGACCCCTGGATGGCGCGGGATATGCGCGAGGACGCAGACATTGAGCGACATGTAGACGAAGAGGACGGCGATCGCGTCCGGATCGGCGCCGCCCCGGCCCAGGAGGTAGACCAGGATCGCGATCGCGAAGCCGGTGCCGTTGAACCGCATCTCGTGCTCGCTGTCCGGACGGGCCCGGAGGCGCTGCACGATGCGTCCGGGCCACGATCCCGGCCCCGCCTGTTCCTTCCTCTCGATCATTCGCCCGAGCACTCCGTCCCGGCCGGCACGATCGTGCCGCCGGGCAAACCGAACCGTCAAACCCTGACCGAGGCGCTATGAAATCCGTCGATCCGCCGTCCAGCGTCGCACGAAATCCCGCAGCTGGTCGTCCGGCATCGGCCTGGCGAAGTGAAATCCCTGAACCTCATCGCAACCCAGCATGCGGACCGTCTCGAGCTGCTCGGGAGTTTCCACCCCTTCGGCGGTGACGTCCAGGCCAAGATCATGGCCGAGATTGGTGATGGCGCGAACGATCGCCGCATCCCCCGGGCTGGTTTCCAGGTTGCGGATGAAGCTGCGGTCGATCTTCAGCCGGTTGACCGGGAAGATCTTGAGGTAGTTGAGCGAGGAATAGCCGGTGCCGAAATCATCGATGGCGAAGCGGACGCCGAGGCCGCGCAGCTCCTGGATCCTGCTGGCCGCCGATTCCGCGTTCTGCATCAGCACGCCCTCGGTCAGCTCCAGCTCCAGCGCCGATGGCGCGAGGCCGCTGTCCTCCAGCGTCTGCCGGATCAGTCGGCCGATATCCTGCTTGCGGAACTGCAGCGAGGTCAGGTTGACGCCGACGCGCAGCGCCAGCCCGTCGCGGGCCCAGGCCGCGGCCTGCATGCAGGCCTCGCGCAGCGCCCAGGTGTTCATGGCGATGATCAGCCCGGTCTCCTCCGCCGCCGGCAGGAACTGCGCCGGCAGCAGCAGGCCGCGGGTCGGGTGCTGCCAGCGCATCAGCGCCTCGGCGGCGACGATCCGGCCGCTGTGCAGGTCGACCTGCGGCTGGTAGTGCAGCACGAACTGGTCGGCCTCGACCGCCGCCCGCAGCTCGGTCTCCAGCACCACCGCGTCCTGGATGCTGGCGTTCAGCTCGGTGGCGAAGAAGCGGTACTCGCCCGGCCCGTCGGCCTTGGCCCGGTACATCGCCAGATCGGCGTTGCGGAACAGCTGGTCGGGATCGTTCCCGTCGCGGGGATGCAAGGTGATGCCGATGCTCGCGGTCAGCGACACGGTGCTGTCGTTGCGGATGTGCGGCCGGGCGATCTCCTGCAGGATCTGCGCCGCCGCCGCGGCCGCGTCCTCGCCGCGGGCGAGGCCGAGCTGCAGCACCGCGAACTCGTCGCCGCCCAGCCGGGCGATGATGTCCCCCGGCCGCGCCGTCAGGCTCAGCCGCCGCGCCACCTCCTGCAGGATCTGGTCGCCGAAATGGTGGCCCAGCGCGTCGTTGATCGACTTGAACCGGTCGAGGTCCAGGAAGTGCAGGGCGAAGGGCGCGTCGGGGTCGCGGCCCAGGATCCGGCGGATCCGGTTCAGGAGATGCACCCGGTTGGGCAGGTCGGTCAGCGCGTCGTGGTTGGCCAGGTGGTGCAGATGCTCCTCGGCCAGCTTGCGGTCGGTGATGTCGAGCGCCGTGGTCAGCACGCTCTCGACCTGGTTCGCGGCGTCCCGCAGCGGCGCCTTGCTGGTCAGGAACACCTGGCGCACGCCGCTGCGCTCGACCACCTCCTCATAGCTCGGCAGCGGCTCGCCGGAGGCGAAGACCAGCTGGTCCATCTGCCGGCTGCGCGCGCCGCGCTCCGACCCGAACACGGCGGCGACATCCTCGCCGACCAGGGCGGCGGTGGTCGAGCCGCTGATCGCCGCCTGATAGGCGTTGACGAAGACGCAGCGGCCGTCGCGGTCGGCGGCGCTGATCATCGCCGGCAGCGTGTCGATCACCTGGGCCAGCGCGTCGCGGCTGCTGCGCAGCGCCTCCTCCTGGCTGCGCCGGGTGCGCTCCAGCTCGCGCTCCAGCGTCGCGGCGCGGCGCTTGACCCGCTGCTGCTGGCGGCGCAGCCGCAGCAGGTTGCGCGCCCGGGTCACGAATTCGTGATGGTCGACCGGGCTCTGCAGGAAATCGGTGGCGCCGGCCTCCAGTGCCTGCAGCCGGAAGCTGCGGTCGTCATAGGCGGTGATGACGATCACCGGCACATCGGCGACATGCGGGTTGCCGCGCAGCCGGCGGGTGAACTCAGCGCCGTCCAGGTTGGGCATCTTGTAGTCGGCGATCACCAGGTCCGGGGTGTGGCCCGCCAGCCAGTCCAGCGCCTCCAGCGGGTCGCCGAACGCCTGCACCGTCACCTGGCTTTCGAGCGAGGCGGCAAGCCTGGAGAAGATGTTCCGGTTGGTGGGCCGGTCATCCAAGATGACGACGAGCGACATTCCTGCTTCAGAACTCCCTGTCGTCCGCGGCGTCCGCCGGCAGGGCGGCGCCCGGGTGGTATGGCCCACCCATACTATATGCGGGGTTTTCGCCGCATTATGAGGGAATTCGTATGATCACCGGGCTGGATTCATCCGGTCCGGTGATTTCGCCTACTCCGAAACGGTCGCGACCACCGGCGTATGGTCCGAAGCCTTGTCGCGGCCGCGCGGCTCGCGGTCGATGACACAGGTTTCGAGCCGGTCGGCCAGCTCCGGGCTGGCCAGCAGATGGTCGATGCGGATGCCGTTGTCGGCCTGCCAGGCCTGGCCCTGATAGTCCCAGAAGCTGTAGCCGGTGGCGGTCGGGTTCAGCGCCCGCCACGAATCGGTCAGGCCGAGATGGGTCAGCGCCCGGTAGCGGCGCCGCGTCTCCAGCAGGAACAGCGCGTCGCCGACCCAGGCATGCGGGTCGGCGGCGTCGCGCTCCTCCGGGATGACGTTGAAGTCGCCGCCCATGACGAAGGGCCGGCCCGCGGCCAGCAGCGTCCCGGCCCGGCGGTGCAGCCGGTCCATCCAGGCCAGCTTGTAGTCGTATTTCTCGGTGCCGGCCGGGTTGCCGTTCGGCAGGTACAGGCCGCAGACCCGCACGCCCTTGACCGTGCCCTCGACATAGCGGGCCTGGGCGTCGCCGTCGTCGCCCTCCAGCCCGGTCATCGGGTCCTCGATCGGGTGCTTCGAGATCAGGGCGACGCCGTTATAGCTCTTCTGGCCATGCACCAGCAGCCGGTAGCCCAGCGCCTCGAACTCGAAGCGCGGGAAGGCCTCGGTCTCGCATTTGATCTCCTGCAGCACCGCCACGTCGGGCTCGGCGCTGCGCAGCCAGTCCAGCACGTTCGACAGCCGGGCCTTGACCGAATTGACGTTCCAGGTGGCGATGCGCATGCCTCAGCCCTCCGCCCGGAGGATCGGGGAC
>NZ_NHON01000140.1 GCF_002195995.1 Inquilinus limosus
GCCCGACCGCGGTCAGCGCCGCCTCCATCTTGTCGCGCGCCTCGGCTTTCGACCTGGCCGACCGCTTCCACCTGCCGGTGATCACCTTCGTCGACACCGCCGGCGCCTATCCCGGCGTGGCGTCGGAGGAGCGCGGCGTGGCCGAGGCCATCGCCAAGTCGATCGAATCCTGCCTCAAGGTGCAGGTGCCGTCATGGCCGCCCTCGCCGCCAGAAATCACCACCCCACTCTCAGGCCCTTCTTCCTCAAACTCCTCGCCAACGGCAAAAAACCCCTCGTCGCCATCGTCGCCGTCATGCGCAAGCTCCTCATCATCGCCAACGCCAAACTCAGACCTCAACCCCAACTGAGTTGATGACGATGTTGTGTGGCGGGAAACGCAACACGTAAGCCGGGGATCCTAAGCATTTGCATTGACAGCCGGGGCCGGTTGCGGTTTCGCTGTTGCCGCTGAATCTTCATGGAACGGACCGACGTGACCCTCCTGCCCCCGACGCTGCGACGACGACGCCTGCAGCCCGCCCTTCGCGGCGCGGCGGCCTGAGGCGTTCCGGGGTGCTCGCGAAACCATGATGCGAGCGGGACGGAAGCCGGTCGGCGCGCGAACCGACGCTCCCCGTTCCAAGGACTTCCAATTGTACCTCCTGAAGACCGAGCGGCCGCGGGATGCGGCCGAAGTCGACGCCCTGCTCGACCTTGCCTTCGGCCCGAACCGGGAAGCCAAGATCTCCTACCGCTATCGCGACGGCATCGCGCCGACGCGCAGCCTGTGCTTCGTGGTGCGCGAGGGCGGGCGGCCCGGCGGCCGGATCCTCGGCTCGATCCGCTACTGGCCGATGCTGCTCGACTCCGGCCGGCCGACTCTGCTGCTGGGGCCGCTGGCGGTGCAGCCGGAGCTGCGCGGCGCCGGCGTCGGGGCCGCGCTGATGCGCGGCAGCATGAAGCGGGCGGCCGATATGGGGCACCGGCTGGTGCTGCTGGTCGGCGACCTCGCCTACTATGCCCGCTTCGGCTTCCAGCCGGCGGCCCCGCTGGGCTTCGTGATGCCGGACGAGCAGCCGCACCGGCTGCTGGTGGCCGAGCTGCGGCTGGGCGCGCTGGAGGATGTTCCGGGCGGCACCCTGCTGCGGGCAGACGCCGCGGTCAGCCCTGCGCAGATTTCGGTCTCAATGCGCGCGGCCCTGTGTTAGACAGCCCCCCGATCCCGAGGGCCAGTCTCAACGCGGAATGAAGACCTTTCTCGAATTCGAAAAGCCGATCGCCGAGATCGAAGGCAAGATCGAGGAGCTTCGGCACATCACCGATGCCGGCGAGCTCAACATCGCCGACGAGGTCTCCCGGCTTCAGACCAAGGTCGACAAGCTGCTGCGCGACACCTATCGCGGGCTGACGCCGGCGCAGAAGGTGCAGGTCGCGCGGCATCCGAATCGGCCGCATGCGTTCGACTACATCCAGGCCCTGATCACCGAGTTCCAGCCGCTGGCGGGCGACCGCGCCTTCGCCGAGGACCGCGCCATCATCGGTGGGCTCGGCCGGTTCCAGGGCCGCTCGGTCGTGGTGATCGGGCAGGAGAAGGGCAACGACACCGAAAGCCGCATCCGGCACAATTTCGGCATGGCCAAGCCCGAGGGCTACCGCAAGGCGCAGCGCCTGCTCGACCTGGCCGACCGCTTCCACCTGCCGGTGATCACCTTCGTCGACACCGCCGGCGCCTATCCCGGCGTGGCGTCGGAGGAGCGCGGCGTGGCCGAGGCCATCGCCAAGTCGATCGAATCCTGCCTCAAGGTGCAGGTGCCGGTGGTCTCGATCGTGATCGGTGAGGGCGGCTCGGGCGGCGCCATCGGCATCGCCGTGGCCGACCGGGTGCTGATGCTCGAGCACTCGATCTATTCGGTGATCTCGCCGGAAGGCTGCGCCTCGATCCTCTGGCGCAGCAGCGCGCAGAGCCAGGAGGCCGCGGCGGCGCTGAAGCTGACGGCGCAGGATTTGAAGCAGCTCGGCGTCATCGACAGCGTGATCGAGGAGCCGGTCGGCGGCGCCCACCGCTTCCCGCAGCAGGCCTTCGACGCCGTCGGCGACGCGATCGGCTCGGCCCTCGCCGGGCTGGTCGACCTCGACGGCAAGACCCTGCGCGGCAAGCGGCGCGAGAAGTTCCTGGCGATCGGCCAGAACCTGGGCTGAGCGCGGCCGGGGCTGCCCGTCGAAGGGCGGCAGCGGACGGCGGATGTGCGAACGGATTGCCTCTCCGTGAGCTGGGCCCTTTCAGAGTTCTCAGAACCGTCATTGCGAGCGCAGCGAAGCAATCCAGGGGCCAGTGCGAACCGGCCCCCTGGATTGCTTCGTCGGCTTCGCCTCCTCGCAATGACGGCGAGGGATGGTGTTGTGAAAAGGTCCCGCACGCGGGAGAGGCAACGCGCGGGGAGCGCCCTCGCCGCTACCAGATCGATCCCACCGTCCGGGCGGGCGCACGGTCCTCGCCGGCCTCGATCCGCTCCAGGAAGTGGCCGAGCAGCCGCTCATACAGCGCGTCGCCCAGGCAGGCATCCTCCAGACCGACATCGATGTTCGGGTTGTCGTTGACCTCGATCACCACCAGGCCCTGCGCCGTCTCCTTGAGGTCGACGCCGTACAGGCCGGTGCCGATCAGCGCGGCGGCGGCCAGCGCGGCCGACAGCACCGCTTCCGGCACGCGGTCCAGCGCCACCGGTTCGGTCGCGCCCTCCTCGCTGCGGCCGTTCCCGTCGTGGCGGAAGATCTGCCAGTGGCCGCGCACCATGCGGTAGCGGCAGGCGAAGAGCGGCCGGCCGGCCAGCACGCCGATGCGCCAGTCGAAGTCGGTGTAGAGGTATTCCTGCGCCAGGATCAGGCGCGACCGGCGCAGCAGCCGGCGGCCCGCCACCGGCAGCTCGGCCGGGCTGTCGACGCGGATAACGCCACGCGAGCAGGCGCCGTCCGGCACCTTCAGCACCAGGGGGAAGCCCAGCGCCTCGCCAGCGGCGGCCAGCGTGTCGGCCCGCACCGCCAGGGTGCGCGGCTGCGGCACGCCCTCGGCCTTCAGCCGCTCATGCAGGAACACCTTGTTGCAGCAGCGCAGGATCGACACCGGGTCGTCGATCACCGGCAGGCCCAGCTGCGCCGCGGTCTCGGCGAAGGCGTAGCTGGGCGACTGCAGCGCCGTGGTCTCGCGGATGAACAGGGCGTCGAAGCCGCCCAGCCGCGGCAGGTCGCGATGACCGACGCATTCGGTGTCGATGCCCATCGACGACGCCACGTCGCGCAGCCGGGCGATGGTGCCGGGCTTGGACGGTGGCAGCGGGTCGTCCGGGTTCACCAGAACGGCCAGGCGGGGGGCGCGGCGAAAGGGGCGCGGCGTCGGCGGCGTGCCGGCCAGCCGCTCCAGCGCGGCGCGCAGCAGGCGCAGCTGGCGCGGGTCGAGCCCGGCCAGCGGTTCCGCCATCACCTGCAGCAGCTGCGGGCGGGCCGGGTCGATCTGCAGCGTCATCAGCGGCAGGCCGAACGCCTCGTAGGCCGCCTCGGCGATCTCCTGCAGATGCGGCTTGTTGCAGCGGCCCAGCGCCACGAACAGGCGGCGCGGCAGGATCAGGCGCGCGCCCTGGCGGCGCAGCGCGGCCAGGGCGTGGTCGACCGGCGCGAAGCGGCTGCGGACCAGCCGGTCGTCGGCCTGGTCGGCCAGCGCCGCGGCGGTCGGGATCGCGGCATAGCCGCGCGCCTCGGCGATCAGCGAGACGTAGTAGCCGAAGGAGAGGGGCCGCTGGTCGCGGCACAGATTGACCACGGTGGTGCCGGGCGCCGTGCCCGGCGCCGGCAGGTGGCGGCCGTCCAGCAGGTCGTCAGGGGCGACGACGCGGCATTGGGGGGGCAGGTCTTCGGCCAGCCCATCGGGGGCCAGCCCGTCGGGCTCGTCGGCGACGATCAGTGTGGTGGCCATGGGTCCATGCGTGATGTGGCAATGACCCGCAGCCTCCCGCCGAGCCGGATAAAGGTGCCATTCGGATTTGCGGGCGGGTCACGCCGCCGTGAACACCCGCTCGGTGAACCTTGTCGCCAAGTGGCCCAGCTCGGGGCCCAGCACGCGGTCCTCGGCCACCGGCGGCACCAGGCTGCGCACCTCGTCGACCAGCGGGCGCAGGGCCGGGGTGGGCGCGCGGCCGGTGACGTGGAGGGCCTGGGAGGCGATCACCGCCAGCATCGCCAGGGCCGCGTCCAGGCAGCGGCCGGCGCGCTCCTCCTTCGCCCAGGCCAGGAAGGCCGGGGCGGCGACGTCGTCCTGGCCGGCGCCCGCGGCCTCGGTGCCCGGCAGGAAGGTGCGCTGCGCCGCCGCCTTGGCCTGCTCGAGATAGCCGGTGACCGCCATCGGCACATAGCCCAGGCTGCCATGGCCGTCGCTGTCGCTGGGGTCGCGGCCGACCATCAGCAGGTCCGGCAGGTGCGACACCCGGCCGGCCAAGAGCTTCGAGCTGTGGCGGTCGCACAGCAGGCAGAGGTCGGCCCAGATCGCCGCCAGGTCGTCCAGCGCCGGGGCCGCCATGGCGTTGTGGTAGCCGCCGGTGCTGATGCAGCGGCCATCCGGATGGCCGGGCCCCGCCTCGTCGGGCGGGATATAGACCGGGTTGTCGGAGGCCGCGGCCAGCGACACCGTCGCCGCCCGCTCGGCCGCCGCCAAAGCGCGATGGGCCTGGCCCAGCAGGCGCGGCACGATGCGGTAGCTGACCGGCGCCTGATAGCCGCGCCGTCCGTCGCCGGCACCGTCCAGCAGGGCGCGCAGATGGCGCAGCGCCGTGGCATCGTGCGCATCGCCCCACAGCGTGTCGAGCGCCGCGTCGTAATGCTCCAGCGGCGCGCGGAAGGCCTCGATCGACAGGGCCAGGACGCTCTCCGCCAGCCGGATCCGGTTGCGCGCCGCCAGGGCCGAATCGGCCACCAGCGCCGCGGCGCAGGGCGACCCATTGATCAGCGATCCGCGCTCCTTGACCTCGAGGTCGAAGCGGGCGCTGAGTTCGGCGAACAGCGGGTACAGCGCCAGGATCTCCCCGGCCCCGCCCTGGCCGGAAGCGGGCACTGTGGGCAGCGGGCCGCCGTCCAGCATGGCGGCGACGGCCAGGGCGATCCGCGGCGTGGTGGCGGCGTGGCCGTCCAGGAAATTCGCCAGCCGGGCCAGCAGGATGCCGCGCACCACCCGCTCCGGCAGCTTGTCGCCGAAGGCGGTGGCGGCGGCGAAGGCCTTGATCCGGGCGTGGCGGTCGCGCTCCTCCGGCCGCAGGCGCCGGTCGGCCAGCTCGCCCATCGCCGTGGTGACGCCGTAGATGACCAGGTCCGGGTCGGTGTCGATCAGCCGCAGGAAGGCGGCGCGGCACTCCGCGATCCGGGCCAGCGCCGTGTCGGTGACGCGCACGCCTTCGCCCTGCCAGGCGACGCGGCGCACCGCGTCCAGGGTGATCTCGGTCCGCCTGGTCAGGTCCAAAGTCATCGCCATCCGCCTCCCGTTTGGTGGGGCAGCTTGGCAAAAGCAAAGGCCGGCGGCGATGGGATTCGCCGGCCGGCCTCAGGATGCTCTCGGTTCCCTCGCCGTCATTGCGAGGAGGCGAAGCCGACGAAGCAATCCAGGGGCCGCTTGGCGTGGCCCCTGGATTGCTTCGCTACGCTCGCAATGACGGTTTTGGAATCACGCGCCGTGGCTCGTCAGACCACCGAGCCGTGGCAGTGCTTGAACTTCTTGCCCGAGCCGCATGGGCAGGGGGCGTTGCGCGGGGTGTCGGCCCATTCCGGGTTCAGCGCCAGGGCGGCGCTGGCGGCGGCCACCGCGCCGGCGGCGGTCGCCATCTCCGGCGGCGGCGCGCCCAGCGCCGGGTCGAGGCGGCCCTCATGCATCTCGCGCTGCATCGCCGCGCGCTGCTGGGTCTCGATCTCCTCCGGCCGGTTGACGCGCAGCTCGACCTGGGCCAGCACCTGGGTGACGTTCTCGCGCAGCCCGGCCAGCATCTCCTCGAACAGGTTGAACGCCTCGGCCTGGTATTCGCGCAGCGGGTCGCGCTGGGCATAGGCCCGCAGGTTGATGCCCTGGCGCAGATGGTCCAGCGTCAGCAGGTGGTCCTTCCAGCTCTGGTCCAGGATCTGCAGCAGCAGGCTCTTCTCCGCCATCTGCATCAGCTCGGGGCCATAGGCCTCGACCTTCGCCGCCATCTTGGCCTCGACCGCGGTCTGGATCCGCTCCTCGATCTCGCGGTCGGCGATGCCCTCTTCCTTGGCCCAGTCCTGCACCGGCAGGTCCAGCCCGAAGATGCGCAGGCCTTCCTCGTGCAGCCCGTCGATGTTCCACTTCTCGGCGTAGCTGTTCTCGGGGATGGCGCGGGCGACCATGCCGGCCACCACCTCCTGCCGCATGTCGGCGACCATCGCCGTGGCGTCGTCCGCCTGCATGATCTCGCGCCGCTGCTCGTAGATCACCTTGCGCTGATCGTTCATCACGTTGTCGAAGCGCAGCAGGTTCTTGCGGATGTCGAAGTTGCGCGCCTCGACCTTCTCCTGCGCCTTCTCCAGCGCCCTGTTGATCCAGGGGTGGATGATCGCCTCGCCCTCCTTCAGGCCGAAGCGGCGCAGGATGCCGTCCAGCCGCTCGGAGGCGAAGATGCGCATCAGGTCGTCTTCCAGCGACAGGAAGAACTTCGACCCGCCGGGGTCGCCCTGGCGGCCGGAGCGGCCGCGCAGCTGGTTGTCGATGCGGCGGCTCTCATGCCGCTCGGTGCCGACGACGTAGAGGCCGCCCGCCGCCAGCACGATCTCCTTGTTCCGCGCCACCTCGGCCCGGATCTCGGCCTCGCGCTGGTCGCGCGCCGCCTGGTCCTCGATGCCGGCCAGCTCCAGGTCGACCCGCATCTCGACATTGCCGCCGAGCTGGATGTCGGTGCCGCGGCCGGCCATGTTGGTGGCGATGGTCACCGCGCCGGGCCGGCCGGCCTGGGCGACGATATAGGCTTCCTGCTCATGGAAGCGGGCGTTCAGCACGTTGTGCGGGATCTTCTCGCGCTGCAGCAGCGCCGCCAGCGTCTCCGACTTCTCGATCGACACGGTGCCGACCAGCACCGGCTGGTTGCGGGCGTTGCACTCGCGGATCAGGGCGACGATGGCGTCGTATTTCTCGCGGACGGTGCGGTAGACCTCGTCATCCTGATCCTTGCGCTGGACCGGGACGTTGGTCGGGATCTCGACCACCTCGAGGTTGTAGATCTCGCCGAACTCGGCGGCCTCGGTCTGCGCCGTGCCGGTCATGCCGGCCAGCTTCGGATAGAGGCGGAAATAGTTCTGGAAGGTGATCGAGGCGAGAGTCTGGTTCTCGCGCTGGATCTCGACCCGCTCCTTGGCCTCGATCGCCTGGTGCAGGCCCTCGGAATAGCGCCGGCCTTCCATCATGCGGCCGGTGAATTCATCAATGATGACGACCTTGCCGTCCTTGACGATGTAATCACGGTCCAATTGAAACATCACGTGAGCGCGGAGCGCCTGGTTCACGTGGTGGACCTGGTTCACATTATGTATGTCGTAGAGATTGTCGCCCTGCAGCAGGCCGGCCTCGATCAGCAGCTGCTCGATCTTGACCTGGCCGGCCTCGGTCAGGGCGACGGTCTTCTGCTTCTCGTCGTGCTCGTAGTCCTCGACCGCGACCAGGCTGGGGATCAGCCGGTCGACGCGCATGTACATCTCCGACGAATCCTGCGCCGGGCCGGAGATGATCAAGGGCGTCCGCGCCTCGTCGATCAGGATCGAGTCGACCTCGTCGACGATGGCGAAGTTGAACGGCCGCTGGACCATGTCCTCCAGCCGGAACTTCATGTTGTCGCGCAGGTAGTCGAAGCCGAACTCGTTGTTCGTGCCGTAGGTGATGTCGGCGCCGTAGGCCTCGCGCCGCTGGTCGTCGTCCAGCCCGTGGACGATGCAGCCGACCGACAGGCCGAGGAAGCCGTAGACCCGCCCCATCCAGCCGCTGTCGCGCTGGGCCAGGTAGTCGTTGACGGTGACGACGTGGACGCCCTTGCCGGCCAGCGCGTTCAGGTAGACCGCGAGGGTGGCGACGAGGGTCTTGCCTTCGCCGGTCTTCATCTCGGCGATCTTGCCCTGGTGCAGCACCAGGCCGCCGACCAGCTGCACGTCGTAATGCCGCTGGCCCAGCACCCGCCTGGCCGCCTCGCGCACCGTGGCGAAGGCCTCGGGCAGCAGGTCGTCGAGCGACTCGCCCTTGTCCAGCCGCTCGCGGAACTCCTGGGTCTTGGCCTGCAGCTGGGCGTCGCTCAGCGCCTGGAACTGGGGCTCCAGGGAGTTGGTCTTGACCACCGGGCCGGTGATCAGGCCCTTGACGAACCGGTCATTGGACGAACCGAACAGCTTTCGGGCGAGCGCACCGAACATCGAAAACCTCGACTTGGGCAGGGAGAGCACGCAGCCGCACTCCCCCAGGAAATTGGGGCCGCGCCAGCCGGCTTTCAACGCAGAACCGCAGCGGAATGCCGGCGCTGCCGTCGAAAGCGCCCGGACCCGCGGGCGCGGCACCATAGCGGATGGACCCCGCCCTGCCAATGGCCGGCCGGACGGAGGCGGGGGCGGGGCGGGCCCGCCGCTCCGCTCCGTTCCGCCCGCCGCCTAGCTCGCCGGGTCGGCGACGATGGCGCTGCCCTTCAGGATCACCGGGCGGGTGGTCTCGCCGGTGATGCCGAAATCGCTGTCGTTGATCATCAGCAGCGACCCGTCGCCGGTCAGCGCCAGCCCCTCGATCTTGACCGGAACCTCCGGATGGTCGGCGCTGTCGAAGCGCAGAATCTTGGTCACCGGCACGACCTTGGCCGCCGCGAGATCCTTGCTGGCTTCCAGGCTCGGCGAGGTCGTCACATCGTCCCAGGCGGTGCCGTGGATGTCGGTGGCCCCGGCGAGCGAGATCTCGTACAGCTTGGTGGTGCCGTCGGTGCGCTCCAGCACCAGGAAGCGGTCGGCGCCCAGCCCCATCATCTCGCTGATGCGCGGGTCGCTCTGCTTCTTCGACGGGTCCAGCCGGAAGCTCTGCGGGTCGTCCAGCGTGTAGACATATTCGCCGGTGACGGCGAGCGTCGCCGGGTCCAGCGTCCACAGCCGGGCGTTCTTCGAGGCCCGGTAGGTGTCGGCGTCGGGGTTGGCCAGCGGGTTCTGGATGATGGTGGCCAGGCGCTTGCCGTCCGGGGTGATGGCCAGTGATTCCAGGCCGCGATTGAGGAAGCGCTTGGCCAGCACGGCCGGCAGCCCGCCATCGACCGGGTAATGCGCCGCCTTGAAGTCGCCCTCGGTGCCCTGCGGCACGATCCGGCGCAGGATCTTGCCGTCGGCCGCGACATGCAGCAGCGACGGGCCGTTCTCCTCCGACACCCAGAAGGTGCCGTCGGCCAGCGGCACGATCGACTCGGCGTCGACCGCGTCGGCGCTCTGCTCCAGCCTCTTGCCGGACAGGTCCAGCGGCTGCTCGGTCGAGGCGTGGGTCAGCGGGTTCAAGAGGCCGGTGACCGGCTTGCCCTGGCCGTCGCGCAGCGGCAGCACGGTGTCGACCGTGAAGGTCCGGTCGTCCTTCAGCGTGATCCGGTAGATCGACGGCGAATAGTCCGGCTGCGGATAGATCCGGCCGCCCTTGACGTCGCCGCAGATGGTCTTGCCGTCGACGCCGAACACGTCCTCGACATCGCCGCAGGTGAAGTTCGCGCCGCGGTCGGAGATGGTCCAGAAGGTCATCGCCGGGTCGGTCGCGCGGCGGCCGGCGCCGCTGCCGATGCCGACATTCAGCTGCCGGGTCTTGCCGCCCGGCACCGACATGCTGCCGAGCTCCAGCTTCGGGTCGGTGCTGCTGTAGACGGTGATGGTCTCGGCGGCGTGGGCGGCCGAGATCGTTGCGCCCGAAATCGCCGCGCCCGAAATCGCCGCGCCCGAAATCGTTGCGCCCGAAATCGTTGCGGCAGACAGCAGCAAAGCCGCAGCCAAGGGACGGAACGCCATGGACCCCTCCTTAAATCTTTGTCACCCGGGCCCGGCCGCGCCGGCGGCGGGGCCGGCCCGGACCCCACCGTCCTTCTAGGATTTGCCGCGTGTCGGGCCGGTGAAACCCGTGTGAAGCTTTGATGACGGCGGCCTCCGGCGGCATGACAGCGGCTTCCGGTCCGCTTGTGCGGTGTTTCGGCCTGTGCTTTACCTTGGCGCCACGTCGCGCGGTTGGCGCCGTCGCGATCCCATGACCGGATGCCGGCCCTCTCTCCGGCCGAGGCGCCACTCGTCCCACAGGATCTGAAAGGACGCGTTTGATGTCTTCCCTCGCCCTCCGCCTGCTCGCCGGCGCGGCAGCCCTCACGCTCCTGGCCGGTCCGGTCCTGGCCCAGGACGCTGCCAAGCCGGCCGAGACCCCGGCGGCTCCCGCCGCCGCCGCTCCTGCCGCCGCCGACCAGGCCGGCAAGCCGGACGATCCGGTCGCGGCCACGGTCAACGGCCAGCCGATCCTGCGCTCCGAGGTGCTGGAGGCGATCAACAGCCTGCCGCAGCAGTACCGCCAGATGCCGGTCGAGATGCTGGTGCCGCTGATGGCCGAGCAGGTGGCGACCGCCCGCCTGGTGGCGCAGAAGGGCGTCGATGCCGGGCTGCAGAACGACCCGGAGGTGAAGGAGCGCCTGCAGACCGCCGAGCGCCGCATCATCCAGGACGTCTGGCTGCAGCGCCAGATCAAGGCCAAGGTCACGGACCAGGCGATCCAGGACGCCTATAAGAAGTATCTCGCCGACAACCCGCCGCAGGACCAGGTCAAGGCCCGCCACATCCTCGTCGACAGCGAGGACAAGGCCAAGGACCTGATCAAGAAGCTGGAGGGCGGCGCCAAGTTCGACGAGCTGGCCAACGCCAACACCACCGACCCCTCGGGCAAGGATTCCGGCGGCGACCTCGGCTGGTTCGCCAAGGACCAGATGGTGCCGGAATTCGCCGACGCCGCCTTCAAGCTGGAGAAGGGCAAGTTCACCACCGCCCCGGTGAAGACCCAGTTCGGCTGGCACGTCATCCTGGTCGAGGACAAGCGCACCCTGCCGCAGCCGAGCCTCGACGAGGTCAAGCCGCAGCTGGAGGAGCAGCTGTCCCAGGCGCTGGTGCCGCAGATCATCGCCGAGGTGAAGCAGGGTGCGC
>NZ_NHON01000141.1 GCF_002195995.1 Inquilinus limosus
ATCTCAAGGAGGCGGGGGCGGGCCGCCTCATGGTCAGCTCGCCCCCGCCTCCTTGAGATAGGCGATCACGTTCAGCCGGTCCTCTTCCTTCGGCAGGCCGGGGAAGACCATCTTGGTGCCGGGCACCAGCGCCTTGGGGCCGGAAAGGTACTTGTCGAGCGTCGCCGCGTCCCAGGTCAGATGAGCGTCCTTCATGGCCTGCGAGTAGTTGAAGCCCTCGAGCGTGCCCGAGGTGCGGCCGACCACGCCGTGCAGCGACGGGCCGAGCTTGTTGGTGCCGGCCTCGACCGAATGGCACGCCTGGCATTTGGCAAAGACCTGCTTGCCCTTGGCGGCATCGCCGGCCGCGTCCTGGGCGTGAGCCGCCATCGGCAGGGTCAGTGCCGCAACAGCCGCGAAAAGCGAAAACCCTCGCATCTCGGACGTCCTCCTGCTGGGCCGGACGGGCCGGCGTTCCGCTTGGGCCCGGCATGGGCCGAGGCCCG
Organism: Inquilinus limosus; assembly: GCF_002195995.1. Classification (GTDB taxonomy): domain Bacteria; phylum Pseudomonadota; class Alphaproteobacteria; order DSM-16000; family Inquilinaceae; genus Inquilinus; species Inquilinus limosus_C. The sequence goes on from NZ_NHON01000141.1 coordinate 486, forward strand.
CCGAACCTGCCCGCTCGACGGGCGGGATTGGGCCGACTGTATGAACCGCCCGGAGTCCCGACAAGGCGAGAACGGACAACTGAGACCAAAGTCCAATTCAGCCGCGCGGCAAAAGCGCGCCCTGTTGTCCGGGCCATTGCGGGAGATGCAGGATGCCGCCATCCGCGGGCGCAGGACAGCCGGAACGGCCGCAGGCTCTCAGCCGCCGCGGCGCGCTGTCCGCCGCGCTGGCGCTGGGCCTGCTCGGCGCCGCCGCCTCGGCCGCCGATGACCCGCTGCCGGTGACCGAGGTCGCGCCCGGGATCTTCGTGTTCCATGGCGCCCATGAGGAGGCGACCGCGGCCAATCTCGGCGCCATCGCCAATCTCGGCTTCGTCGTCGGCGGCGCGGCGGTGGCGGTGATCGACACCGGCGGCAGCGCCGCGGAGGGGCGGCGGCTGCTGGCGGCGGTGCGGCGCCAGACCACCCTGCCGGTCCGCTACGCCATCGACACCCATTTCCATCCCGACCATGTCCTGGGCAATGCCGCCTTCGCCGGGCCGGACACCACGATCGTCGGCCACGCCAACCTGCCCCGCGGCCTGGATGCCCGCGCCGACACCTATCTCGACGGCCTGCGCGGGGCCCTGGGCGACACCGCCGCCGGGACCACGATCGTGGAGCCGACGCTGCTGGTGCGCGACCGGCTGTCGCTCGACCTCGGCGGGCGGACGCTGGAGCTGAAGGCCTGGCCGCCGGCCCACACCGATGCCGACCTCACCGTCCTCGACGGCTCGACCGGTACGCTGTTCGCCGGCGACCTCGTGTTTCTGCAGCGTGTGCCGGCGATCGACGGGTCGCTGCGCGGCTGGCTCGACGTCATCGCCGGGCTGCGCCGGGAAGCCGGGATTCGGCAGGTGGTGCCGGGCCACGGCCCGGCTTCCGCTCCCTGGCCGGATGCGCTGGGGGACGAGGAGCGCTATCTTCGCCTGATCCTGGACGAGACCCGCGCGGCGCTGGCCGCCGGGCGCAGCCTGGACCAGGCGGTGGCCACGGTCGGCCGGTCCGAGCGCGGCCGCTGGCTGCTGTTCGACGACTACAACGACCGCAACGTCGCCACGGCCTATACCGAGCTGGAATGGGAATAAGGGCGAAGGGAGGACATGATGCAGAAGCACGCCGCCGCGCTGGCGCTGAGCGCCCTGATGGCCCTTGTCGCCCTGGCCGGCCCCGCCCGGGCCGCGGACGACGATCCCTGGCCCGACCTGAAGACCGCGATCTTCGGTGACAAGGCGGTGGCCGACGGCAGCGGCTTCATGCGGGTCGAGGCGCCGCAGCGCGCCTATGATGCCGCGGTGGTGCCGGTCACGGTCCGCTTCGATGGCGGGCACATGCCGGCCGGGCGGATCCGCGCCGTGACCCTGGTGATCGACAAGAACCCGGCCCCGGTCGCCGCCGTGTTCCGGCTGGGCGACGGCATCGTCGACCCGACCATCGGCACGCGGGTGCGGGTGAACGAGTACACCAACATCCACGCCGTGGCCGAGACCGCGGACGGGTCGCTGTTCGTGGCCGCCGCCTTCGTCAAGGCGGCCGGCGGCTGCTCCGCCCCCGCGCTGAAGACGCCGGACGACGCGATGGCCCATCTCGGCGAGATGCGGACCAAGAACCTGGACGCGGCCCAGATCGGCGAGCCCAACCGGGTGGAGCTGCTGATTCGGCATCCGAACTATTCCGGCATGCAGATGGACCAGATCAAGCGCACCTACGTGCCCGCGCGATTCATCGAGAGCATCGACGTCAGCTATGACGGCGTGCCGCTGCTGCAGGTCGAAGGCAACATCTCGCTGAGCGAGAACCCGATGGTGGAGTTCAGCTTCACCCCGACCGGAACCGGCCGGCTGAGCGCCACGGCGAAGGATTCGGACGGCGCCGTGTTCACCCAGGCCTGGCCGGTGCCGGCGACGATGTGAGGCGGGACGGGTGGATCGATGGGATGGGATCTCAGGCTTTAATTTTATTGTCATTGCCGGGCTTGACCCGGCAATCCAGGGGCCGCGAAGAGCCGTTCTGGTTGCCCCTGGATCCTCGGGTCAAGCCCGAGGATGACAAGGGAAAGAGAGCTTGCTCCCTCGAGGCTCCCTTAAAAACACCTGAAATCGGCTTCTATCTGCGCCAGGCGCAGCGTGTCGACCATGGTCTTCAGCGCCGTCATCTCCCGGAAGATGCCGGCCTGGTCGCCGGTGGCGAACTGCATGCGCAGCACCGTCTCGGCCTTCTCGTAGTCGTCATAGGGCATGATCGAGGAGACGGCATCGATGCTGCAGGAGCAGCGCTGCAGCATCTCCTGCGTCTCGCCGTTGCTGGCCATGCAGCCGATCACGTAATCGGCCACCACCGGAGTCGGGTAGTCATTCGCACGGGCCGGGCCGGGCAGGACGATGGCGAGGATGGCCGGGGCGAGGAGGGCGAGAACCGCGCAGCCCTTCATGGCGGAGGCTCCGAAGACGCGTCGGGCGGCCAGGACAGCAAAGAGCCGGCGGCGGGTCAATTGCTCCCAAAGTACGAGACGGGGCGGGCAGGGGGGGCGGGAGGCCGATCCGGGAGGGTGATGATGCCGCTGCACGGCCCCGCCCGATGACCGGCGCGGTGCCGGCGGCGCTGGTCGCCAGCCTCCTCTCCGTCGTCCACGGCTACACCGGCTATCCGGTGCCGATCGATCCGCCCGCCGTCGTCCTGCTGCCGCATGCGCAGCTGGAGGCGATGGCCTGCACCCATCCCTGTGCCGTGATGGGCTTCGCCGAGCCGGACGGCACCATCGCGCTGGACGATACGCTGCGGATCGGCGTCGACCCCGCCGAGACCAGCATCCTGGTGCATGAGCTGACCCATTTCCTGCAGCGCGCCGCTGCCCATGGCGCCGCGGCCACCGATTGCGCCGCCTGGCTTGAACGCGAGCGCGAGGCCTATGACGTGCAGTACCGCTGGCTCCGCGACACGGCCCCGAACATGCGGGAGTTCTCGATTCGGCTGGCCCGTCTCGGGACGCATCCGATGATCCCGCCCTGCCGCCCGGGCCAGGCGGCGCCGGCCGACGCGCCGGGCATCGCTCCGGGATAGCGCTCCCCGGCCCGGGCCTGTGTCCGGGCCGGGACGCCGGCCGAGGCCCCGCGGCGCGGCGGGAATCGGCCCGGCGTCCCGGGGGCGCCCGCCGCGGCATCGGCGGGGCCGGCGAAAGCCCGCAGCGCATAACTGGATCCGCGGCGGCCGCGACGGCGGAATATTTGCCGCCGGGCTGATCAGCAGGGGCGGCCGCCGCCTGTTGCGCCGCACCGTCCGGTCCGGATGCCGGCTTGACTGCACAGCTGCGGCCGTGGGGTCGCCGATATCCCGAAGTACTGGCGGGAACGTGATGGCAATACTCGAATATTGTACTTTGGTACAAACCGATACTCGATTTCGCGGGTGCGAAATATTGCCTTCATACCAAAGAACAATGCCTTTTTGCGTGTTTGCAATTGACTGAAATTTGGCTGTTTCCGCAAAGTAGCGGCGGTCGTCTTCAAAACGAAGTTCCGATAGGGCCCGGGCACGAGGCCATGACGACCGGGCCCGATGGGGTGAACGACCGTCGAGGCGGATTCCCGGCGTCGCCGCGGATCCTGCATCGCGATCAATGGGAGGATAATGAATGCCCAGATTGCTGCGCATTTCCGGGTCCGCCTTGGCGCTCGTGTTCGCGCTGGCGGCGCTGCCGACCGTCGCGTCGGCCAATGACGATCTGCTGAAGTTGGAGAAGGATCCCAACCAGTGGACCCAGCCGGCGGGCAACTACGCCAACACCCGCTACAGCGCGCTGAAGCAGATCACCACCGCGAATGTGAAGAACCTGCAGCCGGCGTGGAGCTTCTCCACCGGCGTGCTGCGCGGCCATGAAGGCGGGCCGCTGGTGATCGGCGACATGATGTACGTCCATGCGCCGTTCCCGAACACGGTCTACGCCCTCGATCTCGCTGACAACGGCAAGATCGTCTGGAAATACGAGCCGAAGCAGGACCCGAACGTCATCCCGGTCATGTGCTGCGACACGGTCAACCGCGGCGTGGCCTATGGCGAAGGAATGATCTTCCTGCACCAGGCCGACACCACGCTGGTGGCGCTGGACGCCAAGACCGGCAAGGTGGTGTGGAGCGCCAAGGACGGCGACGCGACCAAGGGCGAGACCGGCACCTCGGCTCCGCTGGTGGTCAAGGACAAGGTGCTGATCGGCAATTCCGGCGGCGAGTTCGGTGTCCGCGGCCATCTCTCGGCCTACGACATCAAGACCGGCAAGCTGGTCTGGCAGGCCCATTCCATGGGGCCCGACGCCGACACGCTGATGGACCCGGCCAAGACCACCGAGCTGGGCAAGCCGGTGGGCAAGGACTCCGGCACCTCGACCTGGCAGGGCGACCAGTGGAAGATCGGTGGCGGCACCACCTGGGGCTGGATCTCCTACGACCCCGAGACCAACCTGATCTACTACGGCTCGGGCAATCCCAGCACCTGGAACCCGGTGCAGCGCCCAGGCGACAACAAGTGGTCGATGACCATCTTCGCCCGTGACGCCGACACCGGCATGGCGAAGTGGGTTTACCAGATGACGCCCCATGACGAGTGGGACTATGACGGCGTCAACGAGATGATCCTGACCGACCAGAAGTTCGACGGGAAGGATCGCAAACTTCTGGTGCATTTCGACCGCAACGGCTTCGGCTACACGCTGGACCGCTTGACCGGCGAGCTGCTGGTGGCCGAGAAGTATGACCCGGCGGTCAACTGGGCCAGCAAGATCGACCTGAAGACCGGCCTGCCGGTGCGCGACAAGAAGTACTCGACCGAGGCCAATGGCGAGGACACCAACTCGCAGGGCATCTGCCCGGCGGCGCTGGGGTCCAAGGACCAGCAGCCGGCGGCGTTCTCGCCCGAGACCGGCCTGTTCTACGTGCCGACCAACCATGTCTGCATGGATTACGAGCCGTACAAGGTGGCCTACACCGCGGGCCAGCCCTATGTCGGCGCGACCCTCAGCATGTACCCGGCGCCGGGCGGCACCAACCTCGGCAACTTCATCGCCTGGGATGCCGAGAAGGGCAAGATCGCCTGGTCGATCCCGGAGCCGTTCTCGGTGTGGAGCGGTGCGCTCGCCACCGCCGGCGGCGTCGTCTTCTACGGCACGCTGGAAGGCTACCTGAAGGCGGTCGATGCCAAGACCGGCAAGGAGCTGTACAAGTTCAAGACCCCCTCGGGGATCATCGGCAACATCAACACCTATACCAGCAAGGGCAAGCAGTACATTGCCGTGCTGTCCGGTGTCGGCGGCTGGGCCGGCATCGGGATGGCGGCCGGCCTGACCAACCCGAACGAAGGTCTCGGGGCGGTCGGCGCCTACCAGTCGCTGTCGCAGTACACCCAGCTGGGCGGGACGCTCACCGTGTTCGCCCTTCCCGACTGAAGCCTCCCTGCGACTGGAGGCGGGCTTCGGCCCGCCTCCTCTTTCTTTCCGCACCCTGCCGACCGCCGTGCCTGACCATCCGAGAGGATCGAGGATGCCCTTCCGTGCCTTCCTGCTCCACGCCGCCCTGACCGGCAGCCTGATTGCGATCGGCGGCCTCGCCGGCGCGGCCTTCGCCCAGGACAGCAACAGCGCCCCGGCGGCGGGGCAGCAGCAGCCGGCGGCGAACGCGCCGGCGGCCCCGGCCGCAGCGCCGGCGGCGGGGGATGAGGAGAAGCCCTACCATATCGCCGCGGACGGCACGGTCGACTGGTCGGTCTATAACGGGTTCCGCCGCTACAACGGCATCTGCTACGTCTGCCATGGGCCGGACGGGGAGGGCAGCACCTTCGCCCCCGCCTTGGTCGAGTCCCTGAAGACGCTGACCTACGACCAGTTCCTCGAAACCGTGGTCAACGGCAAGCAGGAGGTCGGCACGGCGAACGACAAGAAGATGCCGGCGCTGGGGTCGGACCCCAATGTGATGTGCTACATCAACGACATCTATGCCTATCTCAAGGCCCGGTCCGACGGCGCCGTGGGGCGCGGCCGGCCGGCCAAGTTCGAGAAGAAGTCCAAGGACTATGCCGACGCGGAGAACGCCTGCATGGGGACGCCCGGCTGAGGTGCCCGCCATGACGCCCCTTCTGCGGCGCGCCGCGGCGCTGGCCTTCCTGGCCGGCGCCGTTCTGCTGTCCGCCTCCGCCCCGTCGCGCGCCGACCCGCCGCGGCCCGAGGCGGTCGACCGATCGGCGCTGCGCGTCTGCTCCGACCCCGCCAACCCGCCCTTCTCGAACGACAAGGGCGAGGGCTTCGAGAACAAGATCGCCGAGCTGCTGGCCGCCAAGCTGGGCGTGCCGCTGCGCTACACCTGGTTCCCGAACTCCGTCGGCTTCCTGCGCATGACGCTGCGGGCGCGGCGCTGCGACCTGGTGATGGGCATCGTCGTCGGCGCCGAGCTGGTGCAGAACACCAACCCCTATTACCGCTCCGGCTACGTGCTGGTGACCCGGCGGGCGGACAATCTCGCCGACCTCAGCGGCCTGGCCGATCCGCGGCTGCAGACGCTGCACCTCGGCATCACCGCCGGCACGCCGCCGGCCAATCTGGCGGCGCGCGACGGGCTGATGGTGCAGGCGCGGCCGTATCCGCTCTATGTCGACAGCCGGTACGACGCGCCGGGCAGGCAGATGATCGAGGACCTGGCGAACAAGACGATCGACGTCGCGGTGCTGTGGGGGCCGATCGCCGGCTATTTCGCCAAGCAGCACGGCGACGCGCTGGTGGTGACGCCGCTCTTGAACGAGCCGAAGGACACCAAGCTGGACTTCTACATCACCATGGGCGTGCGGCCCGGCGAGAATGAGTGGAAGAACCAGATCAACCGGCTGCTGCGCGAGAACAAGGACGAGATCACCGCGATCCTCAAGGATTACGGCGTGCCGATGCTGGACGCCCGCGGCCAGCCATTGCCATGACCCCGGCCCGCCGGTTGCTGGGCCTCGCCGCGCTGGCCCTCTGCCTGGCCGCCGGCCACGCTCCGGCCCAGACGGTGGCGGAGCCCGACGGCTACCGCATGGAGGCCTATCGCGCGCCGGTCCCGGCGGCCCTGAAGGGGGCGACGGTGGTCGACGCCGCGGCGGTGGAGGCGCTGATCCGCCGCGGCCCGGTGCTGCTGGTCGACGTCCTGCCGCAGCCGCCGCGGCCGGACAAGCTGCCGCCGGAGACGCTGTGGCGGCCGCCGGAGCGGCGCGACATCCCGGGCAGCGTCTGGCTGGCCAACACCGGCTACGGCGCGCTGTCGGCGGAGATGGAGGCGTATTTCCGCGACTCCCTGGCGGCGCTGACCCTGGGCGACCATGCCCGGCCGCTGGTGTTCTACTGCGACGCCGAGTGCTGGATGTCCTGGAACGCCGCCCGGCGGGCGGTGGCCGAGGGCTACACCGCGGTGCACTGGTTCCCCGGCGGGGTGAAGGAGTGGGCCGATGGCGGCCGTCCGACCCTGCCGAACGCGCCGCTGCCGGTGAAGTAGAGGCAGGTCGCCCCTTCCTCCGTCTGTCATCCCCGCGAAAGCGGGGATCTCGTCGCGACTCAACCGGATAGAGATTCCCGCTTTCGCGGGAATGACAGCAGGAGGCGCGCTCAGGCGCGATCCGCTGGCTCGTCATCCGCCGCCGGCACCGCCAGGCCGGGGTCGAAGCGCAGCAGGGCATCGACGATGGCGTCGATCCGCGGGTCCTCCGGGTCGCGTGGATGCGGCAGCTCGATTCCCCGCTGCAGAGAGACGCGGCCCGCGCCCTCAGCCAGCACCACCACCCGGTCGGCCAGCAGCACCGCCTCGCGCAGGTCGTGGGTGACCAGCAGCACGGTCGGCCGGCGCCGGCGCCAATGGTCGGCCACCAGCGCCCGCATCCGCCCGGCCAGGGCATGGTCGAGCGACACCAGCGGTTCGTCCAGCAGCAGCAGGTCGGGGTCGACCAGCAGTGCCCGGGCCAGGGCGGCGCGGCGCTGCATCCCGCCGGAGAGCTGGCCCGGATAGGCATTCTCGCTGCCGCCCAGCTCCACCGCCTCGAGCAGCCGGCGGGCCCCGGCCTCGGCCTCCCGCCCCGCGACCAGCAGCAGGTTGTCCAGCACGCTGAGCCACGGGGCCAGGCGCGGGTCCTGGAACACCGCGGCGCGGCGCAGCGGCGGCCCGTCCGGCCAGTCGATACGCCCCTGGTAACCGGGGTCGAGGCCGCCGAGGATGCGCAAGAGCGTGGTCTTGCCGCGGCCGGACGGGCCGACCAGGGCCACGAACTCGCCGGCCCCGATCGACAGGTCGACGCCGTCCAGCACGTCGCGCGCCACCGGTGCCGTGAAACGCCGGCGGATGCCTTGCAGTGCGACCCCGATCACGGCGACCGCCAGCGGCCGGCGGCGCGGTCCAGCGGCTGCAGGATGAAGGCCTCGATCGCCAGGATCACGGCGATGAACACCAGCGTGTAGGCCAGGATCCCGGCAATGTCGAAGAAGTTGAAGAAGCTGCGGATCTGGAAGCCGACGCCGTCCGGCCGGCCCAGCAGCTCGACCACCAGCACGATCTTCCAGGTCAAAGCGAGGCCGGAGCGGGCGGCGGCCATCAGGCTGGGCGCCAGCTGCGGCAGCACGATCCGGCGCAGCACCCGGCCGCGCGGCACGTCGAACAGCTGCGCCATCTCCATCAGCGGCCGGTCCAGCGCCCGGGCGCCCTCGCGGGTGATGGCCACGACCAGCGGCGCCTTGTTGACCGCCACCGCGATCACCGCCGCCCATTCGTTCAGCCCGAACCAGACGTAGCAGAGCACGATGGTCACCAGCGCCGGCATGTTCAGCGCGATCACCACCCAGCCGTCGAACAGTTCGTCCAGCAGCCGGCTGCGGCCGAGGGCGATGCCGATGGCGGTGCCGAGCAGCATGGCGGCGGCGAAGGCGGCCAGCACCCGCGCCAGGGTGACGGCGACGTTATACGGCAGGTCGCCCTCGACCATGTGCTGCCAGGCGGAGGCCGCGACCTCGGCCGGCGGCGGCAGCACGGCGCTGTCGGCGAGAAGGGCGGCGACCTGCCAGATCACGACCAGGATCGCGAGGGACAAGAGCCCGCGCCAGCGCCGCGGGCCCGGGGCCGTCGCCGCGGCCGCCGGCGAGGCGCTAGCCGCCATAGCCGGACCAGAAGGTGCCGGGCGGCAGCGCCTTCAGCCCGCCGACCGCGGCCGGGGTGATCCCGGCCATCAGCCGCAGGGCGGCGGCGGCGGCGGTCGCGTCGGCCGGGCTCGGCGCCGCCGGGATGCCGGCGCGGTAGCCGTCGCGCAGGGCGGTGAAGACGGCGTCGTCCTCGGCTTGCATCTGCGGCCGGAGCGTCTGCCACAGCGCGTCGTCGGACCGCATCGCGGCCTTGGCGGCGAAGGAGGCGTCGAAGAAGCCGCGCGCCAGATCGGGGTTCTGGTTCGCCCAGGAGTCGCGGAACACCCAGCCGAGCAGCGGCGGCGGCCGGTCGAGCCCGAGCGCCGGCAGGATCTTGCCGATCTCCACCACCGGCTGGAAGCCCTTGGCCGACAGCCGGGCGGCGAACTGCCAGAAGTTGAGCACGGCGTCGAGGTCGCCGCGCAGCGCCAGCTGGTTCAAGAGCGGCGGCGCCGCGAAGTTGACGACGGCGGCGCGCGGCAGGTCGAGGCCGGCGGCCTTGCGGGCATAGGCCTGGATCAGCACCCAGCTCTTGTCATCCTCGCCGCCGGCGACGCCCAGGCGCTTGCCGGGCAGGTGCTGGATGGTGCGGATGCCGGTCTTCGGGTCGGCCATCAGCGCGCCGACGGTCAGGGAGAAGGGCACGAAGCTGACATCGCGCCCGGCCTCGCGCTGCCGCGCCACCCAGATCCAGTCGGTGACGATCAGGTCGACCGCGCCGGACTGGAAGGCGACGGCGGCGGCGTCCTTGTCGGCCAGGACCAGCGGCTCGAGCACGAAGCCGTGGCGGCGGTCGAGACCGTCGCCGATCACCGCCAGCTCCCAGTTCACCGTGCCGAACTGCAGCGTGCCGACGCGCACCCGCGGCGGCTCCTGCGCGCGGAGGAGAGCCGGCGCGGCCAGCATCGCGCCCGCGATCAGGGCACCGCGGCGGCCGATCCGGAGCGTCATCTGCTTGCCCTCAATTCAGTGCAACGGCATGGGCTGCGGGATCACATGACCACCGGAACCGATCCCGGCACCTTAACGCAATTCCGACCCTTCGGATCCACATCCACGATCGCCGGGGGCTTTCCGGCCGGCATGGCCGCGGCGGCATGCGCCGTCATCGTTTCCTCCCGATCTCCGCCGCATCGCGTCTCGCCGGCGGCATGGGGCATCGCTCCGACACCACGGCCGACGCCTGCCTTGATGAAAAAACGGTAGCGACAAAGAAAGAGCCGCCGGAATTGGACTTTGGGACAAGCGGGATCCGCCCCCGGCCGCCGGGGCTGCGGCGCTGCCGACGCCCCTGCCGGGGTGCCGGCCGAGGCCTCGTCCGGCACGCGACGCCACAAAAAATCCTAAATCCGGCAATGCCCGGACATTCTCCAGCGGCCGGCGATGCGTATATAGGCGGGGTGCTGATCGAATCT
>NZ_NHON01000142.1 GCF_002195995.1 Inquilinus limosus
CTCCTCGGTCACGCTGCCGGCGCCCTGGGCCAGCATGATCGCCGGGTCGCCGGTCAGCCGGATCGCCCAGGAGACCAGGAGCGTCACCACCAGCACTACGAACACCGCGGGCCCACCCATGATCGGCTTCGTCGCCAAACGGGTCGGGCTCGCGGTGTTCGTAGTGCTGGTGGTGACGCTCCTGGTCTCCTGGGCGATCCGGCTGACCGGCGACCCGGCGATCATGCTGGCCCAGGGCGCCGGCAGCGTGACCGAGGAGGATCTGCAGCGGATCCGCATCGCCCTCGGCCTCGACCGGCCCTTCCTGGTCCAGTATCTGGGGTTCCTGCAGGGGCTGCTGAGCGGGGATCTCGGCCGCAGCTTCCTCGGCAACACCCCGGTCACGCTGCTGGTTGGCCGGGCCCTGCCGGCGACGCTGCTGCTGGCCTTCGTCTCGCTGCTCGCCTCGATCGTGCTGTCGATCCCGCTCGGCATCCACGCCGCCGTGCACAAGGGCCGGGCGGTCGATCAGCTGATCCGCATCCTGTCGCTGGTCGGGCTGTCCTTCCCGAATTTCTGGCTGGCGATGATGATGGTGCTGGTCTTCTCCATCGCGCTGGGCTGGCTGCCGCCGAGCGGCATGGAGGGGGCCTCCAGCCTGGTGATGCCGGCCGCCACCATGGCGATCATCCTCACCGCCACCAATGTCCGGCTGGTGCGCACCGCGATGCTGGAGACGCTGTCGGCGCAATACGTCATGGTCGCCCGCAGCAAGGGCCTGCGCGAGCGGGTGGTGCTGTACAAGCACGCGCTGCGCAACTGCGCCATCCCGCTGATCACCTATATCGGGCTGCAGTTCGGCGGCCTGGTCGGCGGCATCGTCGTGGTCGAGCAGGTCTTCGCCTGGCCCGGCATGGGGTCGCTGGCCTTCGACGCCATCGCCGCCCGCGACTATCCGGTGCTGCAGGCGGTGATCACCGTGCTGGCGATCCTGATCGTCGTCATCAACCTCGCGGTCGACATCGCCTATGGGCTGGTCGATCCACGCATCCGGACCGAGTAGCGATGGCGATCGTCGAAGACAGCCGCCCCTGGTCGCGCCGCCTGCGCAACCTGGAGTTCATCCTCGGCGCGGTGCTGACCGGCGTGATGGTGCTGGCGGTGCTGTGCGCCGGCCTCTTGTTCCCCGACGGCGGCGAGGGCTTCGACCTGACCGCCCGGCTGCTGCCGCCGTTCCAGTCCTGGGCGCATCCGCTGGGCACCGACCCGGTCGGCCGCGACGTGCTGGCCCGGGTGGTGACCGGCGGCGGCATCTCGCTGACCGTCGGCTTCGCGTCTGTTGCCGGCGCGGTGGTGCTGGGCACGCTGGCCGGCCTGGTCGCCGGCTACTACCGCGGCCTCTGGGACCTGGTGCTGATGCGCTGCGCCGACGTGCAGCAGGCGCTGCCCTTCATCCTGATCGCGCTGACCTTCATCGCCATCCTCGGCGGCGGCCTCGACCGGGTGATCTTCTTCATGATCGTGTCGCAATGGGTGCAGTACGCCCGCCTCGTCCGCGGCTCGGTGCTGTCGCTGCGTGAGAGCGAATTCGTGCAGGCGGCCGCGGCGATCGGCGTGCGCGACCACCGCATCATCCTCGACCACCTGCTGCCCAACGTGCTGGGGCCGATCATCATCCTGATGACGCTGAACGTGGCCAACAACATCCTGCTGGAAAGCAGCCTGACCTTCCTCGGCCTCGGCGTCGACCCGCTGATTCCCAGCTGGGGCGGCATGCTGGCCGACGGCCGCACCTATGTGCAGACGGCCTGGTGGATCAGCGTCTTCCCCGGCCTCGCCATCATGCTCACCGTGCTCGGCCTGAACCTGCTGGGCGACTGGCTGCGCGACGTCCTCGACCCGACCGGAAAGCTCTGACCATGACCCTTCTCCTGGACCAAGAGGCGCCGCGGACCCTCGACGCCGTGCTGCGCGACCTGTCCGAAGGCCATCAGGGCGCGGCGGTGGAGGCCTGGCTGTTCGAGGACGAGGCCGCGCGCCGCGAGGCCGAGACCACGCTGGCTTCGGCCGGCGTCTCGGCCCGGCTGCGCAGCGCCTACAAGCCGCTGCTGCACGCCGTCCTGGAGGAGATCGAGACCGAGGGGCTGGCGGCGGCCGTCATCCGCTATCCGGTCCATCCCGCCGCGGTGCCCGACCGCTTCCTGATGGAGGCCTATCCGCTGACGGCGCTGCTGGACGGGGTCGAGCTGCGCTTCGAGCCGGGCGACGAGACTTTGCGCTACCGGGTGGCGCTCACATACCGGGACGGCCGGACGGCGACGACCGAAATCTTCGCGCCCAATCATCTCGGCACCGACCATCTCGGCGCCGCCTGCCTGTCGCCGACCGGCTGGCTGCGCGTCACCGGCCGCCCCGAGGGCGAGCCGGACCTGGACGAGCGGCTGGAGACCGAGGTGGAGGGCCTGTTCCGCGCCGCGGTCGAGACCGTGAAAACCCATCCCTGGGGCGGCGACGAGCCCTATTTCGAGCGGCTGTCGATCACGGTCGAGGCGCCGGCGATCGAGCGGGCATTGCCCTTCCACGAAGAGGCCGTCAGCCTGCACGAGGCGCTGCACGAGGATTTGTACTTCACGCTGCTGGAGGTGTTCCAGCGCCATTCCGGCCGTCCGGCCGGCGACCGCCGCTTGCAGCCGGGCCAGATCGTGCCGGAGATCCGGGCCGGCGCGCCGCGGGTGCGGGTCGAGACCGTGGCGTTCGACGTGTCCGGCGAGCCCGGCGACTGGCCGGCGCAGGTGGTGGAGACCGCCGAGGCGCCGCTGTCGATCGAGCAGGTGCATCGCGAGCTGGCGGCGCTGGGCGGGCAGCCGATCCTGGCCCGGTCGCGGCAGGGCCGGGCGGTGCCGGGGCTGATCCGGCCGGGGTCGCGCCCGGCGGTGGTGGTCACCGGCGGCCAGCACGCCAACGAGACCACCGGCCCGGTCGGCGCCCTGCGCGCCGCGCAGATTCTGCTGCAGGACCCGGAGCACCATCTGGCCCTGATCCCGCTGGAGAATCCGGACGGCTATGCCCTGCACCGGCGGCTGTGCCGGGACAATCCGCGGCACATGCACCACGCCGCGCGCTACACCGCGCTGGGCGACGATCTGGAGTACCGCAGCGGCGACGGTCTCTACGAGCGCGCGGCGCGCAGTGAGGCGATCGCCCGCACCGGGGCGCAGCTGCATGTCAACCTGCACGGCTATCCGGCGCATGAATGGACCCGGCCCTTCACCGGCTACCTGCCGCGCGGCTTCGAGATGTGGACCATCCCGAAGGGCTTCTTCCTGATCCTGCGCCATCATCCGGAGTGGCAGGAGCTGGGGATGGCGCTGATCGAGGCGATCACCCGCCGCCTGGCCCGGATCGAGCCGCTGCTGGAGCTGAACCGGATGCAGCTGGCCGCCTACGGCGCCCATGCCGGGGCCGGGCCGTTCACCGTGATCAACGGCATCCCCTGCCTGATCGGCCCGGACGAGCGCCACGTGCCGCCGCTGACCCTGATCACCGAATACCCGGACGAGACCATCTATGGCGACCGCTTCGCCCTGGGTCACCAGGTACAGATGGAGACGGTTCTGGCCGCGGTCGAGCACCATGCGGGGGTGGTGGCCTGACGCGTTCGGACGGCGAGGCCGGAGCCACCCCCTCACCCGAAATCGCTGCGCGATTTCGACCTCTCCCCGGGGGAGAGGTGAAGATTCCCTCTCCTCGGGGAGAGGGAGGGGCCCGCCGCGTTGGCGGCGGGAGGGTGAGGGGGCTGGCTCCGGCCTCTACGTCCTGGTGATCGACACCCCGCCATCGACCAGCAGCGCCGTCCCCGTGGTGAAGCTGGAGGCGTCGGAGGCGAGGTACAGCGCCGAGCGCGCCATCTCCTCCGGCGTCGCCAGGCGCTTCATCGGGTAGAGGCCGGTGATGAAGTCGCGCTCGGCCTGGGTCTTGGCGAATTCCCGATACATCTCGGTCTCGGTGCCGCCCGGCAGCAGCGCGTTGACGCGGACGCCCCGGCCGCCGAACTCGACCGCCAGCGCCTGCACCAGCCCGATCAGCCCGGCCTTGCTGGCGGCATAGGCGGCGACGCCGGGGAAGCTGACCGTGTATCCGACGAAGGTCGAGGTGAAGATCAGCGATCCGCCGCCCCGCCGCAGCATCGCCGGGATCTGGTGCCGCGCCGCCAGGAAGCCGCTGGTCAGGTTGGTCTCCACCGTCTCCCGCCAGGCCGACGGCGACACCTCCGGCGTCGGCGCCATCGGCCCGACCATGCCGGCGGTGTTGAAGGCGATGTCGAGGCCGCCGAAGCGCTCCTCGGCCAGCGCCACCAGGGCAGGGGCGTACCCCTCGTCGGTGACGTCGCCGGCCAGCGCCGCGGCCCGGCCGTCGGCGGCCTCGATCTCGCCCACCAGCGCGTCGAGCTCCGTTTGCCGCCGCGCCCCGGCCACCACGGCCGCGCCCTCGCTTGCGAACAGCACCGCCGCCGCCCGGCCGATGCCGGAGCTGGCCCCGGCGACGATCGCCACCTTGCCCGCCAACACGCCCATCCGATCTCTCCCTTCGTCGTTGGATGCGGCGGAGGATGGCGGTGGCGGGCGGCGGCCTCACTCCGGTTCTTGCCGCGGAATCGGGTTGAGCGGTCAGGCCGCGTCGGCCGCCTCGGGTCGGGCCGCCTCGAACAGCCGGCCGCCGAGGGCCTGGGCGGCCGCCAGGACGTCGCCCGGGTCCGGCGCGTCCGGCGGCAGCACCAGCAGCTCCGAGGTCGCGACCGGGGCGCCGCAATAGCCGAAGATGCCGTGGTCGATCTGGGTCCTCATGGCGACGTCATAGCCGTGCCGCGCATAGGTGGCCCGGTCGGCGCCGCCGAGGCCGACGAGATGGACCGGCAGGCGGCCCAGCTTCTTCTCGGTCCTGCCGCCGGGGGCCTCGTCATAGGCCCAGCCATTGGCGAAGACCCGGTCGATCCAGCCCTTCATCAGCCCCGGCATCGACCACCAGTAGACCGGATAGACCAGCACCAGCGCGTCGGCGCGGTCGATCCGCGCCTGCTCGGCCAGGACATCGGCCGGGGGCGCCGCCTGCTTGAGATGGGCGGCGTGGTCGGCGGCGCTGAAGCGTGGGTCGAAGCCCTCCGCCGCCAGGTCGGCGATTTCGGCGGTGTGGCCGGACCGCGCCAAGCCCTCGGCGAGCCGGGCGGCGACGGCATGGGTCAGCGAGGCGGGATCGGGATGCGAGACGACGACGAGCGCGTGCATGCCGGCAGCTCCTGCAGGTGATTGCGGGGGAGGGGAGAGTGTTATATACTTTTGGTAAGTTACGTTTGGTATATAAGCATGTCAAGCACCGCAGCGAGAGATCCCCAGCCGCGCCGGCGCCTGTCGCGGGAGGAGCGGCACCGCCAGCTGATGGACGTCGCCTGGGCGCTGATCCGGGAGGAGGGGACGGAGGCGCTGACGCTCGGGCGGCTTTCCGAGCGGGCGGGCGTCACCAAGCCGGTGGTCTACGACCATTTCGGCGACCGCACCGGGCTGCTGATCGCGCTGTACCGCGAGTTCGACGACCGCCAGACCGCCCGGCTGCAGGCCGCGCTGGGGACGGATGAGCCGACGCTGGGGGGGCGGG
This sequence comes from Inquilinus limosus, assembly GCF_002195995.1. GTDB lineage: Bacteria > Pseudomonadota > Alphaproteobacteria > DSM-16000 > Inquilinaceae > Inquilinus > Inquilinus limosus_C. The sequence goes on from NZ_NHON01000142.1 coordinate 5,629, forward strand.
CCGCGGTGATCGCCGCCGCCTATCTCGACTGCGTGCTGGCCCAGGGCCGCGAGATCCCCGGCGTGGTCGCGGCGCTGACCAGCTCGCCGGAACTGGAGCGGGTCAAGCGCGAATGCGATGCGGCGTTCCGCGAGACCTGCCGCGCGGCCCTCGCCCCCTTCGCCCCGGCCGGCGCCATCGCCCCCGCCGGCCTGTGGGCCATGCTCGGCGCCGCCGAGGCCCTGTCCGCCGCCGCGGTCAATGGCGAGATCACCGCCGCCGAGGCGCTGGGCGAATTGGCCGAGACCATCGTCGCGATGGTTGCTAGGACTCGGGGGTGACGCCGGGCGGGACGGCCGGCCATTCCGCACGAAAGGGCAAGCCAGCATGCGCATCGTCGATGTCGTGGAGGTGACGAAGCCGATCGCCTCCCCGATCCGCAATGCCTATATCGATTTCTCGAAGATGACCGCCAGCCTGGTGGCGGTGGTGACGGACGTGGTGCGCGACGGCCGCCGGGTCGTCGGCTACGGCTTCAACTCGAACGGCCGCTATGGCCAGGGCGGGCTGATCCGCGAGCGCTTCCGCGACCGCATCCTGGCGGCGGAGCCGGCGAGCCTGATCGACGAGACCGGCGACAATCTCGACCCGCACCGGATCTGGGCGGCGATGATGGCCAATGAGAAGCCGGGCGGGCATGGCGAGCGCTCGGTCGCCGTCGGCACCATCGACATGGCGGTGTGGGACGCGGTCGCCAAGATCGCCGGCAAGCCGCTGTTCCGCCTGCTGGCGCAGCGCAAGGGCCGCGTCGCCGATCCCCGCGTCTTCGTCTACGCCGCCGGCGGCTACTACTACCCCGGCAAGGACAACACGGCGCTGCGGGCGGAGATGCGCGGCTATCTCGACCGCGGCTACACCGTCGTGAAGATGAAGATCGGGGGCGCCCCGATCGCCGAGGACCGCGCCCGGATCGAGGCGGTGCTGGCGGAGATCGGCGGTGAGGCGCGGCTGGCGGTCGACGCCAATGGCCGCTTCGACCTGGAGACCGCGATCGCCTATGCGAAGATGCTGCGGGACTATCCGCTGTTCTGGTACGAGGAGGCCGGCGACCCGCTGGACTACGCGCTGCAGGCGGCGCTGGCGGAGTTCTATCCCGGGCCGATGGCGACCGGCGAGAACCTGTTCTCGCACCAGGACGCGCGCAACCTGCTGCGCTATGGCGGGATGCGGCCGGACCGCGACTGGCTGCAGTTCGACTGCGCCCTGTCCTACGGGCTGGTGGAGTATCTGCGCACCCTCGACGTGCTGGCGCAGCACGGCTGGTCACCGTCGCGCTGCATCCCGCATGGCGGGCACCAGATGTCGCTGAACATCGCCGCCGGCCTCGGCCTCGGCGGCAATGAGAGCTACCCGGACCTGTTCCAGCCCTATGGCGGCTTCCCGGACGGGGTGCGGGTCGAGGACGGCCACATCGTGATGCCCGACCTGCCCGGCATCGGCTTCGAGGGCAAGTCCGACCTGATCCGGGTGATGCGCGAGCTGGCGGAGTAGGGATGGCCCGCCCCGCTGGCGACAACTTATTTGCCTCTCCCGCTTGCGGGAGAGGTCGGAGACGCGAAGCGGCTCCGGGTGAGGGGGTTTTGTCGAGGCCTGGGCCAGCCCTCACCCGCCAGCGCTGCGCGCTGTCGACCTCTCCCGCCAGGCGGGAGAGGCAATTCGACAACGCCGGAGAGACGTCCGAAGCTGATTAATGGGCTTCGTTCTCAGCGCCCCACCGCATAGGCCTGCATCAGCCGGGGCGTGGCGGCGGCGTGCAGCAGGCCATCGGCGTCGCGGGATGCGGCGACCAGGCGGCCGACCGTCCATTCCGGCGCCTCCTCCAGCGCATGGCCGCGGCGGCGCAGCTCCGCCAGCACCTCGGGCCCGAAGCTCTCCTCCGCCAGCAGATGGCCGGGCTTGCGCTCGCGCGGGTAGAAGGAGCTCGGGAAATGCGCCGTATGGAACATCGGCTGCTCGATCGCCTCCTGCAGGTTCAGCCCGTGATGGACATGGCGCAGGAACAGCTGCAGCTGCCACTGCTCCTGCTGGTCGCCGCCGGGCGACCCGAAGGCCAGGTACGGCTTGCCGTCGCGCAGCGCCAGCGACGGGGTCAGGGTGGTGCGCGGCCGCTTGCCCGGCGCCAGGCTGGTCGGCAGGTCCGGCTCCAGCCAGAACATCTGGCCGCGGCTGTTCAGCATGAAGCCGAGCTCCGGGATCACCGGCGAGGATTGCAGCCAGCCGCCCGACGGCATCGCCGCCACCATGTTGCCCCAGCGGTCGACCGCGTCGATATGCACCGTGTCGCCGCGCCGGGCCGACAGCATGTCGGCCATGGTCGGCTCGTTCGCCGCCAGCTCTTCCAGGCTGGTGCCGCTGACCTTGGACAGCCGGTCCAGCACCGCCATCACCCGGTCCACCTGCGCCTCGTAGCCCGGCACCCGGCCGGGCCGCAACTCGCGCGAGGCGGTGGCGCCGATCAGGCCGCGGCGGGCGTCGTTGTAGGCGTCGGACAGCAGCGCCTCGACCGGCACGTCGACGAAGTCGGGGTCGCCGTAATAGGCCTCGCGGTCGGCGAAGGCGAGCTTCATCGCCTCGGTCACAATGTGCACGAAATCGGCGCTGGCCGGGCCCATCGACGCCAGGTCGACGTCCTTCAGCAGGGCCAGGGTCTGCAGGAACACCGGGCCCTGGCCCCAGGGCCGGATCTTGGCCAGGGTGTGGCCGTGATAGTCGTAGGTCAGCGGCGCCTCATAGGCCGGCCGCCAGCGGGCCAGGTCGTCGCCGGTGATGACGCCGCGATGGCGCCGGCCGCTCTCGTCCATCACCTCGGTGGTGCGGGCGAACCGGTCGATCGCCTCGGCCACGAAGCCCTTGTAGAAGGCGTTGTACGCCGCCTCGGCCTGGCGCTCGCGGTCGCTGCCGGCGGCCTCCGCCTCGCGGATCACGCGCTTCCAGGTCTCGGCCAAAGCCGGGTTGCGGAACAGCTGCCGGGCCTTCGGCCCCGACCCGCCGGGCAGGAACACGGCGGCCGAGGTCGGCCATTCCGCCTCGAAGAAGTCCTTCAGCCCGGCGATGGTGTCGGCGACGCGCGGCAGCACCGGGTGGCCGCTCTCGAGATAATGGATCGCCGGCTCCAGCACGTCGCGCACGGTCAGCGAGCCATGGTCGCGCAGCAGCGTCATCCAGGCGCCGAAGGAGCCGGGGACGACGGTGGCCAGCAGGCCGTTGCCGGGGATCAGCTCCAGCCCTTCGCCCTTGTAATGGGCGATGGTGGCGCCGGCCGGGGCCGGGCCCTGGCCGCACAGCACCTCGGTCTTCCCGGTCTTGGCCGAATGGAACACCACCGGCACGTCGCCGCCGGGGCCGACCAGGTGCGGCTCCACCACCTGCAGCACGAAGGCGGTGGCGATGCAGGCGTCGAAGGCGTTGCCGCCACGCTCCAGCATGGCCATGCCGGCGGCGCTGCCGAGCCAGTGGGTCGAGGTGACCATGCCGAAGGTGCCGAGCAGTTCGGGGCGGGTGGTGAACATGGCTGTCTCTCAGCTTTCGCGGGGGTCGAGGGCGTCGCGCAATCCGTCGCCCAGCAGGTTGAAGCCCAGCACGACCAGGAAGATCGCGCCGCCCGGGAAGACCGACATCCAGGGCGCCTGGCTCATGAAGTTCTTGGCGGTGTTCAGCATCGAGCCCCAGGACGGGCTCGGCGGCTGCTGGCCGAGGCCGAGGAAGGACAGGCTGGCCTCGGCGATGATGGCGGTGGCGATGGTCAGCGTCGCCTGCACGATCAGCGGCGGCAGCACGTTCGGCAGGATGTAGCGGATGATGATCCAGCGGTCGGGCAGGCCGATCGACCGGGCGCCCTCGACATAATCCTCGGTCTTCACGCTCAGCACCTGGCCGCGGGTCAGGCGGATGAACAGCGGCATCGCCGACAGGCCGATCGCGATCATGGCGTTGCCCAGGCTGGGGCCGAGGAAGGCGGCCAGGGCGATCGCCAGGATCAGGAAGGGGATGGCCAGCATCGCCTCGGTGGCGCGCGAGATGGCGCCGTCGACCAGCCCGCCGTAGTAGCCCGCCAGCAGGCCGAAGGGCACGCCGACCGCCAGCGCGATGGCGACCGAGATCACCCCGGCCATCAGCGAGGCGCGGGCGCCATAGGCCAGGCGGGTGAAGATGTCGCGGCCGAGGTCGTCGGTGCCCAGCCAATGCGCGGCGGAGGGCGGCTTGCGGATGGTCAGGAAGCTGGTCTGCAGCGGGTCCTGCGGCGTGATCAGCGGCGCCAGCACGGCCAGCAGCACGAAGGCCAGCACCAGCACGGCGCCGACCACCGCGCCCTTGTTGCGCAGGAACTTCTGCAGGCCGCGGCTGCGTGGCTTCCGAGTGGCGGCTTCCGGGGCCAGAGCGGTCGCGGTCATGACGGGTGCCTCAGCCGCGGGTTGATCAGGATGTAGAGGACATCGGCCAGCAGGTTCATGGCGATGAAGCCGATGGCGGTGCACAGCACCACGCCCTGCACCACCGCGTAGTCGCGGTTGAACACGGCGTCGACGATCAGCTTGCCGAAGCCGGGGATGGTGAAGACCTGCTCGGTCAGCACCGCGCCGGCCAAGAGCTCGCCGAACAGCAGCGTCACCAGGGTGACGATCGGCACCAGCGCGTTGCGGAAGGCGTGCTTCAGCACCACGGCGGGACCCAGCAGGCCCTTGGCCCGGGCGGTGCGGATATAGTCCGAGCGCAGCACGCTCAGCATCGCCGACCTTGTGTGCCGCATCAGCGTCGCGGCCAGCGCGTTGCCCAGCACGAAGGCCGGCATCAGCATGGTCTTGAGGCTGAGCCACAGATCCTGGGACGGGGAGACGTAGCCCGAGGCGGGCAGGAGGCGCCACTGCACCGACACCAGCAGGATCAGCATGATGCCGAGCCAGAAATTCGGGATCGACAGGCCCGAGAGGGCGAGGATGTTGGCGCCGTAGTCGACCGCCGTGCCCTTGCGCACCGCGGCGATGATGCCGGCGGGGATGCCGATCAAGAGGGCGAAGACCATGGCCATGGCGGCGAGCTGGATGGTCACCGGCAGCTTCTGGGCGATCAGCTCCGTCACCGGCGCGTCGGTGCGCAGCGACACGCCGAAATCGCCCTGCACCACCTGGCCGATCCAGGCGACATACTGCACCGGGATCGGGTCGTTCAGCCGGTACTTCTCGCGCAGGTACTCCAGCACCGCGGGGTCGCGCTCCTCTCCCGCCATGGTCAGCACCGGGTCGCCCGGCAGCAGCTTCTGCAGGGCGAAGACCAGCATCGACACCAGGATCAGGGTCGGCACAGCCACCATCAGCCGGCGCAGGATGATCCGCGTCATGGGTGGCTCCCCGCCGCAAGCCCCTCAGAGTCCCCCCTCCCTCCGCGGGAGGGGGGTAGGGGGAGGG
>NZ_NHON01000143.1 GCF_002195995.1 Inquilinus limosus
ATCCCTTCGACCTGGTGGTCGGGCCGGCCGAGCGACGGCGAGCTGAAGCGGCTGAAGGAGATCCAGGTCGAGCTGGACCGCGCCTGGGACCTGCTGCGCCAGCGCCGCGCCCGCCGCGAATACGGCCAGGACCCGGACGACGCCCATCTCCGCCCCGCCGGCATCGTCCGCACCTATCGCGACGAATGACGGGCCGCGACGAGTAGGGGGCGGGGACAGGCCGGCCCTTGTTCCCCTCTCCCCGAGGAGAGGGGAACAAGGGCCGGCCTGTCCCCGCCCCCTACTCGTCGCGGCCCGTCATTCGTCGCGATAGGTGCGGACGATGCCGGCGGGGCGGAGATGGGCGTCGTCCGGGTCCTGGCCGTATTCGCGGCGGGCGCGGCGCTGGCGCAGCAGGTCCCAGGCGCGGTCCAGCTCGACCTGGATCTCCTTCAGCCGCTTCAGCTCGCCGTCGCTCGGCCGGCCGCGGGCCCACAGCGCCTCCTCCTCGGTCACCAGCTTCTCGATGCGGTTGAGCACGGATTGGTCGGTCGTCACTCTGGCTGGTCTCCCCTCGCGGCCGCGAACGGCCCTTTCCCGAATCGAGATTAGCGCAAAGCGCGGGCCGCGCCAGGGCCTCGCGGCGCCGGGTCGCGCCCCCGGACACCCGGGACGGGCCCCGATCCCGCGGGCCTTCGACCAAGGTGCAATGCAGCCGGAGCCGCCCGCACCTCTCCGCTTGACTCCGGCCGGCTGCGGCATGAACATCTGTTCATCGTGCGAGCAGATTCACAAGCCCGCCCGATCGTCCGTCAGGCGCCGCCGCCCGGTTTGGCGTAGGCTTCCAGCCGGCAGGAGAGCGAGACCGCGGCAGACGCGGCTTTGGAGGAACAACCGAGGAGGCCCACACCATGCCCTGGAAGATGTGCAAGGCCCTGGCCGGAGCGGGCGCGCTGGCGCTGCTGCTGGCGTCCGGGTCGGCGATGGCCCAGCAGAAGCTGACCATCGCCACGGTGAACAACGCCGACATGATCATCATGCAGCGCCTGTCGAAGGACTTCGAGAAGGAGAGCGGCATCGCGCTCGACTGGGTGGTGCTGGAGGAGAACGTGCTGCGCCAGCGCGTCACCACCGACATCGCCACCAATGGCGGGCAGTTCGACGTGCTGACCATCGGCACCTATGAGGTGCCGATCTGGGGCGCGCAGGACTGGCTGCTGCCGATCGACGGCCTGCCGGCCGATTACGACCTGGACGACGTGCTGAAGCCGGTGCGCGACGGCCTGTCGCATGACGGCAAGCTGTACGCCCTGCCCTTCTACGCCGAAAGCTCGATGACCTTCTACCGGAAGGACCTGTTCGAGAAGGCCGGGCTGACCATGCCGGAGCAGCCGACCTACGACCAGATCAAGGAATTCGCGGCCAAGCTGCACGACCCGTCGCACGAGATCTACGGCATGTGCCTGCGCGGCAAGCCGGGCTGGGGCGAGAACATGGCCTTCGTCGGCCCGCTGGTGAACACCTATGGCGGCCGCTGGTTCGACGAGAGCTGGAACCCGACCATCGACACCCCGGCGTGGAAGGAGGCGATCACCTTCTATGTCGACCTCTTGAAGAACTACGGCCCCCCGGGCGCGCCGTCGAACGGCCACAACGAGAACCGCGCCCTGTTCGCCAGCGGCAAATGCGCGATGTGGATCGACGCCACCTCAGCCGCCGGCTACCTGTACAACCCGAAGGACTCGACCGTCTCCGACAAGGTCGCCTTCGCCCAGGCGCCCATCGCCAAGTCGCCGAAGGGCAACCACTGGCTGTGGTCCTGGGCGCTGGCCGTGCCGAAATCGACCAAGTCGCCGGACGCCGCCAAGAAGTTCATCGCCTGGGCCACGTCCAAGGCCTATATCGAGAAGGTCGCCAAGAGCGACGGCTGGACCGTGGTCCCGCCCGGCACCCGCAGCTCGACCTACGCCAATGCCGAGTACCAGAAGGCCGCGCCCTTCGCGTCCTTCGTGCTGAAGGCGATCGAGACCGCGGACCCGAACGACGCCACGGTCGAGAAGGTGCCCTATACCGGCGTGCAGTTCGTCGGCATCCCGGAGTTCCAGGCCATCGGCACCGAGGTCGGGCAGCAGATCGCCGCCGCCCTCGCCGGCTCGGAGACGATCGACGCGGCCCTCAAGGCCTCGCAGGACGCCGCCGACCGCGCCGTGACCCAGGGCGGGTATAAGTAAGCTCCTGATCCCCGACCTGTCCCTGTGAACCCTCCCCCTCCCTTGCGGAGGGGGAGGTAAGGACGGCTTCGCCCGCGCTCCCGCGCAAGGAAAGGACGCACGCCATGGCCGCCATCGCCTCGACCCGGCGCAAGGCAGCGCTGCTCCTCGCCCCCTCGGTCACGGTCCTGATCCTGTGGACCTTCGTGCCGCTGGCGGCGACGATCTACTTCTCGACCCTGCGCTACAACCTGATGAACCCGCTGCGGCGCGGCTTCGCGGGCTTCAACAACTACACCTACCTGCTGACCGACCCGGCCTTCTGGTCGGCGATCCAGAACACGCTGATCCTGGTCGCCTCCGTCCTGGCGATCACCGTGGTGCTGGGCACGCTGATCGCCATCCTGCTGGACCAGCCCTTCCCCGGCCGCGGCATCGTCCGGGTGCTGGTGATCGCGCCGTTCTTCGTCATGCCGACGGTCAGCGCCCTGGTGTGGAAGAACCTGCTGCTGCACCCGGTCTCCGGCGTCCTGACCTGGGTGGCGCGCTCGGTCGGGCTGGAGCCGATCGACTGGCTCAGCCAGGCGCCCTTGGCCACCATCATCATCATCGTCGCCTGGCAGTGGCTGCCCTTCGCCATCCTGATCCTGCTGACCGCGCTGCAGTCGCTGGACCATGAGCAGCGCGAGGCGGCGCGGATCGACGGCGCCGGGCCGATCGCGATGTTCTTCTTCATCGTGCTGCCGCATCTGATGCACGCCATCGGCGTGGTCATCATGGTGCAGACCATCTTCCTGCTGGCGATCTTCGCCGAGATCCTGGTCACCACCAATGGCGGGCCGGGCACGGCCAGCACCAACCTGACCTATCTCGTCTACCGGAACGGGCTGCAGCAGTTCAATGTCGGCGGCGCCTCGGCCGGCGGCGTGGTCGCCGTGATCCTGGCCAACATCGTCGCCTTCTTCCTGGTGCGCGCCTTGGCCCGCACGCTCAAGAAGGGGGGCTGAGCCATGGCCGTGCAACGCAGCCGGACGCAAGCGGTCAGCGTCACCATCCTGGGCTGGGCCGTCGGGCTGGTGCTGTTCTTCCCGATCGGCTGGATGGTGCTGACCAGCTTCAAGACCGAGATCGACGCCTTCGCCACCCCGCCGTCGCTCTTCTTCACCCCGACGCTGGAGAACTATGCCGCGGTCAATTCGCGCATCGACTATGTCAGCTACGCGCTGAACTCGGTCTACATCTCCTTCGGCTCGACCTTCCTGTGCCTGATCCTCGGCGGCATGGCCGCCTATTCGATGGCCTTCTTCCCGACCAAACGCACCGACGGCACCCTGCTGTGGATGCTGTCGACCAAGATGATGCCCGCGGTCGGCGTGCTGGTGCCGATGTATATGGGCTTCCGCGACCTCGGCCTCCTCAACTCGGTCGTCGGCATGATCCTGCTGATGACCCTGGTGAACCTGCCGATCGTGGTGTGGATGCTCTACACCTACTTCCGCGACTACCCGAAGGAGATCCTGGAGGCGGCGCGGGTGGACGGCGCCGGGTCGTGGCAGGAGATGGTGCACATCCTGTTGCCCACCACCCTGCCGGGCATCGTCTCGACCTCGCTCCTGACCATCATCCTGAGCTGGAACGAGGCGTTCTGGAGCATCAACCTGACCGGGCCGGATTCCGGGCCGCTGACCGCCTTCATCGCCTCCTTCTCCAGCCCGGAGGGGCTGTTCTGGGCCAAGCTCTCCGCCGCCTCGACGCTGGCCATCGCGCCGATCCTGGTGCTGGGCTGGCTGTCGCAGCGCCAGCTGGTCCGCGGCCTGACCTTCGGGGCGGTGAAGTGAGCAGGAGCTCTCCCAGGCCTCTCCTTGTGAGTCCCCCCTCCCCTCGCGGGAGGGGGTTGGGGGAGGGGGTTGTGGCAGCAAGCTCCGGCGCGGAGAAGCCGAACGACCTTGTCGGCTGCTCCTATCCATCAAGATCGGCTCCGGCGGATCGAACCCCCTCCCCCTACCCCCCTCCCGCAGGGGGAGGGGGGACTCGGAGGGAGTCGTGCCTGACCATCCCAATCCACCCCGGGACCATCGCCCATCATGGCTGACGGCTACGACTTCATCATCGTCGGCGGCGGCAGCGCGGGATGCGTCGTCGCCAGCCGGCTGGTGACCGAGCGGCGCGCCCGGGTGCTGCTGCTGGAGGCCGGGGGGCGGCGCGGCAGCCGCCTGCTGGACATGCCCGCCGGCTACATGAAGTTCCTGAACCAGGACACCTACCTGACCCTGAACCAGACCGTGCCGCAGGAGCAGCTGGGCGGCCGCGCCCCGATCATCCCGACCGGCAAGCTCCTGGGCGGCGGCAGCGCAGTCAACGCCATGGTCTATATGCGCGGCCGGCCGCAGGACTACGACAGCTGGGATGCCGAGCTCGGCGGCGGCTCCGGCTGGGGCTGGGCCGACCTGCTGCCCTATTTCGTCAAGCAGGAGGGCAACGACCATCTCGGTGCGCCGTTCCACGGCACCGAGGGGCCGCTGAAGGTCTCGCATCTCGGCCAGCACTGCACCATGAGCCGCGCCTTCGTCCAGGCGCTGCAGGGCATGGGCATGCCCTACCGGCCGGATTTCAACGGCGGCGAGCAGGCCGGCGTCGGCTTCATGCAGCACACCATCGACGCCGCCACCCGCACCCGTTGCAGCGCCGTCGCCGCCTTCCTGGCCCCGGTGCTGCGCGACCCGAAGCTGACGGTCGAGACCGGCGCCGTCGTCACCCGCATCCTGGTCGAGCGCGGCCGCGCCACCGGCGTCGACTACGTCAAGGACGGGCAGAGCCGCCGGGCGACGGGGGCCGAGGTGATCCTGGCCGCCGGCGCCTATGCCTCGCCCAAGCTCTTGATGCTCAGCGGCATCGGCCCGGCCGAGGCGCTGGGCCGGCACGGCATCCAGGTCAAGGCCGACCTGCCGGGCGTCGGCGCCAACCTGCAGGACCATCACGAGGTGCCGGTGGTGGCCGCCACCAACGGCGCCTATGGCTATTTCGGCCAGGACCGGGGCCTGCCGATGCTCAAGGCCGGGCTGCAATACCTGCTGTTCAAGACCGGGCCGGTGACCACCACCGGGGTCGAGGCCTGCACCTTCATCGACCCGGACGGCGAGGACCAGAGCGACCCGAAGCTGCAGCTGTACTGCGTGCCGACCGTCTATCTCGACCGCGACGTCACCGGCGTGGCGCCGACCGACGGGGTGACGCTGAACGCCTGCCTGATGCGGCCGAAGGCGCGCGGGTCGGTGGCGCTGCGCTCGGCCGACCCGACCGACCCGCCGCTGATCGACTGCGCCTTCTTCGGCGACCCGGAGGATCTGCGCCTGTCGGTCGCCGGGCTGCGCTTCGCCCGCCGGGTGCTGGCGGCCGACCCGGTGCGGCGGATGGTGACCGGCGAGATCTTCCCCGGCGACGCAGCCACCAGCGACGAGGAGCTGGCGGCGCATTGCCGGCGCACAGTCAAGACCAACTACCACCCGGTCGGCACCTGCCGCATGGGGCCGGAGGGCGACCCGATGGCCGTGGTCGACCGCACGCTGAGCGTGCGCGGGGTGGAGCGGCTGCGCGTCATCGACGCCTCGATCATGCCGCGGGTGACCAGCGGCAACACCAACGCCCCGGTCCTGGCCCTCGCCGACCGGGCGGTTGATCTCATTCCGAACTGATCCCTGTCCGTTGATGGAGACGACCATGTACCGCGAGAAATTCGATCTTTCCGGCCGCGTGGCGGTGGTGACCGGCGGCGGCCGCGGCATCGGCCGGGCGACCTGCGAGGCGCTGACCGAGGCCGGCGCCAAGGTGGTGGTGGCCGAGATCCTGGCCGATATCGGCGCCGAGACGGCCAAGGCGGTGGGCGGCGACTTCATCCATCTCGACGTCACCGACCCCGACGCCGTGACCAAGGCGGCCGACGGCGTCCAGGCGAAGCACGGCCGGGTCGACATCCTGGTGAACAATGCCGGCATGGCCCGCAACAGCGACGCGCTGGAGACCAGCGACGAGGAATGGCGCAAGGTCATGGACCTGAACGTCAACGCCGTGTTCTGGTGCGCCCGCGCCTTCGGCCGGCACATGGTGGCGGCGAAGCGCGGCAGCGTGATCAACATCGGCTCGATGTCCGGCATCATCGTCAACAAGCCGCAGGGCCAGGCGCATTACAACGCCAGCAAGGCCGCGGTGCACCTGCTGACCAAGTCGCTGGCCTGCGAATGGGCGCCGCACGGGGTGCGGGTGAACGCCATCGCCCCGGGCTACATCGCCACCGACATGACCCTGGCCGGCCGCACCAAGACCGAGTGGTACGACCAGTGGATCGAGATGACCCCGATGGCGCGCTGCGGCGAGCCCTGGGAGATCGCCGCCACCGCCCTGTTCCTGGCGGCCGACGCCTCCGGCTTCTTCACCGGCGCCATCCTCGGGCCGGACGGCGGGTACACGGCGTGGTGACGACTTAAGACCGGCTTTGCATTGCCTCTCCCGCTTGCGGGAGAGGTCGGAGACGCGAAGCGGCTCCGGGTGAGGGGAGTTTGTCGAGGCCTGGGCCAGCCCTCACCCGGCCTCGCTAACGCGAGCCCGACCTCTCCCGCCAGGCGGGAGAGGCGACGCGTCGGTTCTGCAAGAGCGTTCCGCCAATCCGACTCGCCTTTGTTCTTATTTTGTTCTAGACTGCCGGCATGGTCGACGCCATGCCCGCACGCCTGATCCGGATCGATGCCGCCCTGGCCGCCGCCTTCGGGCCGCCGCCGCGCTGGCTGTATCCGGACCCGGTCGAGGTGCTGGTCCTCGCGCTGCTGTCCGCCCGCACCCGGGACGAGGTGGCGATGGCCGCCCTCCGCCTGCTGCGCGTGCGCTTCCCGCGCTGGCCGGATCTGCTGGCTGCCGACCCGGCGGTGGTCGAGCGGCTGGTCGGCCGCACCACCTGGCCGGACAAGAAGACCCTGACCCTGCAGGAGGCGCTGCGCGCCCTGCAGGCCGAGCGCGGCGGGCTGGAGCTGGACTTCCTGGCCGGGCTCGGGGTCGCGGACGCGGCCGCCTGGCTGCAGCGGCTGCCGGGCGTCGGCCCGAAGACGGCGGCCTCCGTGCTGCTGTTCAGCCGGCTGCGGATGCGCGCCCTGCCGGTCTCGACCGGGCATCACCGCACCGCCAAGCGGCTCGGCCTGATCTCGCGCCGCGCCGGCGCCGAGGCGGCGCACGAGCCGCTGCTGGCGATGCTGCCGCCCGACTGGGACAATGACCGGATCGAGCGGCTCCACTGGCTGGTCAAGCGCCTGGGCCACGATCATTGCACCGACCGGCGGCCGCGCTGCGGCAGCTGCCCGGTGCGGGAGCTGTGCCCGAGCCGCGGCCGCATCCGCCCCGCGCCGGAGCACCGGGTCCGCCAGCTGGCCCTGCCCTTCCCCGCCCCGGCCGAAAGTCTTCGGGCGCCGCCGGGCCAGATCCGGCCCCGGCCGGCTCCGCTCCGGCCAGGCTTCATCGCCGGCGGCCCGTCGGATTCAGCATCGAATCCTCCGCGCGCCGTCCTTCATTGTGAACAAAACCTGATTTCTTCCCCAAAATCCTCTCCAGCCATGTCCGATCTCTCGTCGATCTGATAACTTTCCGAGAAAAGGGAGTGCTGGGAGGCTCGCCCGACTGCGAGGACGTGAACCCGATTCCCATCTCGGAGGGTTCCCATGCCGCTCATCAGCAACATCGCCTATTCGCCAGACCCGACCAGCGGCCAGGCCCTGGGGCTGGACGTCGCCCTGAACGGCGCCACCCGGCTCGTGGTCAACTGGGGCGACGGCTCCCCGCTGCAGCTCTACCAGGTGGAGCCCGGGAGCAGCTCGATCCACCTGTCGCATGCCTATGCCGATCCCACGGTCGGCACCGTCGTCCTCCGCGCCGGCGGCCCCGGCGTGCCCGACGACCGCGCCACGCTCAATCTCGTGGTCGGCGCGGACGAATCCTACAGCCGCGTCTCCGGCGATCCGGAGTTTGACACCATCCTGCGCGAGAACCCGCTCATCTCCGGCGACGGCAACCTGGTGGCCTGGGCCGACACCATCAACGGCCACAGTGTCTTCGCGATGGTCAAGAACCTGGCCACCGGCACCACTGACTACCTCGGAGTCGGCCGTGACGCCTATCAGTTCGACGGCCCCCCGGTCATGCTGGCAAACGGCGCCGCGGTCTGGGTCTATGAGGGATATCTGGGCATCGCCGGGTATCTTCACCCCGCCTCCCTCTATCTGGCAGCGACCGGCCAGGAGATCACCCTCGAGGACGCCTATCACATCACGGTCACCGATGACGCGAAATACGCCGTCTACCAGTACGACACCGAGTTGGGCTCGGGACAGAACGGCTGGTATCTGCGCGACCTCGATGCCGGGACCAGTGTCTATCTCGGGGCCGATTCCGAATATGACGGCCCGCGCTACCACGTGCATTTCGTCGACGGCCAGCTGGTGGTCGACGACGACAGCACCGGGCAGCAATCGGTCAGCGGCGCGCTGGCCACCGACACCACGGCCGACGGCAGCGTCACCGTGATCGCCACCGACGACGCGCTGGCGCCGGGCGACACCAACAACGGCTCCGACGTCTATCTGCAGGAGAACGGCTCCCCGACCCATGACGGCACCGCCGGGCCGGACGTGCTGCTGCTGGGCGCGGCGAACGACATCGCCGATGGCGGTGCCGGCAAGGATTATCTGGCCGGCGGGGCGGGCGATGACAGCTTGAGCGGCGGCGCCGGCGACGACCTGCTGGAGGGCGGGGCCGGGGCGGACAGCCTGAACGGCGGCGACGGCATCGACACCGCGGGCTACGCCACCAGCCTCGCCGGGGTGCAGGCCAGCCTGGACCGGCCGGCGGGCAACACCGGCGCCGCCGCCGGCGACAGCTATGCCGGCATCGAGAACCTGCTGGGCAGCGCCTTCGCCGACCGGCTGGAGGGGGATGCCGGCGCCAATGCCCTGCGCGGCGGCGCCGGGGACGACCGGCTCGGCGGGCTGGGCGGCGACGACCGGCTGGTCGGCGGCGACGGCGGCGACATCATCTCCGGCGGCAGCGGCAATGACCGGATCTATGGCGGTGCCGGGGACGACCGGATGACCGGCGGCGCCGGGGCGGATGTCTTCGTGATCCAGCCCGGCTTCGGCCGCGACGTGGTCACCGATTTCAGCCACGCGGCCGGCGACGTGATCCTGTTCGACCGCGACGTCTTCGCCAGCTTCGCCGAGGTCATGGCGCATGCCGCCGACTATGGCGCGGACGGCACCGTGATCGCGCTCGACGCCGACGACAAGCTGATCCTGCTCGGCGTCGACCGGGCTTCGCTGGTGGCGGGCGACTTCGCGTTTGTGTAATCCGGAGAAGCGGTTTGCGTTGCCTCTCCCGCTTGCGGGAGAGGTCGGAGACGCGAAGCGGCTCCGGGTGAGGGGAGTTCGTCGAGGCCGGGGCCAGCCCTCACCCGGCCGTCCTGCGGACGTCCGACCTCTCCCGCCAGGCGGGAGAGGCAACATACAAGGGCTCGTTCGCTACGCCGCCAGGCTGGGCGCCGGGCCGACATAGCGGCTGTCGGGCCGCAGCAGCCGGCCGGTCTGCTCCTGCTCCAGGACATGCGCCGTCCAGCCGGCGACGCGGCCGACGGCGAAGGCCGGGGTGAACAGCGACCGGTCGAGCCCGACCGCGTCCAGCACCAGGGCGGTGTAGAACTCGACATTGATGTCGAGCGGTCGGTCCGGCTTGTGCTTGTGCAGCGCCACCAGCGCCGCCTTCTCCACCGCCTCGGCCAACGCGATGCGCGGGCTGGACAGGCCGGCCACCACCGATTTCAGCACATCGGCGCGCGGGTCGCGGGTGCGGTAGATGCGGTGGCCGAAGCCCATCAGCCGGCGGCCGGCCGCGAGCTCCGCCTCGATCCAGCCCGGCGCGGCCTGGGCGCCGCCGATGGCGTCGAGCATGTCCAGCACCGGCCCCGGCGCGCCGCCATGCAGCGGGCCCTTGAGCGCGCACAGCGCGGCGGTGACCGAGGCCACGGTGCCGGCCAGGGTCGAGGCGACGACGCGGGCGGCGAAGGTGGAGGCGTTGAGGCCGTGGTCGGACACGGTGACCAGATAGGCGTCGAGCGCCCGCGCCAGCGCCGGGTCGGCCAGCCTGCCGGCCAGCATGCGCAGCAGGTCGGCGGCGTGGCCGGCCTTCGGGTCGGGCGTGACGGGGGCCTGGCCCTTCGCCTGGCGCACCAGCGCCGCCAGGAACACCGGCATCGCCGCGACCAGGCCGAGCGGTGAACCGTCGGCATCATCGGCCAGGCCGGCGATCATCGCCCGCAGCCCGTCGATCGGCGGCAGCCCGGCGGCGGCCGGCAGCAGCCGCGGCACATGGCGGAAGGCGGCGGCGCGGGCGGCGCCCAGCCAGGCCTTCAGGTCGGCGGTGTCGGCGAAGCCGTCCCACAGCAGCGCCAGAACGCCCTCGAAATCCAGCGTCCGGGCCGCGTCCTCGACCGGCAGGCCGCGGATCACCAGCACGCCGCGCTGCCCGTCCACCAGGCTCATCACCGTCTCGGCGGCGACGATCCCGTCCAGTCCTGTCGTCATCTCGACCTCCTTCTTCGCAGGTGCACAAGAGGTCGATCCGGCGGCATAGGTTGTCAATCTTGATAGATGCGATCAATATATAGACTTTGGAGCAGGTTGGATCATGAGCGGGAGGGCAGGACAGGGATGCGCCGACCCCGACGAGTCCCCCCTCCCCTTGTGGGAGGGGGGTAGGG
>NZ_NHON01000144.1 GCF_002195995.1 Inquilinus limosus
CTCCACCGCCCGCACCACTCGCTCACGGAGATCCATCGAGCACGGTTTACCCATCCAGGCTGGCCTCCTCCCAGCCAGCATGGTGAATCACATTCCCTCGCCCCTGGGAATCCCCTTCCGATTCTAACCAACCTCATTCCGCTCTAGGACGCGCACGTCGTGAAACCGCCGGCCCGGCGGGCGCCTCGCCGTGCCCGCTCGTTGTGCCCGGGCATCAAGAGGAAGCCTATGAGTCTCTGTTAAGCCTGAATCTCAAAATTTAGCTTGAGCTACATTTGAATCAATGCGAGGGATTCTCAATGCAATAGCGATGCAACGGAGAGGCTCATGGCGAGGTCGGGGATTCGAAGCGTGCTGGCGGCGGCGCTGGCACTGGTGCTGACGGTCGGACCCGCCTGGGCCGAGGGGGCGCGGCCGAAGCGCATCGTCACCACCTTCACCATCCTGCAGGACATGGCGCAGACCGTGGCCGGCGACGCCGCGATCGTCGAATCGATCACCAAGCCGGGGGCGGAGATCCACGACTACGACCCGACGCCGCTCGACGTGGTCAAGGCGCAGGACGCCGACCTGGTGCTGTGGAACGGGCTGGGCCTGGAGCGCTGGTTCGAGAAGTTCTTCCAGGGCGTCAAGGACGTGCCCAGCGTGGTGGCGACCGAGGGCATCCAGCCGGTCTCGATCGTCGAGGGCCCCTACACCGACAAGCCGAACCCGCACAGCTGGATGTCGCCGGCCAACGCGGTCGTCTATGTCGAGAACATCCGAAAGGCGCTGGTGGCGGTCGACCCGGCCAACGCCGCCACCTATGACCGCAACGCCGCCGCCTACACGGCGGAGCTGAAGGCGCTGGACGCGCCGATCCGCGAGGCGCTGGCGAAGATCCCGGCCGACCAGCGCATGCTGGTCAGCTGCGAGGGCGCCTTCTCCTACCTCGCCCGCGACTACGGGCTGGCCGAAGGCTATCTCTGGGCCGTCAACGCCGACGAGGAGGGCACGCCGCAGCAGATCCGCAAGGTGATCGACACCGTGCGCCGCGACCATGTGCCGGTGGTGTTCTGCGAGAGCACGGTCAACGACAAGGCGATGCGGCAGGTGGCGCAGGAGACCGGCGTCCGCTTCGGCGGCACCCTCTATGTCGACAGCCTGACCACCGATGACGGGCCGGCGCCGACCTATCTCGCCATGCTCCGCTACAACGCCAAGGTGATCCGGGACGGGTTCAATGTCGGCCAGTGAGGCACCGTCGATCGCCGTCTCCGGCGTCACCGTCCGCTACCGCGCCGGCAATACGGCGCTCAGCGACGTGTCGCTGACTATCGACCGGCCCAGCATCTGCGGCCTGATCGGCATGAACGGCAGCGGCAAGTCGACCCTGTTCAAGGCGATTATGGGCTTCGTCGCCCCGGCCGCCGGCTCGGTCGCGATCTGCGGCCGGCCGGTGGCCTGGGCGCAGAAGGCCAACATCGTCGCCTATGTGCCGCAGACCGAGGAGGTGGATTGGAGCTTCCCGGTCTCGGTCCGCGACGTGGTGATGATGGGCCGCCAGGGCCGCATGGGCTTCCTGCGCATCCCGTCGGCCGCCGACCGCGCGGCGGTGGCGGCCGGGCTGGAGCGGGTCGGGATGCAGGATTTCGCCGGCCGCCAGATCGGCGAGCTGTCCGGCGGCCAGCGCAAGCGGGTGTTCCTGGCCCGGGCGCTGGCGCAGGAGGCGCGGATCATCCTGCTGGACGAGCCTTTCACCGGGGTCGACGTCAAGACCGAGCGGGCGATCACCGGCATCCTGGCGGGCCTGCGCGACGCCGGCCACCTGATCCTGGTGTCGACCCACAACCTGGCCAGCGTGCCGGAGTTCTGCGACCAGGCGGCGCTGATCCATCGCAGCCTGGTCGCCTTCGGCCCGGTCGCGGAGGTGTTCACCGCCGACAACCTGGCCCGCACCTTCGGCGGCGCGCTGCACCAGCTGCCCTTCGGCCTGACCGATCTCGCGGAGCCGCGGCGGTGGGCGGTGGGATGACCGAACTGCTCGACCTCCTGGCCGAGCCGTTCGGCTACCAGTTCATGGTCAAGGCCATCCTCGGCGGCGGCGTGGTCGGGGCGGTCTGCGCCGTCCTCTCCTGTTTCGTCACGCTGAAGGGCTGGTCGCTCTTGGGCGACGCGCTGTCCCACGCCGTGGTGCCGGGCGTCGCCATCGCCTATCTGGCCGGCGCGCCCTTCCTGCTCGGCGCGGTGTTGTCCGGCCTGTTCGCGGTGCTGGGCATCGGCGCGATCGAGCGGGCGACGAAGCTGCGCGGCGACGCGGTGATCGGCGTCGTCTTCACCGCCTTCTTCGCCCTCGGCCTGCTGCTGATCTCGCTGTATCCCAGCAACCTCAGGCTGACCACGATCCTGTTCGGCAACCTGCTGGGCATCGCCGATGCCGATCTGTGGCAGCTCCTCGCCGTCGGCGCCGGCTGCCTCTTGGCGGTGGCGGCGAAATGGAAGGACCTGCTGCTGTACTGCTTCGACGCGCAGCATGCTCGCGCCATCGGCCTGCCGACCGGGCGGCTGCATCTGCTGCTGCTGGGCCTCTTGTCGCTGACCGCGGTGGCGGCGCTGCAGGCGGTGGGCGCGCTGCTGGTCGTCGCCATGCTGATCACGCCCGGCGCCACCGCCTTCCTGCTGACCGACCGCTTCCCGCGCATGCTGGTCCTGGCCGCGGTCATGGGGGCGGCGACGGCGATGGCCGGCGCCTATGCCAGCTACTTCCTCGACGGGTCGACCGGCGGGCTGATCGTGCTGGCCCAGACCGCCCTGTTCCTGCTGGCGCTGGCCCTGGCGCCGAAGCACGGGCTGCTGCGGAGAGCAAGCGCATGAGCGGCTGGACCCTGGCTGGGCTGCTTCGGACGAGCGGGCATCCTGCCTCTCCCGCAAGCGAGACCCTTTCGGAATTCCAACACCGTCATTGCGAGCGCAGCGAAGCAATCCAGGGGCCAATGCGAACCGGCCCCTGGATTGCTTCGTCGGCTTCGCCTCCTCGCAATGACGGCGAAGGGGCTACCGTTATGAAAAGGTCTCGCAAGCGGGAGAGCCAATCTGTTCGCAAGCCTGCCGTCGGTATCGCTCGCCGATGTCTGCATGCGGGAGGAAGCGTCCGATGACCGCTCTCCTGTCCTTGCTCGAGGCCGCGGCGGAGCCGCTGCGGCACGGCTTCATGGTCCAGGCGATGCTGGTCGCCGCCTTCGTCGGCACGGTCTGCGCCGTGCTGTCCTGCTTCGTCGTGCTGAAGGGCTGGGCCCTGGTCGGCGACGCCGTCTCGCACGCCGTGCTGCCCGGCATCATCCTGGCCTATGTCGCCGGGCTGCCGATGTCGCTCGGCGCCGTCGCCAGCGGCATGGCCTGCGTGCTGTCGGCGGGGGCGATCGAGGCGCGCTGCCGGGTCAAGAGCGACGCCGTGCTGGGCATCGCCTTCACGGGATTCCTGGCGCTCGGCATGGTGCTGCTGGCGGAGACGCCGAGCAACGTCCACTTCATGCATGTGCTGTTCGGCAACCTGCTGGGCATCGAGCCGGCGGACATGATCCAGACCCTGGCGATCGGGTCGGTCACGCTGATCGCCGTGCTACTGCTGCGGAAGGACCTGATCCTGTTCTGCTTCGATCCCGGCCAGGCCCGGGTGATCGGGATCTCGCCGCGGCGGCTGGAGCTGATCCTGCTGCTGCTGGTGGCCGCGACCATCGTCGCGGCGCTGCAGGCGGTCGGCGTGGTGCTGGTGATGGCGATGCTGGTGACGCCGGGGTGCATCGGCCTGCTGCTGGCCGACCGCTTCGGCCGGGTGATGGTGGCCGCGGTCGGGTCCGCGGTTCTGTCCAGCGTGCTCGGCACGCTGCTCAGCTTCTGGCTCGACGGCGCCACCGGCCCGTCGATCGTGGTGGTCCAGGCGCTGCTGTTCGGGTTGGCCTTCCTGTTCGCGCCGAAGAAGGGGCTGCTGCGGCAGGCGGCCGCGGGTTAGGGCCGGATCGCTCCCGGACCATCCCGGAGGCGAAGAAAGCGGTGCGCGATGACCGCCCCCGCCAGGGCGGTCGCCACCACCGCGCCGAGCCACGCCCCGTAGAGACGCTGCCCGACGATGGCTCCGGCCAGGACCGGCGTGACCATATCGGTAACGGCGACCAGTGACTGGATCGTGCCCATGACCACGCCCTGGTGTCGCCAGGGGACGTGGACGGAAAGCCCGGCGATGAAGGTCGGCCGGGCCAGCGCCACGCCGGTGCTGACGCAGAGCACGGCGAGGGCCAGCATCGGGATCCCGGTGGCCAGGCTGGCCAGGACATAGCCGGCCGACAGCAGGCCGAAGACCAGGACGACCAGGCGTCGTTCGGTGAGGCGGCGGCCGAGCCACGGCAGCAGCAGGAGCTGGACGGCGATGTTGATGGCGCCGTCGGCGGCGAGGAGGATGCCGAGCTCGCGCGGGCCGAAGGCATGGCCGTTCCAGCTGAAGGTGTCGCCCAGGAACACCGCGAGTTGGGAGCTGAACAGGCCGTAGGACACGTAGTGGCACAGCAGGATGGCGACGACGACCCGGATCGCCGGCGAGGCCAGGAGCGACCGCAGCGACGTCCGTTCCCGCACCGCCTCGCCCGGCCCGGTGCCGTCGCGGGGTGCTCCGCCGTCCAGCCAGAGCGCGGTCGCCAGCAGGCTGGCCGCCGACAGCGCCATGGCGGCCCAGACCGGCGCCGACAGGGAGAGGCCGGCCAGGGCGCCCGAGAGGCCGGGGCCGACCATCCCGCCCAGGCCGAGCCCGGCGCTGAGGATCCCGATGGCCTGCCGCCGGTCGGCCGGGCTGCTGTGGTCGGCGGCATAGGCGGCCGCGGCGGAGAAATTCGCCGCGGTGAGGCCGAGCAGCGCCCGCGCCAGCAGCACGAAGACCACGCTGTCGGCCATGGCCAGCAGCGCCAGGCTGGCCAGCGCCCCGGCCTGGCTGGCCAGCAGCACGGTCCTGCGGCCATAGCGGTCGGACAACTGCCCCAGCCAGGGCGCGGCGACGAACTGGCTGAGCGCTTCGGCGCCGAGCACGAGGCCGAGGACCAGCGGCGTGGCGCCCAGATCCCGCAGGAAGAAGGGCAGGACGGGCAGGACGGCCCCGCTGCTGGCCGCGTCGAGGCAGACGATGACGAAGACCGGCAGGATCGGGCGCATCTCAGGCGGCCGGCCCGATGGTGAGCACCGTGCGCCGGCCGTCGTCGCGGTTCCAGGCCTGCCCGACCTCCGCCAGCGGCACCGGCGTCGTCGCGATGCGGAGGCCGGCGGGCCGGGCCGCCTGCAGCACCCCGCCGATGGCGGCGATCATGCGGTCGGGCGGCACGCTGCCGATGCCGCTGCCCAGCAGCGCGATCGCCGAGGCGCGCAGCGCGGCGGCGGGCAGGGCGATCTCCGCCCCGCTGGCCGCTCCGATCTGGACGAAGCGGATCGGCCGGGCCTCCGGCCCGGCCTTGGCGCCCGCCATCAGCAGTCCTGCCGCGCTCGGTCCCCACAGATAGTCGAGGACGACGTCCACCCCTTCGGCGAACTGCGCCTGGAAGCGGTCGGCCAGATCCTCGGCGCCGAGCGGGATGGTCACATCAGCGCCGAGCGCCGCGACCGCACTCAGGGCTTCGGCGTCGCGGCCGGTGGCGATCACTTTCCGCGCCCCGAGGTGCCGGGCGATCTGCACGGCCAGGCGGCCCGCCGTGCCGGTGGCGCCGTTGACCAGCACCGTCTCCCCGGCCTGCAGCCGGGCGCGCTCGACCAGGGCTGCCCAGGACGACATGCCGGGATTGGCGATGGCGGCGGCGGTGATGTCGTCGAGATCGTCGGGCAGGGGCAGGCACTGCGCCGCCGGCGCCACCGCCCGCTCCGCCATGCTGCCGAAAGGCGCGCGCGGCATGATGAAATAGACCCGGCGCCCATCGTCGAGCCGGCCGACCCCGTCGAGGCCGGCGACGAAGGGGAAGTGGCCGGATGAGCTGTAATGTGAGCCCGAGGCGCGGCTCCTGACCACGGGGCTGATGGCGGCGGCGGTGACGGCGATGCGGGCCTCGCCCGCCTCCGGCACCGGTTCGGCGAAATCGGCGCAGACGGGCGTCAGCCCGCGCCCGCGGACGATGGCGGCCTTCATGATAGGGTCCCTTCGAGGAGGATGTGTGTATAATGCACATATATGGAGGACTCTCGATGCCGGCAAGCAAAAATGTGCAAAATACACATATTAGCGAGAAGCTGCGGGAGCTGCACGGGGCGCTGCTCGACATCGTCGCGGTGATGAACCGGCCGCAGCGCGACGAGGTGCTGATCCGCGAGGCCGGGATCCCGCTGGACCGGGCGCTGTTCCCGCTGCTGGTCGGGGTCGGCCGCTTCGGGCCGATCGGCGTGGTCGAGATGGCCGACCGGGTGGGGCGCGACTACACCACCGTCAGCCGCCAGGTGGCGAAGCTGGAGGAGCTCGGCCTGGTGGAGCGCCGCGGCAGCGCCGCCGACCGCCGGGTGCGGGAGGCCGTGATCACCGCCAAGGGCAGGGCGATGACCGACCGGGTCGACGCCGCGCGCGACCGCATCGGCCGCGCCGTCTTCGGCCGCTGGGACCCGGAGGAATTCGACGAGCTGGTGCGGCTGATGCGGAAATTCGCCGATGCGGTGACGGCGGAGCCGCCGGCGCAGGACGATGGCCTGCCGGAAGTTCGGGATTCCTGAATTCTGATGCCAGCGTCCGGGGATCAATCGCCGATCCCGAACAAGCTACGCTCGCGCGATGCCGCCCCGGCTGAGGGCGGATCACGCGAGGAACGCCATGGCTTTCACGTTGAAGATCAACGGCACACCGCATGAGGTCGATGTCGACGGCGACACTCCGCTGCTGTGGGTGCTGCGGGATGTGCTCGGCATGACCGGGACCAAGTTCGGCTGCGGCCAGGCGCTGTGCGGCGCCTGCACCGTGCATGTCGACGGCGCGGCGACGCGGTCCTGCATCACCACGGTCGACAGCATCGGCGACAGCGCGGTCGCGACGATCGAGGCGGTCGGCCAGACGCCGCAGGGTGCCGCCCTGCAGCAGGCGTGGCTGGAGCTGGAGGTGGTGCAGTGCGGCTACTGCCAGTCCGGCCAGATCATGTCGGCGGCGGCGCTCTTGAAGGACACGCCGAAACCGACCGACGACGACATCGACGCCGCCATGTCGGGCAATGTCTGCCGATGTGGCACCTATCAGCGGATCCGCGCCGCGATCCACAAGGCCGCGGCGTAGGGGAGGGACGGATCATGCCTGATGGCTCTCACACCCTCGACCGCCGTGGGTTCCTCAAGGTCAGCGCTGCCGTGGGCGGCGGGCTGGCCCTCACCATCGCCCTGCCGCCGGCGCTGCGCCCGGCCCTGGCCGAGGCATCCGGCTTCGCGCCCAACGCCTTCATCCGCATCGACCGCCAGGGTCTGGTGACGCTGGTGATGCCGATGGCGGAGATGGGGCAGGGCACCTACACCGCCCACGCCATGCTGCTGGCGGAGGAGCTGGAGGTCGGGCTCGACCAGGTCCGGCTCGAGCATTCGCTGCCGGACGACGCGCTCTATGCCAACCCGATGCTGCATGTGCAGACCACGGGGCTCTCCTCCTCCGTCCGCGCCTTCTGGACGCCGCTGCGCCAGGCCGGCGCCGCGGCGCGCATGCTGCTGGTCGCTGCCGCGGCCAAGCAGTGGAAGGTCGATCCCGCGACCCTCAAGGCGCGGCACGGCCAGGTCACCGACGGCAAGCGGTCGCTGGGCTATGGCGAGCTGGCCGACGCTGCGGCCAAGCTGCCGGCGCCGGATCCGAAGGCCGTGGCGCTGAAGGACCCCAAGGACTTCACCCTGATCGGCACCCCGGCCAGGCGGCTGGACACGCCGGCCAAGGTGAACGGCACGGCGCAATACGGCATCGACGTCAGGTTGCCGGGACTGAAGATCGCCGCGATCGCCATCTCCCCGGTCCGCGGCGGCACGCCGAAATCGGTCGACGAGGCGGCGGCGATGGCGGTCAAGGGCGTCCGCCAGGTGGTGAGGACCGACGAGGCCGTGGCCGTGATCGCCGATCATATGGGCGCCGCCAAGAAGGGGCTGGAGGCCGCTTCGGTGCAGTGGGATGACGGCCCGAACGCCACCGTCAGCAGCGCCGACATCGTGCGCGCGCTGGAGGAGGGCTCGAAGCAGCCCGGCGTGGTCGCGCGCCATGACGGCGACGCCGAGAAGGCCCTGGCCGGCGCGGCGCAGCGGCTGGACGCGGTGTACCAGCTGCCCTTCCTGGCGCATGCGACGATGGAGCCGATGAACTGCACCGTCCATGTGCGGAAGGATGGCTGCGAGATCTGGGTCGGCACCCAGGCGCCGACCCTGACCCAGGCGCTGGTCGCCGGGCTGCTGGGGCTGCCGAAGGAGGCGGTGCAGGTCCACAACCACCTGATCGGCGGCGGCTTCGGCCGGCGGCTGGAGGCGGACGGCACCCTGACCGCCGTCAAGGTGGCGCAGCAGGTCGACGGCCCGGTGAAGGTGGTGTGGAGCCGGGAGGAGGACATCCAGCACGACCTGTACCGGCCGTACTACTACGACCGGGTGTCGGCCGGGATGGATGCGAACGGGCGGCCGGTGGCCTGGACCCATCGCATTGCCGGCTCCTCCGTCGTCGCGCGCTACATCCCGCCGCTGTTCAAGGACGGCTATGATTTCGACGCGGTCGAGTGCGCCGCGCAGCCGCCCTATGCCTTCGACGCCATCCATGTCGACTATGTCCGGGTCGAGCCGCCGGGCGTGGTGACCGCCTTCTGGCGCGGCGTCGGCCCGGTGCACAACGTCTTCGTGGTCGAGAGCTTCATCGACGAGCTGGCGGCGGCGGCCAGGCAGGACCCGGTCGAGTACCGCAAGTCCTTGCTCGGCCACAATCCGCGCGCCCTCGGGGTGCTGACCCTGGCGGCGGAGAAGGCGGGCTGGGGCTCGCCGCTGCCGAAGGGGCAGGGGCGCGGCGTGTCGGTGCAGTTCGCCTTCGGCAGCTACCTGTCGCAGGTGGCGGAGGTCGAGGTGGCGGCCGACGGGTCGGTCCGCGTCCGCCGTATCGTCTGCGCCGTCGATTGCGGCCTGGTGGTCAACCCGGACACGGTCGAGGCGCAGATCCAGGGCGGCACCCTGTTCGGCCTGACCGCGGCGCTGCACGGCGCCATCACCTTCAAGGACGGCCGGGTGGAGCAGGCGAATTTCGACACCTACCTGCCGATGCGGATCGACGAGGTGCCGGTGATGGAGACGCATCTGGTGCAGAGCGCCGAGGCGCCCGGCGGGCTGGGCGAGGCGGCGACCGCCATTGTCACCCCGGCGGTGACCAACGCGATCTTCGCCGCCACCGGCAAGCGCATCCGCACCCTGCCGATCGACCCCGGCCTGCTGAAAGCCTCCACCTGACCCCCGGACACCCCGGATGCGGAGATCGAGAATGAGAGCATCGCTTTGGGCGCTGGCCGCCCTCCTGACCGCCGGCGCCACCGCGCCGGCCCTGGCCGATGGCGACGCGGCGCGGGGCCAGACCCTGTTCTCGCGCTGCAGCGCCTGCCACACGGTGACCGACCAGAACAAGCTCGGCCCCCACCTGTCCGGCGTGGTCGGCCGCGTCGCCGGGACGCTGCCCGGCTACACCTTCTCCAGGGCGATGGTGGCCTATGCCAAGCCCTGGGACGAGCCGACGCTGGACGCTTTCCTGGCCGGCCCGGCCAAGGCGGTGCCGGGCACCAAGATGGCGGCGCCGCCGATCAGCAACCCGCAGGACCGGGCCGACCTGATCGCCTATCTGAAGACCGTGCCGGCGTCCTGAGGAGGGCAGGGGTTAGCCGCTCGGCTGGATCAGCAGCCAGCGGCTCGGCTCCCGCTGCACGAACTCGCGCTCGACATGGCGCAGGATGTGGCGCTGGCCGGCGAAGGGCACCATCCCGGCGGCCTCACCGAAGCCGGCCCAGCGGAACTCGCTGTGCTCGGCGTTCAGCCGCACCTCGGCGTCCGGCGCCGCGACGGCGACGAAGACCGGCAGCAGGCTGATGACGTTGCGCTCGGCCTCGTAGAACTGCTCGCAGATATCGGCGGAATACAACCGTTCCGGCACCAGCCCGGTCTCCTCTCTTGTCTCGCGCAGCGCCGCCTGCCAGCCGGTCTCGCCGGGCTCGACCGCGCCGGTGACCTGGCACCACTCCCCGGCCAGGGACCGGGTGCGGCGCAGCAGCAGCACCTGCGGCCCGGCGGCGGCGTGGCGGATGACGACAACGGCGACGGCGACGCTCCGGATCGGGATCTCCTGCATTCGCTCCTCGGGTTGCGACGGCTGCGGTGGCTCTCCAGCCATACCACGCCGCGAGCCCGCTATCCGCTCGCGCACAGCGCCGTCAGGCGCATCCAGATCTCGATCGGCATCAGCTGGACGGCGAGGAACAGCAGGACTGCGAGGCCGCCCAGGCCGCGGAAGATCCATCTCGCCATATCGACCGCCCCTCGTGACACGCCCTCGATCACCTGTACCTGCCGGTAGGAGAAATAGGCGAAGGCCAGGAAGCACAGCAGGGCCAGCAGTTCGGTGGCGAAGGCGCCGGCGGCCGACTGGGTGAATCGCAGCCAGCCGGGCAGCCGGAGCCCCTGATAGGTCAGCAGGACCTGGGACAGGGTGAAGGCGACCAGCCCGACGGCGTAGAAGCGGAAATGGAACCGGCTGAAGCGAAATGCGCTTCTCATTCCTATCTCCTCGCAAATCGCGCGGATGCCGGGTGCGCCGGCTCAATGCGCCGGCGGGACAATCCGCATCATCGAAAATGGATCGTGCAAATACGGTCGTGCTCTGCCCGTGATCCCATCATCGGATGCGGGCCGCGTCAACCGGATTGATCGGACTTTGTACCTAGCCGATGCCTGCGGGCAGGGGCAGGGGCAGGGGCAGGGGCAGGG
>NZ_NHON01000145.1:0-10123 GCF_002195995.1 Inquilinus limosus
GGGTGAGGGGGTGGCTCGGTCTCACGACGTCATCCCCTAGATGCGGCGGCCGGAGGCCGCGTCGAACAGGTGGCTGTGGGCGGGAAGGGGAATCAACGGCACCACGTCGCCCGGCGCCACCGGGCGGCGGCCATGCATCACCGCGGCGATGCGGGTGCCGGCCAGGGTGCCGTAGAGATGGGTCTCGGCGCCGGTGGGCTCGACCAGGTCGATCGTCACCGGCACGCCGCCGCCGCTGTCAACGACGGTGAAATGCTCCGGCCGCACGCCCAGCAGCACCGGCTGGTCGTCCTCGGCCCCGTAGGCCCCGCGGTCGGGGGCGGGGAGGCGGGTGCCGTCCTCGGCCTCCACCACCGGGCCGTCGGCGCCGCGGCGGTAGCGGCCGGGCAGGAAGCTCATCGACGGAGAGCCGAGGAAGCCGGCGACGAAAATGTTGGCCGGCAGGTCGTACAGGTCCAGCGGCTTGCCCTGCTGCTCGATCCGCCCGCCATTCATCACCACGATCCGGTCGGCCAGGGTCATCGCCTCGATCTGGTCGTGGGTGACGTAGACGATGGTGGTGCCCAGGCGGCGGTGCAGCGCCTTGATCTCGGTGCGCATCTGCACCCGCAGCTTGGCGTCCAGGTTCGACAGCGGCTCGTCGAACAGGAACACGGCGGGGTCGCGCACGATCGCCCTTCCCATGGCGACGCGCTGGCGCTGGCCGCCGGACAGCTGGCGCGGCAGCCGCTCCAGATAGTCGAACAGGTTCAGGATGCCGGCCGCCCGCTCGACCTTGCCCGCGATCTCCGGCTTCGCCTCGCCGCGCAGCTTCGGGCCGTAGGCGATGTTCTGCCGCGCGGTCATGTGCGGGTAGAGCGCGTAGGACTGGAACACCATGGCGATGTTGCGCTTCTGCGGCGGCACCTCGTTGGCGCGGGCGCCGCCGATCGCGAGTTCGCCGTCGGAGATGGTTTCCAGCCCTGCGATCATGCGCAGCAGGGTGGACTTGCCGCAGCCGGACGGCCCGACCAGGACGACGAACTCGCCATCGGCGATGTCGAGGTCGATCGCGTGGATCACCTGCGCGTCGCCGTAGCGCTTCACCACCCCGTCCAGCCGCACCGTCGCCATGTCGGGCCTCCCTATGCCGCCAACGGAAGCACGTCGCGGATCCTTTCCCCCAAACCCGTCATGGCGAGGAGCGGAGCGACGTGGCCATCCAGGGGCCGGTGCGAGCCGCCCTGGATGGCCACGCCCCTGCGGGGCTCGCCATGACGATTGGAGGAGGGGCTGACGATCCGCGCCATTGAATCAGAACTCTTCAAGGGTCAGCTCGGCCGCCATCACCCGGTTGCCGGCGGTCAGGCCGCCATCGACCGGTAGCATCGCGCCGGTGATGAAGCCGGCCAGGTCGTCATCGGCCAGGAAGGCCACGGCCTTGGCGATGTCGGCCGGCTCGGCCACCCGCTGCAGCGGGTACCATTTGCGCAGGGACTCGAAGATCTCCGGCTTCCGGTCGACGCGGGCCTGCCAGATCGGGGTGCGGACGGTGCCAGGGCAGATCACGTTGGCGCGGATGCCGAACGGCCCGTACTCGACCGCCAGCGCCTTGGTGTAGCTGATCAGCCCGGCCTTGGCGGCGCTGTAGGCGGGATGGCCCAGCGTCAGCAGCCCGTTGACGCTGCTGATGTTGACGATGTTGCCGCGGCGCCGCGCCTTCATGCCGTCGATCACCGCGGCGACGACGTGATACGGGCCGTTCAGGTTCAGCACGACATCGCCGGCCCAGCTTTCGGCGGAAGTCGAGGCCAGGGTGCCGCCGCCATTGCCGCCGCCGGCATTGTTGACGGCGATGTCGACCGGGCCGGTGCGGGCCACCGCGGCGTCGATCGCGGCGCGGGTGGCGCGGGCGTCGCAGAGATCGGCCGGCGCGGCAGCGGCCTTGATGCCGGCCTCGGCGAGCTTGGCGACACGGGCCTCCAGCGCCGCGACGTCGCGGTCGGACAGGATCAGCGCCGCCCCGGCCTGGGCGAACAGGTCGACGATCGCCCCGCCGATGCCGCCGAGCGCCCCGGTGACGAGAACGGTCTGGTCCGCGAAGCGCGTCATGGCTGTCTTTCCGGCAGGAGAGGAGGCTGGAGGCCGATGGTAGCTCAATGTTTGAAACTTACAAGACAGGCATCGCGCATGTGCAGTGCAGCATCGATGTGGAGCCTCAAATTGTCGGAAGATTCCAGCACTGCTGCGGTATAGCGGAAGAAAATCGGCCGGCGCGCCGTTTCCGAATTGCGCCCCGCCGGCGATTGTAAGAGAGTTACACGCAGGGCGGCTCCGGCAGAAAGCCGGGCGCGGCCGTCCCCGGTTATCCGGTTCCAATTGCGGCTCGCGCGGCTTGGCGTCACCAAAAAGGGGCGTCGCCGAAACAGGAGGCTCTCCATGCAGCATGCGTTCCGGTCCGTGCTCCTCGGCGCGGGCGCCTCGATCCTGGCGGCGCTGGCCGCAGCACCGGCCGTCGCCGCCGAGGTGCGGGTGACGGTGGCGGAGTACAGCTCCAAGACCGGCCCCTATTTCGAGGAGGCGGCGAAGGCCTTCGAGGCCAAAAACCCCGGCACCGACATCAAGATCGAGGTGGTGCCCTGGGACGTGTTGCAGCAGAAGCTGACCACCGACATCGCCGGCAACGCCAATGCCGACCTGGCCATCATCGGCACGCGCTGGCTGGTGGATTTCGTGCAGCAGGGCGTGGTGTCGCCGCTGGACGGCTACATGACCGACGAGTTCAAGGCGCGCTTCATCCCGACCTTCTTCGCGCCCGGCGTGCTGGACGGCAAGACCTACGGCCTGCCGATCGCCTCCTCGGCCCGCGCCATGTACTACAACAAGGATTTGTTCGAGAAGGCGGGCATCGCCGCCCCGCCGGCCACCTGGGACGAGCTGGTCGAGGACGCGAAGAAGATCAAGGCTCTCGGCGCCAAGGACACCTACGGCTTCGGCCTGCAGGGCAAGGAGATCGAGACCGACGTCTATTTCTACTATGCGATGTGGAGCTTCGGCGGCGACATCGTGGTCGACGGCAAGAGCGGCGTCGACAGCGACGCGGCCATCAAGGCCGCGACCCTCTACAAGCAGATGATCGATGACGGGCTGACCGAGCCGGGCGTCACCGCCTACAACCGCGAGGACGTGCAGAACCTGTTCAAGCAGGGCCGCATCGGCATGATGTTCACGGCGCCGTTCCTGGCCAGCCAGATCAAGACCGAGGCGCCGAACCTGAAATACGGCGTCGCGCCGGTGCCGAAAGGCACCACCTCGGCCACCTACGCGGTCACGGATTCGATCGTGATGTTCGACAACTCGAAGGTGAAGGACGAGGCCTGGAAGTTCATGGACTTCCTGTTCCAGAGCGACTGGCGCGAGAAGTTCACGGTCAATGAGGGCTTCCTGACCGAGAACCAGGCGGTGGCCAAGCTGCCGTACTTCACCGACGACCCGAACCTCAAGGTCTTCACCGCGATGCTGCCGAGCGCGAAGTTCGCCCCGACCATCGCCGGGTGGGAGGAGATCGCCGACGCCACCAGCCGGGCGCTGCAGAAGATCTATCTCGGCGAGGCCAAGCCGGAGGAGGCCCTGAAGGCCGCAGCCGAGCAGGCCAACGGCGTCCTGGGCGCGAAGTAGGGGCGGCGCTTCCCTTTTGCTGTCATTACCGGTTTGGCTCCGGTCCTGTGTCCTACTTTACTGTCATCCTCGGGCTTGACCCGAGGATCCAGGGGCTTTCAAGAACGGTTCTTGGTGGCCCCTGGATTGCCGGGTCAAGCCCGGCAATGACAGTAAAGGGCGGGATCGGCACCTCTATTTACAACTTCAAAGGCTCAACCGGACACCCGCGGGTCAAACCCGGGCATGACAGCTTGGGGTAAATGGCAATGATCCAAGCCTGGCAGGCCAAGGACAGTCAGTGACGACCGAGACCGAGAGGCAAAACGTTCCGATGTCGGCACCCCTGGCCGTGCGGCTTCCGGGCCTGACGCCGATCCTGCTGATCCTGCCCAGCTTCCTGCTGGCGGCCTTCATCATCGCCTATCCGGTGTGGGACCTGCTGACGGTGGCCTCGCACCAGGTCAACCGCTTCGGCCAGCTGCGCGACTTCACCGGCCTGGCCAATCTGGACAATGTCCTGGCCGACCCGCTGTTCACGGAGATCCTGGGCCGGACGGTGCTGTGGACCGCCGCCGTCGTGGCCGGCACGGTGCTTGTCTCGGTGCCGGTGGCGCTGATCCTGAACACCGAGTTTTACGGCCGCGGCCTGGCCCGGGTGATCGTGATGCTGCCCTGGTCGGTGTCGCTGACCATGATGGCGATCGTCTGGCGCTGGGCGCTGAACGGCGAATCCGGCCTGTTGAACCTGACCCTCCAGGATCTCGGCATCACCGACCACAACGTGATCTGGCTGGCCTCGGCCGCCACCGCCTTCCCGATCCAGATCCTGATCGGCATCCTGGTGTCGGTCCCGTTCACGGTGACGATCTTCCTGGGCGGCCTGTCGTCGATACCGAGCGACATCTACGAGGCGGCGTCGACCGACGGCGCGACGTCCTGGCAACGGTTCCGCACCCTGACCCTGCCGCTGATGCGGCCCTTCATCAACATGGCGGTGGTGCTGAACATCATCTACGTCTTCAACTCCTTCCCGATCATCTGGGTGCTGACCTCGGGCGGGCCGTCGGATTCGACGCAGATCCTGGTCACCTACCTGTACAAGCTGGCCTTCTCGCTCGGGAAGATGGGGGAGGCGGCGTCGATCTCGCTGATCATGTTCGCCATCCTGCTGGTCTTCACCCTGATCTATCTGCGCATGGCGATGCGGAGCGAGCGCAATGGCTAGGTTGCACGCGGCCGGGAGCGGCGACGAGCCGGGTGCAGACAGCCCCCAGCTGTCATCCTCGGGCTTGACCCGAGGATCCAGGGGCGGCCAGAGCGGCTCTTGGTGGCCCCTGGATTGCCGGGTTGATCCTCGGGTCAAGCCCGAGGACGGCAATGACAGTAGAATTTCAGCCTTCGCCCAAAGACCGCCATGCTGAAGAAGAGCCTCCTGTGCTGGCTGGCGCTGTCGCCGCTGATCGTCGTCGTGCTGTTCCCCTTCGCGGTGATGATCGCCACCGCGCTGAAGCCGGCGGCCGAGGTGCTGGCGGCCGACCCGTCCTGGCTGCCCAGCCGGATCGCCTGGGAGAACTTCGTCACCATGTGGCTGGCGACGGATTTCGGCACCGCGCTGCTGAACAGCCTCTACGCCGCCACCCTGGCGACGCTGCTGGCGCTGGCGGTCAGCATCCCGGCCGCCTACGCCATGTCGCGCTACCGCTTTCCGGGGCAGGGGCTGTACCGCGACTTCCTGCTGGTCACCCAGATGCTGTCGCCGATCGTGCTGGTGATCGGGCTGTTCCGGCTGGTGGCCTGGCTCGGCCTCGTCGGCTCGGTCGATTCGCTGGTGCTGGTCTATGCCGGCTTCAACATCGCCTTCGCCGTGTGGATGCTGCAGAGCTATTTCGCCACCATCCCGCTGGACCTGGAAGAGGCGGCGTGGCTGGAGGGCGCGTCGCGCTTCCGCACCGTGATCCGCGTGTTCCTGCCGCTGGCGGCGCCGGCCATGGTGGTGACGGCGATCTTCACCTTCATCAACGCCTGGAACGAGTTCGCCGTGGCGCTGAGCCTCCTGCGCGCGCCGGAGACGCACACGCTGCCGATCAAGATTTTCTCCCTCGTCGCCGGCCGCTATACGATCGAGTGGCATCACGTCATGGCCGCGACATTCGTGGCGACGATCCCCGTCGCCATCGTCTTCGCCTGGCTGCAGCGCTATCTGGTGCGCGGCCTGGCCCTCGGCGCCGTCAAATAGGAAAGACCATGAGCAAGCGAGAGCATTTCGGAACCACCGTCACCGGCGCCGGCGGGCAGAAGCTGCCCTTCTCCAAGGCCGTGCGGGCCGGCGACTATGTCTATGTCTCCGGCCAGGTGCCGTTCGACGAGACCGGCGTCGTCGTCACCGGCGGCATCGAGATCCAGACCCGCCAGACCATGAAGAACGTCCAGGCGGCGCTGGAGCTGGCGGGCTGCACGCTGGACGACGTGATCAAGGTCACGGCCTGGCTGGACGACACCCGCGACTTCGCGGCCTTCAACCGCACCTATGACAGCTATTTCACCGGCGACCGCCCGGCGCGCTCCTGCGTCCGCGCCGACATGATGGTCGACTGCAAGGTCGAGATCGAAGCGATCGCGTACAAGCCTTTGTGAGACCGTCCGATACTGCTACTGGCGTGGCCGTCTGACGGCGGTTTCTCCGCTTCCGGTGCTCACGCACCAAACGTGCGCTGCGCTCCGGTTCTCGAAACCACCGCCAGCCGACTCACGCCAGCGCAGTCTCGAACGATCTCAACGTCTCCCGCGGTATCGCCGGGACCGGCCGTTCGCCCTGCACCATGGTGCGGTACAAGAGCCGGTCCTGGCCGTCATAGTCGTTGACGGCGTAGTGCAGGGTGCAGCGGTTGTCCCAGATCGCCAGGTCGCCGGCCTTCCAGCGCAGCCGGCAGGTGAATTCCGGCCGGATCGCATGGGCGTAGAGGAAGTCGAGCAACGGCTTGCTCTCCTCCGCCGTCATGCCGGCGAAGCGCTGGGTGTAAATCGAGTTGATGAACAGCGCCTTGCGGCCGGTGGCGGGATGGACCCGCACCACCGGATGCGCGACCTCGCGGTCCGCCTCCGGCCGGTTGCGCTCGATGCCGATCGACTTCGAGACGGCGACGTTCCCCGGCACGCCGCCGGTGCCGTAGGGCTTGCCGGAATGCATGGAGTCGAGGCCGTCCAGCAGCGCCTTCATCCCGTCCGACAGCGCGTCATAGGCGTCGTACATGTTGGCGAACAGCGTGTCGCCGCCATGGCTCGGCACTTGGACGGCATAGAGCAGTGACGCCATCGGCGGCTGGTCGAGGAAGCTGAAATCGGAATGCCAGGCATTGCCGAAGGTGCTGACCTTGCGCTCATCGGCCGATTTCTTGACGGCGACGATGTCCGGATGCTCGGCCATATGCGTGATGTAGGGCGCGCGGCTGATGGTGCCGAAGCGGCGGGTCAGCGCCACCAGGTCCTGCGGCGCCAGGTCGAGCCCGTGCAGATGGATCACCAGGTGATCGTCCAGGGCCTGGCGGATCGCGGCGAAGAGCGCGTCGTCGACCGGGCCGGCGAGGTCGATGTCGGCGCCGAGCGACCCGGCCATCGGCCGGATGTCGAGGCGTGAGTCGAGGCTGGTCATGAAGGGAGTATGGGCCGTGGTTCGGCCGGCCGGAAGACCTGGGATGTTGCAGTCACAGGAGTCATCGATCTGTCCGGTTCGGCTCGTTGCGTTGCCTCTCCCGCCGGACGCGGGAGAGGTCGGACGCCCGCAGGGCGGCCGGGTGAGGGCTGGTCCCGGCCTCGACGAAGTCCCCTCACCCGGAGCCGCTTCGCGTCTCCGACCTCTCCCGCAAGCGGGAGAGGCAATCTGATCCTAGCTGCCTGGAATTTCGATGATCCCCCCGCTCAGCTCGCAGCGAACAGGGCGTTGATCTCCTTGTGCGGCACCGCGTCGTCGGCATAGCCGAAGCTGCCGTGGTCCTTGATCTCGCGGGCGGCGCGCAGGAAGCCGCCCAGCGCGGCCCGGGCCAGCGAGCCGCCGACGCTGATCCGCTTCACCCCGATCTGGCCCAGCTCCTCGACCGTGAAGCGGGCGCCGACCAGACCCATCACCACATTGACCGGCCGGTCGACCGCGCCGACCACCGCCTCGATCTCCTCCCGCGTCGCCAGGCCGGGGGCGTAGAGCACATCGGCGCCGGCCTCCTGGAAGGCCTGAAGCCGGCGGATCGTGTCGGCCAGGTCGCGGCGGCCGTGCAAGAAATTCTCGGCCCGCGCGGTCAGGGTGAAGGGGAAGGGCAGGGACCGTGCCGCCACCACCGCCGCCCGCACCCGCTGCACCGCCTGGTCGAGGCCGTAGATCGGGTCGTCCTCGCGGCCGGTGGCGTCCTCGATCGAGCCGCCGACCAGCCCGATCGCGGCGGCCTGGCGGATCGTCTCCGCCGCCGCCTCGGGCGCGTCGCCGAAGCCGTTCTCGAGATCGGCGGAGACCGGCAGGCCGGTGGCCTCGACGATGGCCCGGGCGTTGGCGAGCGTCTCCTCCCGGCTGACCTTCTGCGCCCCGTCATTGCGGCCGAGGGTGAAGGCGTAACCGGCGCTGGTGGTGGCCAGCGCCTCGAAGCCGAGCCCGGCCAGCAGCTTGGCGGTGCCGGCGTCCCAGGGGTTCGGGATGACAAAGGCGCCCGGCCGCGCATGCAGGCGCTGGAAGGCGAGGGCCTTTTCGGTCTGGCTGGTCATGGGGTCCTCCCGCGTGGGCAGGAGGTTATGTTCGGCTTTTGTTCCGGTGTGGTCAAGCCCGGTGGGAGCCTTCTCAGAATTCCCGCACCGTCATTGCGAGGAGGCGAAACCGACGAAGCAATCCATCGGTCAGCATGAGCTGCTGCATGGATTGCTTCGCTGCGCTCGCAATGACGGTGTGGGGATGGCGAAGGGCGGACGCCAGGAATGGAAGGTCAGCCCACCCGCTCATATCGCAGATGCCGGGCCAGCCAGCAGCCGACCTCGACCTCCGCCACCCGGCCCGTGCCGTCGCGGCGGAACGCCAGGGTCCAGTCGCCGGGCGGGGTGTGATCCAGGGCGCGCGGGCAGGGCAGGGCCCAGACATCCGGCCCGACCGGGTCCAGGAGCTCCATCCGGCCCTGGCCCAGGAAGCCGGAGAAGCCGCCATACAGAGCGCCGCCGGCATCGACGACCTCCAATTCCGCGTCCAGCTCGCCGCAGCGGTAGCGGCCGCCGAGGTCGAGCGCCGGCTCGCCGTTGCAGGGGACGAGGCGCGAGCTCTGGTTCTCCTGCGGCCGGTCCAGCCACAGCCCGTCCGCGGCAGGGCGCAGCCGGGTGCGGCCGTTGCCGGCGCTGCCGTCCGTCTGCAGCTCCAGCTTCTCCGCCGAATGGCCGAAGCGCAGCCGCACCTTGCCGTCGGCCATGTCGATACGGGCCGACAGCCCGGTCTCCGGCTCGATATAGGCGCCGAGCCAGTCCGGGGCCGGCAGGTCGGCGGCCGGCTTCGTCCGCTCCTCGCCCAGCACCGCGGCCACCAGGTCCAGCGCCGCGGCCTGGGCATCGGAGAGGTGGTTGAACAGCACCACCACCGAGACCCGCTCCGACGGCACATACAGGCGATGGCTGCGCCAGCCGCGCAGCGCGCCGCCATGGCCGGTATAGGCGCGGCCGAACTCGGTCGACCGGTTCAGGCCGAAGCCGTAGGGGGCGGCGGCGCCGTTGGCGAAGGTCACCGGCGCCGACAGGCGGCTGTACAGCGCCTCCGGGTCGTCGCGGGTGGCGTCGATATGGCGCTCCCAGGCGATCATGTCGTCCAGGCTGGCGCCGAGGCCGGCATCGCCGGTCCACAGGATGCGGTTCTCGGCGGCGCGGAAGCCGCCGGCCTGCGTGCCCTCATAGCCTTCGGTGCCGTCCGGCATGGCGCGGGTGTCGGCGGCCAGGATGGCGCTGTCCATGCCGGCGCGGTCGAAGATGCGGCTGCGCAGCAGCTCGCCGAAGCCGCGGCCGGTGCGGGCCTCGAGGATGTCGGAGAGCAGCCGGAAGTTCTGGTTGACGTAGGAGTAGCGGCTGCCCGGCGCGAAATGCAGCGACCGGGTGCCGGCGATCACCTTCGCCGCCTCGCGGTCGCCGAAGGGCGACTCGGCCGGGGCGCCGTACAGCATCGCCACGGCCCAGTAGTCGCGCAGGCCGGACTGGTTGTGGCACAGGTGCAGGGCGCCCGGCGCCTCACCTTCAAGATGCGGCAGGCGGGCGCGGACGTCGCCGTCCAGCACCGTCGGGTCCGGGAAGGCGTCCAGCACCAGGCCGCAGGTGAACTGCTTGGTGACCGAGCACATCCGGAACAGCGATTTCGGCGTGAACGGAATGCGCCGCTCGGCATTGGCCCAGCCCCAGGCGTGGCGGGCCAGGATCTCGCCGTCCCGCAGCACGGCGGCGGCGCCGCCGGGCCCGGGATAGAGGCGGGGGAGGGTGGCGA
>NZ_NHON01000145.1:10130-20991 GCF_002195995.1 Inquilinus limosus
GGTGGCGAGGGCGCGGTCGAGGCGGGAGAGCGTGGTCGTCATGATGGCCGTCACCCTGGCGCCCCGGCCGCGATGTGTAAAGATGGGTGACAGCGGCTCCCGTGCGATTTATCAGACATAAACCTTGCTCCAGAAGACTGCCCGATGCCGACGATCACCAACATCCAGGACCTGCGAGCGCTGGCGGCCCGGCGCATCCCGCGCGCGATCTTCGACTATGCCGACCGCGGCTCCTATGACGAGGTGACGCTGCGGGCGAACCGGGCGGATTTGGCCGCGATCGGCCTGCGCCAGCGGGTGATGATCGACGTCGACAAGCGCTCGGTCGCGACCCGGATCCTGGGTGAGGACGTCACGATGCCGCTGGCGATCGCGCCGACCGGCCTGACCGGCCTGTTCCACGGCGACGGCGAGATCCACGGCGCCCGCGCGGCCCAGGCCTTCGGCATTCCGTTCTGCCTGTCGACCATGTCGATCTGCTCGATCGAGGATGTGGCGGCGGCGGTGAAGAAGCCGTTCTGGTTCCAGCTCTATGTCATGCGCGACCGCGGCTTCTCGCAGTCGCTGATCGAGCGGGCGAAGGCGGCGCAGTGCTCGGCCCTGGTGCTGACGCTCGACCTGCAGATCCAGGGCCAGCGCCACCGCGACCTCAAGAACGGCCTGGCCGTGCCGCCGCGGCTGACCCTGGCCAATGCGCTGGACATCGCCACCAAGCCGGCCTGGGCGATGAAGGTGCTGTTCGGCAAGCGCCGCAGCTTCGGCAATCTGGACGGGCATGTGAAGGGCGCGGACAGCCTGAAGACGCTGTCGCAATGGACCGCCAGCCAGTTCGACGCGTCGCTGAGCTGGAAGGACGTCGAATGGGTGCGCAGCCTCTGGCCCGGCAAGCTGATCCTGAAGGGCGTGCTGGACGAGGATGACGCGCGGATCGCCGCCTCGACCGGCGCCGATGCGGTGGTGGTCTCCAACCATGGCGGCCGTCAGCTGGACGGCGCCCGCTCCTCGATCTCGGCCCTGCCGGGCATCGTCCAGGCGATCGGCGACAGGACCGAGGTGCTGTTCGACGGCGGCGTGCAGTCCGGCCAGGACATCCTCAAGGCCGTGGCGCTGGGCGCCCGCGGCTGCCTGATGGGCAAGGCCTTCCTCTACGGCCTGGCGGCGATGGGCGAGGCCGGCGTGACCAAGGCGCTGGAGATCATGCGCAAGGAGCTGGACATCAGCATGGCGCTGACCGGCACCGGCGACATCACCAAGGTCGACCGCAGCAGCTTGGTGATCCGGGGATAGGGCGCGCCCGCAGCCGGGTTGAGCCGGCTGCGGGGCGTCCGTGTCAGTTCCCCCGCAGTTCCAGCTCCTTGTTGACCCGCAGCGCCGCCAGGGTGCAGACGGCGCCGGACAGGAGATAGGCGCCGACCAGGGCCAGGCCGAACTGGCTGGCCAGGGCCAGCGCCACCAGGGGCGCGAAGCCGGCGCCGACCATCCAGGCCAGGTCCGAGGTCAGGGCCGAGGCGGTGTAGCGGTGCTGGTTCGGGAAGTTCGACGCCACCGCGCCGGCCGCCTGGCCGAAGGACAGGCCGAGCAGGCCGAAGCCGAGGATCACGAAGGCCGACCGCGCCGTCGGCCCGCCGCCCAGCAGCAGCGGCGTGACGAAGCTGAAGATCGCGATCAGCACCGCGCAGGCCGCCAGCAGCGTGCGCCGGCCGGTGCGGTCGGCGATCAGCCCGGAGACCACGATCATGGCGGCGCCGAGGATGGCGCCGGCGAACTCCGTCATCAGGAAATTGCCGGCATTGTGGTCGGTGTACAGCGTCACCCAGCTCAGCGGGAACACCGTCACCAGGTGGAACAGGGCGAAGGTGGCCAGCGGCACGAAGGCCCCGACCAGGATGTTGTGGCCCTGCTGCTTCAGCGTCTCGGGCACGCTCGCCGCCTCGAGATCCTTGCTCTCGTACAGCCGCTCGAACTGCTCGGTCACCACCAGGCGCAGCCGGGCAAACAGGGCGACCACGTTGATCGCGAAGGCGACGAAGAACGGGTAGCGCCAGCCCCAGTCCAGGAAGTCGGCGGCCGGCAGGTTGACCAGGAAGAAGGCGAACAACGCGCTGGCCAGCATGAAGCCGAGCGGGGCGCCGAGCTGCGGCATCATCGCGTACCAGCCGCGCCGGTTCTGCGGCGCGTTCAGCGCCAGCAGCGAGGCCAGCCCGTCCCAGGCGCCGCCGAGGGCCAGGCCCTGGCCGATGCGGCACAGCGCCAGGAGGGCGATGGCGGCGGTGCCGATGTCGCCGGTGCCGGGCAGGAAGGCCATGGCGGCGGTGGACCCGCCGAGCAGGAACATCGCCGCGGTCAGCTTGACGCTGCGGCCGTGCCGGCGGTCGATCTCCATGAACAGGACCGAGCCGAGCGGGCGGGCGACGAAGGCGAGGGCGAAGACGGCGAAGGAGTAGAGCATCGCGTCGAGCGGCGCCGCATGCGGGAAGAAGAACCGCGGGAACACGAGCACCGAGGCGATGGCGTAGACGAAGAAGTCGAAGAATTCCGCGGTCCGGCCGATCACGACGCCGATCGCGATCTCGCCGGGTGGGACACCTGCGCGGTGCCGTGGCGCGGCGTTCGGGGGCTGGGACCCGAAGTCTCGACTGACAGTGGCCATAAACTGATTCCTCCTGGGTGGGCCGGGCCGAGATGCCGCTGTTTTTTCTTTTGAGTATGGCCCAGGATTCCGGTGCGTCAAATCGTGCCAAGCGAGCCCCGGCGGCTCCGGAATCGCCCAGGGCCCTGCCGTCAACCCCGGTGCGACGATGTTGCACTGCAACCAATGGGCATCTGGTAGGACAAACTGTCCTCTGTTACATCGCGTAACGCTTCGGTAAGGCAGGGCCGCCTTATCGTTCTCGCTTTCCAGGCAACGGCATGTCCATCAAAGCTTTAGGCCGCCTCGCTGCACTTCCTGCCCTGGTCCTCCTGGGCGGGTGCAACATGGTGGTCATGTCCCCTTCCGGCGATATTGCGGTGCAGCAGCGCGACCTGATCGTGGTCTCCACGATCCTGATGCTGCTGATCATCGTGCCGGTGATCGCCCTGACGCTGTTCTTTGCCTGGAAGTACCGCCAGTCGAACAAGGACGCCCCGTATGAGCCCGACTGGCACCATTCGACTCAGCTCGAGGTGGTGATCTGGTCGGCGCCGCTGGTGATCATCATCGCGCTCGGCGCCCTGACCTGGATCAGCACCCACACGCTCGACCCCTACCGGCCGCTGGAGCGCATCGACTCGGAGCGCACGGTCGCCGCCGACGTGAAGCCGCTGACCGTCGAGGTCGTGGCGCTCGACTGGAAATGGCTGTTCCTCTACCCGGAGCAGGGCATCGCCACGGTGAACGAGCTGGCGGCGCCGGTCGACGTGCCGATCCAGTTCAAGATCACCTCGGCCACGGTGATGA
The DNA here is from genome assembly GCF_002195995.1 of Inquilinus limosus. Taxonomy (GTDB): domain Bacteria; phylum Pseudomonadota; class Alphaproteobacteria; order DSM-16000; family Inquilinaceae; genus Inquilinus; species Inquilinus limosus_C. Next base: position 13,570 of record NZ_NHON01000145.1, read on the forward strand.
ACTCCTTCTTCGTGCCGGCGCTGGCGGGGCAGATCTACGCCATGGCCGGGATGGAGACGAAGCTGCACGCCGTGATCAACAAGCCCGGCGAGTATGAGGGCTTCTCGGCCAACTACAGCGGCGCCGGCTTCTCCGGCATGCGCTTCGCCTTCCACGGCCTCGCCGCGGGCGATTTCGACGCCTGGGTGCAGAAGGTCAAGTCGGGCGGCGGCAGCCTGAGCCGCGAGGAGTACCTGGCGCTGGAGCGGCCGAGCGAGCGCGAGCCGGTGCGCCATTACGGCACGGTCGCCCCCGACCTCTATGGCGCCATCCTCAACATGTGCGTCGACCGCTCGAAGATGTGCATGAACGAGATGATGAGCATCGACTCCCGCGGCGGCGGCGGCATGGCCGGCATCGACAACGTCATCGCGCTCAACCACGACAAGGATGTCCGCCGCGGCGCCGGCCCGGTCCGCAGCTATGTCGCGGCGATCTGCACCACCGACGGCGACATGGCCGACAGCCGGCCGCCGGAGGGCATCCTGTTCAGCCGCCGGACGGAGCAGCCCCTGCGCGTCGAGTGAGGACCGCATCGATGACCGCCGCCGGCCCGTCCCAGGCCGCGGCACCGACACTATGGCGGAGGCTGTCGCCCAGCGTGGCGGCCTTCGGAACGACAGAGTAGCCCGATGTTCTCAAACCTAGATCTCCAGACGCTCGTCTTCGGCAAGCTGACGCTCGGCGCGCTGCCGTTCCACGAGCCGATCCTGGTCGTCACCTTCATCGCGGTGGCGCTCGGCGGCATCGCGCTGTTCGGGGCCATCACCTATTTCCGCCTGTGGGGCTATCTCTGGCGCGAATGGTTCACCAGCATCGACCACAAGAAGATCGGGATCATGTATGTGATCCTGGCCCTGGTGATGCTGCTGCGCGGCTTCTCCGACGCGATCATGATGCGGGCGCAGCAGGCCATCGCCTTCGGCGCCAATGAGGGCTACCTGCCGCCGCATCACTACGACCAGGTGTTCACCGCCCATGGCGTGATCATGATCTTCTTCATGGCCATGCCCTTCGTCACGGGCTTGATGAACTTCGTGGTGCCGCTGCAGATCGGCGCCCGCGACGTGTCCTTCCCGTTCCTGAACAATTTCAGCTTCTGGATGACCACGGCCGGCGCGGTGATCGTCATGATCTCGCTGTTCGTCGGCGAGTTCGCCAAGACCGGCTGGCTGGCCTATCCGCCGCTGTCGGGCATCGCCTACAGCCCGGATGTCGGCGTCGACTACTATATCTGGGGCCTGCAGGTCGCGGGCATCGGAACCTTGTTATCGGGCGTCAACCTGGTGGCCACCATCGTCAAGATGCGGGCGCCGGGCATGACCATGATGAAGATGCCGGTCTTCACCTGGACCGCGCTGTGCACCAACGTCCTGATCGTCGCCGCCTTCCCGGTGCTGACCGCCGTCCTGGCCCTGCTGTCGCTCGACCGCTACGCCGGCACGAACTTCTTCACCAACGACTTCGGCGGCAGCCCGATGATGTATGTGAACCTGATCTGGATCTGGGGGCATCCGGAGGTCTACATCCTCATCCTGCCGGCCTTCGGCATCTTCTCCGAGGTCGTGTCGACCTTCTGCGGCAAGCGCCTGTTCGGCTACACCTCGATGGTCTACGCCACGGTGGTGATCACCATCCTGTCGTACCTGGTGTGGCTGCATCACTTCTTCACGATGGGCTCCGGCGCCAGCGTGAACTCGTTCTTCGGCATCACCACGATGATCATCTCGATCCCGACGGGGGCGAAGATGTTCAACTGGCTGTTCACCATGTACCGGGGCCGCATCCGGTTCGAAGTGCCGATGCTGTGGACCATCGGCTTCATGGTGACCTTCGTCATCGGCGGCATGACCGGCGTGCTGCTGGCGGTGCCCCCGGCCGATTTCGTGCTGCACAACAGCCTGTTCCTGATCGCCCATTTCCACAACGTCATCATCGGCGGCGTGGTGTTCGGCGTGTTCGCCGGCTTCACCTACTGGTTTCCGAAGGCCTTCGGCTTCAAGCTCGATCCCTTCTGGGGCAAGATGTCGTTCTGGTTCTGGTTCATCGGCTTCTACTTCGCCTTCATGCCGCTCTATGTGCTCGGCCTGATGGGCGTCACCCGCCGGGTGAACCATTTCGACGACCAGTCGCTGCAGATCTGGTTCGTCATCGCCGCCTTCGGCGCGGTGCTGATCGCCTTCGGCATCCTGTCCTTCCTGATCCAGCTGGCCGTGAGCTTCAAGCGGCGCGAGCAGCTGCGCGACGTCACCGGCGATCCGTGGAACGCCCGCACGCTGGAATGGTCCACCTCCTCGCCGCCGCCGGAGTACAACTTCGCCTTCACGCCGCTGGTGCACGACCACGACGCGTGGGACGACATGAAGAAGCGCGGCTATGTCCGGCCGCTGTCCGGGTTCAAGGCGATCCATATGCCGAAGAACACCGGCACGGGCGTGATCCTGGGCGGCCTCAGCGTGGCCTTCGCCTTCGCCATGGTCTGGCACATCTGGTGGCTGGCGGCGCTGGGTTTCGTGGCGATGCTGGCCGTGTCGATCGGGCACACCTTCAACTACAAGCGCGACTACCACATCCCGGCCGAGGTCGTGACCAAGGTCGAGGATGAGCGCAGCCGCGTGCTGGCCCGGGCGGGAGCCGCTTCCTGATGACCGCGATCAATCCAACCGCCAACGGACCCACTGCGAACGGCGAGACCCGCTTCCACGTCGACGAGGAGCACGAGCATTCGGGCGGCAGCACGATGCTTGGCTTCTGGATCTACCTGATGAGCGACTGCCTGATCTTCGCAGTCCTCTTCGCCTGCTATGGCGTGCTCGGCCGCAGCTACGCGGCCGGCCCGTCCGGCGCCGACCTGTTCGACCTGCCGCTGGTGGCGGTCAACACCTCGATGCTGCTCCTGTCCTCCATCACCTGCGGCTTCGCCATGCTGGAGATGGAGCGCAACCGCAAGGGCGCCACCCTGGCCTGGCTGGCGGTGACGGCGCTGTTCGGCGTCGCCTTCGTCGGGCTCGAGCTCTACGAGTTCGCGCATCTGATCCATGAAGGGGCGGGGCCGCAGCGCAGCGCCTTCCTGTCGTCCTTCTTCACCCTGGTCGGCACGCACGGGCTGCACGTCACCGTCGGCATCGTCTGGATGGTGACGATGATGATCCAGGTCGCCCGGCACGGGCTGATCCCGGACAATAAGCGCCGGCTGATGTGCCTCAGCCTGTTCTGGCACTTCCTGGACGTCATCTGGATCGGCGTCTTCACCTTCGTCTATCTGATGGGATCCATGGCATGAGCGCCGCCCACACCGATCACGCCGGCCATCATCATGACCACCATCATGGCGACGCCAGCGGCCATGGCACGCTGAAGGGCTACATCACCGGCTTCGTGCTGGCGGTGATCCTGACCGCGATCCCGTTCTGGCTGGTGATGGGCGACATCTTCGCCGATGCCCAGACCACGGCGCTGGTGATCATGGCGCTCGCGGTCGTCCAGATCGTCGTGCACATGGTCTATTTCCTGCACATGAACACCCGGTCGGAGGGCGGCTGGACCATGCTGGCCCTGATCTTCACCGTGGTGCTGGTGGTGATCACGCTCGCCGGCTCGCTGTGGGTGATGTACCACCTCAACCACAACATGATGCCGGTCTCCGCCCACGACATGCGCAACATGCCGTGAGCCAGGGCGAGGCACACCGGCCTCGCTCGACCGCCAGCCTGATCGTCCTCGGGGCGGCGGCCCTGGCGGTGTTTCTCGGCCTGCTGGCGCTCGGAATCTGGCAGGTCGAGCGGCGGGCCTGGAAGCTCGACCTGATCGCCCGGGTCGACCAGCGCGTCGCGGCCGAGCCCGTCGCCCCGCCGGGGCCGGACGGATGGGCCCGGGTCACTGCCGACCAGGACGAATACCGCCACGTCCGCATCTCCGGCCGCTTCCTGAACGACCGCGAGGCCCAGGTCACGGCCTCGACCATGAAGGGCGCCGGCTACTGGGTGATGACGCCGCTGCAGGCGGATGACGGCACGGTGGTGCTGGTCAACCGCGGCTTCGTGCCGACCGAGAACCGCGACCCGGCCACCCGCGCGGCGGGGCAAATGGAGGGGCCGCTGACGGTCACCGGCCTCCTGCGCATCACCGAGCCCAAGGGCGGCTTCCTGCGCTCGAACGACCCGGCGGCGGAGCGCTGGTATTCCCGCGACGTCGCCGCCATCGCCGCCGCGCGGGGGCTGACGGATGCCGCGCCTTACTTCATCGACGCCGACGCCACGCCCAATCCTGGCGGGCTGCCGGTCGGCGGGCTGACGGTGATCGCCTTCCCGAACAGCCACCTGGTCTACGCCATCACCTGGTTCGGCCTGGCGGCGCTGCTGGCCTTCGGGGTGGGATATGCGGTGCGGTCGGAGCGGCGGCGCGAAAGCAGTCTCAGGCGCCGGGACGCGTAGCCTCTCCCGTGTTTCCCACACCGTCATTGCGAGCGCAGCGAAGCAATCCAGGGGCCGGTTCGCACTGGCCCCTGGATTGCTTCGTCGGCTTCGCCTCCTCGCAATGACGGAGAGGGGCGGGACGGCCAGGCCCGCGCATGGCCGTCCCCCACGCGCCGGAGCTTCCCCGCCCCCCGACGCCTGGTCTAACCTTCGATCAGCCCGTCGCGGGAGGCGGCGGAAGCGACGGAGGGCAGGGCTCGAGCTCCCCTCCGCCCCACGACCGAACGAGGTTCTGATGGCGCACGAAACCCAATTCTACATCGACGGCGCATGGGTCGACCCGATCACGCCGAAGACGCTCGACGTGATCGACCCCTCGACCGAGGAGGCCTTCGCCCAGATCTCGCTCGGCTCGGCCGCGGATGTCGACCGCGCGGTGGCGGCGGCGAAGCGAGCCTTCCCGGCCTTCGCCCGCACCAGCCGCGAGGAGCGCCTGGCCCTGCTGCGCCGGATCCTGGAGGTCTACAAGCGCCGCGCGCCGGACATCGCGCTCGCCGTGTCGCGCGAGATGGGCGCGCCGCGGCAGTTCGCGCTCGACTCCCAGACCTGGGCCGGCGACGCGCATCTGACCCGGATCATCGAGGCGCTGGAGACCTTCCAGTTCCAGCGGGCCAAGGGCACCTCGATGGTGGTGAAGGAGCCGGTCGGCGTGGTCGGCATGATCACGCCGTGGAACTGGCCCTTGAACCAGATCACCTGCAAGGTCGGCCCGGCCCTGGCCGCCGGCTGCACCATGGTGCTGAAGCCGAGCGAGATCGCGCCGCTCGACGCCATCATCTTCGCCGAGATCCTGGATGAGGCCGGCGTGCCGAAGGGCGTGTTCAACCTGGTCAATGGCGACGGGCCGACGGTCGGCGCCGCCATCTCCAGCCACCCCGATGTCGACATGGTGTCCTTCACCGGCTCGACCCGGGCCGGCATCCTGGTGGCCAAGGCCGCCGCCGACACGGTCAAGCGGGTGCATCAGGAGCTGGGCGGCAAGTCGGCCAACATCATCTTGGCCGACGCCGACCTGAAGCGGGCGGTGACCAAGGGCGTCGCCGGCTGCTTCGGCAACAGCGGCCAGTCCTGCAACGCCCCGACCCGGATGTTCGTGCCGCTGGACCGGCAGGACGAGGCGATCGGCTACGCCCGCGCGGCGGCCGAGGGCTTCAAGGTCGGCCCGGCCGACGCGCCGGACACCCAGCTCGGCCCCGTGGTCAGCCAGGTGCAGTACGACAAGATCCAGAAGCTGATCGAGGCCGGCATCGCCGAGGGGGCGGAGCTGGTGGCCGGCGGCCCCGGCCGCCCGGACGGGCTGAACCGCGGCTATTTCGTCCGCCCGACGGTCTTCGCCCGGGTGACCCCGGACATGACGATCGCGCGCGAGGAGATCTTCGGCCCGGTGCTGTCGATCCTGACCTATGAGACCGAGGCGCAGGCGATCGAGCTGGCCAACGACACGCCCTACGGCCTGGCCGCCTATGTCCAGTCGGGCGACCTGGAGCGGGCGCGCAAGGTGGCGTCGCAGCTGCGCGTCGGCAATGTCCACATCAACTACCCGGCCTGGGACACCGCTGCGCCGTTCGGCGGCTACAAGCAGTCGGGCAACGGCCGGGAATACGCCGAGTTCGGCCTCGAGGAGTTCCTTGAGATCAAGGGCGTAATCGGCTACGAGGCCGCCTGAATCCTCGCCGGAGCCTTCCTTCGGGAAGGCTCCGGTCCGGGCCTGCAGCCGGGGTGCCATTGCATTCGCTGCCGCGGACCGACCTCGCGGAGGCCGTCTGACCCCGGGCTCAGGCGCTGCGGCGGGACCGCTGCTTGACGGCACGCTGGCGCAGCTTCTCGGTGCCCAGGCCCTGGGCCTTGGCGTAGACCGATTTCGACCGGGCGTAGTTCGGCGCCACCATCGGATAGTCCGGCGGCAGGTTCCATTTGGCGCGGTACTGCTCCGGCGTCATGCCGTAGGTGGCGCGCAGCCAGCGCTTCATCATCTTGAAGGGCCGGCCGTCCTCCAGGCAGATGATGTAGTCCGGCGTCACCGAGTCCGCGACCGGGACGGCCGGGGCGGATGCCGCGACGCCGGTCTCGGCCTGCGCTGCGGCGTCGGCCCTCGGTGTCTCCTCCGCGCCCACGGCGCCGGGATCGGACTCGGCCGCCGCGTCCCGCGGGACCGAGGCGCTGCGGGCCTCGATCAAGGACAGGTGCACGCTCCGGATCAGGTTCGGCAAGCTCTCGCTGTCCACCGCATTATGGGAGACATGGGCAACGATGATTTCCTTGGTGAACTTCAGGATCTCGTTCTCGATCAGCGTCGACATCGCGCTTTCCCTCACACCCCGTATGCCAGTCCCCCGTTGCTCGGCCGCTGCGGCGACCGCGGCTGCCCCGAGACTGCTCTCGCGACCGCCAATGCTACAAGCCAAGAACAGCCGTAAGGTTCCGTGGGATTCAGAAAAAAGTTTTCGACCGTGTGACTCTTTCCCTTCGAACTGCTTGCCTTCGGAATATGATCCGAGTTGAGCAGGATTGTTACCGGCGCCATTTCCGTTCCTTGCGTATGCTCGCCGGTTGGGCAGGATACCAAGGGGTGTCGTCCCAGGATTGGTCCGGATCTTATGGTATCTCAAGGATATGCAATTTTATGGAATTTGCATGTATCGAAATGACGCAGAATCGATAGGACCGTTGCGGCAAGGACTGGCGGGACTCGGCGCGTCGACCGCCTGCAAGCCTGGCCGTGCCGACCTCCGGCGTAACCAGATCTTAGGAATTCCCGGTCTAGAGCGGAATGAGGTTGGTTAGAATCGGAAGGGGATTCCCAGGGGCGAGGGAATGTGATTCACCATGCTGGCTGGGAGGAGGCCAGCCTGGATGGGTAAACCGTGCTCGATGGATCTCCGTGAGCGAGTGGTGCGGGCGGTGGAGC
>NZ_NHON01000146.1 GCF_002195995.1 Inquilinus limosus
ACGCCGATCAATCCGGGCGTCGCCCGCACCGCCCAGCTGATCGCCGACCCGGCCCGCGCCAACATGCTGAACGCGCTGGTCGACGGCCGGGCCCGCCCGGCGGGCGAGCTGGCCTATGCCGCCGGGGTGACGCCGCAGACCGCCAGCTCGCACCTCGCCAAGCTGGTGGAGGGCGGGCTGCTGACGGTCGAGACCGAGGGCCGGCACCGCTATTTCCGCCTCGCCGGCGCCCATGTCGCCCAGGCGCTGGAGCAGCTCGCGGCCATCGGCCCGCCGGCGGCCGTGCGCCGCAAGCCGCTGAGCCGCGATGCCCGCCAGTTCTGCTTCGCCCGTTGCTGCTACGACCACCTGGCCGGCCGGCTGGGCGTGGCGGTGACCCGGGCGTTGCAGGAGCGGGCGCTGATCGTGCCGGCGCCGGAAAAGCGGTTCGAGGTGACGGCGGACGGGCATGACTGGTTCGCCGGAATCGGCCTCGATGTCGCTTCGCTGCGCCCGACCCGGCGCGGCCTGGCCCGGCAATGCCTGGACTGGACCGAGCGCGAGCACCATCTGGCCGGGCCGCTCGGCGTTCAGTTCCTGGCGCTGCTGTGCGACAAGGGCTGGCTGCGGCGCTCGCCCTCCTCCCGCGCGGTCGAGGTCACGCCGCAGGGCTGGGCCGGGCTGAAGCAGCGGCTGGGCGTGCCGCCCGGGCTGGACGAGACCGCCTGAGCCGTCAGATCTTCAGCCGCCCCAGCGCCATCATCGCGCCGCCGGCCACCAGGCCCCAGAAGGCGGCGCCGATGCCGAACAGGGAGAGGCCGGAGACGGTGGTGACGAAGGTGACGACCGCCGGCAGCCGCTCCTCCTCCCGCGCCAGGGCGGTCGACAGGGCGCCGCCGAGGCTGCCCAGCAGCGCGAGGCCGGCCACCGCCTGGATCAGGAGCGGCGGCGAGGCGGCGATGAAGGCGGCGGCGAAGCCGGCGAACAGGCCGATCACGACATAGACCGCCCCGGCCACCACCGCCGCCGGCCAGCGCCGCGCCGGGTCGGGATGCGCCTCGGCCGAGGCGCAGAGGGCGGCGGTGATCGCCGACAGGTTGACCGCATGGCCGCCGATCAGCGCGGCCAGGCCGCTGGTCACGCCGGTGGCGACGAACAGCGGCCCGACCGGCGGGCGGTAGCCATTGGCGTTCAGCACCGCCAGCCCCGGCACGTTCTGCGACGCCATGGTGACGATGAACAGCGGCACGGCGATGCCGACCAGGGCACCGGTGGTGAAGGCGGGGGCGATGAAGACCGGCCGCGGCCACAGATGGGCGAAGGCCTCCGGCGGCACCGCCGTGGTCAGGCCGATCATCGCCAGGGCGGCGACGACGGCGAGCGGCACGGCGTAGAGCCGGGCGAAGCGCCAGGCCAGGGCCCAGACCAGCACCACCGGCAGGGCCAGCAGCGGCATGGCGCCGACCGCGCGGGCCGGAGCCAGGCAGAGGTCGAGCAGCACCCCGGCCAGCATGGCGCTGGCCAGCGGCACCGGGATCGCGGTGACCAGCCGGCCGAAGGGCCGCCACAGCCCGGCCACCACCACCAGCGCGGCGGCCACCAGGAAGGCGCCGACCGCGGCCGCGAAGCCGCCCGCCGGCATGCCGGTCGCCACCAGCAGCGCCGCGCCGGGGGTCGACCAGGCGATGCTGATCGGCAGCTTCGACCGCCAGGACAGCAGGATCGCCAGCAGCCCCTGGCCGATGCAGACGGCGAGCAGGCCGGAGGCCGCCTGGGCCGGGGTGGCGCCGGCCGCCGTCAGGCCCTGCAGCACCACGGTGAAGGCGCTGGCGAAGCCGACGATGGCGGCCAGCACGCCGGCCGCGACCGGCTGCAACGCCGAGCCGCCGCGCGGCGCCACCGTCACGCCGCCCGGCGCGTCGAGGGTGGAGGAAGTGTCGGTCCGCATCGCCGGCCTCTGGGCTGGGCCGGGGCAGGGCTGCCGACCGGCGGCCTCAGACCCTAAGGCCAGACGCCGCACTCCGAAACAGATCAATTGTTTGGATACAACCGTAACCGGTTTCGGGCTTGCAGCGGAGCGCAGCGGGGAGGAGGATCGTAGGATTGGGGTCCATGCCGTCGACAGGCGACGGCGCCCGGGGGAGTTGCATCATGCGGAGTCCGGCAATTCTGTCGATGATCGTGGCCGGCGTCGTCATGGCCGCCTGCTCGTCGCCGCAGGTCCCCGGCGACCAGTTCAACGTGTCGGTCCACAACCCGACGCCCGCGGCGCAGGACCGGACCGCCCCGGCCCGCGAGCCCGGCGACGACCTCTACAACCGCGTCGTCCCGCTGCCTTAAAGGGCTGGCCCCTACTCCATCCTTCGCCGGAACATCCATGCGGCGGCGCTGAGCGTCGCCAGGGCGATCAGCGCCAGCGGCACGGTGTTGCGCAGCATCTCCTCGACCGGCAGGCCCTTCAGGAACACGCCGCGGACGATGACGATGAAGTAGCGCAGCGGGTTCAGATAGGTCACCGGCTGCAGCCAGCCCGGCATGTTGTCGATCGGCGTGGCGAAGCCGGACATCAGCGTCGCCGGGATCATGAACAGGAAGGATCCGAGGATCGCCTGCTGCTGCGTCGCCGACAGCGACGAGATGAACAGCCCGACGCCGATCAGCGCCAGCAGGTAGAAGAACACCCCGGCATAGAACATGCCCAGCGACCCGCGCAGCGGCAGGCCGAACCAGATCACCGCCGCCAGCAGATAGAAGCTGCAATGGCCGAAGCCGATCAGGAGCGACGGGATGGTCTTGCCCAGCAGGATCTCGTGCACCCGGAGCGGCGAGACCAGCAGCTGGTCGAAGGTGCCGAGCTCCCGCTCCCGCGCGATCGACAGGCCGGTGACGATGAGGCCGATCAGCACGGCGATCACCGCGATCAGGTTCGGCACCATGAACCATTGCGTGTCCAGCGCCGGGTTGAACCAGAAGCGCGGCACCGCGGCGTCTGTCCCCTCGGCCACGCCGCTGGGGCTGGCGGCGTCGGCGGCCATGCCGGCGACGATCTGCGAGATGTAGGTGCCGGCCAGCTGCGAGGCGTTGGAGCGGCGGCCGTCCAGGATCACCTGCACATCCGCCGGGCGCCCGGCGGCGATGTCGCGGGAGAAGCCGGGCCCGATCTGCACCGCCGCCAGCACCTGCTGCCGGTCGATCGCCTGGCGCAGCGCCGCCGGCGTGTCGACCGGCAGGATGCTGCGGAAGTAAGGCGAGCCCTCGACCCGCCGCACCAGCTCCTGGCTCCAGGCGCCGCGGTCGCGGTCCAGGAGCGCGAGGTCGACATTCTTCACCTCCATCGTCGCGGCATAGGCGAAGACGAAGAGCTGCAGGATCGGCGGCACGATCAGGATCATCCGGCCGCGCGGGTCGCGCAGCACGGCCAGCAGCTCCTTGACCACCAGGGCCTTGAGGCGCCTCCACATCTCAGGCCAGCCTCTTCCGCATCAGCCGCGCGGCCAGGGCCAGCAGGATCGCGCCCTCGACCAGCAGCACGGCCATGTTGCGCAGGTACAGGGGCCAGATGTCCCCGGCCAGGAACACGGTCTGCAGCGCCGGCACGTAGTAGCGCGCCGGCAGGATGGTGGTGATCCACTGGATCGGCTCCGGCATCGAGCCGATCTCGAACAGGAAGCCCGACAGCAGGAAGGCCGGCAGGAACCCGGCCACCAGGGCCAGCTGCGACGCCAGGAACTGGTTCTTGGTGGCCGAGGAGATGATCAGCCCCAGCCCCAGCGCCGGGCACAGGAAGGCGGCGGAGACCAGGTAGAGGGCTCCGATCGAGCCGCGGAATGGCACGCCGAACAGCACCACGGCGACGAAGGCGCACAGGGTCAGCGACGCCAGGCCGAGCGCGAAATAGGGCAGCACCTTGCCGGCCAGCAGCTCCGCCGCCGTGACCGGCGTCGCCATCATCGCCTCCATCGTCCCCCGCTCCCACTCCCGCGCCACCACCAGGGCGGTCAGCAGGGTGCCGATCATGGTCATGACGATGGCGATGGCGCCGGGCACCAGCGTGTTGCGGCTGACCAGCTCCTGGTTGAACCAGACGCGCTGCTCGACATCGATCGCGGGCGCGCCGTCGGCGCCCTGCCCGGCCGCGCGCATCGCCCGCCAGCCCGACAGCACGCCCTGGGCGTAGGCCATGACGAAGTTGGCGGTGTTCGGGTCGGTGCCGTCGACCAGGATCTGGATCTGCGGCGAACCGCCGGGCCGCGCCGCCTCGGCGGCGAAGGTGGCGGGGATGACGATGACGCCCTTGACCCGGTTGGTCACCAGATCGTCGGCGAATTGCCGCCGGTCGGTGCCGATGCGGGCGTCGAAATAGCGCGAGGCCTGGAAGGCGGCGGCGAGGTCGCGCGCCTCCGGCCCCGGGCTCTCCACCGCCACGCCGACCCGGGTGTGGTCGGCGTCGAGCGACAGGGCGTAGCCGAACAGGAACAAGAGCAGCACCGGCAGCACCACGGCGATCAGCAGGCTGGACGGGTCGCGCAGGATCTGCCGGCTCTCCTTGCGCAAGAGCGCCCCGAACCGGCGGAGCCGGTCGGCGCGGGAGTGGGCGGGGGCGTCGTGGACCGAGGGGGTCATGGGCTGTCCCCGAGGCGGCCGGGAGCGGCAACTCCCTCACCCTGCATCCCCTTTTTGTCCCCCCTCCCCTTGCGGGAGGGGGGTAGGGGGAGGGGTCTGCGCGCGTCTGCGCGCGAATGGCATGGGAGCAACGCTGCGACCCAAGCCGGCTTGCCGAGGCCTGGAATCGGCTCGTGCCGAGAGAACCCCCGCCCCCTACCCCCCTCCCGCAAGGGGAGGGGGGACTTGTTTTGCTCGAGCTGAGAAAGGAGCCCCATCACGCCGCCTCCCTCGTCTCATCCGACGCCTCGACCAGGGCGATGAAGGCGTCCTCCATGGTCGGGTCGGGATGCCCGCTGTCCGCCACCCTGGCCTTCAGCTCGTCCGGCGAGCCGAGCGCGATCGAGCGGCCGCGATAGATCAGCGTGATCCGGTCGCAATACTCGGCCTCGTCCATGAAATGGGTGGTCACCAGCACGGTCACGCCGCGCTCGACCAGGCCGTTGATGTGGGTCCAGAACTCGCGCCGGCTGATCGGGTCGACGCCGGAGGTCGGCTCGTCCAGGAACAGCACCTCGGGCTCGTGCATCACGGCGCAGGCCAGCGCCAGGCGCTGCTTGAAGCCGAGCGGCAGGGTGCCGGCCGAGCGCGACCGCACCTCGCCGAGCGCGAAGATCTCGGTCATCAGCCCGATCTGGCGCTGCGCCCGGCGCCGGTCGAGGCCGTAGACGCCGGCGAAGAAATCGAGGTTCTGGGCGACGCTGAGATCGCCGTAGAGCGAGAATTTCTGCGCCATGTAGCCCAGGCGGTTGCGCGCCTGCGCCGCGTCGCGACGCAGGTCGAAACCGGCCACCCGCCCCTCCCCCGCCGTCGGCTTCAGCAGGCCGCACAGCATCTTGAAGGTGGTCGACTTGCCGGCGCCGTTGGGGCCGAGCAGGCCGAAGATCTCGCCGCGCGGGATGTCGAAGCTGATGTCGGACGCGGCGGTGAAGTCGCCGAAGCGCTTGGTCAGGCCGCGCGCCTCGATCACCGGCCCGTCGCGCGGCGGCAGCGCCTCGCGCGCCTCGGCCAGCTTCGACCGGCCGCCCGGGCCGCCGCCGAGGATGTCGACGAAGGCGTCCTCGAAGCGCGGTTCCGCCGGCTTCACCTTGGCGGCGGCACCCGCCTCCTCCGGCGGCGCCGGGGGATGGTCCTTCTCCTTCGTCACCAGCCGGATCGCGGTGCCCTGGATGACGCCGTCGATCACGCCGGGCCGGTCCAGCGCCGCCGCCAGCACCTGCCGCCGCCGGCCCGCGACCCCGGTCAGCCGGAACACCCGGCCCTCGACCCGGCCGGTCAGCCCGTCCGGCTCGCCCTCATAGAGCAGGTTCCCTTCGTTCAGCAGCAGCACCCGGTCGCATTTCTCGGCCTCGTCGAGATAGGCGGTCGACCAGACCACGCCGATGCCTTCCCGGGTCAGGTCGCGCACCATGCCCCACAGCTCGCGTCGCGAGATCGGGTCGACGCCGACGCCCGGCTCGTCCAGCAGCAGCAGGCGCGGCTTGCGCAAGAGGGCACAGCCGAGTCCCAGCTTCTGCTTCATGCCGCCGGACAGCTTGCCGGCCAGCCGGCCGGTGAAGCGCTTCAGGTCGGTGAAGGTCAGGAGCTCGTCGAACACCGCCGGCCGCTCGTCCTGCGGCAGGGCGCGGAGATCGGCGTAGAGGTCGAGGTTCTCCTGCACCGTCAGGTCCTCGTACAGGCCGAAGCGCTGCGGCATATAGCCGATCGCGGCCTGGATCGGCGCCGGCTCGGCCCGGCTGTCATGGCCGAGCACGGTCAGCGCCCCCTCCTCCGGCCACATCAGCGCGGTCATCAGCCGGATCAGCGTGGTCTTGCCCGCCCCGTCCGGCCCGACCAGACCGGTGATCCGGCCGCCTCCGATCGCGGCGGTGACCGCGTCCAGCGCCGGCCTGCCGGGCCCGAAGCGCTTGGTCACCCCGTCGATGCGGACCAGGTCCGTGGGGGCGGAGATGGGGTTGTTCGACGGCATGGCCTATCCCCTGACCCTGGTGCTGTCGGAGCCAATCCAAACCAAACGAGTCCCCCCTCCCCTCGCGGGAGGGGGGTAGGGGGAGGGGGTTCTCGCAACCCGATCCGGCCTGGACTGGGGTAAGCCAACCTGGGCGGCGAGTTTGATCCCTTGCCCATTCGCGCGCGGACGCGCGCGGACCCCTCCCCCTGCCCCCCTCCCGCAAGGGGAGGGGGGACAAGAAAAAGACGAGCGGAGGGGAGCAATTCCTGTCATCTCGGCACGCGCACCGTCACCGGCATGCCCTGGCGCAGGGCCGAGTCGGGGTCGTCGACGATGATGCGCAGGCGGTAGACCAGGTCGGTGCGCAGCTCCGGCGTCTGCACCGTCTTCGGCGTGAACTCGGCGACCGGGGAGACGAAGCCGACCCGGGCATGGTAGGGCCGGTCCGGCCTCGTATCCGTGACCACCTCGACCATCAACCCTGGATGCACCCGGCCGAGATCGGGCTCCGCCACATAGGCGCGGATCCACACCGGCTTGGTCAGCGACAGCACATAGGCGACGCTGCTGGGCGCCATGATCGCCCCGGGCTCCGCCACCCGCGACAGGATGATGCCGTCGGCCGGGGCCTTCAGCGTGGCGTCGGCCAGCGCGGTCTCGGCGGTGGCGAGGTCGGCCTGGGCGGCGGCCAGGTTGGCGCGGCCGGCGGCGATGTCCTCGGCCCGGTTGCCCTCCAGCAGCAGCTCCAGCGCCTGGCGCGCGGAATCGAGCCGGGCCTGGGCCATGTCGCGGTCGGCCTGGGTCTGGTCCAGCGTCGATTGCGGCGCGTTGCCCTTCTGCCGCAGCTCCTGGGTGCGGGCGAAGGCCAGCCTGGCATTCTCCAGATCGGCCTCGCGCTCGGCCACGGTGGCGCGGCCCTGGGCGATCTCGGCGGCGCGCGGCCCGGCCACCAGCTTGTCGAGATCGGCCTGGCGTGCGCCGACACTGGCCTTCGCTGCGGCGACGCTGTCCTGGAACGGCCGGTCGTCCAGCCGCGCCAGCACCTGGCCGGCGGTCACCGCCTCCCCCTCCTCCAGCTTCATCTCGACCAGCCGGCCGGAGACGCGGAAGCCGAGCTCGGCCTGGCGGATGTCGACATTGCCGTAGAGGGTCAGCGTGTCGCCCCGGCCCTGGCGCCAGCCCAGCCGGCCGGGCAGGTCGAACCACCAGCCGGCGGCGACGGCGGCCGCAAGCAGGACCGCGACAGCGGCGAGGGTGCGTCGTCTCATGACCGCACCTCCGCCGCCAGGCCGCGCAGATAGATATCGAGATGCCGGTCGATGAAGGTGCCGAGGTCGAAGCTCTCGTCCTGGCGGACGAAGGTGGTGCCCCAGATCACCGCCATCAGCAGCGGCGCGATCATCAGCCGGGCGGCGTCCGCCGGGTCGACCGGCCGGATCTCGCCGGCGGCGATGCCGCGTCGGATCAGGCCGGAGACGGTGTCGAGCATCCGGTCGATCACGGTCTCGCGCCAGAACTGCGCCAGCTCCGGAAACTGCGGCGATTCGGCGATGATCAGGCGCGGGAACTGCTGCAGCGGCGACCCCGCCACCGTCTGCATGATGGCCCGCAGCAGCCGCGGCAGGATCTCCAGCACCGGCGTTTCGGGCCGCGCCGTCTCGCCGATCAGCCGCTCGACATTGGGCAGCACCGACTGGCGCACCAGCGCCTCGAACACCGCCTGCTTGCTGGGGAAGTACAGATAGACCGTGCCCTTGCTGACCCCGGCGCGGGCGGCGATGTCATCGATCCGCGTCGCGGCGAATCCTTTCTCCACGAACAGGGCGAAGGCCGCCTCCAGCAGCTCCGCCGGCCGCGCCTCCTTCCGCCGTTTCCGCACCGCCTGCGCCATCGCCGGTCCGCTCGCCTTCGTTAATGACTGACTGGTCAGTTATTAACGAAAAGGTGATGCGAGTCAAGAAGGGCGGCAGCGAGCCGTCGGCGGGAAATAAGGCAGTGGTATTATCGGCAGCCTTTGTTCATGATGTGTTCCATGGATGAGGCGCAGACCGATCTGGAGTCGGAGGCCCCGCTCGCTCCCGCCGAGGAGCGGGCGGCGCGGCATCTGCGCCTGCTGGCCCGGATGGCCGAGATCCAGATCGAGGTCGCCGAGGCGGCGCGGACCGAGGCGGTCGAGGCGCCGCAGCCCGGCGTCGACTACTGCCAGCGCATCGCCGTGATCGCCCGCTCGCTGCGGCTGACGCTGCTCTTGGAGCAGACGATGGGCGAGGCGCGGCGGGAGGAGCGGCGCCGGGCGGCGGGGCGGCAGGTCGCCGTCACCCAGGGCGACCGCTCGCATCGCGTGTTCCTGGCGGTGGCCGCGGCGGTCGGCGAGACGGCGGAGAGCGAGGCGGAGGATGCCCGGCTCTGCCACGAGGTGCGGGAGTATCTCGAGCGGCCGGAGGTGGCGGAGCGGGTCGAATCCTGCCCGGCGCCGGCGATGGTGGCGGAGCTGTGCCGCCAGTACGGGCTGCCGGTGGAGCCGGAGGAGTGGCTGGCCGTCGCCGATGCGGCGCTGGAGCAACTGGGCTTCCTGGCGCCGGCCGACGATCCGCCGGAGGACTTGCCGGCGCCGCGCTCCGCACCCGGCCGCAGGTCCAGGCCGCCCGACACGGGGTGAGGGCCCTTTTCCTTGTCATTGCCGGGCTTGACCCGGCAATCCAGGGGCCACAAAGAGCCGCTCTCGCCGCCCCTGGATCCTCGGGTCAAGCCCGAGGATGACAGATGGGGGGTGTCATTGAAAACTCGACCCACGGAACCGGGTGTTTTGCCTCTCCCGCTCGCGGGAGAGGTCGGAGGCGCTCGGCACCTCCGGGTGAGGGGGTTTGTCGAGGCCGGAGCCCGCCCTCACCCGGCCTCTCCCGCCAGGCGGGAGAGGCGACGCCAAGGGCGATGCCTGCCCCGCCCCTACGCCGCTGCGGCCCGGTCCCGCCGCTCCTCCACCGCGTGGCAGGCGACCTGGGCGTCGCCGGCGGCGAGCGGCTGCGGCACCTCGCTCCGGCAGCGGTCATTGGCCAGCGGGCAGCGCGGATGGAAGGCGCAGCCGGGCGGCGGGGCGATCGGGCTGGGGATCTCGCCCTCCACCATCCGCCGCGGCCGGCCGGTCATCTCCAGGTCCGGCAGCGCGTCCAGCAGCATCCTTGTGTAGGGATGGCGCGGCGCCCGGAACAGGGAGCGGGCCGGCGCCAGCTCGACCATCCGGCCGAGATAGACCACGCCGATCCGGCTGGCCATGTGCCGGACCACCGCCAGATTGTGGCTGATGAACAGGTAGGTCAGCCCGTCCTGCTGCTGCAGATCCTTCATCAGGTTCAGGATCTGGGCCTGGACCGAGACGTCGAGCGCCGAGGTCGGCTCGTCGCAGACGATGAACTCCGGCTGTGACGCCAGCGCCCGGGCGATGCA
Organism: Inquilinus limosus; assembly: GCF_002195995.1. Taxonomy (GTDB): domain Bacteria; phylum Pseudomonadota; class Alphaproteobacteria; order DSM-16000; family Inquilinaceae; genus Inquilinus; species Inquilinus limosus_C. The sequence continues at coordinate 10,037 of NZ_NHON01000146.1, forward strand.
GATGCGCTGGCGCTGGCCGCCGGAGAACTCATGCGGGAATTTCCGCCCGTCGCGAGGGTCGAGCCCGACCCGGCGCAGCAGCCCGGCCACGGTCTCCGCCGTCTCTGCCGCCGAGGATGCCAGGCGGAAGGCGCGGATCGGCTCCGCCACGATGCGGTCGACCCGCCAGCGCGGATTCAGGCTGGCATAGGGGTCCTGGAAGATCATCTGGATGCGGCGGCGCAGCCTCGCCAGCTGCGCCTTCTTCGCCGGGTCCGACAGGTCGATGCCGTCGATCAGCACCGACCCGTCGCTGGGCTGCAGCAGCCCCACCGCCAGCCGGGCGATGGTCGACTTGCCGGAGCCGGATTCGCCGACCAGCGCCAGCGTCTCGCCCCTGCGGATGGTGAAGCTGACATCCTGCACCGCCTTCAGCGTCAGCCGCGGCGCCCCGCCCAGGAGGCGGGCCAGCCAGGGCTGGGACAGGTCGAAGCGGCGGCTGAGCCCCGCCACCTCGACAACCGCATCCGTCGTCATGCCCGGCCTCCTTCCACCAGCCAGCAGGCCGCCGCCCCCTGCC
>NZ_NHON01000147.1 GCF_002195995.1 Inquilinus limosus
AGATCGTGGAACACGCTATTCTTGTGCTGCATGGCGTTGCCTTCTGCTGTCCCGAAACGTTGCCAGACGTTCGAGATCCAGCTGAATCAACGCCATGCGCCTTGTCCACAAAAACTCAACCGGACACTCGTGGGTCAAGCCCGAGGATGACACAGTGGGATGGCCGGGGCGCTACAGCCGCCCGCGATAGACGACGAAGCCGGAGCGATCGGCCACCTGGTCGTACAGCCGCATCGCGGTCTGGTTGGTCTCGTGCGTCTGCCAGTAGACACGGCCGACGCCGGCGGCCCGGGCCTGCGCGTACACGCCCTCGATCAGCGCCTTGCCGATGCCCCGGCCGCGCGCCGCCGCGCTGGTGAACAGGTCCTGCAGGTAGCAGGTCGGGCCCAGCATGGTGGTGTTGCGGTGGAACAGGTAGTGGGTCAGGCCCAGGAGCTGGCCGTCGACCTCCGCCACCAGCGCGTGCACCGGCTCATAGGCATCGAAGAACCGCGCCCAGGTGGCCCGGGTGATCTCGGCGGGCAGCGCGGTCTCGCCGACCCGGCCGTAGAATTCGTTGTAGCCGTCCCACAGCGGCAGCCACTGGTCGAAATCGGCCGGTCGGACGAAGCGGATGGTGGGGGCGGCGGTCATCTCGGCTCCAGGTTCGATTCATCCCGTGGCCGATCCTAGTCCGGAAACCCGGCCAACGCCCGCACCTCTGCTGCAGAGCGGCCCTCCGCCCGGAAGGCGCGGATCGCGGCCGCGTCGCTGCGCTTGGCCAGGCGCCGGCCGGCCGCGTCGGTCAGCAGGGCGTGATGGCGCCACACCGGCACGCGATACCCCAGCAGCGCCTGCAGCAGCCGGTGGACATGCGTCGCCTCGAACAGGTCGAGCCCGCGGGTCACCGTGGTGACGCCCTGGATCTCGTCATCCACCGTCACCGCCAGGTGGTAGCTGGTCGGCGTCTCCTTGCGCGCCAGCACGACATCGCCCAGCCGCTCGGGTCGTGCAACCTGCTCGCCGGCCAGCTCGTCCGCCCAGCTCAGCCGCCCGGCCCGGCGCATCGCTTCGGCCATGTCGAGCCGCAGCGCGTAGGCCCGGCCCTCGGCCAGCCGGTCGGCCCGCTCCCGCGGCGACAGGCGGCGGCAGGTGCCGGGGTAGAGCGGCGACCCGTCGGGCGTGTCCGCCGGGCCATGCGGCGCGCTGCCATGCGGCGCGCTCTGCATCGCCGCGATCTCGGCCTGGATCTCGCGCCGGGTGCAGAAGCAGGGATAGATCAGCCCCTGCCCCTCCAGCACCGCCAGGGCGGCGCGATAGTCGTCCCAATGCTCCGACTGGCGCCGCACCGGGCCGTCCCAGTCGAGACCGAGCCAGGCCAGATCCTCGAGGATCGCGTCCTCGAACACCGGCCGGCAGCGGGTCTGGTCGATGTCCTCGATCCGCAGCAGGAAGCGGCCGCCCGCCTCGCGCGCGCGGCGCCAGCCGGCCAGGGCCGAATGGGCGTGGCCGAGATGCAGGAAGCCGGTCGGGCTGGGCGCGAAGCGGGTGACGACGGTCATGGCACAGCAGTAGGGAACCCCGGCCGCGGTTGACAAGAGACGGCAGCGCCGGGACAGATGGCGCATGGATACGACCACGCCCCTCTTCGGTCCCCGCCTCGCCCCGGCCAGCGGCCGCGCACCCAAGGCCCTGATCGTCCTGCTGCACGGTGTCGGCGCCGACGGGCAGGACCTGATCGGCCTGGCGCCGCACTGGGCCCGCTACCTGCCCGAGGCCGAGTTCCTGGCGCCGGACGGGCCCGAGCCCTGCGACATGGCGCCGTTCGGCCGGCAATGGTTCAGCCTGCAGGACCGGACGCCCGCGGCGATGGAGGCCGGGCTGCAGGCCGCGCTGCCGATCGTCAACGGCTTCCTCGACCAGGCGCTGGCCGAGCGCGGCCTGACCGATGCCGACCTGGCGCTGGTCGGCTTCAGCCAGGGCACCATGACCTCGCTCTACACCGCCCTGCGGCGGCCGCGGCCCTGCGCCGCGGTGGTCGGCTATTCCGGTGCCCTGCTCGGCGCCCCGACCCTGGCGCAGGACATCGCCTCGCGCCCGCCGGTGCTGCTGGTGCATGGCGAGGATGACGGGGTGGTGCCCTTCGCCGCCATGGCCGCGGCGTCCCAGGCGCTGCGCGGCGCCGGGGTGGAGGTCGAGACCCTGGCCCGGCCCGGCCTTGCCCACGGCATCGATCCGGAAGGGCTGGTCGCCGGCCTGGACATGCTGCGCCGGCACCTGCCCCAGGCGGTCAGCGAAGCGGCGTGACGAGATCGTGACATTTCCTGCCCTTTGGGCGCAGGATATTGCGTCAAGCGGGTTTCTCCGTATATGCATGACGCATCCGCGGAGGGTCCGCGGAAAGAGATAAAGGCGAAGGAGTGGGATGGTGTCTGCCCCACCCGACAGTTGCCCGGCTCTCGTCCTCAACGCCGACTTCCGTCCGTTGAGCTACTTCCCGCTGTCCCTATGGCCCTGGTACGAGGCGATCAAGGCGGTCTTCCTCGACCGCGTGAACATCATCGCCGAATACGACAGGGTGGTCCGCAGCCCGTCCTTCGAGATGCGGCTGCCCAGCGTGATCTCGCTGAAGGAGTACATCCCCTCGGCGCGGCGGCCGGCCTTCACACGGTTCAACGTGTTCCTGCGCGACCGGTTCAGCTGCCAGTATTGCGGCGAGCGCCTGCCGTCGCAGGAGCTGACCTTCGACCATGTGGTGCCGCGGGCCCGCGGTGGGCGCACCAGCTGGACCAACGTGGTCGCGGCCTGCTCGGTCTGCAATCTGCGCAAGGGGCACCAGATGCCCGACCATTGCGGCATGCACCCTTTGACGCCGCCGCAACAGCCCACGACCTATGAGCTGCAGGAGAATGGGCGGGCGTTTCCGCCCAATTTTCTGCACCAGAGCTGGCGCGACTTTCTGTACTGGGACACCGAGTTGGAGCACTGAGCGCGCTCGATCGGCTCAGTTGCCCCACGGCATGACGGGAACCGCCGCGACGCTGTTCATCGGCGAGCCGTCGACCAGCTTGGTCGAGTAGGACAGGTAGACCAGCGTGTTGCGCGGCCGGTCGTACATCCGCACCACCTGCGTCTCCTTGAACAGGATCGAGGTCGAGCTGTCGAACACCTCCTTCTGCCGGTCGATGCGGTCCGGCAGGGTGATCGGGCCGACCTGGCGGCAGGCGAGGGCGAAGCGCGACGGATCCTCGGCCAGGCCGAGCCAGCCGGAGACGCCGCCGGTGCGGGCCTGGCTGAGATAGCAGGCCACGCCCGGGATGTCGGGGTCGGTGAAGGCCTCGACGCAGACCTTGTGGTCCGGGCCGATCAGCTTGAAGGCGGTGTTGACGCAGCCAACATCCTCGGCCCGGGCGCCGGACGCGGCCAGCAGCGCCGTTGCAGCGGCGACGAAGGCGGGCAGCCGCATCGTCACACCCGCTCGGACAGCCAGATCGCGGTGCGCGTCGCCGCCTTCACCGCACCGGACAGCAGGCGGTAGCCCGGCGCCTGCTCGGCCTCGTGCTCCAGGCCGATGTCGCGATGCTCCAGTTCCTCCGCCCGGAAGCGCTCGATCACCGCCTTCAGCTCCGGCTCGTCCCCGCCCAGCGCCTCGGCCTGGCGGGCGTAGTGATCGTCGATCACCTCCTCGACCGCCACCGTGCAGGCCATGGCCGCGCGGTCGCCCAGCAGGGCCGTCGCCGCGCCCATGGCGAAGGCGCCGACATGCCACAGCGGGTGCAGCAGCGTCGGGCGCACGCCACGCTCCGCCACCATCCGGTCGAAGGTGTCGAGATGCTCGCGCTCCTGCTCGGCCATATGCTCGATCACCGGGCCCTTGGGGCCGCGGCCGAGCACCGCGAGCTGGCCCTCATAGATCCGCTTGGCGCCGTATTCCCCGGCATGGTCGACCCGGATCATCCGGGCGATCCGCTCGCGCCGGGGAAGGTCGCCCGGCAGGGCGCGGCGGCGGGAGACGGTCATGCGGCCCTCGTGCTGCCTGAACGCAGGCCGGCGACCAGCAGGACCAGGCCCGCGATCACCGACAGGATGGCGTTATACCCCGCCATCGAGATCCCGAACAGGACGAAGCCCGGCACGTCGCAGCGCACCACCGGGGCGTTCAGCAGCTGGTCGCGCAGGGTGGCGACGCTGCCGCCGGCGGAGATGGCGCTGGTGCAGGAGGTGAAGCCCGGGAACCAGCCGTACTCGACCCCGGCGTGATAGACCGCCAGCAGGCCGCCGAGCAGGATCACCAGCCCGGCCAGCAGCACCAGGACGCGCCGGGCCGGGCGAATCACCGCCGCCAGCAGGCCGAGCACGATGGCCGCGCCCCACGGCCAGCGCTGGTACAGGCAGAGCTCGCAGGGCTGCAGCCCGCCGAGATACTGCGAGGCGAGGACGGTGCCCAGCACGACGACGCCCAGGGCGGCCGTGAGCCAGGAGAGGAGGTCGAGGCGGCGCAACATGGCGCGGATCATGCCGCGCGGGTGGTGCGCCGCCTAGCGCCCAAATGTCGCGAGCCCGGCAGGCCTGTTCTGCTCCGGATGCGCTGGCGTTCCCCCCCACCCTCCCGCCGCCTTCGGCGTCGGGCCTCTCCCTCTCCCCAACTATGGCGTCTACGCATTGTTGGACCGGATGGCGGGGGTACAGACAGATTGCCTCTCCCGCTTGCGGGAGAGGTCGGACTCGCGCAGCGAGACCGGGTGAGGGTGGCTCGGTCGCGACACCATGACCAGCGTTTCAGGACCGGACGGATCATGCACCCGCTCCTGGCAAAGCCGTGCTTTCGGTGAGGCCGCAATCCCCTCACCCGGACATCCTTCGGATGTCCGACCTCTCCCGCAAGCGGGAGAGGCAATCAGCTCGTTGCCCCGCCATCGGGTCTCAACGATCGATGTGTGAATGCCGTAGCTCTCCCCGAGGAGAGGGAATATGAGCCGTCGCCCTTTCACCTCTCCTTGGGGAGAGGTCGAAATCGCCCCGGCGATTTCGGGTGAGGGGGCGGCTCAGGCCTTGCCGGCGGGCTCCAGCAGCCGGGCCTGGAAGGCCTCGCTGAAGTTGCTGCCGGTGATCACCGTCGCCACCCGCCGGCCGGCGAAGCGGTCGCGATTCGTCATGATCGCGGCCAGGCCGGCGGCGGCGGAAGGCTCGGCCGCCACCCCGGCGCCGCGCAGCAGCAGCCGCGCCGCGTCGAGGATGGCGCCGTCATCGACCAGCAGGATCTCGTCGACGCAGGCGCGCAGCTGGGCCACGGCCGAGGGCACCGGCCGGGCGATCGCCATGCCGTCGGCGATGGTGTCGGTGTCCGGCGTGTCGATGGCGCGGCCCGCGGCGAAGGACTGGGCCATGGCCGGCGCCCCGCGCGCCACCACGCCGACGATCCGCACCCGCGGCGCATGCGCCTTGAACCAGGAGCCGATGCCGGTCGCCAGCGCGCCGTCGCCGATCTGCACGACGATGTCGTCGACCTCATGGCCGGCGACCGTCAGCTCCTGCGCGATCACGCCGGCGCCGGCGGAGATGATCGGGTGGCCGCCATCCTCGACGAACAGCGCCCCGCTCTCCGCCGCGATCCGGCGGGCCAGGTCCTTGCCGGAGCCCTCCTCGGGGTCGGCCAGCCGCACCGTGGCGCCGAGGCGGCGCATCGCCTCCAGCTTCAGCGGGTTGGCCCAGGAAGGCGCCAGGATGGTGGCGGCGATGCCGCGCCGGGCCGCGGCCCGCGCCAGCCCCTGGCCGAAATTGCCGCTGGAGGTGGCGACCACCGCCGCCGGCCGCGGGTCCAGCGCCGCCATCACCGCCTCGGTGCCGCGCCCCTTGAAGGAACGGATCGGGTTCAGCGTCTCGACCTTCAGCAGGCAGGCGCAGCCCAGCGCCGCGTCCAGCGCGCCATGCGACATCACCGGCGAATCGAGAAACACCGGGTCGATCGCGGCGCGGGCGGCGAGAATCTGCTGCGGCGTGAGGGGCAGGGTCGAAGAAGGGGCGGCCTGCGCGTCCATGGGTCGTCTCCCGGTTGAGCTGTCGCGACTCTAGCCGGCGCCGCTCCGGCTGTTGTTGAAATCTCCTGCGCCGCCGCGCAAAATTCTTGCATGAGCCCCAAGCCCGCCCCCGTCCTCGACCGCCTCGACCACAAGCTGCTGGCGCTGCTGCAGGCCGATAGCGGCCGGACGCTGGAGGAGCTGGGCGACACCGTCGGCCTGTCGCCCAGCGCGGTGCAGCGCCGGATCGCCCGCTACCGCGCCGACGGGCTGCTGCTGCGGCAGGTCGCGGTGCTCGATTCCGGGCGCCTGGACAGCGTGGTGCTGGCCGCGGTGTTCGTGATGCTGGAGAAGGAATCGGTCGACCTGCACCGCGCCTTCAAGGACCGGATGCGCGCGGCGCCGGAGGTGCAGCAATGCTACGACCTTGCCGGCAGCCGCGACTATCTGGTGATCGTCGCCGTCACCGGCATGCGGGCCGGCCGCGAGGCGGTCGACCGGCTGTTCATGACCGACCCGAACATCAAGCGCTTCGACACCCATTTCGTGTTCGACGCGGTGAAGACCGGGCTGGCCCTTCCGACCACCGGCCAGGCAGGTTAAGCGCTGCCGGCATAAGCCTTGAATCCTATCGGCTTTTCACCGTTTCAGCCGTAGCCAAACTCGATTTGGCCGCCGCTCCGGCACGCGCCATCTCATCCTCATCGGCACCGCAACCCCGCGCAAGATGATGGATCGTTCCCTGTCGTCGTGGAAAGGCCTCGACCCCGACCGCAAGCCGGTCTTCCTCGGCTACGACCAGACCGAGCGCATGCTGGCCGCCCTGCTGGACCGCGCCGCCGCGTGGCGGCCGGACGTCGTGGCCGGCATCGCCCGGGGCGGGGTGGTGCCGGCGACCATGGCCGCGACCATCCTGGCCCTGCCGCTGGCGACCATCGCCTATGACCGGGCCGCCGCGCGGGGCGAGTGGATCGGCCCGCCGCCGTCAGGCAAGCGCGTGCTGCTGGTCGACGACGGCTGCAGCACCGGCGGCACCCTGCGGACGGTGCGCGGCATGCTGGTCGCCGAGGGCCGTGCCTGCCTGACCCTGGCCGTGGTGCACGACCCGGAGCACAGCGACTTCACCCCCGACCTGTCGCATCCGATGCGCGAGCTGTGGCGCTTCCCCTGGGAGCGTGGCGAGGCGACGCCGGACGGCCGGGCCCATCGCGCCGCCGGGCACGGCCCCGATCGCCGGACCGAGCAGCCCTTTGTCGGGATGGAGGTCGACGGCGTGCTGGCGGATGGCGACGGCGAGGTGGAGCCCGCCCTGCCCTTCTTCCGCGACGACCGGGCCGCGGTGATCACCGGCCGGCCGGAATCGGAGCGGGCGCGGACCGCGGAATGGCTGGCCAGCCACGGCCATGGCGGGATGGCGCTGGAATGCCGCCCCGACAGCCTGTCCGGCCCCGCCTTGGTCGCCCGCTACAAGGCCGAGACGGCGACCCGGATCGGCTGCACCCATTTCGTCGAGAGCGAGCCGCAGCAGGCGATCCTGATCGCGGCCCTGGCGCCGCATCTGATCGTGACCTGGTGGTCGGCCGAGCGCGGCCGCCCCTTCACCGTCGGCGCCGCGCCGGGGACCGGCGCCCTGCCCGACCCCGGGCCCTTGCAATTTCGTTGACGGGAGTCGGGCGCTGCCTATGATGCGGCCCCGCGCGGGCGTGGCGGAATTGGCAGACGCGCTGGACTCAAAATCCAGTTCTGGTGACAGAGTGTCGGTTCGACCCCGACCGCCCGCACCAGCCTCCCGGACCTAGGGGTCCGTCGGAAACATCAGGTACCAGAACAGGGCCACCTCGGCCCGCAGCGCCGGGAAGGTGCGGTACTGGTGCTCGTCGTAACCGCCCAGCACGAAGCCATAGCGCCGGTAGAAGCGGCAGGCCGCGACATTGTTCGACTGGGTCTCCAGCCGGATGCCGGGCAGGTCCCGCTCGCGCGCCCATTGCACCGCCCGGTCCATCAGCCGAGCCCCCAGGCCGGATCCGCGGGCCGCCCGGTCGACCGCGAGATCGTCGACCGACGCGTAGCCGTTCCAGCTCTCCGACACCAGGATGTAGCCGCGCAGCCGGCCGCCCTCCCGCGCCACGGCCAGCAGCCGGTCGGCGCCGATCTCGGCGAAGTCGTCGGCGTCGAACGCATAGGCCTTGCGGTACGGCTCGACCGGCCGCGCGTCCCCGACCGGGTCGCGATAGGGCGCGACCAGCTCGCTACGGATGTCGAAGGAGAAGTCGCAATCGACGATGTCGGCCGGCGACAGCCGCTCGGCGGTCTCGATGATCATTCCGGGGTTTCCTATTCCGGCGCCAGCTCGCGCAGCGCCATGCGCTTATAGGCCTCGACCAGCGCGTCACCCTCCGCACGGTCGACCGAGATCGCCAGCCGCATCGTCGCCTCGCCGAGCTGCATCACCAGCAGGGCGCGGGTCGACAGATCCGCCGGGTCGGCGGCCGGATCGATCCGGGCCAGCGTCGCCGCCAGCACCCTGCCGTTGATCCGGCTGTCCTCGAGGTCGATCTCGCGCAGCCCCTTGTCGGCCTGCAGCCCCGACCAGATGTCGCGCATCACCGGCTCGGCCAGGAACAGGCCGTAATAGGTGTCGATCAGCGCGCCGAAGGCCCGGCGCAGCCCGGCGGCGTCGCGCACGCCGCGCAGCCCCTCCTCGATGCAGGCCCGCCCCTCGGCGTTGTAGCGCTCGGCCAGGGCCCGGATCACCGCCGCCTTGTCCGGGAAGTACTGGTACAGCGAGCCGATCGAGATCTCCGCCTTCGCCGCCACCTCGGCCATGCGCAGCGCGTCGCTGCCCTGGGCCGCGATCAGCCCGGTCGCCACCGCCAGGATCCGCTCCACCCGCTCGCGGCTGCGGCGCTGGCTCGGCGCCCGGCGCAGCGGGCCGCCCGGGTCGGCGGCGGGGGGAGCGGCGGGGCTGGCGGCGGCCATGGATCGATCCTCTGCAAATCCGCTTGACGCAGCGAATGTGAGTGTTTATCACTTTTAAGAAAGTGATAAATACTCACATTCGGAGAGGATCATGGCCTCGCCGGCGAGTGCGATGCAAGTGCGCAAGCCGCGCGACACCGGCGCATCCGGCGTCTGGGCCGGCTGACCGGCAGCCCCGACGATGGAGAGCTGACGATGGGCGAACGCGTGGTCTCGGTCCTGGTCTTCCTGTCGGCGCTGGGTTCCGGCCTGGCCGGCGGCATCTTCTTCGCCTTCTCGACCTTCGTGATGAGCGCCCTGGCCCGCCTGCCGGCGCCGCAGGGCATCGCCGCGATGCAGTCGATCAACATTGTGGTGATCAACCCGCTGTTCATGATGGTCTTCATGGGCACGGCGGTGCTGTGCGCGATTGTCGCCGTCGCCGCCCTGTTCGGCTGGGCCGGTCCCCACCCGATCCTGGTGGTGATCGGCGCCGTGATCTACATCGCCGGCAACATCGTGGTGACGATGACGGGCAACGTGCCGCTGAACAATGCCCTGGCCGCGGTCGACCCGACCAGCGCCGAGGGCGCCGCCATCTGGGCCCGCTACGTCCCGGACTGGAACCTCTGGAACCATGTGCGGACGGTGACCGGCGCGGTGGCGGCGGCCTGCTTCATCCTGGCCTGGCGCTGGCCGGCCGCGGCCTGACCGCAAGGTTCTCCATCGCCCGAAACAGCGGGGAACTCCCGGCCCCCCGAAGGGGTTCGCAAGGGGAGGGCGACAGCCCCTCGGACCGACGGACGCGATGGAGGCCCGACATGCAGAAGCCGTTGCAGCTCTCGTTCAAGAACATCGAAGGATCGGAGGCGATGAAGGCGATCGTGCGCGACCGCGTCGGCCGGCTCGACCGCCTCTACCCCAAGCTGGTCGGCTGCCGCGTGGTCATCGAAGCCCCCCATCGCAGCGCCCAGGGCGCGCGGCCGCCGCTCGGCATCTCGGTCGAGGCCGAGATCCCGGGCAAGCCCCTGATCGTGGTCAAGGACGTGGAGGAGCGGCGCAGCCCGCGCGATCACGCCGCGGTCGTCAACCGCAGCTTCGACGTGGTCGAGCGCAAGCTGGACGAGGCCGCCCGCATCATCCAGGGCGAGGTCAAGGCGCATGAGGCGGCGGGCGAGACCGGCACGATCAGCCGCCTGTACCCCGAGCAGAATTACGGCTTCGTCGAGGCCAAGCAGGCCGGCAGCCTGTACTTCACCCGCAACGCCGTGATCGATGGCCGCTTCGACGAGCTGGCGGTCGGCACCATGGTGCACCTGACCCTGGCCACCGGCGAAGGCCCGATGGGGCCGCAGGCCAGCTCGATCCGCCTGCTGGGCGGCGACCGCGCGGTGGAGTGAGAGCGGCCTGGGGCGGGTGACGTCGACGTAGAATCACGCTCCTTGCGTTGCCTCTCCCGCTTGCGGCCATTTCACGCCCTCATTCCTCGCCGTCATTGCGAGGAGGCGCAGCCGACGAAGCAATCCAGGGGCCGGTGCGCACCGGCCCCTGGATTGCTTCGCTGCGCTCGCAATGACGGCTCTGGGAATTCTGAAAAGGGCCTACTTGCACGAGAGGCCATCGGTGCGCCTGACATGATC
>NZ_NHON01000148.1 GCF_002195995.1 Inquilinus limosus
CCCCTCCCCCTACCCCCCTCCCGCGAGGGGAGGGGGGACTCGTGGGGTCTGCGGCGAGGACGCTGACCCATGGAGCTGCCGGCCGCCCTGCGGGCCGCGCCCCTCCCCCTACCCCCCTCCCGCGAGGGGAGGGGGGACTCGTGGGGTCTGCGGCGAGGACGCTGACCCATGGAGCTGCCGGCCGCCCTGCGGGCCGCGGTCGACCGGGCGCTGGAGGGCGTCGCCCTGGCCGAGCTGTCGGCGGCGGCGTCACGCCTGTCGCAGCGCTACCGAGCCGAGCTGCGCGACGGCCGCTTCCATGTCGACGGCGACCGGGCGGTGCAGGCCTATCTCGCCACCAGGCTGCCGGCCACCTATGCGGCGATCCGCGCCTGCCTGGAGGCGGTGGCCGAGCGCCGGCCGGATTTCACCCCCGCCCGCCTGCTCGACGCCGGCGCCGGGCCGGGCACCGCGCTCTGGGCCGCGGCGGAGACCTGGCCGGGCCTGTCCGGCGCCACCCTGCTGGAGGGCAGCGCCGCCTTCCGCGACTGGGGCGCCCGGCTGGCCGGTGACGCGGTCCCGCCCACGGAGTGGCGCGCCGCCGACCTGGCGCAGCCGCTGCCGCAGCTGCCGGCGCATGACCTCGTCATCCTGTCCTATGTGCTGGACGAGCTGGCGCCCGACCGGCGCGGCGCGCTGGTGGACGGGCTGTGGGCCGCCACCGGCGACCTGCTGCTGATCGTCGAGCCCGGCACCCCGGCCGGGTATCGCCGCATCCTCGACGCCCGGGCGCGGCTGGTCGCGGCCGGCGGCCATGTCGTGGCGCCGTGCCCGCATGACCGCGTCTGCCCGCTGGCCGAGCCTGACTGGTGCCATTTCGCCCGGCGCGTCGCCCGCTCCCGCATCCACCGCCAGGCCAAGGGCGGCGAGGTGCCGTGGGAGGACGAGAAATTCGCCTATGTCGCGGTGTCGCGGCAGCCGGGTCGGCCCATCGCCGGCCGCGTCATCGCCCCGCCGCGCGGCGCCGGCTCGCGCATCGACCTGCGGCTGTGCGCGCCGGAAGGCGTCGTGGAGCGCACCGTGACCAAGCGCGACGGGGCGCTGCTCAAGGCAGTGCGGCGGCTGAGATGGGGCGATGCGCTGGAGCGCGAGAACCATTGATGGATCTCGATCTTGCAATATCGCATGTGATATCTATCTCGTGATATGAGATGGGTGTTCGATACGGACGTCATGGTCGCCGCCATCCGCAGCGATGCCGGCGCGTCCCGCCGTCTCCTGGCCGCGGCCCTGCAACGGCGTGTCGGGCTTCTGGTCTCGGTGCCGCTCGTGATCGAATACGAAGCTGTTTTGACGAGACCTGAGCATCTGCAGGCGTCGGGCTTGACCGCCGCGGATGTCGCGACGGTTTTGGATGCGGTCGTTGCGATTGCGGAGGCGGTTCGCCTGGCCTTTCTGTGGCGGCCTGCCCTTCGCGATCCCGACGACGACATGGTTCTCGAGGCAGCCGTGAACGGCGCCGCGGATGCGGTGGTGACGTTCAATCGGCGTGATTTCACTCGGGGAGCGAAGGCGTTCGGGCTGGAGATTCTATCCCCTGGAGATGCCCTTGGGCGACTGGAGGTACGGAAATGAGGAAGAGCAACTTCGCACTGCGTCTGCAGCCGTCGCTGCTGGATGAGGCGCGCAAGGTAGCCGAGACGGAAGGCGTTGCCCTGAACCAGTTCATCAATGTTGCGGTGGCGGAAAAGCTCTCTGCGCTTCGCACCGAGAGCTATTTCGCCGAGCGCGCGGCGCGAGCGGACATTCCGAAAGCCCTGGAGATCCTCAAGCGCGCCGGCGTCGGCAATCCTCCGGTGAAGGGCGATGCCTTGCCCCGTCGCCGGAAGGGCTCTTGATCGGCCTCAATCCGCTTCCACCGCCGAGGCGTGGGAGCGCAGCTCCTCGATGAACACCCGGCTGTTCTCGGTGTAGTCGACCGGCACGCTGACCAGGTGCACGCCGCCCTGGGCGAAGGCTTTCTCCAGCGTCGGCGCGAAATCCCCGGCCGACTCGACATTCCAGCCGGTGGCGCCATAGGCCTTGGCGTAGGTCACGAAATCCGGGTTGCCGAAGGTCAGGCCCCAATCGGCGAAGCCCTGCGCCTCCTGCTTCCAGCGGATCATGCCATAGGCATTGTCGACCAGGATCACCACGACCAGGTTCAGCTTCAGCCGGATCGCCGTCTCCAGCTCCTGCGAGTTCATCATGAAGCCGCCGTCGCCGCACACCGCCATCACCCGCCGGTCCGGATGCAGCATCGCCGCCGCCATGGCCGAGGGCAGGCCGGCACCCATGGTCGCCAGCGCGTTGTCCAGGAGGATGGTGTTGGCGACATGGGTGCGGTAGCTGCGGGCGAACCAGATCTTGTACATGCCGTTGTCGAGGGCGACGACGCCGTCCTGCGGCATCACCGCGCGCACATCGTGGACGATGCGCTGCGGCAGCAGCGGGAACCTGCCGCTGGTGCCGTCCGCCGCCGCCCGTTCCAGGATCTTTTCGCGCAGCGCGGCGAAGGACTCGGCCGCGGTCGGGTGCGGCCCGCCGAACGCCTCGGCGATGCGGGCCAGCGAGGCGCCGATGTCGCCCACCACCTCATGGTCCGGGAAATACACCTCGGCGATGTCGGCCGGCTGGTAGCCGACATGGATCACCTTCTGGCCCGCCTGCTCCATGATGAAGGGCGGCTTCTCCACCACGTCGTGGCCGATCGCCAGGATCAGGTCCGCCTTGGTCACCGCGTCGTGCAGATAGTCGCCCTCGGACAAAGCGGCGGTGCCGATATAGAGGCCGGAATTGCCGTCGACCGCGCCCTTGCCCATCTGGGTGTTGAAGAACGGGATGTTCATGCCGCGCACGAAGTCGGACAGCGCCGGCACCAAATGGCGGCGGTTGCCGGCGGCGCCGATCATCACCAGCGGGCGCTGGGCGGCGCGCAGCATCGCGGCGGCCTTGGCCACGGCCTCGTCATTGGCCACCGGCAGCTCCAGCGGGTGCAGCGGCACCGGGCCCAGCCCCTCAGGCGCCGGGGCGGCGGCGATGTCCTCCGGCAGCTCCAGATGCACCGGGCCCGGCCGCTCCTCCTGGGCGATGCGGAAGGCGTTGCGCACCAGGGTCGGGATCGCGCCGGTGCTGACGATCTGGCGCGACGACTTGGTCAGCGGCCGCATGGTGGCGACGATGTCGACGATCTGGAACTGCGCCTGGCGGCTCTTCAGGATCGGCTTCTGCCCGGTGATCATCACCATCGGCATGGCGCCCAGGAGGGCATAGGCCGCGCCGGTGGTCAGGTTGAGGGCGCCGGGGCCGAGCGTGGTCAGGCAGACACCCGCCTTGCCGGTCAGCCTGCCATAGGTCGCGGCCATGAAGGCGGCCGACTGCTCGTGCCGGGTGACGACGAGGTCGATGCCGGAGCGGCGGAGCGATTCGACGATGTCGAGATTCTCCTCGCCGGGCACGCCGAAGACGCGGTCCACGCCCTCATTGACCAGGGCCTCGACGAGAAGGTCGGAGCCGGTCCGTTGCGCAGCCATGTCGGTCCTCTCTTGCTGGCGGTGCGATATGCCTCCGCAGGATAGGCCGGAAGCGGCGCGGATGACATGACCGTGCCGCAGGGCAGACGGACACCTCGCGCACGGGCGGCATGGCCGCGGTTGTGGCCACGTCCGTCCCGCAATGCGATGCTGTCCGCGCCAAGCACCGCATTGACCGCGACCCGCCAAAAGGGTCTTCTCCCGCCATGCAAGACGGATTGCCGCCGGACTGGGATTGCCGACCGATCGCCGACAGGCATCGCGCCGGGCTTGAGGCGCTCGGCCTCTGGCTGGTCGAGGCGACGCGGCGGCCGGTGCCGCTCAAGGGCCTGTTCCCCGGATTCTGCGAGCGGGTGGCGCAGACCATCGTGCCGGCCTGGCGGATCCATATCGGGCTCGAGGTGCTGCATCCCGAGATCAGCGGCACCATGCTGGTGTGGAGCGACGAGACCATCGAGTTCGGCGAGCGCGCCCGGCAGGGCGTGCTGCAGAGCCCGGGCTATCTCACCAGCCCGACCAAGATCGTCGACGACACCGAGCGGGCGTATCGCCGGCGGCTCGACGGCGATGTCGGCGACATGCCGCTGCTGGAGGAACTGCAGCAGCAGGGCTCCACCGACTACTTCATCACGCCGCTGCCCTTCCTCGACACCAGCCGCACCCGCTTCCTGTCCTTCGCCACGCGGCAGCCGGGCGGCTTCGACGATGACGAGCTGAAGGCGCTGGACACCGCGGCGCGGCTGTTCAGCCCCTATGCCGAACGCCAGGTGTGGAAGCGGATCGCGCTCGACCTGCTCGACACCTATGTCGGCGCCCGCACCAGCCAGCGCATCGTCGAGGGCCAGATCGAGCGCGGCCAGGTCGACTGGATCGAGGCGGCGATCTGGCTGGCCGATCTGCGCGCCTTCACCCGGCGCAGCGAGGTGAACGCCATCGGCGACGTGGTCGAGCTGCTGAACGGCTGGTTCGGCGACATGGGCGTGGCGATCGAGGCCGAGGGCGGCGAGATCCTGAAATTCATCGGCGACGCGGTGCTGGCGATCTTCCCGGTGACGCATGACGTCGACCGCGGCACTGCCTGTGCCGCCGCCCTGGCTGCGGCCGAGGCCTTCTGCGCCCAGGTCGATGCCACCAATGCCGAGCATGGGCTGACCGGGCCGGACGCGGTCGATTTCGGCATCGGCCTGCATCTCGGCGAGATCGCCTACGGCAATATCGGCGCGGCCCGGCGGCTGGACTTCACCGTGATCGGCCCGGCGGTGAACCGCGCCAGCCGGCTGGAGGAGCTGACCAAGACCCTGCGCCGCCGGGTGCTGGTGTCGGAGCCGTTCCGCGACGCCTGCGGCCGCCCGCTGCTCGACCTCGGCCTTCACCCGCTGCGCGACGTCGAAGGCACGCACCGGATTTTCGGCATCGGGTAGAGCCGGATGATTTAAGATCGGATCACGCCAGCGCAATCGAACCGGGCAATGAGGCGTTGCCTCTCCCGCTTGCGGGAGAGGTCGGAGACGCGAAGCGGCTCCGGGTGAGGGGATTTTGTCGAGGCCGGGACCAGCCCTCACCCGGTCTCGCTGCGCGAGCCCGACCTCTCCCGCCAGGCGGGAGAGGCAACGTGAAGATGCTCGACACCTGTCAGCCGCCACACTCCGATCAACAGCGATGGATACCACCCGATGAAAGCCGTCGTCTTCGAGCAGTTCCGCCAAGCGCCGACCATCCAGACGGTGCCGGACCCGGCGCCTTCGGCGGAGGGCGTGGTGGTGAAGGTCGAGGCGACCGGGCTGTGCCGCAGCGACTGGCATGGCTGGATGGGGCATGATGCCGACATCGTGCTGCCGCATGTGCCCGGACACGAGCTGGCGGGCACCATCGTCGCGGTCGGGCCGCAGGTCCGGCGCTGGCGCGAGGGCCAGCGGGTGACGGTGCCCTTCGTCGCCGGCTGCGGCCATTGCCCGGAATGCGCCAGCGGCAACCAGCAGGTGTGCGAGCGGCAGTTCCAGCCCGGCTTCACCGCCTGGGGCTCCTTCGCTGAATATGTCGCGCTCGACTTCGCCGACACCAACCTGGTCGCCCTGCCGGACGAGATCGATTCGGCCACCGCAGCCAGCCTGGGCTGCCGCTTCGCCACCTCCTTCCGCGCCGTCGTCGACCAGGGCCGGGTGCGGGGCGGGGAGTGGGTGGCGGTGCATGGCTGCGGCGGAGTCGGCCTGTCGGCGATCATGATCGCCCGGGCGCTCGGGGCCAATGTCGTGGCGGTCGACCTGACCGAGCAGAAGCTCGACCTCGCCCGCCGGCTCGGCGCCGCGGCCACCGTCAACGCCTCCAGCTCGGCCAATGTGGTGCACGAGATCCGCGACCTGACCGGCGGCGGCGCCCATGTCTCGGTCGACGCGCTGGGCCACCCGGCCACCTGCATGAACTCGATCCGCTGCCTGCGCCGGCGCGGCCGGCACATCCAGGTCGGGCTGATGCTGGACGACCACGCGCGGTCGCCGGTGCCGATGGACCGGGTGATCGCCTATGAGCTGGAGATCCTGGGCAGCCACGGCATGCAGGCGTTCCGCTACCAGGCGATGCTGGACATGATCGCCGCCGGCACGCTGGCGCCGCAGCTTCTGATCGGCAGCCGCATCAGCCTGGACGAGGCGGCGGTCGCTCTGCCCCAGATGGACCGCTTCGACGGCACGGGCATCAGCGTCGTGACGCGGTTCTAGATCGGGACGCGTCCGATTGGATGCCGTGTCACGATCGCGCGTCGTTTCCTCAAGGTACCCTGGACGGGGAGATCTCGGCTCGAAGGTGCTCCACCGCCCATACGAATGAGACAAACCGGTCTCGACGTTCAGGGGATGCAAAGGTGAAGTGAGTCTTCTCGCCCACGCTCCGGCATTGCCATTCGGTACCCATGGGGGTTCCCGCGATGTATTCCGCGTGACTCACGAGCACGGCGGTCGTGATTGCATCTGCATCAAGGATGGCGGTGAACGAGAGTTTGCTTTCAGTCATGAGATGACCTGATGGATGCGCGTTGACCCCGGTACCATCGTGAAGGGGCGGGGCCGCTCATTTTTGCCTACAGCTTCCCGGCCCCCAGGATCAGGCGGATGCCCAGCGCGCCCATGACCGAGCCGGCGGCGCGGTCGAACCAGCGCTTCCAGCGCAGATAGACGGCGCGGGGACGATCGGCGGAGAACACCAGGGCGACGATGGTGTACCAGCCGGCCTCGATGGCGAAGATCGCCGGCAGCAGCACGGCGAAGGTCCAGGCCGGCACCTGCGGCGGCAGGAAGGCGGCGAAGATGCTGCCATAGACGATCGCGGCCTTCGGGTTGCTCAACTGGGTGACGGCGGCTAGGGTGAAGGACCGGCGGACGCTGCGCGGCCGGCCCTCCGCCGTCTTCGGCACCGCGATCGGCTGCGCCGCGGTGCGCCACAGGGCCAGCGCGAGCCACAGCAGATAGAGGCCGCCCGCCACCTTCAGCGTCAGGTACAGCCATTCCACCTGGGCCAGGATCGCCTGCAGGCCGAACAGGCCGAGCCCGCCATAGACCACGCCGCCGACGCCCATGCCCAGCGCGGCGGCCAGCCCGTCGCGGCGCGACAGGGCGATGGCGGTGCGGGTGACGAAGACGAAGCTGGGCCCCGGGCTGGCCGCGCCGACCACGATGGCGCCGAGGATGCTGAGCAGCGGGATGGTGATGTCCATGATGTCCTCCTGGGGCCGTCAATCTGTCGGATTCCCGGATCCGGAGCCATCCATTCTTGTCGCCCCTCCCGTGAGAAATGCGTGGCCTGCGAGGGCAGGGACATGATTGCAGTGGTATTATCGGCCGTTTTCGTTCATGATATGTTCTATGGAGATGATGCCCCGGGATTGCGGATTGGAGGACGGGCCGGTCGATCCGGACCTGGCCTGGACGCGATGGGCGCTGAGCTCGTTGGGCGAGCTGGTCGAGATCGGCCTCCGCACGGCGCGGATGACGGCGACGGAGCAGCTGGCGACGCCGATCGAGCGGACCAGGCCGGATTTCGCGCTGGCGCAGGTGCGCCTGGCCCGTTCGGTGCGGCTGTCGATCGCGATGAGCCAGCGGGTCCGCGAGACGTATCAGGACCGCAAGGCCGGGGAGGCGGATCGCACGCCGGCGGAGAAGGCCGCGGACGTTGCGACAGCCGGGGCCGCGCCGCCCGAAGCCGCGCCGGCCGAGGCCGCGCCGGCAGCCGGGGATGGCAAGCCTCGGGCGGAGCCGCGCGAAGCCCTGACCGAGAGCGAGTGCCTGGACATCGAGCTCGAATCGGGCGACGAGGCGGAGGAGCGGCGCGACGCCGCCCTGCTGCCGCGGGACCGGGACGACGGCGCTGCCGCGGCGCCCGACCGCCTGCCCCCCGATCACGTGCCTGACGCCCCTGCCGAAGCCGCGGCCGCTCGACCCGAGCCCGACTGGCGCCGTCCATCGGACGAGTCCGACACCGGCCGTGCCGTGCCGAAGCCGTCGAAACCGGACACCAGTTAGGCGCGCGTGTTGTCCGGTACCCTCTCACGACAGCTCAGATTGTTTTTTGCCTCTCCCGTCTACGGAGAGGTTGGAGGCGCTTGCGCCTTCGGGTGAGGGGGTGTCGAGGCGCAGGGCCACCCCACCCGGTCGCGCCGCACGAGCCCGGCCTCTCCCGCGAGGCGAGACCCTTTCAGAATATCTGTCGGGCCATCTTGGAGGCCAGCAACGACATCGACCGAAAAGAAAAACGAGTCCCCCCTCCCCTTGCGGAGGGGGGACAAGAAAGGAGCGGGTTCCAGCTATTCTGAAAGGTCTCACCAAGCAGGACAGACAGCGCGAGCGATGCCCGGAAGCTCCCCGCAGACTTCAGGCGGCGGTCTCGATGTCGTCGCCGGTCAGGTGGTCGGTGTGCAGGCAGTGGCCGTGGCTGTGGTCGGCCAGCACCTCGATCACCCGGCAATGGCCGATGGTGCCGTGGCGGCACTGCTCCACCATCCGCTCCAGCTCGGCCTTCAGCGCCTCCAGCCGGGCGATGCGGGCCTGCACCGCCGCCAGCTGCTCCTGCGCGATCCGGTCGGCGGTGGCGCAGGGCTGGTTCGGGTCGTCCGACAGGGTCAGCAGCTGGCGGATCGCGTCCAGCGGGAAGCCCAGCTCGCGGCTGTGGCGGATGAAGGCCAGCCGGTCGCTGTGCGCCCGGCCGTAGATGCGCTGGTTGCCCAGGGTCCGCGCCGCCTCCGGCATCAGCCCGATCTGCTCGTAGTAGCGGATGGTCTGGACCTTGCAGCCGGTGCGGCGGGCCAGCTCGCCGATCGGCATCGCGTCGCCACGCGCGGACATCGCAATTTTCCTCTTGAAGCTATAGTCGCTGTAGCTCCCATCTTCCCCTGCGACGGATGTTTCGGCAAGGGAGTGCGTCGCATGGCTGCGGCGAATGACGAGCGGCAGGGCCTGACCCTGCGCTACCGGGTCGACGGCATGGATTGCCCCAGCTGCGTCGGCAAGCTGCAGACGGCGCTGGGCCGGATCGAGGGCGTCAGCGGCGTCGAGGTCAGCTTCGCCACCGGCCTGCTGGCCTTCGGTGCGGCGGGCGATGCGGCCAATGGCCGTGCCGTCGAGGACAAGATCCGCGCCCTCGGCTTCACCCCGACGGCGATCGCCGACACAACGCCCCGCGCCCCGGCCGCGGAGGACGCCAGGCCCTGGTGGCGCGAGCGCAAGGCGCAGCTGGTCGGCTTCACCGGCCTGCTGCTGGCCGCAGCCTTCGTCGCCGGGCAGATCGTCCCGGCCGAGGCGGAATGGGCCTATCTCGCCGCGGCGCTGATCGGGCTGGTGCCGGTGGCCCGCCGCGCCCTGACCCTGGTCCGCTCCGGCTCGCCCTTCAGCATCGAGACGCTCATGGCGGTCGCCGCGATCGGCGCCATCGCCATCGGCGCGGCGTCGGAGGCCGCGGTGGTGGTGTTCCTGTTCGCCGTCGGCGAGCTGCTGGAGACCGTCGCCGCCGGCCGCGCCCGCCAGGGCATCAAGGCGCTGGTGTCGCTGGTGCCGCGCACGGCGCAGCGTGAGGTAAACGGCGTCCTGAGCACCGTCGCGGTCGACGACCTTGCGATCGGCGACATCGTGCTGGTCCGTCCCGGCGACCGGGTGCCGGCCGATGGCACCATCGTCGATGGCGAGTCGGAGCTGGACGAGGCGCCGATCACCGGCGAGTCCGTGCCAGTGGCCAAGGCGGCGGGCGACCCCGTCTATGCCGGCAGCATCAATGCCGGCGGCGTGCTGCGCCTGCGGGTCACCCGGGCGGCGGCGGACAACACCATCGCCCGCATCATCCACATGGTCGAGACGGCGCAGTCCAGCAAGGCGCCGACCGCCCGCTTCATCGACCGGTTCAGCGCCTGGTACACCCCGGCGGCCATGGTCGTCTCCGGCCTGGTGATCGCGGTGCCGTCGCTCTTGTTCGGCGGTGACTGGACGGTCTGGACCTATCGCGGCCTGTCGCTGCTGCTGATCGCCTGCCCCTGCGCCCTGGTGCTGTCGACCCCGGCGGCCATCGCGTCGGGCATCGCCGCCGGGACGCGGCGCGGCCTGCTGCTGAAGGGCGGGGCGGCGCTGGAGATGCTGGGCAAGGTCAGGGCCGTGGCCTTCGACAAGACCGGCACGCTGACCGTCGGCCGGCCGCAGGTCACCGACATCGTCGCGCTGGACGGCAGCGAGGCCGCGGTGCTGGCCGAGGCGGCGGCGGTCGAGAGCGGCTCCAGCCACCCGCTGGCCCGCGCCATCCTCGACGCCGCTGCCGCCCGCAGGGTCGCCGTGCCGGCCGTGACCGAGGCCTCGGCCATCGCCGGCAAGGCGGTGCTGGGCCGGGTCGGCGGCGCGCTTCTGGCGGTCGGGTCGCCGCGCTATGCCGCCGAGCGCGGGCCGCTGCCGGC
>NZ_NHON01000149.1 GCF_002195995.1 Inquilinus limosus
CGGCGATCGCCTCCGCCGGAGTCGCCGAGAATTTCAGCGGGTTGTTGTTGCGCGGCTGGATCGAGGCCCTGCACGCTGGTCCGCACGATCTCGCCGAAGATGGCCGCGATCTCAGGCCCGCGCTCGGCCGGGAAGCGGGTGGGGTCGAGCCCAGCCGCCTCCAGCATCGTCCGCAGCAGGTCGTGGCTCCCGGCCGAGGCCCGGGCGGAGCCGGCCCCCGCACCGCTGCCGGCCGGGAGCCACGACCTGCTGCGGACGATGCTGGAGGCGGCTGGGCTCGACCCCACCCGCTTCCCGGCCGAGCGCGGGCCTGAGATCGCGGCCATCTTCGGCGAGATCGTGCGGACCAGCGTGCAGGGCCTGATCGAGGCGCTGAACGCCCGGTCGGCGCTGAAGGGCGAGTTCCGGATCGAGCGCACCTCGATCCAGCCGCGCAACAACAACCCGCTGAAATTCTCGGCGACTCCGGCGGAGGCGATCGCCGCCATCCTGAACCCGCCTTTGCCCGCCTTCGCCAAGGGGGCGGACGCCATCGCCGAGGGGTTCCACGACCTGCATGAGCACCAGATCGGCACGGTCGGCGGCATGGAGCAGGCGCTGCGCCACCTGCTCGACACGCTCAGCCCGGCGGCGATCGAGGCCGGAACGGCCACCGGCGGACTGGGCGGCGTGCTGCCGGGCGGCCGCAAGGCCAAGCTGTGGGATGCCTATGTCGCGCTGCACCGCCGGACGGCCGAAACGGCGTCGAACAACATCCGCGAGGTCTTCGGCCCGTCCTTCGCGGAAGGCTATGGCAGGCTGAAGGACCGGATCTGAGGCCGCGGGGACGGGAATGGCCGAAGCCCGCCATGATGTGGCCTCGGACTCATGCGCTTGCTACACAGGATCGCAATGCTACGGCCTGCTGGGGAATAGGAAAAATGGGATCACGCAGATTCGCCGGAGCCCTGCTCGCCGCAACCCTGCTGTCGGGCTGCGGCGCCACGGCCCCCACCCCGCGCGACGCGACGGCCACCGTCTCCGCCAGCCCGGACGTCAACCCGGACGCGTCGCATCGGCCGTCGCCTATCGTGGTGCGGATCTATCAGCTGAAGTCGGGCTCGGTCCTGGACCAGTCCGACTATTTCAAGCTGACCAGCGATCCACAGGGCGCGCTGGGCGACACGCTGGTGGCGCATGACCAGGCCCTGGTGACGCCCGGCCAGAGCCGGTCGCTGCCCCTGAAGCTGGATCCCGCCACTCAGGTGATCGGTGTGGTCGCCGGCTTCCGCGACATCGACCATGCCCGCTGGCGCACCTCGGTCGCGGTCGACCCGGCGTCGACCGGCACCGTCGCCATCACCGTCGGCGCCGCCGAGGTCACGGCCAGGGCCGGGGAATAGCCGCTCATGGCCTGGGACAACAAGGTCGTCTGGTCCGAGGGGATGTTCCTGCGGACCCACCACTTCCAGCAATTCGACCGCTATGTCGAGAAGCTGGTGCGCGCGCGGCTGGCCGACCTGATGCCGCATGGCTGGGGCATCGGTGCCCTGACCATCAACCGCGAGCTGCTGACCACCGGCAAGTTCGCGATCACCGCGGCCCATGGCGTGCTGGAGGACGGCACCCCCTTCGGCATCCCGGAGGATGTCGACCACCCGCCGCCGCTGACGGTGCCGGAAGCGACCAAGAACACGATCGTCTACCTGGCGGTGCCGGTGCGCCAGCCGGGCCACCCCGACATCGACCACGCGACGGCCAGCAGCGACACCGCCCGCTACGCCGCCATCGATTTCGAGGCATCGGACGCCAACGCCTATTCGCCGGCGGTGTCCGCGATCCAGGTGGCCCGGCTGCGGCTGCGCTACCTCCTGGAGACGGAGGACCGCTCCGGCTATGTCTGCCTGGGCCTGGCGCGGATCATCGAGGTCCGGTCGGACCGGTCGATCGTGCTGGACGACAAGTACATCCCGCCCAGCCTGACCTGCCAGGCCTCGGCCGGCCTGTCGGGCTTCGTCTCCGAGGTGCTGGGCCTGCTGCATCATCGCGGCGAGGCGCTGGCCGGCCGGGTCAACGCCTCCGGCACCCAGGGCGTGGCCGAGGTGGCGGATTTCCTGCTGCTGCAGCTGGTCAACCGGGCCGAGCCGGTGATGGCCCATTTCGCCGTCACCCCCGGCATCCATCCGGAGCGGCTGTACGCCGCCATGCTGGAGCTGGCGGGCGAGCTGGCCAGCTTCACCGGCCGGGACAAGCGGCCGGTCGCCTTCCCGCCCTATCGCCATGACGACCTGCAGCGCTGCTTCCAGGCAGTGATGATCGAGCTGCGACAGTCGCTGTCGGCGGTGCTGGAGCAGAGCGCCATCCCGATCCCGCTGGAGGAGCGGCGCTACGGCATCCGGGTGGCGCCGATCGCCGACCGGTCGCTGCTGGACCAGGCCGCCTTCATCCTGGCGGTGCGCGCCGACGCCTCGGCCGACGCCCTGCGCCGCCACTTCCCGTCGCAGATCAAGATCGGGCCGGTCGAGCAGATCCGGAACCTGGTGAACGCGGCCCTGCCCGGCATCACCATCCGCCCGCTTCCGGTCGCGCCGCGGCAGCTGCCCTACCATCCCGGCGTGATCTATTTCGAGATGGACCGCACCGGCCGGTTCTGGGAGGAGCTGAAATCCTCCGGCGGCATGGCCGTGCACGTCGCCGGCGAGTTCCCGAACCTGCAGCTGGAGTGCTGGGCGATCAAGGCCCCCCAAGGATAGCCGATGGCCGAAGACGATCCCTTCGCCGACCCGAAGGACGGTGACCGCACCGTCATCCGCCCCCGCCCCGGCGGGGCCCGGCCCGCCGCCGTGGTCGGGGAAGGACAGGAGGGCGACGGCACCATCGCGCCGCGCGTCGTCGCCCCCCGGTCGCGCCTGGCCGCCGGCCTGCCGGACGGCCCGGCCGGCGTGGTGCCGCTGGCGCCGACCGGCCTGAACGCCGTCACCCAGGCGGCCGCGCCGCTGCTGGCCCTGGCCGTGCGGCTGAAGAACCGGGCGGTGCATCGCGACGTGCCGCTGCTGCGCGAGCGCGTGGTCGCCGAGATCCGCAGCTTCGAGCGCACCGCCCTGGCCGCCGGCGCCTCGGCCGAGGCGATCCGCGCCGCCCGCTACGGCCTGTGCGCCACGATCGACGACCTGGTGCTGAACACGCCCTGGGGCAGCCAGAGCCTGTGGACCAAGCAGTCCATGGTCTCGACCTTCTACAACGAGACCTGGGGCGGCGAGCGCTTCTTCGACATCCTCGACCACCTGATGAAGGATCCCGAGCGGACGCTGGAGATCCTCGAGCTGTACTATGTCTGCCTGTCGCTCGGCTTCGAGGGCCGCTACCGCGTCGATGCGCGGGGCCCGGCGAAGCTGGCGGAGATCCGGGATTCGCTGTACCGCGCCATCCGCCGCCTGCGCGGCGAGCGCGAGGCCGCCCTGTCGCCGCACTGGAAGGGCGTCGTGGCCGAGCGGCGCGCCCTCGGCCGCATCGTCCCGCTCTGGGTCATCGGGGCCGCGACCGGCGCCGTCCTGGTCGCCGCCTTCTTCACCTTCCGCTGGTTCCTCGACGCGGCGCTGGACCCGGCCATGGCCGCTGCGGCGAGCGCCCCGCCGCAGGGCCCGGTGGTGATCGAGCGGACGACCCCGGTCGAGCCGCCGGCGCCGCCCCCGCCGCCGAAGGTGGTGGTCGAGAGCTCCGGCGTCCGCCTGAAGAAGTTCCTGGAGCCCGAGATCAAGGAGGGCCTGGTCACGGTGACCGAGGACCAGCAGTCGGTCCGGGTCCGGATCAACGGCAGCGACCTGTTCGCCTCGGCCAGCGACGCGGTGACCCCGAAGCGCCTGTCGATCCTGAACCGCATCGGCGAGGCGCTGAAGACCGAGCCCGGCCAGGTGGTGATCGAGGGCCACACCGACAGCCAGAAGATCCGGAGCGCGCGCTTCGGCTCGAACATCGAGCTGTCGCTGGCCCGGGCCAACAGCGTGAAGGGGATCTTCGAGAAGATCGTCGGCACCGGCCGCTTCTCCGTCGAGGCCAAGGGCGACACGGAACCGCTGGTGACGCCGGACACCACGCCCGAGGCGCGCGCGCAGAACCGCCGCGTCGAGGTCATCCTGATCAAGCCGACCGGCGGCGGCTGACGCCCGGGCGAACGACGAGAGCCGATGCGCAAGATCCTCTCCATCCTGACGGCACGCTGGTTCGTCACCCTGATCGGGGTGCTGCTGCTGGCCGCCATTGTGTGGTTCGTCGGACCCCTTTTCGCCTTCGCCGACGCCCGGCCGCTGGAAAGCGAGCTGGTGCGTGTGGCGGTGATCGCGGCGCTGCTGGTGATCTGGGCCTTCGCCGTGGCCTGGTCGATCGTCCGCAGCCGCAACGCCAATGCGCGGCTGGTCGACGACATGGCGCAGGAAGCCGCCAGCCCCGGCGAGGCGGCGGAGGAGGAGATCGAGACCATCCGCGGCCGCCTGACCGAGGCGCTGGCGGTCCTGAAGAACACGCGGCTGGGCAAGAAGGGTGGCCGCCGCTGGCTGTACGAGCTGCCCTGGTACATCCTGATCGGGCCGCCCGGTGCCGGGAAGACCACGGCGCTGGTGAACTCCGGCGTCGACTTCCCGCTGGCCGAGCGCACCGGCCAGGGCCGTGACGCCATCCGCGGCATCGGCGGCACCCGGAACTGCGACTGGTGGTTCACCAACGAGGCGGTGCTGATCGACACCGCCGGCCGCTACACCACCCAGGACAGCCATGCCGCCCGCGACGCCGCCGCCTGGAAGGGCTTCCTCGGCCTGCTCAAGCGCAACCGGCCGCGGCAGCCGATCAACGGCGCGCTGATCTGCGTCAGCATCTCCGACCTCGCCATCATGCCCGAGGCCGAGCGGTCGGCCCATGCCCGCGCCGTGCGGCAGCGGCTGCAGGAGCTGAGCGACGAGCTGGGCGTCCGCTTCCCGGTCTATGTGCTGTTCACCAAGGCCGACCTGCTGGCCGGCTTCAGCGAGTTCTTCGACGACCTGGACCGCGAGGCGCGCGAGCAGGTCTGGGGCATCAGCTTCGCCTTCGACGAGGGCAAGGGCGAACAGGGCGCGGTCACCGGGTTCCTGAAGGAGTTCGACCGGCTGGTCGACCGGCTGAACGAGCGGGTGGTCACCCGGCTGCACCAGGAGCCGGACATCCGCAACCGCAGCCTGATCTACGGCTTCCCGGCCCAGGTCGCGTCGCTGCGCGAGCCGCTGGACGAGTTCCTGGCCGAGGCGTTCCGGCCCAGCCGCTACGACAGCCGCCCGCTGCTGCGCGGCGCCTATCTGACCAGCGGCACGCAGGAGGGCACGCCGTTCGACCGGCTGATGGGCGCCATGGCCCAGTCCTTCGGGCTGGACCGGCAGCAGATGGCCCCGCCCCAGGGCCGCGGCCGCAGCTATTTCCTGACCGACCTGCTGCGGCGGGTGGTCTTCGCCGAGGCGCATATCGTCTCGACCAACCCCAAGGTGGAGCGCCGGCTGCGCTGGGTGCGCTGGGGCGCGACCACCGCGGCCCTGCTGGTGCTGGCCGGCGGCCTGTCCGCCTGGACCGTCAGCTATCTCGGCAACCGGGAGCTGATTTCCTCCGTCCAGTCCGGCCTGAACGACTACGGCGCCAAGCTGGGCGACGCGGTCGGGCCGGTCCGCAACGCCGACCTGGCGACGGTGCTGCCGGCGCTGGACCTGCTGCGGGCGATGCCGACCGGCTATGACCGGCGGAACGACGACGTGCCGGTCGCAATGCAGTTCGGCCTGTACCAGGGCGACGTGCTGTCCCAGGGCACCGTCCCCTCCTACCGCCGCGCGCTGAACACGCTGCTGCTGCCGCGGCTGGTGGTGCGGCTCGAAGACATCCTGCGCGGGGTCAAGGCGCCGTCGAACCTCGCCTATGTCGCGCTGAAATCGTACCTGATGCTGGGCGGCCGGGCGCCGGAGATCGACCGCGACACCATCCTGGCCTGGCTCAAGGTCGACCTGGACCAGCGCTATCCCGGCGCCGACAACGCGCCGCACCGCCAGGCGATCCTCGACCACACCGCGGCGCTGCTGGAGCGGCCGATCACCGTGGTCGGCATCGACGGCAAGCTGGTCGACCAGGCCCGCCGCATCCTGGGCGCCGCGCCGCCGGCGGAGAGCGCGTACAAGATGCTGCTGTCGGACCCCGCGGTGGCGGCGCTGCCGGAATGGACCATCGGCGCTAATGGTGGGCCCGAGGCGAGCCGGGTGCTGGCCCGCCCCTCTGGCAAGGGCCTGGGCGAGGGCATCCCCGGGGTCTATACCTATCGCGGCTTCCACGAGACCGTCCTGGCCGGCCTGGAGCACGCGGCCCGGATGGTGGCGTCCGAGCGCTGGGTGGTGGATCCCCAGGCGCCGCCGGGGGACCCGGACGATGCGGCCATCGCCCGGATCGCCGGCGACGCGCTGCAGCTGTACTACAATGACTACATCTCCGCCTGGAACGGGCTGCTGGCCGACGTCCAGATCGTGCCGTTCCAGAGCCAGGACCACGCGATCGAGACCCTGAACATCCTGTCGGGGCCCAGCTCCCCCCTCGCGACCCTGCTGCGCGCGGCGGCGAAGGAGACCGACCTGGCGGCAGCGCCGCCCGAGCCCGCCGCTGGCGCCGCGCCGGCCGGGCTGACCGACGGCCAGAAGGCCGCCGCCGGCATGGCCGCCGACGAGGCCACGGCCGCGGCGCAGCGGGCGCTGGGCCCGGCCGGGCGGCTGGCGACGCTGCTGGCGCAGGACTATGCCAAGACCCGGCTGGGCGGCGGCGCCACTGCCGCCGACGCCCCGGCGCCGGGCGCCTATGTCTCGGACCGGTTCCGCGACCTCCGCGCCTTCGTCGAGGGGCCGAACGGCGGCGCGTCGCCGCTGGACGACATGATCCGGACGATGGCCGACATCTATCGCCAGATGACCCGCAGCGCCATGGCGCCCGGCGCCGGCGGCGCCGCGGCCAACGCCGAGCTGGCGGGCCTGGCGCAGCAGCTGACGGCGTCGGCCGGCCGTGCGCCCGAGGTGATGCGCGGCTGGGCCAACCAGATCTCGCAGGCCACGTCGGAGGCCACGATCGGCGGCGCCCGGCGCGGGCTCAACGCCGACTGGAACACGACCGGCCGGCCGCTGTGCCAGGCGGCGCTGGGCGGCCGCTACCCCTTCGCCCGCGGCAGCAGGCAGGATGTGAAGCTGGACGATTTCGGCCGCCTGTTCGCCCCCGGCGGGCTGATCGACGGGTTCTTCACCAAGAACCTGGCCCAGTATGTCGACACCTCGCGCAGCCCGTGGCGCTGGACCAAGCTGAACAATGTCGATCTCGGCATCAGCGACGGCACGCTGGCGCAGTTCGAGAAGGCCGCGCGCATCCGCGACGCCTTCTTCCCGCAGGGCGGCACCCAGCCCAGCGTCGGGCTGGAGATCCAGCCGGTCGACCTGTCGGCCAACGCCGCGAACGTCCTGCTCGACATCAACGGCCAGGTCATCAGCTACGACCACGGCCCGCAGCAGACCGCGGCCCTGCGCTGGCCGGGCACCGGCGCCAACCAGGCGCGGGTGTCGTTCACCGGCGAGACCGGCACGCCGCTGGGCGGCATCAGCCAGGACGGCCCCTGGGCGCTGTTCCGGCTGATCGACCAGTCGCGGGTCGGCGGCGCCTCGGCCAGCGACCGGTTCCGCTTCACCGTGTCGGCCGGCGGCGCCAGCGCCACCTTCGAGGTCCGCACCGGCAGCGTCCTCAACCCCTTCACCCTGCCGCAGCTGAGGGATTTCCAATGCCCGCAGGCGTTCTGACCGAGGGCCGGGACCACCCGGGCTTCTTCGGCAAGCTGCCCTGGCTGGGGGATTTCGTCACCCGCGGGCTGCCGGTCAGCTTCGTGACGCCGTGGGACGGGTGGCTGCAGGCCGGCATGGCGGCGACCCGGGACGGGCTGGGCGAGGCCTGGCTGGACCGCTTCCTGACCGCCCCGATCTGGCGCTTCCTGCTGCCGGCGGGCTGCGCCGGCCCGGCCATGGCCGGGGTGCTGATGCCCAGCGTCGACCGCGTCGGGCGCTATTTCCCGCTGACGCTGGCGATCGCGCTCGACACCGATCCCCCGGCCGAGGCGCCGCTGACGGCGGCCCCCTGGTTCGAGGGGCTGGAGGCGGCGGCGCTGGCGGCGCTGGACGAGGCCGTCGGCCCCGAGGCGTGGGAGGAGTCGGTGTTCCGCCTGCAGCCACCGCCGCTGGCCGATGCCGACGCCATCGTCCCGATCGACCAGGGCTGGCAGGCCCATCCGTTGACGGACGGGCCGTCGCTCGGCACCGCCGGCCTGAGGCTGGGCGGCTACGGCGCCGCCGCCGGCCGGTCGCGGTTCTGGACCAACCCCAGCCATGGCGGCTGGTACCTGACCGGGGACGGCCTACCGCCGGCCTCGATCTGGCCGCAGGCCTTCATGGGGCCGCCGGCCGCCGCGGAGGATGCCGTACGGTGAACCGGCTGCGCTTCCTCTCGATCGGCCTGACCGATGCCGGCGCGGTCCGGCGGCTCAACGAGGACGCCTTCCTGTCCCGGCCGGAGATCGGGCTGTGGGCCGTGGCCGACGGCATGGGCGGCCACAGCCATGGCGACGAGGCCAGCCGCATGGTGGTGGACACCCTGGCCCGGGTGCGGCCGCCCGAGTCCGGCAGCGGCTTCATCCAGGAGGTGCGGTCGCGGCTGATCGCGGCCCATCAGGCCATTCACGCCAGGGCGGAGCGGCAGGGGGCGACCATCGGCGCCACCGCCGTCGTGCTGATGATCTATGCCGACCGCTTCGTCTGCCTTTGGGCGGGCGACAGCCGGCTGTACCTGCTGCGCAACCGCCAGCTGTGGCAGATCACCCGCGACCACTCCTATGTCCAGGAGCTGGTCGACAGCGGCGTGCTGTCGCCCGAGGCGGCGCTGACCCACCCCCAGGCGAATGTGATCACCCGGGCGATCGGCGCGGCCCAGGCGCTGGAGCTGGACATGGAGCGCAGCGCCGTGCGCGACGGCGACGTCTTCCTGCTGTGCAGCGACGGGCTGACCAAGGTGGTGACCGACGCGGAGATCGCCAACCTGCTGGACCGGCTGCCGCCCGACCAGGCGGCCCGCAGCCTGATCAACCTGGCGCTCGGCCGCGGCGCGCCCGACAACGTCACGGTGGTGGCGCTGGCCTGCACCGACGATGACGACCTGACGGTGCCGCCCGGCCGGATCAACGGGGTGCGGCTGTGAGCGGCGCGCCGGACATGCCGCCGCCCGGGCCAGACGATGATCCGGCGCCGGACGCCACCCGCCTGCGGACCGGCCGGACGGATGCGCCCGTCTCCCCCCGGTCCGGGCGGCCGCGGGGGGAGCCGGCGGCGGGGCTGACGCCGGGCACGCTGATCCTGCACACCTACCGCGTCGTGCGGCTGATCAACCGCGGCGGCATGGGCGAGATCTACCAGGCCGAGCACGCCGACCAGAAGACCCAGCACGCCATCAAGATCATCCTGCCGGAGCTGGTGGGCGACGAGTCGATCGCCACGCTGTTCCTGCGCGAGGCCGAGGCGCTGCGGAAGATCCGGCACGACGCGATCGTCGGCTATGACGGCCTGTTCCGCGACGAGACCGGCCGGCTGCACCTGGTGATGGAGTATGTCGAGGGCCCGTCGCTGCGCGACCGCATCGGCCAGGGGCCGCTGGCGCCGGAGGAGGTCGGGCGGCTGCGCGACCGGCTGGCCGCCGGCCTGGCCGAGGCGCATGACCGCGGCATCTTCCACCGCGACGTCTCGCCGGACAACATCATCCTCGAGCATGGCGCGCTGGACCGCGCCAAGGTGATCGATTTCGGCATCGCCAAGCTGGCGGACACCAACACCCAGACCATCATCGGCGAGGGCTTCGCCGGCAAGATGACCTGGGCGTCGCCGGAGCAGGCCGGCCTGTTCGGCGGGCAGGTCGACGGCCGGTCGGACATCTACAGCCTGGGCCTGGTCCTGGCGGCGGCGGCGCGCGGCCGCCCGCTGGAGATGGGCCGGACGATGATGGCCACGATCGAGGCCCGGAAGACGGTGCCGGCGCTGGAGGGCGTGCCCGCCAGCCTGGCCGGGCAGATCCGGCTGATGCTGGCCCCCGACCCGCTCGACCGGCCGCATTCGATGCGCAGCCTGATCGCGCCGCCGGTCGCGGTCGACGCCGCCCCGCCGCCCCGGCCGCGCGGCTCGTCCCGATCGTGGCTCTGGGCGGCCGCGGCCCCGATCGTCATCGCCATCGGCGGCGGCGCCTGGTGGGTGGCCCGGCATCCGGAGATCCTGCCCGGCTTCGATCACCCGGCTCCGCCCACCGGAGGCGGCGATCCGACCACCGGCGGCACCACCACCGTCCCACCGCCGCCCGCCGGCGGGACCACAACCTCGCCGCCCCCGCCGCCGGCGGGCGGCGGTGGGACGGTGG
>NZ_NHON01000150.1 GCF_002195995.1 Inquilinus limosus
TCCTGGCGCCGGCAAGTCCTCCGGCGGATCGTCGGCCGGCGCCAGGAAGCCCAGCTGCTCCAGCGCCGCATCGGCGACGGCCAGCCACTCCTCCGGCTCCACCGGCAGCCCGTACTGGCGGCACAGTTCCGCCACCATCGCCGGCGCCGGGCAGGATTCGACCCGCTCCGCCACCTCCGGCCGCTCCAGGTATTCCCGCACCTCATGGCAGAGCCGGGCATCCTCCGCCTCGCTCTCCGCCGTCTCGCCGACCGCCGCGGCCACCGCCAGGAACACACGATGCGAGCGGTCGCCTTGGGTGACGGCGACCTGCCGCCCCGCCGCCCGGCGCCGCTCCTCCCGCCGCGCCTCGCCCATCGTCTGCTCCAAGAGCAGCGTCAGCCGCAGCGAGCGGGCGATCACGGCGATGCGCTGGCAATAGTCGACGCCGGGCTGCGGCGCCTCGACCGCCTCGGTCCGCGCCGCCTCGGCCACCTCGATCTGGATCTCGGCCATCCGGGCCAGCAGGCGCAGATGCCGCGCCGCCCGCTCCTCGGCGGGAGTGAGCGGGGCCTCCGACTCCAGATCGGTCTGCGCCTCATCCATGGAACGTATCATGAACATGATTCGGGCGGCGGCGCAATGAACATCGTGTTCACTGCCCCGGCGGGGCGGTCTAGGCTGCGCCTGCGGTGGCGGAGGGCACGGGGATGGCGCAGGTTCTGGCCGAATGGGGCATGGCCGGCATCGAGGCCCTGCGGGACCGGGTCGCGGCTCTGGTCGTGGTCGACGTGCTGTCCTTCTGCACCGCCGTCGACGTGGCGGTGTCGCGGAGCGCGCAGATCCTGCCCTTCCCCTATGGCGACCCGGCGGCCGCCAAGCTGGCGGCGGAGCGGGCCGGCGCCCTGCTGGCGCGGCCGCGGCGGGCGGCCGGGGGCCAGCTCAGCCTGTCGCCGGCCAGCCTGCTCGGGATCCCGGCCGGGACCCGGCTGATGCTGCCCTCCCCCAACGGCTCCCGCCTGTCCCTCGCCGGCGGCGGCACGCCGGTGCTGGCGGGCTGCCTGCGCAACGCCGCCGCGGTGGCGCGGGCGGCACGCGGCCTGGCCGGGGACGGCGCCATCGGCGTCATCCCCGCCGGCGAGCGCTGGCCGGACGGGGGCCTGCGGCCGGCGATCGAGGACCTGATCGGCGCCGGCGCCGTCATCGACGCGCTGGACCTGCCCTGCTCGCCCGAGGCGCAGGTGATGCGGGACGCCTGCCGCACGGCCGGTGCGGACATCCCGCAGCTGATCCGGGAATCGGTGTCCGGCCGCGAGCTCACCGAAGGCGGCTTCCCGCGCGACGTGGCGCTGGCCCTGGAACGGGAGGTCAGCGCCACGGCGCCGCTGCTAGCCGAGGGCGTGTACCGCGCCGGCTGAGCCGTTGCCGGCGGCCCGCGATGTGGCTTGAATCAGCCCGCCGCTCCGAATGCGCCAGGAGAATGATCCGATGGACCTCGCCGAACGCTGGGAAGCCCAGGCCCGCCAGTGGATCCGCTGGGCCCGGCAGTCCGGACACGACAGCTACTGGCTGCATCACCGCGACCAGTTCCTGCAACTGCTGCCCCCGCCCGGCCGCCTGACCGTGGACATCGGCTGCGGTGAGGGTCGCCTGACCCGGCACCTGAAGGGGCTGGGGCACCGGATCACCGGTATCGACGCCTCGCCGACCCTGGTCGCCGCGGCCCGCCAGGCCGATCCGGCAATGGATGTCCGGCTGGCCAACGCCACCGCGCTGCCGCTGGCAGCGCCTGCCGCTGTTCCTGCACATCCGCGCCCGCCGGGCCTGAGGGTCAGGGCGAAGGCGGCGATGGCCAAGTTTATCTCATGGCTCAGGGAAGTATTCCTCGTCTGGCGGGGGCCATCGCTTGCGCCTATCCAGGGGGCAGGCGGCCACGACGCCGCACCGTGCAGGGCGCCGCCCTGCCGGCAGCCCCGAGCCATGGAGACAGGATGATCCCGGTATCGCGCCGGCGGGCGCTGGCCCGCGCCCTGCTTGCCGTCCCCGCCTTCGCAGGCCTCGCGGCGCTGCTGCTCGGCGCCGCGCCCGACGCCACCCCGATCGCCCGTGTGGTCGACGCGGCGATCCGGCCGGTGATGCAGCAGAACGACGTCCCCGGCATCGCCGTGGCGGTCACGGTCGACGGCCGGCACCTGTTCTTCAGCTACGGCGTCGCGTCGAAGGAGAGCGGGCAGAAGGTCACCGAGGACACGCTGTTCGAGCTCGGCTCGGTCAGCAAGACCTTCACCGCCACGCTCGGCGCCACGGCGCAGCTGCAGGGCACCCTGGCGCTGTCCGACGCCG
Source organism: Inquilinus limosus (assembly GCF_002195995.1). Taxonomy (GTDB): domain Bacteria; phylum Pseudomonadota; class Alphaproteobacteria; order DSM-16000; family Inquilinaceae; genus Inquilinus; species Inquilinus limosus_C. Next base: position 2,323 of record NZ_NHON01000150.1, read on the forward strand.
CCAGCCGGCACATGCCGGAGCTGGCGGGCAGCCGCTTCGACCGGATCAGCCTGCTCGACCTCGCCACCTACACGGCCGGCGGCCTGCCGCTGCAATTCCCGGACGAGATCACCGACGACGCCGGGATGGTCGCCTGGTATCGCGGCTGGCGGCCGGACTGGGCGCCCGGCACGCGGCGCCTCTATTCAAACCCCAGCATCGGCCTGTTCGGCTACCTCGCCGCCCGCAGCCTGGGCCGGCCCTTCGACGAGCTGATGCAGCAGCGGATCTTCCCGGCGCTGGGGCTGAGCCACACCTTCATCCGGGTGCCGCCGGACCGGATGGCCGCCTATGCCTGGGGATACAGCAAGGCCGGGAAGCCGGTGCGGGTGAATCCGGGGCCGATGGATGCCGAGGCCTATGGCGTGAAGTCGACCGCGGCCGACATGATCCGCTTCGTCGACGCCAATATCGACGGCGCCGGGCTGGACGACACCACCCGCCGCGCCATCGCCGCCACCCATGCCGGCTATGACCGGGTCGGCGACATGACCCAGGGGCTGGGCTGGGAGATGTATGCCTGGCCGATCGGGCTGGACCGGCTGCTGGCCGGCAACTCGACCGAGATGAGCCTGAAGCCCAACCCGGTCAGCCGGCTGGACCCGCCCTTGCCGCCGCAGGACGACGTGCTGCTCAACAAGACCGGCTCGACCAACGGCTTCGGCGCCTATGTCGCCTTCGTCCCGTCCCGGCGCATCGGCGTGGTGATCCTGGCGAACCGGAACTATCCGATCGCGGACCGGGTGACGGCGGCGCACAGGATCCTGACGGTGCTGGACGGGGCGGAGTGAGCTGAGGCGCGGCCATGCCGGGGCCTGATATCGAGCGTCTTCGCGTGTTACCTCTCCCGCCTGGCGGGAGAGGTCGGGCGCCCGCAGGGCGACCGGGTGAGGGCTGGCCCAGGCCTCGACGAAATCCCCTCACCCGGAGCCGCTTCGCGTCTCCGACCTCTCCCGCAAGCGGGAGGGGCAACGTCTTGAATTCGTTCCGCTCCAGCCCCGAAAACGAAAGCCCCCACCGCGTGCGGGACGCGGCGGGGGCCTCCGATTGATCCGGCTGGTGCTACTTCCGCGCCTCGACGGTCAGGGCGCCGAAGCCGCCGCGGGCGTTGTATTGCGGCCGGTACATGTCCTCGACATAGGCGGCCGGCAGGGCGAAGCGGCCCGGGGTCACGGCGCGGGCCAGATAGGCCACCGTGAAGTTGCGGGTGTCGCCGGTCAGGTCGACCGCCGCGACGTAGCGGTCGTCCCGCATCTCGACATGCTGCGTGTCCGACAGCGTGTCGGCGATGTCGCCCAGCTGCGCGCCCTTGCCGACCGACGGGTTCTCGATCTCCAGCCCCGCCGGCAGCAGGTCGACGATCAGGGCCTGGTGGTCGAGGTCGTCGGTGGCCCGGCCGCGCAGCAGCACGGTGACCAGGTCGCCCTGCTTCACCGCCGTCTTGGCCGGGTCGAACGGCCGGCCGTCGCGGTCGAGATAGGTGCGGACGATCTCGAAGCCGTCGCCGCCCGCCGGCAGCGGCGCCGCCGGCACGCCGCGCACCGTCAGCACCTGGCGCATCGGCCCGCTGCCGGTGTTCTTCACCGGAATGCCGGCGGCCAGGGCCGGGGCGTCCGGGCTGTAGCGGTAGACGGTGCCGGGATTGGCCACCGCCTTGCCGGCGACGTCGAGCGACAGCGGCGTGGCGCCGTCCAGTGCCGCGTCGGCCGCGATCAGCAGCCAGGTCATGTCCTGGGTGCTCCACCACTTGTCGCGGGCGAACAGGTCAGCGGCGACGTCGACCTGCTGCAGCACCTCGTCCTGCGATTGTTTGGCCTCGTGCAGCAGCGCCGCGGTGGCGGCGTGGTCGCGCAGCGGCGAGCCGTAGTCGCCGTAGAAATCAGCAGGACGCTCGGTCGAGGTCGCCGCGGCGAAGGCCTTGGCGGTGCGCGCCGTGTCGCCGAACTGGGCGGCGGCCGCGGCGATCTGCGCCTGCGACACCGGGGTCTGGTACTTCGGCAGGCAGTTGTCGACGTAGTAGCGCATGGTGCCGACATCGCCGCCGCCGGCCCGGGCCACGACATAGAGCGCATAGGCGCTGGCCGGGGTGCATTCCGACCGCGCCTCGTACCAGTCGAGGTAGTTCGACAGGAACTTGATGCCGCGCTGATACGCCCGCTCCGGGATGCGGTAGCCGCCCTCGGCCCGCGCCCGGGTCAGGAAGTCGAGCGCATAGGCCGACAGGTACGGGTTGGCGTCGCCGAAGGGCGACCACATGCCGAAGCCGCCGGCCGGCTGCTGCGCCGTCATGATCCGGTCGATCGCGCCCTGCACCTTGCGGTGCGCGTCGTCGGGCTTGAAGCCGCTGTCGATCCTCTCCGCCACCTTGGCGACGTAGAGCAGCGGCAGGGCCTTGCTGGTGGTCTGCTCGACGCAGCCATAGGGGTAGTCGTCCAGCGCCTTCAAGAGGCCCGGTATGTCGAAGGTCGGGCGGGTGGAGAAGCTGGCGAAGACCTGCACGGTGTCGGGCAGGAAGCCGCGCGCCAGGTCGGCGTTCAGCACCACCGACTGGTTGGGCTGGACCAGGGTGGCGACGCGGTCGGTGGTCAGCGCCTGGGCCGGGCGCACCGACAGGTCCCAGTCGCGGTCGCGCCGGAAGCCGTCGGGGCCGGTGACGCTGATCCTGATCTTGCCGACGCCGGAGGCGGTCGCGGTCACCCCGATCGCCCGCCGCGCCTCCGCCCCCGGGGCCACGGTCTCGGTGAACTGGGCGGCGTCGGCGGCGACCGAAAGCGGCCCCTCGGCCGAGACGCGGACGCCGTAATCGCCGGCCGGGCCGGACAGGTTGCGCAGCGAGAAGGTCAGCTGCGCCTGGTCCTTCGGCGCCAGGAAGCGCGGCACGCCGATCTCGGCGATCACCGGGTCGCGCACCTTCATGGCGATGGAGGCGGAGCCGAGCGAGCCCGGCGTCCAGGCCACGGCCATCAGCCGCAGCTCGCCGTCGAAATCCGGCAGGTCGAGCGGCACGGTGACACGGCCGTCGGCGCCCACCGGCAGGATGCCGCTGTAGAGCGCGACGGTGCGGGTCGACCGCTTCGGCAGCCCGGCCATCTGCTGGGCCGAGGCGTCGCCGCCGGTGCGGACCTGGCCGCGGCGGCCGTCGCTGATGATCAGCCGGCCATAGGCGTCGCGCATCTCCACGCCGAGGGCGCGGCGGCCGAAATAATGGTCCGCCGGATCCGGCGACTGGAAGTCGGTGAGCAGCAGGATGCCCTCATCCACCGCAGCCAGCGTGACCCAGGCCTTCTGGCCCTGCGGCACGTCGGTGATGGTGAGCGGCAGGTCGAGGTGCTGGTTCGGGCGGATCTCGGCCGGCGCGTCGATCGACACGCCCAGCACCCGCTCGGTGACGTCGATGCCGAACCAGGCCACGCCGACGGCGCGGCCGGGCCCATGGCGCCGCTCCCCGCCCTCGCCCGAGGGGCGGAAGGCGGTGGCCAGCACATAGGCGCCGGCGCCCCAGTCGGACGAGACCGGGATCTCGACCGTGGCGCCGTCGGCCGGGACGGCGACGTCGCGCGTCTCCAGCACCCGGTCATTGGCGATGAACAGCAGCACGTCGCCGGCGAAGGGCGGCTCGATCCGCACCCGGGCGGTGTCGCCGGCCTTGTAGCTGGTCTTGTCGAGGGCGACGGTCAGCTTGTCCGGGGTCGGGTTCGGGTCGTCCGACACCCACCAGCCGGCATAGAAGCGGCTGGAGGTCGCGCCGCCGCCCTTCGGGTCGTAGACGTCGAGGCGGAAATTGCCCCAGCCGACCGCCTGGCGGATCGCCGCCGGCGCGTTCGGGGCGACGTCGACCGTGCCGTCCGCCACCTTGCGGTCGCGGGTGACGACCTTGTAGTCCCAATGCCCGTCGGTCGAGAACCACTGGTAGTCGTGGATCTCCTCCACCAGGTCCCAGCGCAGGCCCTTGATCGCGGCCGGGCGGCCGCCGGCGTCGAGGCCGATGACCTCGAACCGGGCGTCCGCGCCCTCGGCCAGCGAACCGGAGAACAGCGGCTTCAGGCCGATCCAGGGATGCTCCTGCCGCACCGGCAGGGTCGTGGTCTCGTTGGCGGTGCGGCCGCTGGAATCGAACACCGCGGTGCGCAGCTCGGCCTCGAGCGGCACGGTGGTGTCCGGCAGCGCGTCGAGCAGGATGTCGACTCGGGCCTGCCCCGCGGCGTCGGTCGCCGGGGTGGTGATCGGGCGGGTGCGCGGCGAGAAGGCGTCCTGCACCAGGCCGAACTGGTAGTCGGCATAGTCCGGGAACGGCTTGGCCGCCTGGCGCAGGGTCAGGCTGGCCTCGGTCGCCAGCTCGGCCGCCGGCGCCCCGTACAGGAACTGGGCGTCGATGGTGACCGCCGCCGGCTTGCTGACCCGCAGGTCCTTGGCGTCGGTCTTCAGGTCGACGCGGATCCGCGCCGGCACGAAATCCTCGACCTGGAAGGGGGTGCTGCCGATCGCCTGGCCCTTCGGGTCGACATAGGCCTCGGCGATCCAGGTGCCGGTATAGGCGCTGTCTGCCAGCGGCACGTCGATGCTGTAGGAGCCGCCGCCCTGGTCCGTCGCCTGCTGGACCTGGGCCTCGACCCCGTCCGGCCGGCTGATCTTGATGGTCAGCGGCACGCCGTCGATCGCCGCGGCGCGCTCGTTGCGCAAGAGCGTGGTCAGGTGCACCGTCTCGCCCGGGCGGTAGACGCCGCGCTCCGGATACAGGAAGGCGTCGAGCGGCCCCGGCTCCGCCCGGCCGCTGACGCCGCGGTCGGACAGGTCGAAGGCCGGGCCGGTCAGCTCCAGGAAGGTGAAGTCGCCGGAGCCATAGGCGTAGACCGCGGCCGGCCGGTTGCCGCCCTGCCCGGCCATCACCCCGGCCGGGAAGGTGGCCAGGCCGCCGGCATCGGACTCGGCCTCGCCCAGCACCGTATTGTTGCGGGCGATCAGCGCCAGCTTGACGCCGCCCTGGGCCTTGGCCGAGGACAGCGAGCGCGCCGCCACGGTCAGCCCCTGCTGGCCGGAGAAGGTGGCGAGGCCGAGATCGGTGACCACGATCCACTGCGTGCCCGGGGTCTGGTAGCTGTCCTCGTCGACCTTGGCGTCGACCGCCGAGAGCAGGTAGACGCCCGGCTTCGGCTGCGGCAGCACCGTGTCCATCGGCACGCCGGTGACCACCGCCTTGTTGGTCTGGCTGTCGACCGGCATGGTCCCGGTCCACACCTGCTCGCCCGCATCCTGGGCCAGGCTGTCGACGTCGTAGCTCTCCAGCATCTGCCCGATGCGGCCCTGGGCCACCTGGTCGACCAGGTTGCGGTCGTTGATGCGCAGCAGCCGCAGCCTGACCTCGGAGACGTTGACCGTGGTCACCGGCACCGTGCCCTCGCCGCCCTTCGGCAGGACATAGGCGCTGCCGCGGAACACCACGCTGGCCGGGCGGTCGTCGACCGTCAGGTCGAAGCTGTCATCGGCCTCCAGCACGTCGCCGTCGACCGACTTGATGCCGGCCAGCAGCGTGACCGAGTAGGTCTGGCCGAAGGACACGCCCTCGAGGCAGAGCTGCCTGTCGGACGGGATCACCTCGACCGGCACCGCCGGGTCGATCCTGACGTAGTCGGAGTAGCGGACGGTGCGGCCGTCGACGATCGGGTCGGAGAAATCGGCGCAGAGCTGCGGCGCGTCGCGGTCGTTCTGGACATAGGTCGAGGTGACGCGGAAGCCGTACTGCTCGCGCAGGGTGTTGGCGTATTCGGTGTTGTCGTCGCTCGGCGCCAGCTTCGCGCCCTCGGCCGCGACCTTGATCGCCTCGCGGCCCTTGTCCTGCTGCTCCAGCCCATGGGCCAGCAGGATCAAGGCGGCGCCGCGCAGCTTGTCGGTGGCGGCGTTCTCATAGGCGGCGTAGGCGGCGCTCAGCGCGTTCTGCGACGAGGAGTCGGTCTGCTGCAGCGCCTGCGCCAGGCCGTACCAGGCGCCGGCATCGGTGGGACGCTGGCCGAGGATCAGCTGGTAGGCGTTGACCGCGTCGTCCCAGCGCTCGCCCTGGGCGGCGTCGGCGGCGCGGGCCCGCAGCGACTTCAGGTCGGCCCGCTGGTCCGGCGGGGTGGCGCTGGCCTGCTGCTCCAGCTTCTTGGCGAAGGCGGCCATGCTGGCGGCGAGGCCCGGCGCCTCATAGGCGGAGGCGGCGGGAGGCAGGGCCAGCGTGGCAGTCAACAACGCCGCCGCCGCGGCAAAGGTGGCGAAACGCAACTTCAAAGCCATGGCGACCCCCGTCGTCTCACCCCGGCCCAGCCGGGACTCGGCCACAGACTATACGCCCGATCACGTCGAAACCATGACGCAGGCGCGGCGGCGGATCGGCCCTCCCCCCGCCGTGGCGACGCGACTATGATCCCCCGTCCTTCGCGGAGTGCCCCATGATTCGACCCCTGGCGATCCTCCTGCCGCTGCTGGTGCCCGCCGCCGCCCTGGCCGCCGATGCGCTGACCGGCGCGCAGATCCAGGCCCAGATCGTCGGCAACACGGTCGAGGGGACGGCCGGCGACGTCGAGTACACCGAGTTCTACGCCGCCGACGGCACCATCCACGGGCTGGGCGACGACGGCCCCTATGCCGGGCAGTGGACGATCGAGAACGACCACATGTGCTTCGACCTGGGCGAGACCAAGGAATGCGACAAGATCCAGCTGGACGGCAGCAAGATCCAGCTGTTCGGCGATGACGGCGCGCTGGTCGCGGTCGGCGAGCTGAAGCCGGGGAATCCGGGGAATTTGTAGGACCGGCCACTCCCCGCCGTCATTGCGAGGAGGCGGAGCCGACGAAGCAATCCAGGGGCCGATGCGAACCGGCGCCAGCCTGGATCGCCACGCCCCTGCGGGGCTCGCGATGACGGTGTGGGAATAGGCTGCGTCTGTGCTTTGCCGGACTCGCCTCCGCCCCTACGCCCCCTTCAGCTGCCGTTCGCGGTAGTAGATGAACAGGCCGGAGGCGATGATCACCAGGTTGCCGATGATGATGGTCGGCGTCGGCACGTCGCCCCACACCGCCCAGCCCAGCGCCGCGGCGATGACGATGGTCGAGTACTGGTAGGGCGCGACGACCGCGGCCGGGGCCAGCGACAGCGCCTTGTTCATGCACAGATGAGCGCCCATCGCCACCACGCCGAGGCCCAGCAGCAGCGCCCAGTCGAAGCCGGTCGGCGGCACCCAGGCGAAGGGCACGGTGGCGGCGCCGGCCAGGCCGGTGCCGACGATCTGGTAGGTGATCAGCCCCAGCCCGCCGGTATGACGGACGCGGCGGGTGACGATCAGGATCAGGCTGAACAGCGTGGCGCCCGCCAGCGCGATCAGGGCCGAGGAGGACAGCGCCGCCCCGGTCGGGCGCAGCACGATCAGCACGCCGACGAAGCCGATCAGCACCGCCGCCCAGCGCCGCGGCCCGACCTTCTCGCCGAGCAGCAGCACCGACAGCGCGGTGACGATCAGCGGCGCGGCCATGTAGAAGGTCATCACGTCGGCCAGCGGCAGGCCGCGCACGGCGAAGTAGAAGGTCGCGACCTCGCCCGCCATCAGGGCGACGCGCAGCAGGTTCATCCAGGGCTGGTCGGGCGACAGCAGGCCGCGGATGCCGCGGATGATCCAGGGCAGCAGCAGGATGAAGGCGCCGATGCTGCGGATCAGCAGCACCTGGCCGACCGTGTAGTCGGCGACCAGCCACTTGCCCAGCGCGTCGTTGAAGGTGAACAGCGACATGCCGAGGAAGAACAGCAGGATGCCGGTCCCGTGACCGCCTTCCGCTCCGTCCAGCTTCTGGGCGCCGATCGCCGCCATTCCCGCATTTCCCCCATCCGTTCGTCCCTCTGTGCCCGAGGAATTTGTCCGACAGAAGCGGAAAGGCCGGAGGGCGGGCATGCAGGGGCGTTGGGGGGG
>NZ_NHON01000151.1 GCF_002195995.1 Inquilinus limosus
CAGTCCTGCTCCAGCGGTCCGGCATAGGCCTGGGTCCAGGCGCCGTCCGCGCCCTCCACGAAGCGCAGACGCAGCGCATCGTGGTGCTCCACCACCGCCGCCAGGGCCCGGCGCAGCGCCTCGGCCTGCAGCCGCTCTCGCGGCGCCAACAGCACCGACTGGTTCCAGTGCTGCCGCCCCGGGATCTCCGTCCCGAAGAACCAGCGCTGGATCGGCAGCAGCGGCGCCTCGCCCGTCGCCGTGTCCTGTGTGACCGCAACCGCCTCGTGGCCGGCCACCGCCGCCAGGCCTCGCACCGTCTGATGCTCGAACAGCTGCCGCGGCGTCAGCACCAGACCCGCGCGACGCGCTCGCGACACCACCTGCAGCGACAGGATCGAATCCCCGCCCAGCTCGAAGAAATTGTCGTCTCGCCCCACCGCGACCAGGCCCAGGACCTCCGACCAGATCCCGGCCAGCGCCTGCTCCGCCTCGCCCTCCGGCTCCGCCCCGCTCCCGCTCTCCCATTCCGGCTCCGGCAAAGCCTTCCGGTCCAGCTTGCCGGTCGGCAGCAGCGGCAGCGCCGGCAACACCAGGATGCGCGACGGCACCATGTAGTCCGGCAACTGATCCGCCAGATGTGCCTTCAGCTCGGCCTCGAGGCCATGGCCGCCCTCCGGCGCCGCGACATGCGCCACCAGCCGCCTGCCGCCCGGCGATGCCACCGCCGAAACCACCGCGCCGCGCACCGCGGGGTGCGACAGCAGCCGCGCCTCGACCTCGCCCGGCTCGATCCGGTAGCCGCGGATCTTCACCTGGTGATCGGCCCGGCCGAGATACTCGACCGCTCCATCCGGCCGCCACCGCACCACGTCGCCGGTGCGGTACATCCGGCCGCCCGGTTCGCCATACGGGTCCGGCACGAAGCGCTCCGCCGTCAGGTCGGAGCGGCCGACATAGCCCCGGGCCAGGCCGGAGCCGCCGATATAGAGCTCGCCCGCCACGCCGACCGGCACCGGCTGCAGCCGGCCGTCCAGCACATAGGCCCGGCGGTCGCCGACCGGCCGCCCGATCGGCACATAGGCGCCTTCGCAGGCGGTATCGGCCAGCCCCTTCCACACCAGCGGCGTCACCACCGCCTCGGTCGGGCCGTAGCCGTTGATCAGCGCCCGCGGCCGCAGCGCCCGGCGCACCCGGTCGTAGCCCGCCGCCGGCATCGCCTCGCCGCCGAAGGAATAGAGATCGACCGGCGGGCAGTCGCCGGACTGCTCGGCCCAGGCGGCCATCTCGTTGATGTAGACCGGCGGGAAGCCGGCATTGGTGACGCCGTGGCGGCCGATCGCCGCCAGCGTCTTCTCCGCCGGCCACAGGCTCTCGTCGCGCAGCACCAGGCTGGCCCCGCAGGTCAAGGCCGTGAGCCAGCGCTCATGCGCGCCGTCGAAGCTGAAGGCGATGAAGTGGAATTCGCGCGAGCGCTCGTCCATGTCGTAGAGCGACGCGGTCACCCGGCAGTGCATGGCCAGCGGGCCATGGGCGACGGCGACGCCCTTGGGCTTGCCGGTCGACCCCGAGGTGTAGATCACATAGGCGAGATTCTCCGGGTGCAACGCCACCGCCGGCCCCGCCTCGGCCTCGCCGGCCTCCGCCTCGACCAGGATGTGATCCAGCCCCCCCGGCAGCCGCCCCGCCAGCGAGGCCTGGGTCAGCACCAGGCGCAGCCCGCTGTCGGCCGCCACCTCGGCCAGCCGCGCCGCCGGCGCGTCCGGCGCCAGCGGCACATAGGCCCCGCCCGCCTTCAGCACCGCCAGCAGTGTCACCAGCAGCTCCACCGACCGCTCCAGCACCACGCCGACCAGCACATCCGGCCCGATTCCGGCCGCGACCAGCCGGTGCGCCAGGTGGTTGGCCCGCCGGTCCAGCTCGCCCCGGTTGACCTCGCGGTCGCCGAAGATCACCGCCGTCCGGCCCGGATCCGCCGACGCCCAATGGGCGATCCAGTCCTGCACCGAGCGATACGGCTCGGCCTCGTAGGGTTCGGCCTGCCAGGCCGTGATCTGCGCGACATCCGCCTCCGCCAGCAGCGACAGGGAGCCGAGGGCGGCTTCCTCGTTCCCGGCCAGGCGGTCGAGCAGCGTGTCGAGATGGCGGGCCAGCGCCTCGACCTGCGCCGGCGCGAAGGAGTCGCGGCGATAGCCATAGGCGATGTCGAGCGTGTCGCCGGCCTGGACCGCCAGCGACAGCGGGTAATGCGTCGCCTCCACCGTCTCCGCCGCCGATACGACCAGGTCGCCACCGGCGCGGGCGGCGCGGTCGATCGGGTAGTTCTCGAACACCAGCAGCGTGTCGAACAGGCCGCCCTGCCCGCCCCAGCGCTGGATGTCGGCGAGCGGCGTGTGCTCGTGCTCACGCAGCGCCACCATCACGTCCTGCACGCGGCGCAGCCAGTCGCCGACCCGGGCCTCGGGGTCCGGCTGCTGGATCACCGGCAGGGTGTTGATGAACAGGCCCAGCAGGGTCTCGGCGCCCGGCAGCTCGGCGGGACGGCCGGCGACGGTGGCGCCGAAGGCGACGCCGGGCTGGCCGGTGTAGCGCGACAGCAGCAGCGACCAGGCACCCTGCACCAGGGTGTTGAGGGTGATGCGCTGGCGGCGGCAGAAGGCGGTCAGCCGGGCGGTGCGATCGGCATCGCGGCGGGTGGCGAGGACGCCGTGCCCGTCGGCCTTCTCCGCCGGGGCCGGCAACGCGTCGGCGAGGCGGGTCGGCGCATCCAGCCGGGCCAGCTGGCCGCGCCAGAACGTCTCGTCCGTCGCCACGTCGCGGCCGGCCAGCCAAGCGATATGGTCGCGATAGCGGCCCGGCCCGGCGGCCGGCGCCGCGCCGTGATACTGCGACAGCACCTCGCCGATCAGCCGCGCCGTGCTCCAGCCATCCATCAGGATGTGGTGGAAGGTCCAGATCAGGCGATGCCGGCCCTCCGCCACCCGCAGCAGCAGCACCCGCATCAGCGGCGGCGCCGACAGGTCGAAGCCGCGCTCGCGTTCCCAGCGGGCGATCTCGGCTATCCCCGGCTCGTCGAGGCCACGGCCGTCGCGGATCTCGACCGGCACAGGCACGCCACGCCGCACCAGCTGCAGCGGCGTGGCCAGGCCGCCATCCCACAGGAAGCCGGTGCGCAGGATGTCGTGCCGCTCGATCGCGGCTTCCCAGGCCCGGGTGAAGCGGCCGGCATCGAGCGGCCCGTCGAAGGTCGCCAGCACCTGGTTGACGTAGAGCCCCGCCTCGGTCGCGTGCAGGGCGTGGAACAGCAGCCCCTGCTGCAGCGGCGACAGCGGGTAGGCGTCGGCGATCTCCGCGGCCGGGATCGGCAGCGCGTCGATCTGCGCCTGGCTCAGCCCGGCCAGCGGCAGGTCCGACGGCGTCAGGCGCCCTGACCTTCGGACCTCGGCGACCGGCGCCTGCACAGCCGTCGTCGTCGCCCGGCGCGCCGCCGCGGCCAGGGCCCGGACGGTCTGGTGCTGGAAGGTATCGCGCAGCGTCAGGACCAGCCCCTGCCGCCGGGCCCGGGCGATGACCTGCAGCGACAGGATGGAGTCGCCGCCGCGGTCGAAGAAATTGTCGTCTCGCCCCACCGCCCGCAGGCCCAGGACCTCCGACCAGATCCCCGCCAGCGCCCGCTCCGTCTCACCCTCGGGCTCAGCCCCGCTCCTGCTCTCCCACTCGGGCTCCGGCAAGGCCTTGCGGTCCAGCTTGCCGTTGGCGGATAGCGGCAGATGTTCCAGCCACAACAGCCGCGACGGCACCATGTACTCCGGCACAAGCGCCGACAGGTGCCGCTTCAGCGCCGCTTCGTCGGGCTGGGCGTCGCTGGTGACGTAGCCGACCAGATGGCCCTCGCGCAGCACCGCCACCGCATCCCGGACGCCGGGATACGACCGCAACCCCGCCTCGATCTCCCCCAGCTCGATCCGCAGCCCCCGCAGCTTCACCTGGTGGTCCAGGCGGCCGAGATACTCGATCGCCCCGTCCCCACGCCGCCGCACCAGATCGCCCGACCGGTACATCCGGCTGCCGGTCGGACCGGTGGGATCCGGCACGAACCGGTCCGCCGTCAGGTCCGGGCGGCCGAGATACCCCCGCGCCAGATTCACCCCGGCGATGTACAGCTCCCCGGCCACACCCTCCGGCACCGGGTTCAGGTCGCCGTCCAGCACATGGATCCGGGTGTTGGCGATGGCATGCCCGATCGGCACGCTGCGCTGCCCCTCCTCCGCACGGCAGGCCCAGAAGGTGACATCGATCGCCGCCTCGGTCGGGCCGTACAGATTGTGCAGCCTAGCCGGGGTCTGCTGCAGCACCTCGTCCTGCAGCTCCCGCGGCAAGGCCTCGCCGCTGCAGATGATCCGCCTCAGGCTGGTGCAGCGGGGCAGTTCTCCAGACACCGCGAACGCCCCCAGCATCGACGGCACGAAGTGCAGCGTCGTGATCCCCTCGTCCCGGATGATGCGGCCCAGCGCTTCCGGATCGCGATGCGCCCCCGGCTCCGCCATCACCAGGCAGGCTCCGGTCATCAGCGGCCAGAAGAACTCCCACACCGACACGTCGAAGCCATAGGGTGTCTTCTGCAGCACCCGGTCTCCCGGACCGATGCCGTATTCCGCCTGCATCCATTGCAGCCGGTTCAACAGCCCCTTGTGGCTGTTGCCCACCGCCTTCGGCTTGCCCGTCGAACCCGACGTGGTGATGCAGTAGGCCAGCCCCTCCGGATGCCAGTCGACAGCCGGTGCCGCATCGGCAAAGCCGGACAGGTCCCAGCCCTCGATGGCAACGACCTCGACACCGTCCAACTGCGGCAGCCGGTCGGCGAGGTGTTCCTGGGCCAGCACCAGTCTCAGCCCGGTCTCGGCGATGGTGCCAGCCAGGCGCTCGCGCGGATGCTCGGGGTCGAGCGGCAGGTAGGCCCCGCCCGCCTTGGCGATGCCGAGCAGCGCCAGCACCATCTCCACCGACCGCTCCGCCGCCACCCCGACCAGAACGTCCGGGCCGACGCCGCGCGCCGCCAGCGCCTGGGCCAGCCGGCTGGTCCGGCGGTCCAGCTCGGCATAGCTCAGCCGCTCGGCGCCGAACACCAGAGCTTCCGCCGCCGGCGTCGCCCGCGACTGACGCTCGATCAGCGACAGCACGGTCGGCACCGCCTCATACGACACGTCCGTCGCGTTCCACCCCGAAAGGCGCTGCCGGTCCGCATCGGTCTGGAGGTCCAGCCGCGCCAGCAGCCGGTCGGGATGCGCCGCGGCCTGCTGCAGCAGCCGGAGGAAATGGTCGCGCCAGCGCTCCACCGTCGCCCGGTCGAACAGCTCGGCGGCGTAGGTCAGCTCGGCGGAGATCCGCCCGGCCTCGTCCTCCGCCGTGGTCAGGCTGAGGTCGAACTGGGCGCTGCCGCCGGGCCGCGCCAGGATCTCGGCTCGCACGTCGCCGAGACGAAGCCCGGCCGTGCCGCGGCGCGGGCCATGCTGCATCATCACCTGGAACAGCGGGTTGCGGCTGAGGCTGCGTTCGGGGTTCAGCGCTTCGACCAGCCGCTCGAAGGGCAGCGCCTGATGCGACTGGGCGGCCAGTGCCGTGTCACGCACCGCCGCCAGCAGCGACCGGAAATCCGCCCGGCCATCGACCGCAACCGGCAGCACCTGGGTGTTGACGAAGCAGCCGACCACCGCCTCGACATCCTGGCGCTGGCGGTTGGCGACGGGGATGCCGACGCGCAGCTCGTCCTGCCCGCCGAGCCGCCGCAGCAGCGCGGAGAAGCCGGCGAGCAGCACCATGAACAGGGTCGAGCCCTGCTGCTGCGCCAGGGCCCGCAGCGCTGCGGAGAGGTCGTCCGGCAGATCGAAGGCGACGGTGTCGCCGCGCCAGCCCGGCTCGCTCGGCCGCGGCCGGTCGGCCGGCAGTTCCAGCACCGGCTGCGCCGGGCCGAGCCGGTCGAGCCAGGAGGCGAGCAGCCGCTCGCCCTCGCCGGCCTCCATCAGCTGCCGCTGCCAGACGGCGTAATCCGCATACTGGATCGCCCCCGCCGAGGCCTGCGGCCGGCCCGACCGGTGGTCGTCGTAGCCGCGGGCCAGATCCTCGACCAGCAGGTCGAGCGACCAGCCATCGGCGACGATGTGATGCAAGGTCAGCAGCAGCACATGCTCATCCGCCGCCAGCGTGACCAGCGTGGCGCGCAGCAGCGGCCCGGCCGCCAGGTCGAAGGTCCGGCGCGCTTCGTTCGCCGAGACCTCGTCGAGTGCCTGCGCCCCGTTCGACAGGTTGATCCGGGCAAGGTCCACCGGCGCCGGCGGCAGGATGCGCTGTCGCGGCTCGCCCTCGGCCTCGGGGAAGACGGTGCGCAGCGCCTCGTGCCGCGCGACCAGCCCGCCCAACGCCGCCTGCAGCGCGGTCTCGTCGAGGTCGCCCGACAGGCGCAGGCCGCCGGTGATGTGGTAGGCCGCGCTCTCCGGCTCCAGCCGCGACAGCAGCCAGAGGCGGCGCTGGGCGTGCGACAGCGGCAGGTCGCCGTCGCGCGGCGCCGGCACGATCGGCAGGCGCTGGGCGCTGATGCCCTTGGCATCGAGCTGCGCCAGGAACTGCCGGCGCTTGTCGGCCGGCAGGGCAGCGACACGCTCGGCGATCGCGCGCATCGGGTCGGCCGGCGGCACGGTCATGTCGTTCATTCGGGCAGCTCCAGCGCGTCCAGGAGATCGGACATCGCATCCAGTTCCGCCGCGGCGTCGCCGCGGCCGTGTCGATCGATCAGCGCGGCCAGGCCGGCGATGGTGCGGCTCTCGAACAGCGCCGCCAGCGGCAGCTCCACCGCCAGGGCCTGGCGCAGCCGCGACGCCACCCGGGTCGCCATCAGCGAATGGCCGCCGAGGGCGAAGAAGTCGTCATGGCGGGAGATGCGGGTGAGACCGAGGACGTCCATCCAGATTTGGGCGATGGCCTGCTCGGTCTCGCCCTCCGGCTCGGCCCGGCTCTCACTCTCCCAATCCGGCTCCGGCAAGGCCTTGCGGTCGAGCTTGCCGTTGACCGAGAGCGGCAGGGCCGCGAGAGGCACGATGCGCGACGGCACCATGTAGTCCGGCACCAGCGCCGACAGGTGCTGCTTCAGCGCCGCTTCGTCGGGCTGGACGTCGCCGGCGACGTAGCCGACCAGTCGGCCCTCGCGCAGCAACACCACCGCGTCCCGGACGCCGGGATAGGAGCGCAAGCCGGCCTCGATCTCGCCCAGCTCGATCCGCAGGCCCCTCAGCTTCACCTGGTGGTCCAGACGGCCGAGATACTCGATCGCGCCATCGAAGCGACGCCGCACAAGGTCGCCCGACCGGTACATCCGGCTGCCGGTCGGACCGTCGGGATCCGGCACGAACCGGTCCGCCGTCAGGTCCGGGCGGCCGAGATACCCCCGCGCCAGGTTCACGCCCGCGATGTACAGCTCCCCAGACACACCCTCCGGCACCGGGTTCAGGTCGGCATCGAGAATGTGGATCCGGGTGTTGGCGATCGCATGCCCGATCGGCACGCTGCGCTGCCCCTCCTCCGCACGACAGGCCCAGAAGGTGACATCGATCGCCGCCTCGGTCGGGCCGTACAGATTGTACAGCCTAGCCGGGGTCTGCTGCAGCACCTCGTCCTGCAGCTCCCGCGGCAAGGCCTCGCCGCTGCAGATGATCCGCCTCAGGCTGGTGCAGCGGGGCAGTTCTCCAGACGCCGCGAACGCCCCCAGCATCGACGGCACGAAGTGCAGCGTCGTGATGCCCTCATCCCGGATGATGCGGCCCAGCGCTTCCGGATCGCGATGCGCCCCCGGCTCCGCCACCACCAGGCAGGCTCCGGTCATCAACGGCCAGAAGAACTCCCACACCGACACGTCGAAGCCGTAGGGCGTCTTCTGCAGCACCCGGTCCCCCGGACCGATGCCGTATTCCGCCTGCATCCATTGCAGACGATTCAGCAGGCCCTTGTGGCTGTTGCCCACCGCCTTCGGCTTGCCCGTCGAGCCGGAGGTGGTGATGCAGTAGGCCAGCCCCTCCGGATGCCAGTCGACCACCGGCGCCTCGTCCGAGTACCCGGACAGATCCCAGCCTTCGATCGCGACCCTTGTGGCTGTTGCCCACCGCCTTCGGCTTGCCCGTCGAGCCGGAGGTGGTGATGCAGTAGGCCAGCCCCTCCGGATGCCAGTCGACCACCGGCGCCTCGTCCGAGTACCCGGACAGATCCCAGCCTTCGATCGCGATGATCTCGACGCCGTCCATCTGCGGCAGCCGGTCGGCGAGATGTCCCTGGGCCAGAACCAGTCTCAGCCCGGTCTCGGCGATGGTGCCGGCCAGGCGGTCGCGCGGATGCTCGGGGTCGAGCGGCAGATACGCCCCGCCCGCCTTGGCGACGCCGAGCAGCGCCAGAACCATCGCCACCGAACGCTCCGCCGCCACCCCGACCAGCACGTCGGGACCCACGCCGCGCGCCGCCAGCGCCTGGGCCAGCCGGCTGGTCCGGCGATCCAGCTCGGCATAGCTCAGCCGCTCGGCGCCGAACACCAATGCCTCCGCCTCCGGCGTCGCCCGCGCCTGCCGCCCGATCAGCGACAGCACGGTCGGCACCGCCTCATACGACACATCCGTCGCGTTCCAGCCCGAAAGGCGCTGATGATCTTCCTGCGTCGGCAGAGCGATGCGGCCCAGCGGCGGCGGCGCATCATCGGCAATCCGCAGCAGCAGCGCCTCGAACCGGCGCATCAGCCGCTCGATCCGCTCCTGGTCGAAGGCGTCGCACCGCCAGCTCCAGCCGATCTCGATGTCGCCGCCCGCCTGCACCGTCAGGGTCAGGGCGTAGTTGGTGGTCTCGAGATTGGAGACCGTGCCGAAGCGCAAGCCGCCGGCATCACGGTCCCGCAAGGCAAGGTCGACGGGATAGTTCTCGAACACCAGGAGGGTGTCGAACAGCGAGCGGCCGCCCTGCCCGGCCCAGCCCTGGATCTCGTAGAGCGGCGTGTGCTCATGCTCCCGAAGCGCCGCATTCTCCGCCTGCAGCGCCCGCAGCCAGTCGCCGACCCGCTTGGCCGGGTCCAAGGCCGGCGCCACCGGCAGGGTGTTGATGAACAGACCCAGCAGCGCCTCGGCATCCCGCAGCTCCGCCGGACGCCCCGACACCGTCGACCCGAACACCACCCGCCGCTGTCCCGTGATCCGCGACAACAGCAGCGCCCACGCCCCCTGCACCACCGTGTTCAGCGTCACATGCTCGCGACGCGCGAACGCCTTCAGGGCTTCCGTCGCCACCGTGTCCAGCCGCAGCTTCCGGCTGTCATGCCCCGGCTGCACCTCCGGCGCCGGCAGCGCCGAGGCCAGCAGCGTCGGCTCCTCCACACCCGACAGCCGCTCCCGCCAGAAGCGCTCATCCGCCGCCTGGTCCCGACGGCCCAGCCAGGCGATGTAGTCCCGGTACCGCCCCGCCGGCAGNGGCTGCACCTCCGGCGCCGGCAGCGCCGAGGCCAGCAGCGTCGGCTCCTCCACACCCGACAGCCGCTCCCGCCAGAAGCGCTCATCCGCCGCCTGGTCCCGACGGCCCAGCCAGGCGATGTAGTCCCGGTACCGCCCCGCCGGCAGCGCCGGCGCCGTGCCGCGGTAGCGCGTCAGCACCTCGCCGATCAGCCGCGACGTGCTCCAGCCGTCCAAGAGCAGGTGGTGGCTGGTCAGGATCAGCCGGTGCCGGTCCTCACCCGTCCGCACCAAGAGCACCCGCAGCAGCGGCGCCGCCGCCAGGTCGAAGCCCCGCGACCGGTCCGATGCGGCAAGCTCGGTCAAGGCTTGGTCCAGGTCCGGCTTAGTGCGCCAGTCCAGCCGCTCCACCGGCGACGGCACCCGCCGACGCACCAGCTGCAGCGGCCGGTCCTCCTGGCCCAGGAAGCCGGTGCGCAGGATGGCGTGGCTCTCCACCGCCACCTCCCACGCCCGGGCGAAGCGGCCGGCGTCCAGCCCGTCCACATCCACCCGGATCTGCGTCACATACAGCTCTGGCGCCTGCAGGCTGTGGAACAGCATCCCCTGCTGCATCGGCGACAGCGGGTACAGGTCCTCGACCTCATGGGCCGGCACCGGCAGGGCGTCCAGCTCCGCCTGGCTCAGCCCGGCCAGGGGCACGTCCGACGGCGTCAGCCCGCCCGCTCCCGGCGCGCTGCACAGCTCAACCAGTGCTTCCAGCTCGGCGGCGAAGGCCCGACTCAGAGCCTCGATGGTCCCGGCATCGTGCCGGGCGGCGCTGTACAGCCAGGTCAGCCCCAGCG
>NZ_NHON01000152.1 GCF_002195995.1 Inquilinus limosus
TGAAGCGGATCCTGATCGCCAACCAGCTGGTCGACGCCGCGTCGATGCGCTCGGTCCTCGCGGCGCTGGCCGCCGATCCGGAGTTGGAGGCGTTCTGCCTGGTCGATTCCGTCGCCGGGGTGCGCCGCCTGGCCGAGGCCGCCCGCGCGATGGTTCTCCTGCGAAAGATCGCCTGATGTTCACCCCCTCCATCCTCGCCCTCGACCCGATCCTCGACGCCCCGATCGACGGCGCCAGCAAGGGCCTGCCGCCCGATCTCAAGCCGATCCCGTTCCGCAGCATCGGCGACCAGGGCTGGAACGCGCTGTCCGGCGACCTGCCCTTCCCGCAGGCGCTGCTGAAGCGGTCGGTGCTGGAGCGCAACGCCCGCTGGATGCGCGACATCCTGGCCGAGACCGGCGTCGCCCTGGCGCCGCACGGCAAGACGACGATGAGCCCGCAGTTGTTCGACCTGCAGCTGGCCAACGGCTCCTGGGGCATCACCGTCGCCACCGCCCAGCAATTCGAGGTGTGCCGCCGCTTCGGGGTGAAGCGGATCCTGATCGCCAACCAGCTGGTCGACGCCGCGTCGATGCGCTCGGTCCTCGCGGCGCTGGCCGCCGATCCGGAGTTGGAGGCGTTCTGCCTGGTCGATTCCGTCGCCGGGGTGCGCCGCCTGGCCGAGGCCGCCCGCGCNTGAAGCGGATCCTGATCGCCAACCAGCTGGTCGACGCCGCGTCGATGCGCTCGGTCCTCGCGGCGCTGGCCGCCGATCCGGAGTTGGAGGCGTTCTGCCTGGTCGATTCCGTCGCCGGGGTGCGCCGCCTGGCCGAGGCCGCCCGCGCCACCCCGCCGGGCCGCCCGCTGGGCCTCTTGGTCGAGATCGGCATGGAAGGCGGCCGCACCGGCTGCCGCACCGCCGCCGACGCGCTGGCCGTCGCCCGCGCCGCCGCTGACGCGCCCGGCCTGGCCCTGCGCGGCGTCGAGGGCTATGAGGGGCTGGTCGTCACCAAGGACGCGGCGGCGGACGAGATCGCCGTCACCGGCTTCCTCGACCGGCTGGCGGCGCTGGCGGCGGACATCGACGGCGCCGGGCTGTTCGCGGACGGTGCGGTGCTGCTGAGCGCCGGCGGCTCGGCCTATTACGACATCGTCGCCCGCCGGCTGGCCGAGGTGCGGCTGTCGCGCCCGGTCCAGGTGGTGGTGCGCAGCGGCTGCTACCTGACCCATGATTCCGGCCAGTACACCCGGCTGTTCGAGCATGTCATCCGCCGCATCCCGGCCGATTGGCGCCGGCACGGCGACCTGGCGCCGGCGCTGGAGGTGTGGTCGATGGTGCAGTCGCGGCCCGAACCCGGCCTGGCCCTCTTGACCATGGGCAAGCGCGACGTCTCCTACGACATCGAGCTGCCGATCCCGACCCTGTGGCGCCCCGCCGGCGCCGCGGCCGCGCAGCCGGTGCCGGCCGGCGCGGTGCTGACCGCGATGAACGACCAGCACGCCTATCTGCGCCTGCCCGAGGGCTTCGACCCGCAGGTCGGCGACCTGGTGTGCTGCGGCATCTCCCACCCCTGCACCACCTTCGACAAATGGCAGGTGATGATGGTGGTGGAGGACGACTACCGCGTCTCGGGCGCCATCCGGACCTTCTTCTGATGGCCTATGTGGTCGACATCGTCTCGCGCCTGCGCCGCATGGAGGCCTCGCTGCGGCCGTCCGAGCAGCGCGTGGCCGAGGCGGTGCTGGCCGATCCCGGCTTCGCCACCCGCGCCAGCATCGCCGAGCTGGCGCGGCGGGCGCGGGTCAGCGAGCCGTCGGTCACCCGGTTCTGCCGCGCCCTGGGCTGCGACAGCGTCCGCGACTTCAAGGTGCGGCTGGCGCAGAACCTGGCCGTCGCCAGCCCGTATCTGGAACGGCGGCCCCAGGCGGGCGCGCCGCCGGACGATGTCGCCCAGCTGGCCGACCGGGTGCTGGACAGCGTGATCGAGGCGGTGACCGCCGTGCGCAACCAGCTCGACCCGCAGCCGCTGCGCCAGGCGATCGAGGCGATCGCCCGCGCCCGCCGGCTCGACATCTACGGCGTCGGCGGCGGCGCGCACGCGGTCGGCCACGACGCCTATCTGCGCTTCTTCCGCCTCGACCTGCCGACCGATTTCCACGCCGACGCCCAGCTGCAGCGCATGTCGGCCGCCACGCTCGGCCCCGGCGACTGCGTGCTGGCGATCTGCAACTCCGGCCGCTTCCGCGACCTGGTGGAAAGCGTCGAGACCGCCCGGCAATACGGCGCCACCACCGTGGCCCTGACCCGGCCGGACACGCCGCTGGCCCGGGCCGCCGAGATCCTGCTGGCAGTTGCCCCGCCCGAGGACAGCGACATCTTCAAGCCGACCGCGTCGCGCCTTGCCCATATGGCGGTGATCGACGTGGTCGCCACCGGCGTCGCCATGCGCCGCGGCCCGAGCGCGCTGGAAAGCCTGCGCCGGGTCAAGCTGAGCCTGAGCCAGATCCCCACCATCGACGAGCCGGCGACTCCTGCGCCGTCCCGCCCCGCCCGACGGAAGACCATCCATGCCTGACCGCGCCCCCTACGACCTGCTGCTCCGCAACGGCACCGTGATCGACGGGTCCGGTGCCCCCCGCATCGAAGCCGACGTCGCCATCCTGGGCGACCGCATCGCCGCCGTGGCCCCGACCGGCAGCATCGCCGCGGACCGGGCGAAGCAGAGCATCGACGTCGCCGGCCGCGTGGTGGCGCCCGGCTTCATCGACGTGCACACCCATGACGACCGGGCGGTGATCGACGGCCCGGACATGCTGCCGAAGATCAGCCAGGGCGTGACCACGGTGGTGGTCGGCAATTGCGGCATCAGCCTGTCGCCGCTGACGCTGGACCGCGCCCCGCCGCCGCCCTTGAACCTGCTGGGCGACGAAGCCGCCTACGAGTTCCCGAGCTTCGCCGACTATCGCGGCCGGCTGGACCGGGTGGTGCCCGGCGTCAATGTCGCCGCGCTGATCGGCCACTCCTCGCTGCGCATCGGCACCATGGCGGATGTCGGCCGCAAGGCGAATGGCGGCGAGATCGACGCCATGCGCCGCCTGCTGGCCGACAGCCTGGACCAGGGCGCGATCGGCTTCTCCACCGGCCTCTACTACAAGCCGAACGCGGCGGCGGATGCCGACGAGGTGGCGGCGCTGGCCGAGCTGCTGGCCGATCGCGGCGGCGTCTACGCCACCCATATGCGCGACGAGCACGACAAGGTGCTGGATTCGCTGGAGGAAAGCTTCAGCACGGCCCGCCGGGCCAAGGTGCCGGTGGTGATCTCGCATCACAAATGCGCCGGGCCGCACAATTGGGGCCGCAGCCGCGAGACCCTGCCGGTGATCGAGGCGGCGAGCAAAGGCCAGCCGGTCGGGCTGGACGCCTATCCCTACACGGCGGGCTCCACCGTGCTGGACCCGGACCATGTCACCGGCGACATCCGGATCATGGTCGCCTGGTCCAAGGCGAAGCCGGAGATGGCGGGCCGCGACCTGGCCGACATCGCCGCCGAATGGGGCTGCACCGAGAAGGAGGCAGCGGTGCGGCTGCACCCGGCCGGCGCCATCTATTTCCAGATGGACGAGGCCGATGTCCGCCGCATCCTGTCCTTCCCGCTGACCATGATCGGGTCGGACGGGCTGCCGCATGACAGCCACCCGCATCCCCGCCTGTGGGGCACCTTCCCGCGCGTGCTGGGCCATTACAGCCGCGACCTCGGCCTATTTCCGCTGGAGACGGCGGTGCACAAGATGACCGGCCTGTCGGCGATGCGCTTCAACCTGCCCGACCGCGGCCTGGTGCGCGAGGGCCACGCCGCCGACTTGGTGGTGTTCGACCCGGCCCACATCGCCGACGCCGCCACCTTCGAGGCCCCGAAGACGCCGTCGCGCGGCCTGGACTTCGTGCTGGTCAACGGCCGGATGTCCTGGCGCGCGGGCGAGACCGAGGTGGATCGGGCGGGGCGGCTGCTGGCGCGAGCCTGACCCCGGAGCCGGCCCTCCGGCCGCGATCAGCCCGGGAGGCGCGCGCGGAACAGCGCGCTGCCGTCCGGCAGGCGCGACCTGGAGATGCCCTGGAATCCGGCCTCGGCCATCCACGCGCGGTACTGCCCCTCGGTGTAGGATTCGCCGTGGCGGTAGAGGTTCAGGAAGGTGAGGTTCAGGAACACGCCCTCGGGCGGGCCGAGGCGGTCGTCATCGACGACGCCCTGCCCGGCGATGGCGATCTCGCCCCCGGCCACGAGGCAGCGCGCCGCGTTCAGGATCGCGCGGCGCGCCTGGTCCGGCGGCAGGACCTGGACCACGGCCTTCAGGATCGCCAGGTCGTGCCGGCCGGTCGACGGCGCGACGGTGATGTCCCCTTCCTCGACGACCACGTCGCCGGCGCCGTATTCCGACAGGATGTCCGGCGCGGCCGCCGCGACCGTCGGTAGCTCCATCAGCGTCGCCGCGATCCGCGGCCATCGTTCGCGCAGCCCGACGAGAATGGTCCCGGCGCCGCCGCCGATGTCGATCACCGAACCGACCGCGGAAAGATCGATCTCCCGGGCCAGATGCCGGCCGAAGATCACCCCGCCCGGCGCGAGCATGCGGCTGAAGGCGGCCGCGGCCTCGGGCCCCGCTTCGGAGAAGTCGTGCAGCGCGGCCGGCCGGTTCTGCCGCAGCGACTCCGCGGTCAGCAGATCGGCGCCCCAGAGCTCGCGCAGCAGCGTGTGGTCGCCGCCGCGATAGGCCGGCTTGGACGCGTCGAGGAAGGCCGACGCTTCGGCTCCGTTGCGAAACCGGCCCTCCTCGACGTCGAGGAGACCGATGCTGGCGAGCGCGTAGAGCAGCCGCGACAGGCGATCGGGCGCGACGCCGAGCGCGGCCCCGAGGCTGTCGGCCGTCATCGCGCCGCCGCCGAGCCGGGTGAAGATGCCGAGGTCCAGCCCGGCGCGAAGCGCCAGGGCGGCAGGCACCGCTGCGATCAGGCTGTCGATCCGGTCGGACTCCGCCATGTCACCTCCCCCTCCGCGATCCGGGACTGCCTTTGATGCCCTCCTCGGGGCCTTTGATGCTCCGGCTCAATTCTATTGTCATCCTTGACCCGAGGATCCAGAGGCTTTCAGAGCCGCTCTTCGTGGCCCCTGGATTGCCGGGTCAAGCCCGGCAATGACAATAAAGAGAGCTGAAGGACGGGGAGCAGCATCGTCCGACGCTGACATCCCAGCCATCAGACCCGCCGATCCCCTGCCCGTCACGGCGTCAGCTTGGCGAAATCCGCGTCGAGCCGGGCCAGGGCCGCGTCGATGACGCCGCGCCGCTCCTTGATCCAGGCGTCCTGGTCCGCGAGCCCGGCCCGGGCCTTGGCGATCATGCGCTCCATCTCGGCCGGCTGCGGGCCGCCGCTGGTGCTGCGGGCCTTCACGATCGCCACCGGGTCGAGGGCGGCGCGGAACTCCGTCTCGGCCATCGGCAGCGCCTGCGGATACTTCGTGCCGGCGACGGCCTCGGCATAGATCCGCTGCGCCTCGGCATAGGGGAAATCCAGCGGCTTGATGTCGTTCTGCCTGGCGTAGTCCACCACCCCGGACGCGAAGTGATGGCCCTCGCGGAAGGGCACGGCGTATTTGCGCATCAGGATGTCGGCCAGCTCCTGCGAGGCCGTCCAGTCGCTGTTCAGCTCCTCCAGCGCCCGGTCGCGGTTGATCACCAGGGCCTTCAGCACCTTGTCGAGATCCTTCAGCGTCTTGATGCCGGCCTCGACCATCGCCGTGTTCTGCTCGACATCCTTCGGGTCCGGCATGCCCGGCGTGATGTTGTGGGTCTGGAGGATCGGCCCCAGCGCCAGCGTCACCGCCGTCGACGCATCGCTGCGGGTCGAGTTGAGCAGCCCCGGATTGCGCTTCTGCGGCATCGCGCTCGACACATAGGTGTTGCCGCCGCCCTCCTGCAGCAGGATCCAGGGCCGCGACCCGGCATATTGGGTCATGATGTCCTCGACGAAATTGCCGGTGTGCAGCGCGATCGCCGTGACCACCGCCCCGACCTCCACCGGCTCGTCCATCGAGGAGATCTGCGAGGCGTCATAGGCGTTGTCGACCAGCTGGGCGAAGCCGAGGTAGTCGGCCATGCGCTGGCGGTTCAGCGGCCAGCCGGTGCCGTTGAGCACCGTGGTGCCCATGGCCGACCGGTCGATGCGGGCATAGGCCTGGCGGATGCGCTCGGCGTCGCGCGCGAAGCCGGCGGCGTGGCCCAGCAGGTAATGGCCGAAGCTGTTCGGCTGCGCGGCGACGCCGTTGGTGTAGTTGGGGACGACGGTGTCGGCATGCGCCGCGGCCAGCTCGACCAGCGTCCTGGCCGTGGCGTTGAGCTGGTCGGCCAGGTCCAGCAGGTCGTCGCGCAGGATCGCCGCGCGGTAGGTCGCGTGCATGTCCTGGCTGGAGCGGCCGGCATGCAGCAACGTCACATCCATGCCGCCGGCCTTGATCAGCAGCGGCTCGAAGGTGATGACGCTGCTCGGCCGCCGGGCCCCTTCCTTGTTCCCGTCGGCGATGACCTTGGCGATGGCCGCCGCGATCCCCGGCGTCAGCTGCCTGTCGAGCAGGCCCTCATCGGTGTTGATGACCGCGGTCGCCTTGTTGATCTCGCCGAGCCAGAAGAACTCGTCGCGCTCGGCGGCGGACGCGCCGGCCGCCCACAGCGACACGGCGGCGAGGACGGACATCAGCAGGCCGCGATAGCGCGGCCGCGCGGGCCGCGAACGCCTCTCCAGATCCGCCTGTGGTGTGTTGGTCATCGTGAGCTCCCCTCTATGAAATCACCCGTCATGGCGAGGCGCGGAGCGCCGTGGCCATCCAGGGGCCATAGCGAGCGGCCCTGGATGGCCACGTCGGCTTCGCCTCCTCGCCATGACGTGGAAAAGATGCCCGCCGCGCCGGCAGCGGTCTCAAACAGTCTCTATTCCATCCCGGCCGTCGCCAGGATGGTCGCCAGGCTGGTGGCCATGCCCTTCAGCATCGGCGCCTTCTCGGTGTCCATCCACTCGTCCAGCGAATGCGCCCGGCCGCCCTGGCCGGGGCCGTTCTTGCCCAGGGTCACGGCCGGGATGCCGAGGCTCCACGGAATGTTCGAATCGTTCGACGCCTCGCGCGGCCCCTTGAACTCGTAGCCCGCCGCCTGGATCGAGGCCTTGGCCAGCTGGAACAAGAGCTCGGTCTCGGCGATCGCGCCGGCCGGGCGGTCGCCGATCACCGTCTTCTCCACCGTGATCTCGCCCTCCTTGGTCGACCGGGCCGCGTTCTCGGTCGCCGCCGCCTGGTCGACGATGGCCAGCAGCCGCTGCTCCACCCGCGCCAGCCCGTCGCTGTCGCCGGAGCGCATGTCAACCTCCATCGAGGTCTCGACCGGGATCGAGTTGACCGAGGTGCCGCCCTTCACCACGCCGACATTGTAGGTCACCTTCGGATCCGCCGGGACCTGGGTGCGGGCCAGCAGCGTGATCGCCTCGGCCATGGCATAGGCCGGATTGACCAGGCCGAAGGCGCCGAAGCTGTGGCCGCCCGGGCCCTTGTAGGTGATGCGGTAGCGCTTCGACCCGACGCCGGAGCTGGTGAAGGTGTCGGCCGACCCGCTCTCGATCGAGAAGAAGGCGTCGATCCGGTCCTTGTACTTCCCCTTGGTGAACAGGTGGCGGACGCCGCGCAGGTCGCCCAGCCCCTCCTCACCCACCGTTCCGACGAACAGGATGTTGGCCTTGTGCTTGATGCCCGCCGCGTCCATGGCGCGGATATAGGCCAGGATCGCCGCCAGGCTGAAGGTGTCGTCGCCGACGCCCGGGGCCATCAGCTTCGTGCCCTCGCGCCGCACCGTCACGTCGGTGCCCTCGGGGAAAACGGTGTCGAGATGGGCCGACACCACGACGACGCGATCGCCGCCGCCGGTGCCGCGGCGCAGGCCGAGGACGTTGCCCTCCTCGTCGATCCCGACATCGGCCAGGCCGGCGCCGCGCAGCAGCTCGGCGAAGGCCTTGGCCCGCGCCTCCTCCTTGAAGGGCGGGGCCGGGATCTCGACCAGCGTGATGCCTTCGGCGATGTAGCCGTCATAGGTCTGGTCGATGTGCTGCAAAGCGGCCTTGAAGCCGGCGCTGTCGCGCACCCGCTGGATCTCCGCCTTCGCCTTGGCTGCGGTGTCCTCGGCCAAAGCGGGCCCTGAAAAGCCGATACCGATCGCCGCCGCGAGAATCGCGGCTCGAGACATGAACGCCATCGTTTCCCCCTTCGTTTCTTTCGAAGCGAAGGCTAGCACCCGCCGGTTTTGCCGGACAATCGCCGATAGGCTTCGGATCCTTTTCGAATGGGACCAGGCGGACCGGAGCCGGACGGGATCGACAGGCCGGCCGGGATCGCGGAGGATGGCGGCCGATTTTCAGACCGCGCATTTCCCGGGGAGATTTCGATGCTGGTCCTGGCCTTCCTGATCGGCTGCGTCGCCGGGCTGCGGACGATGACCGCGCCCGCTGCCGTCAGCTGGGCCGCCCATCTCGGCTGGCTGCCGCTGGACGGCACCGGGCTGGCCTTCCTCGGCGCTGCCGTGACGCCCTGGCTGCTGACCGCGGCCGCGATCGCCGAGCTGGTCGCCGACCAGCTGCCGCGGACGCCAAGCCGCAAGGTGCCGGTGCAGTTCGGCGGCCGGATCGTCAGCGGCGCGCTGTGCGGCGCCGCCTTCGGCATCGCCGGCGGCTCGGTGGGCGTCGGGCTGGTCGCCGGCATCTTCGGCGCCGTGGCCGGCACGCTGGCGGGCGCCGAACTGCGCTCCCGCCTGGCCCGGGCCTTCGGCCGCGACCTGCCCGCCGCCCTGCTGGAGGACGCCGTCGCGGTCGGCGGGGCGATGTGGATCATCGCGGCGGCGTGAGGCGGTGTTTCCCCTGAACTGTCATCCTCGGGCTTGACCCGAGGATCCAGGGGCTTTCAAGAGCGGCTCTCGGTGGCCCCTGGATTGCCGGGTCAAGCCCGTCAATGACAGTAAAAGGGAATGAGGACGGCCTCTAACCTCACACCGGCTCCACCCCCGCCGTTAGGATGCGCAGCGCGAAGACCGCCCACATCGCCAGCAGCAGCACGAAGCCGGCGGCGTAGGCGCCGAAGCGCGGGCCCAGGCGATTCGATCCGGTGTGCACCGCCAGATGCAGGATCCGGCTGGCGACGAACAGCCAGGACATCACCACGAAGGGCAGGTCCGCCTTCCTCGTCATCATCGCCAGGATCACCAGCACGAAGAACAAGAGCGGCAGCTGCAGCTGGCTGTTGAAGCTGTTGCCGACCTGGGTGGCCCGCGCCGGCCAGGCCGGCTGGCCGAGGGCGATGTCGCCGACCCGCACCTCGCCCCGCCGCAGCGCGCCGGCGCGCTCGCGCAGCAGCCAGACCGCCAGGCCGAAGATCAACGCCACCTGCACGAACACGGGAAGGAGGATGGCTGGCACGGTCATGGCCGGGTTCTCCGCGGTTCGGCGGCCCTCAGATCTGGGTCATCACCGCGAAGCCGAGGGCGACCAGCACGAGGAAGCCCCAGAACGCCCAGTTCAGGTACTTCTCGAGGTAATACCGCACCTGGTCCCCATAGATGCGCATCAGCACCGCGATCAGGAAGAAGCGCAGCCCGCGCGAGGCGATCGAGGACAGGATGAACGGCACGATCGGGAACTGGGCCACGCCGCTGGTGATGGTCACCAGCTTGTAGGGGATCGGCGTCACCCCCTTGGCCAGGATGATCCAGCTGCCCCATTCGGCATATTTCTGCTGGAACTCCTGGAACCCGGCCTGCAGCCCGTAGAGGTTGATCAGCCAGGAGCCGACCGTCTCGAACAGGAAATAGCCGATGGCGTAGCCGACCAGCCCGCCCAGCACCGAGGCCACCGTGCACAGCCCCGCCAGCCACCAGGCCCGCTTCGGGTTGGCCAGCATCATCGGGATCAGGACGACGTCGGGCGGGATCGGGAAGAAGGAGCTTTCGGCGAAGGCGACGCCGGCCAGCGTCCACCGCGCCCGCGGCCCGTGCGCCGCCCGGATCAGCCGGTCATATTGCCGCCGGATGAATCCCGGCCGCCCGGCCTCGCCCTGAACGCCACCGTCCTGCACCACGCGCTGATCCTCTCCCCCGCCGCTCGGTGCGACGGTCATAGACGGCGGCGGCGCCGGAGTCACGGGCGGGAATGGAGAGGCCGGCTTGATGGCGCCCTCC
>NZ_NHON01000153.1 GCF_002195995.1 Inquilinus limosus
GCGGGGCTCTCCGGCAGCAGCAAGGGCTGGGCCGGGGCGGCCGGTCGGGCCGTCCGCCCGGACGGGCGCGGCCGCTGCGGCGCGGCCGTCCTGGCCTCGATCGGCCCGAGCGTGAAAGCCAGTTGCTGGATATGCCCCATGACGGTCCAGGTCGCGATGACGACTGGAACGAATATAGAACATCAGGCCGCCCTGTCGAGTCCGAATGCGGTGCCGGGGGCACGGCGGCGGGCCGTTACGGCCTGGCAGGCATGCCGTCCGGGCCGGAGCAGGAGGCCCATGCGGGTCCGGCCGCGTCCCGCGGCGGCCGGACCCCGGGTCAGCGCTTGGTCGTCTTCTCGCTCGGTCGCGCGGCGCGCTGGCGGCCGGGCCGGCTGGCGCGGGCCACCCGGGCCGGGCGGCCGGATCCGAGGCCCTGCCGCTTGGCGTCGGCCGATTTCGCCTTGGTGTAGTTGGGCGCGGTCAGCGGGTAGTCCGCCGGCAGGCCCCAGCGCTCGCGATACTGCTCGGGGCTCAGCCCATACGTCGCCCGCAGCCAGCGCTTCATGGTCTTGAAGCGGCGCCCGTCCTCCAGGCAGACGATGTAGTCCGCCGTCACCGATTCCTCGACCGGCACGGCCGGGACCAGCGGCGCCGCCGGCATCGCCGGCACCTCCTGCCCGTCATGGCCGGCCTCGGCCAGGGCGTCGTCATGCGCCTCGGCCGGCTCGGCCTCGCCCTCGGGCAACGGGCCCTGGGTGGCGCTGAGGGTGGTGTAGACGTTGCGGATCAGGTCGAGCAGGCTTTCGCTGTCGAGCGTGTTGCGGGACACGTGCGCGACGACGATTTCTTTGGTGAACCTCAGGATCTCGGTTTCGCTTGGGCGGGCCATGGTGCTCTTTCTTGTTTAGCGATCCAACCTTCGGCGGGCGCGGCTGAAATGTGACGGCCGAAGGATTCGAATCGCCTCCCTCCACTGGATGGCAAAGAATCTAGTTTCAATTTTAGGATGTTTCGCGCGATTTCCGCAAGATGATAACGCAATGACACCGCGATAAAGGGCCGCGACATAAAATGCAGGGCCCGGCAGCCTTGGATCGACCGCCAAACCATCCCATGCGGCGGAGGATTTCGCGCGGTTATACAATCTCTAGGTTGTAGAGCGGCCTCCCGGCCGGGCACGACGGTCGCCCGATGAGGCCTCTCCGGCGAATCGTCCACAGATCTCGGGCCTGGTTCGATCGAAATCTCGGCATATTTTCCCGGCATCCGAGATGAAAAGCGGCGGGGGAGCCCGGCCCCGCCCGAATCCGGAAGGTTTCCCGCGCAGCGGAACGTGATCCCGGCTCTTGCCGCGGCCTTTGCCGACAGGATCGAGGCGGCCTGTTTCACTTAAAATAGTCTTCCGCAATAGTTTTTAAGGATTAACCTGTCACGTGGTTGCTGATACGCTGATTTCGCGATTCGGATCGTACAATATCCGAATATGCAGGGCCGCGTCGCAATCAAAGACAGGATGTTCGAGGGAGGGGGTAGCCATGTCGGTCGGTCGGCCGGCCGTGGATTCACTGGTCTGGCGGAAGCAGCCCTTTCGCCGGGGGCGATTCCACTATGTCGCACCGGCGTCAGAGCTGTGGGCCAGAAGGACGAATGAATGCGAGTTGACCAGCTTGACGAAGCGGGCCGGAAGCGAACCGCCGCGGAGATCGACCTTCGGTGCCTGCTGGCGCATCAACGGGATTTCGCGGCCGAGATCGCCCGGGCCTTCCGGTCGCGGCAGCCCGTATCCGGGCCCGACGATCCCTCGCTGATCCGCAAGATCCTGGCGGCCTTCGACGATCTCTCGGTGCCGCCGCCGGCCCGGGCGCGGCCCCGGGTGCAGAAGCCGCCTCGCGCCGTCGTGCCGGCCCGGGTGGCGCCGGTGCCGCTGGCCGACACCATCGGGCTCGGCTTCCTGATCTGCCTCGAGGACGGCGTGAGCTGCCGGGACCTCGGCCGCCATCTCGATGCCGTGCACGGGCTCACCCCCGACCAGTACCGCCGCCGCTGGGGCCTGCCCGCGGCCTATCCGATGCTGCCGCCGCCGTCGCATGAGGAGCGGGTGGCCTGGCGCCGCCGGCTGGCGCCGCGGCCCGACGGCGCCGAGCCGGAGCCGGCGCCGCTGCGGCTGCAGGAGGAAAGCCGGCGCATCGGCGCGGGCCGGTCGCGCCGGCAGCACCGCCGCGGCGCGCCCGCCGGGCTGCGCCATGATTGCGGCAAGCCCGGGGCCGCCCCCGGCCGCCGCTCGGAAGGGCCGCGCCCCGACGGCTTCCGGCGCTAGGGCCGGAAAGAGTTCAGGCGCGATCAGGCTGCCCGGCCCAGCAAGACGGCGAGGCGTTGCCTCTCTCGCCAGGCGAGATCTTTTCAGAACCCTCCGTCACCGTCATTGCGAGCGCAGCGAAGCAATCCAGGGGCCAGTTCGAACCGGCCCCTGGATTGCTTCGTCGGCTTCGCCTCCTCGCAATGACGATGATGGGGGCGTTTTGAAGTGAGCCGGAGCGCGATCGCCATCGCGCTCCAGCCCCGAAGGTCGCCGGGATCCTATTCCGCCCAGAAGACGTCGCTGAGCGCCTGCCCCCAGGGCACGACCAGCCCGCCATCCGCATCCTTGACGATGTTGGTGTAGTCGCTGCACAGCGACATGTGCCAGGCATGCGAGTCGCCGCCCTGGGTCAGGGTCCGGCTGTAGTCGTCGCCGCTGCCGCTGTCCGCGATCGTCAGCCCCGGCACCGGGCTGCTGCGGAAGCTGTAGGGCGGGCTGCAGGTGCCGCTCTCGAACAGCGTCTTGCCCAGTGTGGCCACGGCCATCCTGCTGCGCGGATGCACCCAGTCGTCGCGGCCCCATTTCTCCCAGCGGGTCAGGCCGAACTCCCTGGTCCAGTAGGTGATCTCGACCTGGGTCGCCGGCCCCGGCCCCTGGCCGTCCTTGGCCGAGCTGGAGAAGCGCATCGAGATCAGGCTGTCCAGCGAGCGGCCGTCCTTGTAGGTGAAGCGGTCGCGCATCCACATCGTGAACGGCTTGGCGAAGCGCTTCGGGCAGCCCGCCGCCTCCGGCTCCCGGCCGTCCTTGTTGGTGACCAGCTTGCTCTGGAACACGGCGAAGCCGCCCTGGCCCTCCGGCGGCAGCGTCGCCGGGCCGATCACCCAGCCGTAGCGGAACCGGCCGGAGGTGCCGGGCGCCCCGGCGCAGGACGGGGTCAGCCAGTAGGACAGGGCCACCGGGCTCCAGCTGCCCATGATGTAGCCCCACTGCTCGTCGACCCACTGCACCGAGCCGCCCTCGCGGCCGGTGTCGAGCTTGCCGAAGGTCGGGGCGTCGGGCTTGGCGTCCGGGCAGCTGTGGTCGACGCCGCGGTCGTAGAAGCTGACGATGCGGGTGACGCCATGCTTCTCGATCGGAATATTGTCCTTCGACACCGTGCCCAGCCGCTGCGGGCAGGGGGCGCCGGGGTTGGGGAAGTTGTGCATATGGTACGGCACGGCCTCGCCGGCGCGGATGTTGCGGCGCCGGGTGCAGTCGCGGTCGCCCGGGACCAGCGCCGGCTCGATCCGGTCATGCTGGTCGACGCAGACATCCATGATCATGAAGTCCTCCAGCCTGTCGGACTGGGCCTGGGCCCGGGCCGGCGCGGCGGCCAGGCCGAGCCCGGCGGCGAGCGCCAGGGCCGGGAGGAGCGGGAAACGGATCTGCATGCAGTCCCTCGTCATTGCCGGTCGGGCGTGGCTCCCCCGCGGCCAGCATCGTCGAAACCGCCGGTCCCGCAAGCGCCCGGATGTCGCACGGAAAGTTTTCATAGGTTTTGTTCGGTGAGGTGATTCGGAGGCAGTCCGATTCCCGTCCCCGCCGGAGCCCGGTAAGGCCGGATTCAGGTTTGCTCGGCCCATCATATTGATCTGAAAACGGATTCCAAACACGAACTGAAAGGTGCCCGGATCCCGTCAATCCCAAGAATTTTGCCTTGCACCGCGATTTCGCACTGCAAAAAGCATGACAGCGGCGACGGTTCGGGCTTAAAACCTTTGCGACGAAACCGGAATCATGAGTGTTCGATGGCCGTGCCGGGCAACGAGAGCATTCGCGCTTTGGCTGCATCGGCCAGGGAGCGGCAGGTCGTGCCGCTGACCTGGGTGGCGGCGACGCGCGAGCAGGACTACGTCAATCTCGGCGACGCCCTGAGCGCGGTGATGGTGTCGCTGCTGTCGGGCCTGCCGGTCGAGCATGTGGCGCATGAATCCCGGCGCCTGCGCATGGCCGCGGTCGGCACCATCGGCCACAGCCTGAAGGAGGGCGAGGTCGTGGTCTGGGGCACCGGCAGCTCGCGCTGGCGCAACCCCTCGGCCCCGGCGGAGGAGCGGGTGGCGGTGGCGCCGCTGCCCGGCACGCGGCTGCACATCGCGGCGACGCGCGGGCCGGTGTCGCGCCGGATCCTGGGCGGGGCGGACGCGACCGGCCCGGCCGTCTACGGCGACCCGGTCTGGCTGCTGCCGCGCTTCCATCCCGCGCCGCAGCGCAAGAAATGGAAGCTCGGCGTCATCATCCACCTGGCCGACCTGCAGGACCGGTCCTTCGAGGTCCGGCCGAAGCCGGAGCATATCCGCTACCAGGTGCCGGCCGAGCTGGCCGGCGACGTCAGGCTGATCCACACGGTGACGCCGATCGGCCTGGACGGCATGCGGGCGCGCCTCGACGAGATCCTGGAATGCGAGCGGATCGTGTCGACCAGCCTGCACGGCATGGTCTTCGCCGAAAGCTACGGCATTCCGTGCCTGTACTTCTCGCCCCGGGCGCCGCGCGGCCTGCACATGATGGAGCTGGACCCCGAAGGCACGCTCGACCTCAGGATCGTCGACCTCTATCGCGGCCTCGGCCGCGGCCACATCCCGGTCTACGGCCAGCCGCGGCGCGAGCGCACCGACTGGGCCGCGCTGATGGCGGCGATCGACAATGCCTGGATGCCGCCGCGCTTCGACCCGGCGCCGCTGCTCGAGGCCTTCCCGCTCGACCTCAACCCGCTGCAGCCGCGCGACGGCGAGAGCGTGTTCGACCATCCGGTGCTGCGGCAGATCCCGCTGCAGCACCGGCCGCAGACGGTGATCCGGCCTGTCGCCGCCAGCGTGGCGGCTCGGTCGGCGGCCGTGGCGCGGCCAACCGGGCCGCTGCAGCGCATGGCGGCGCTGCTGCGGCGGCCCCTGACGAACCGGGCCTGATGCGGCGGCCCGGCCCGGCGACCCGAAACCGACCTTATCGAAGTGGACAAGGCGCATGATGAACAGCTTGTTGCGGGCCACGCGCGACGCGGGACAGATCCCGCTGTCCTGGGCCGGCTCGACCCTGGAGATGGACTATCTGAACTTCGGCGACGCGCTCAGTCCCGTCATGGTGGCCCTGCTGTCCGGGCTGGATGTCGCCCGTGTCCCGACCAGGTCGAAATCCGTGCGCATGGGCGCGGTCGGCACCATCGGCCATGGCTTCGAGGGCGGTGAGGTCTGGTTCTGGGGCACCGGCTGCTCCGGCTGGAAGAATCCGTCGGCGCCGGTGCCGGAGCGGCTGCCCTTCACCGTGCCGCCCGAATCCACCTTCCACGTCCCGGCCAGCCGCGGCCCGGTCTCGGCCCGGCTGCTCGGCGGCAAGGCCAAGGGCGGCGTCTATGGCGACCCGGTCTGGCTGCTGCCGCGCTTCTACAGGCCGAAGGTCGAGAAGAAGTGGGATGTCGGCGTCATCCTGCACCTGTCGGAGCTGGCCGACCGGTCCTTCGCCCAGGCCAACCCGCGCGCCGACTACAAGCGCTTCGAGGTGCCGGCCGAGCTCGCCGGCAAGGTGCATCTGATCAGCACGGTGACGCCGATCGGCATCGGCGGCCTGAAGGACAAGGTCGACGAGATCCTGGCCTGCCGGCGCATCGTCTCGACCAGCCTGCACGGCATGGTGATCGCCGAGAGCTACGGCATCCCCTGCCTGTACTTCTCGCCGCAGGGCAACGAGCCCGGGCTGGCGCAGACCGATCTCGATCCCGAGGGCACGACCGACCTGCGGATCGTCGACCTCTACACCGGCATCGGCAAGCCGAAGATCTGGAGCTACAGCCAGCCGCGAAATCTCGCCACCGACTGGCAGGACGTGATCGAGACCATCGATGATGTCTGGGAGCCGGTGTCGATCGACGAGGACGCGCTGATCAACGCCTTCCCGCTCGAGGCCAAGCCGCTCGTGGCGCCGGCCGGCAAGACCGTGTGGGACCACCCGGTGCTGACCGGGCTGGTGCTGCAGCATTCCGTGGAGGAGCTGCGCCGGGAGGACCGCAAGCGGGTCGCCCTGGCGCGGGCCGGCGGAGCCAAGGCGGAGGCGCCGGCCGCCGCCGTCGCCGTCGCCAAGCCCGCCCCGGCCCTCAAGGTAGTCTCCGCAATGACAGTTCCCTCGACCCCCGTCTCCGCCGCCAAGCCCGCCGCGGCCTCCGCCTCCGGCGCGCCGCTGACCGACGGCTCCGCCGCCCTCGCCCGCGCGCCTGAGCCCGAGCCTGTGCCGGCCCCGGTCGCCGCGCCGACGAAGATCGGCCCGGTGTCGCGCGAGCGGCTGGAGACGCTGCTGCGCTTCAACGCCAAGCGGCTGTCGATCCCGCTGTCCTGGGTCGCCACCACCAGCGAGCATCCGCACGCCAATCTCGGCGACGCGCTCAGCGCCGTGGTGGTCGCCGCCATCGCCGGGGTGCCGGTGCGCCGCGCCGCCTTCGACGACGCGTCGGAGCGGATGGTCGCGGTCGGCACCATCGGCCATGCCCAGAAGAACGGCGTGCTGCATTTCTGGGGCACCGGCATGGATGCGACGCTGAACCCGGTCGACCGCTCGATCCGGCAGTACATCCGGCCGCAGAACACCGATTTCGTCGTGCATGGCGTGCGCGGCCGCAAGACCCAGGCGGTGCTGCGCGGCCAGGGCATCAAGGTGCCCGACGTGTTCGGCGACCCGGTCTGGTTCCTGCCGCGCATCATGCCGATGAAGCACGTCAAGAAGACGCATGAGCTCGGCGTGATCCTGCACATCTCCGAGCTGGCGTCGATGGACCCGCAGGCCGGGGTGAAGGAGGCGCTCAAGCGCTACAACATCCCACCCAGCCTGGCGGGCTCGATCCGGCTGATCAACACCTACACCGCGCCGAAGGTCGACGCCTTCGCCGCCAAGGTGGAGGAGATCGTGTCGTGCAAGCGCATCATCTCCACCAGCCTGCACGGCATGGTGATCGCCGAGACCTACGGCGTGCCCTGCGGCTGGTTCGGCACCTATGAGGGCGGCCGGCTGCTGCTCGACGTCGACGATCCGGAGAACCGGATCGACCACCGCATCCGCGACTTCTACTCCGGCGTCGGCAAGCCGGGCGTGATCGCCTTCTGCCGCGACCGCAGCCTGGAGACGCCGTGGGAGGACGTGATCACCTGGATCGACGAGACCTGGCAGCCGCTGCGCTATGACGGCCGCGACCTGTTCGAGGCCTTCCCGGTGGCGCAGGGCGTGTCTTTCGACGACGCGCTGTGGCCGGTGTCGGGCGACGTCTACGCCCGCATCCCGTTCTGAGGCTGGGATGAACGGGCTGCTCCAGCGCCCGTTCGCCGCGGCGGCGCGGCTGGCCGGCGTGCCGGCCCCGCCGCAGCCGGCTCCCGCTCCGCCGGCCGCAGCCCGGGCGATTCCCGCGCCCGGCGCCGACCGGCAGCGGGTGGTGCTGGTGCTGCAGGGTGCGGCCACGCCGTTCCAGCGGCGCCTGGCGGCGGCGCTGGAGGCCGCGGGCGCGCGCATCGTCAAGGTCAATATCTGCGGCGGCGACGCGGTGTTCTGGCGCCGCCGCGCCATCGCCTTCCGCGGCCGGTTCGAGGAGTGGCGCGGCTTCGTCGCCGGCATCCTCGACCGCGAGGGCGTCACCGACCTGGTGCTGTTCGGCGACTGCCGGCCGCATCACCGGGTGGCGGTCGACCTGGCCCGCCGCCGCGGCCTGCGGCTGCACCTGTTCGAGGAGGGCTATCTGCGCCCCGGCTGGGTCACCTGCGAGGCCTGGGGCGTCAACGGCCATTCCGACCTGCCGCGCAGCCCCGCCGCCTTCCTGGCCATGGCGCGGGCGGTGGAGCCGCCGCCGGCGGCGGCGCCGGTGCCGTCCTACTTCCTGCACCGGGCGGTGTGGGACGTGCTGTGGACGATCGGCCTGGTGGCGCTGATGCCGGCCTTCCCGCATTACCGCCACCACGCCCTGGACCATCCGGTGGTGGAATATGCCGGCTGGGTCGGCCGCTTCCTGCGCGCGCCCCTGGCCAGGCGGCAGGCGCGGCGGGCAATGCGCGGGCTGGCCGGGCAACGCTACTACCTGCACCCGCTGCAGCTCGACACCGACTTCCAGATCCGCACCCATTCGCCCTATCGCGACACGGTCGCGGCGGCGGAGGCGGTGATCGCCTCCTTCGCCCGCCATGCCGATCCCGCCACCCGGCTGGTGGTGAAGCTGCACCCGCTGGATTTCCGCCCGGTCGCCAAGCGCCGGCAGGTCGAGGCGCTGGCGGCGCGGCACGGCGTCGCCGGCCGGGTCGACTTCATCGATGGCGGCGACCTGCAGCGGCTGGTCGACGGCGCCATCGG
Source organism: Inquilinus limosus (assembly GCF_002195995.1). Lineage (GTDB taxonomy): Bacteria > Pseudomonadota > Alphaproteobacteria > DSM-16000 > Inquilinaceae > Inquilinus > Inquilinus limosus_C. The sequence continues at coordinate 8,633 of NZ_NHON01000153.1, forward strand.
CGTGGTCGTGGTCAACTCCACCGTCGGGCTGATCGCGCTGGAGCGCGGCCGGCCGCTGCAGACGCTGGGCTCGGCGGTGTTCGACCTGCCCGGCCTCAGCTTCCAAAGCGGGCTCGACCGCTTCTGGGCCGAGGGCCGGCCGCCGCGGCCCGAGCTGCTGGAGGCGTTCCGCCGCGTCGTGGTGGCGCGGACCCAGATCCGCGGCAGCTTCTTCTCGCTCGACGGCATCGACCTCGCGGTCGACGGCGCCCGCCGCCGCATCCTCGACGGCACGGTGGTGCCGCTGCGCGAGGCCGCCTGGGCGGCGCAGGCGGGGGAGTGAGCGTGACCGCCCCCCAGGCGACCGCCGTGCCCATGGCGGTCGTGGTGACCGGGGCGTCGCACGGCCTCGGCGCGGCGCTGGCGCTGCACTATGCGGCGCCGGGCGTGGCGCTGGCCCTGATCGGCCGCAACCCGGACCGGCTGGACGAGGTCGCGACATCCTGCCGGCAGCGCGGCGCGGAGGTGGAGGCGGCGGCGATCGACGTGCGCGACGGCGCCAGTCTCGGCGATTTCCTGCGCGGCTTCGACGCCCGCCATCCGGTGGCGGTGGTGATCGCCAATGCCGGGGTCGAGGGCAGCCTGGCCCCGGGCCGCGCCAGCGAGCCCGAGGACGCGGTGCTGGCGCAACTGCGCATCAACCTGGAAGGCGCGATCGCCACGGTGTCGCCGCTGATCGAGCCGATGCGCGCCCGCCGCGCCGGCCGCATCGTGCTGATCTCGTCGCTGGCGGCGCTGATGCCGTTGGCCGACCAGCCGGCCTATTCCGCCTCCAAGGCCGGGCTGATGGCGTGGGGTGAGGCGCTGCTGGCCTGGCTGCGGCCGCAGGGCATCCGCGTCACCATCGTCTGCCCCGGCTATATCGCCACCGGGATGAGCGACCGCTACCGCGGCGCCCGGCCGTTCCAGTGGAGTGCCGAGCGCGCCGCCCGGCACATCGCGGCGGGCGCCGCCCGGGGCCGCGCCATGGTGGCCTTCCCCTGGCCGCTGGTCTGGCTGATCCGGCTGGGCCGGCTGGCCCCGCGCCCGGTCCGCGCCGCCTTCATCGACCGCTTCCTGCGCTTCGAGATCGACGCCCCGGCGGCACTGTAGGGCGCAAGAGCGATTGTGGGTCTGGGAACGCGTGGCCTCTCGCGCCTGCGGGACCTTTCAGGTCTCCAAACACCGTCATTGCGAGCGCAGCGAAGCAATCCAGGGGCCGGTGCGCACCGGCCCCTGGATTGCTTCGCTGCGCTCGCAATTGTCTGTTGGATAGAGGGTAGAAAGGATCATCCCGCGAGAGTGGGATGCTCTGGTCCGGGTGGCCACCCGGACCAGAGCGCGGAAAGAC
>NZ_NHON01000154.1 GCF_002195995.1 Inquilinus limosus
CCTGTCCAGTCAGCTCTCCGCCGCCCGCACCCGCAGCGCCTCGTCGGCCACGACCTGCTCCTCGTCGGTCGGAATCACCAGCACGGTGACGGGSCCGTCCGGCGCGCGCCCGCTGCTGCTGACCGTGATCCCGATCCGCCAGGCCGGGATCGGCGACCGCCGGCCGCGGGCCCAGGCGGCGATCTTCATCGTCGATCCGGGGCAGAATCCGACGCCGGCCCCGGCCCTGCTGCAGGAGCTGTTCGGGCTGACGGCGGCGGAGGCCGGCCTGGCCGTCGAGATCGGCCGCGGCGACGGTATCCAGGCCGCGGCCGACCGGCTGGCGATCTCGGGCAACACCGCCCGCACCCATCTGGCCCGCATCTTCGAGAAGACCGGCACGGGGCGGCAGGCGGAGCTGGTGCGCCTGCTGGCGCAATGCAGCCTGCCGGCGCCGCCGGACTGACGCCCTCGACGGATGCCGGATCTGGTGGATTTCGGGACCGCCCGCCGAACGGGGGCGCCTCCGACGAGGTGGGAATGGACCGGGCGGACGCAATTCTCGGGGCGGTGCAGCAGATCTACGATTCGGCCATGGCGCCGGAGGGCTGGGCCACAGCGCTGGATGCGGTCGCCGCGATCGTCGGGGGCCGCTGTTCGGGCGTCCTGATCGAGGACCGAACGCGCGCGCAGGCGCAGCTGCTGACGGACCGGACATGGGATCCGGCGCATCTCGATCTCGTCACCACCACGGCCGAGGCCGGCGTGCTGCCGCCCTGGGTCGGCGGCCTGCCGGTGGGGCTGATGACGCGGAGCTCGGCCATCCAGACGGACCGGGACTTCGGCCGATCGCTCTACTACAACGAGGTGATCCGGCCGATCGGCAATTTCTACGCCGCGGTGGGCCTGCTGGAGCAGACGCCAGCGCAGCGCTGCCTCTTCGCCCTCGGGCGCGCCCATGGCGTCGAGAATTTCGCCGATGACGACATCGCGGCGCTGCAGCTGATCCTGCCGCATCTGCAGCGGGCGCTCGACCTGCGCCGGCAGGCCGGCTGGACCGACCAGCATGCGGCTGCCATCGAGACCGTGCTGGACCGGATCGATCTCGGCGTCATCCTGGTCGATGCCGCCGGGCGGCCGCTGTATTTCAACCGTCGGGCCGAGGCCCTGGTCGCCCGCGCGGACGGCCTGGCGGTGGGGCGGGCCGGGATCACCGCGGCCCTGGCCGACGAGACCCGGCGGCTGCAGCGGGCGATCGCCGCCGCCGTGGCGGCCGGCCTGCCCGCGGGCGGCATCGACAGCGCCGGGCGTGCCGCCGCGGCCGGGGCCCGCATCCGGGTCTCGCGGCCTTCCGGAGCGCGACCGCTGCTGCTGACCGTGATCCCGGTTCCCCGTTCCCGGGCCCATGCCGGCGTGGCGGCGGGGGCGGCGATCTTCATCACCGATCCGGACGCCGCCATCCCCCTCGCCCCGGCCCTGCTGCGGCAGATGTTCGGCCTGACCGCGGCCGAGGCGGCGCTGGCCGTGGAGATCGGCCGCGGCGAGGGGCTGGACCCGGCGGCGGAGCGGCTGTCGATCGCCAGGACCACGGCGCGCACGCATCTGGCCCGGATCTTCGACAAGACCGGCACCGGCCGGCAGGCGGAGCTGGTCCGCCTGCTGCTGCAATATGGCGGGCCGCTGCTGCCATCCGATTGAGGGATCGCCGCACCTCGGCTCCGGTTGATTTGCCGCGCCGAATGTCGCCACTGTATTCTGATGAAGACCATCACGGTTTCCGTGGACGACACCATCTATCGGCGCGCCCGCATGAAGGCCGCCGACCGGCACACATCTGTTTCCACCCTGGTCAGGCAGTTCCTGAACGAGCTTGCCGGGGACGAAGGCAATAGGGAATTGTTGAAGCGCGAGGAGGCCGAACTGCGGGCCTCAATCCGTTCCTTTCGCGCGTCCGACCGTTTGCCGCGCGACAACCTCCATGGACGCGTTCCAATGAGGCGCGACGGCTAAAGCGGGATGAACTGAGATTCGGTCACGTCGGAGTCTGACAGGAGGGAGAGCGTCTTCGCGTGGCCTCTCCCGCAAGCGGGACTTTATTCAGAATAGCCGAGACCCGACTTTATTATAGTCCCCCCTCCCCTTGCGGGAGGGGGGCAGGGGGAGGGGTCTACGCGCGCCCGCGCGTGAATGCGCAAGGCACTGGCCCAGCTACGAGGCCGGGTCGTTTGACTTCAGGCCGGTTCTGGCGGCACTAACCCCCTCCCCCTACCCCCCTCCCGCAAGGGGAGGGGGGACTTGTTTTTGCTTTCGCCGTGAGTGTCCCGGACGATCCGGGGAAATTCCGAAAAAGTCCCGCAAGCGGGAGAGGTCACACCCTACGGCCCTGCCACGATCGGACGACCCGATCTGCCGAATGCGCCTCGCCCGCCCCTACTCCGCCGCCAGCTTCGGCGCGGCCGGGGTGCGCAGGGTGGCCAGCAGCTCGGCCTCGCGCGCCTTGGCCTTGTCCCGGTTCTCGTCCTTGATGTGGCCGTAGCCGCGGATCTGCTCCGGCACCCGCGCCAGGGCGACGCAGACGGCATGGGTGTCCGGCCCCAGCCGGGCCAGCAGCTCCGGCACCACCGCCTCGTAATCCGTGATCAGCTGCCGTTCGGCCTTGCGCTCGGCGGTGCGGCCGAACGGGTCGAAGGCGGTGCCGCGCAGCCGCTTCATCCGCGCCAACAGGCCGAAGGCCCGCAGCATCCACGGCCCGAAGGCGCGCTTCTTCAGGTGCCCGGTGTCCGGGTCCTTCTCGGAGAAGGTCGGCGGCGCCAGGTGGAACTGCAGCTTGTAGTCGCCCTCGAACTGCGCCTCGATCTGCTTCAGGAAGCTGCCGTCGGTGTAGAGCCGGGCGACCTCGTACTCGTCCTTGTAGGCCAGCAGCTTGTAGTAGTTGCGGGCCACCGCCTCGGTCAGATCCTGCCGGCCCAGCTTCGCTTCCGCCGTCCGCACCGCCTCCACCAGCGCCGTGAAGCGCGCGGCATAGGCGGCGTCCTGGTAGGCGGTCAGCTGCTCGACCCGGCGGGCGATCGTCTCGTCCAGCGTGCGCGACAGACGGTGCCCCTCCTCCTGCGGCGGCGCGGCCAGCCGCTCGACCCGGGCGAGGTCGTGGGCGGCGCGGCGGCCCCACAGGAAGGCAGCCTTGTTCATGGCGACCGCGGTGGCGTTCAGCTCGATCGCCTTCTCCAGCGCCTCATGCGACACCGGCACCAGCCCCTTCTGCCAGGCGAAGCCGAGCATGAACAGGTTGGTGGCGATGCTGTCGCCCAGGAGCGCGGTGGCCAGGCGGGTGGCGTCGACGGTGTCGAGCAGATCCGGGTTGCCGCCGTTCTTCGCCACCGCCGCCAGCATCGACGTGCCGGGGACGACGAAATCCGGGTTGCGGGTGAAGGCGCCGGTGATGGTCTCGTGGCTGTTCACCACCTGCCGGGTCAGGCCCGGATGGATCTTCGACTGCGCCTCGCCCCCGGCCGCGACCACCAGGTCGCAGCCCAGCATCAGCTTCGCCCCGCCCGCGGCGATGCGCACGGCGTGGATCGCCTCCGGCGTGCGGGCGATGCGGACATGGCTGACCACGGCGCCGCCCTTCTGCGCCAGCCCGGCCTGGTCGAGCACCGACACGCCCTTGCCCTCGAGATGCGAGGCCATGCCCAGCAGCGCGCCGATGGTGACGACGCCGGTGCCGCCGATGCCGGTGATCATGATGCCGTAGGGCTGGTCCAGCGACGGCAGCTCGGGCTCCGGCAGCACCGGGAACAGATCCGTCGCGCCCCCCTCAGTCGTTTTGGCAGCCGCCGGCTTCGGCTTGCGCAGCTTGCCGCCCAGCACCGAGACGAAGGACGGGCAGAAGCCGTTGACGCAGGAGAAGTCCTTGTTGCAGCTGGACTGGTCGATGGCGCGCTTGCGGCCGAACTCGGTCTCCACCGGCACCACCGACAGGCAGTTCGAGACCTTCGAGCAGTCGCCGCAGCCCTCGCACACCGCCTCGTTGATCACCACCCGGCGGGCCGGATCCTCCATCAGGCCGCGCTTGCGGCGGCGGCGCTTCTCGGCGGCGCAGGTCTGGTCGTAGATCATCACCGAGACGCCGGGCGTCTCGCGCAGCCGCTGCTGGACGTGGTCGAGCGCGTCGCGATGCTCGACCGGCACGCCGGCGGGCAGCAGCTTGCTCTGCGTCCCCGGCTCGCCATAGATCTCCGGCCGGTCGGTGACCACGACCATGGTCTCGACGCCCTCGGCCTTCAGCTGGGCCGCGATCATCGGCACGGTGATGGTGCCGTCCACCGGCTGGCCGCCGGTCATCGCCACGGCGTCGTTATAGAGGATCTTGTAGGTGGCGTTGACCCCGGCGGCGAGCGCCGCGCGGATCGCCAGGCTGCCGGAATGGAAATAGGTGCCGTCGCCGAGATTGACGAAGACGTGCCTGGTGTCGGTGAACGGCGCCTGGCCGATCCAGGCCGCGCCCTCGCCGCCCATCTGGCTGAAGGTCTCGGCCTTCCGGTCCGGCATCCAGGTCGCCATGTAGTGGCAGCCGATGCCGGCCATCGCCCGGCTGCCCTCGGGCACGCGGGTCGAGGTGTTGTGCGGGCAGCCGGAGCAGAAATAGGGGATGCGGTCGACCGCGGCCTTGACGATCTTCTTCTGGCCCTCGCGCTCCTCCAGGTAGCGCACCCGCTCGGCCAGGCCCGGGTGGTCCAGGTACTTCAGCAGGCGGCGGCCGATGGCGACGGCGATCTGGGCGGGCGTCAGCTCCCCGGTCGAGGGCAGGATCCAGTCGCGCTTCTCGTCGAACTTGCCGACGATCACCGGCCGCTTGTCGGCCTGCCAGTTGTACAGCTGCTCCTTCAGCTGATTCTCGATCAGCGCCCGCTTCTCCTCGACCACGATCAGCTCGTCGAGGCCCTCGGCGAAGGCGCGCACGCCGGTCGGCTCCAGCGGCCAGGGCATGCCGACCTTGTAGATGCAGATGCCGAGCTGCGCCGCCAGCTCGCGGTCGATGCCGAGATCGTCCAGCGCCTGGCGGACGTCGAGATAGGATTTGCCGGTGGTGACGATGCCGAAGCGGTGGCGGCCGCTGTCATAGACCAGGTGGTCGAGCCTGTTGGCGCGGGCGAAGGCGAGCGCGGCGTAGAGCTTGTCGCGCATCAGCCGCTCTTCCTGCACCAGCGGCGGGTCGGGCCAGCGGATGTTCAGCCCGCCGGGCGGCATGGCGAAATCGTCCGGCAGCACGATGCCGACCCGGTTCGGGTCGACGTAGACGGAGGCCGAGCTGTCGACATTCTCGGCGATGGTCTTGAAGCCGACCCACAGGCCGGAATAGCGGCTCATCGCCCAGCCATAGAGGCCGTAATCCAGGATCTCCTGGACATTCGCCGGGTTCAGGACCGGCATCATATGGGCGATGAAGGCGTGCTCGGACTGGTGCGGCACGGTCGAGGATTTGCAGGCGTGGTCGTCGCCGGCCAGGGCCAGGACACCGCCGAATTTCGAGGTGCCGGCGAAGTTGGCGTGCTTCAGCACGTCGCCCGAGCGGTCGACGCCGGGGCCCTTGCCGTACCAGATGCCGAACACGCCATCATGCTTGGCGCCGGGCCACATCCCGACCTGCTGGCTGCCCCAGACGGCGGTGGCGCCCAGGTCCTCGTTCAGCCCCGGCTGGAACTCGATCTGCTGCTTCTGCAGGAACTTGCGCGCCGCCCACAGCGCCTGGTCGTAGCCGCCGAGCGGCGAGCCGCGATAGCCGGAGATGAAGCAGGCGGTGTTCAGCCCGGCGGCCTCGTCGCGCCGCCGCTGCATCAGCGGCAGGCGCACCAGCGCCTGGATGCCGGTGAGATAGATGCGGCCGGAATCGAGGGTGTACTTGTCCTCGAGGCTCACGGAAGCAAGGGCCGTCGCCGTCATCGATGCCTCCCGAAGGGCCGCCGATCTGTCGCCGCGGCCGTCCCTAAATAGGTAATCTTGTTTCATGCCGCCGACAATCGCACCCGGGCTCTCTGCGAGAGAAAGCAACGGAAACCCGACAGTATTGCTGTCCTTGATCCGAGATGTCCGGTTGTCCCGAAATCGCGACAGAAACGAACCCGGCTCAGCGCCATAAGGGGTGTCCATCATGCTTCGAGGCCCGTCTTTCACCGTCATGGCGAGGAGCGAAGCGACGTGGCCATCCAGAAGCCGGTGCCGCTGGATGGCCACGCCCCTGCGGGGCTCGCCATGACGGCGAGTGCTTGGCTGCCGCCGTTTATGCGGGCAGATGCGACACCGGCGGGGGTGACGGAACCCCGTACACCGCCTAGATAGGTCGGGCGGCCGGGCCCGGCCGCGCGACCCCGGTTGGATCATGGCCGACGAAGAGAACAGTTTCGGCGGACGCCTGCGCCGCTACGCCCGAGTCTCCGGCGCCATGGGCGGCCTCGCCGCCCGGGTGGCGGGCGAGCGCTATCTCGGTCTCAAGGTCGACCGCGAGGCCCACGCCAACGAGCTGCGGGCGGCCTTGGGCGGGCTGAAGGGCCCGCTGATGAAGGTGGCGCAGATGCTGGCCACCATCCCCGAGGCGGTGCCGAAGGAATACGCGCAGGAGCTGCAGCAGCTGCAGGCCGACGCCCCGTCGATGGGCTGGCCCTTCGTCAAGCGGCGCATGGCGAGCGAGCTGGGCCAGGCCTGGCAGTCGCGGTTCCAGAGCTTCGAGCACGAGGCGGCGGCCGCGGCCTCGCTGGGCCAGGTGCACCGGGCGGTCGGGCTGGACGGCCGCCGCCTGGCTTGCAAGCTGCAGTACCCGGACATGCAGTCGGCGGTCGAGGCCGATCTGAAGCAGCTGCGCCTGATCCTCGGCATCTTCGAGCGCTACGACAAGACGGTGTCGACCAAGCAGATCCACGCCGAGATCTCGGAGCGGCTGCGCGAGGAGCTGGACTATTCGCTGGAGGCCCGGCACTCGCAGCTCTACGCCGAGATGCTGGCGAAGGAGCCGAACGTCCATGTGCCGGAGGTGGTGCCGGAGCTGTCGACCCGGCGCCTGCTGACCACCACCTGGCAGGACGGCAAGAAGATCCTGACCTTCGTCCAGGGCAGCGAGGAGCAGCGGGCCCAGCTGGCGCTGAACATGTTCCGGGCCTGGTACGTGCCGCTCTACTATTACGGCGTGATCCATGGCGACCCGCATCTCGGCAACTACTCGGTGCGGGACGACGATTCGATCAACCTGATGGATTTCGGCTGCATCCGGGTGTTCCCGCCCAGCTTCGTCGGCGGGGTGATCGAGCTGTACCGGGCGCTGGAGACCAATGACCGGGACCGCGCGGTGGCGGCCTACAAGACCTGGGGCTTCAAGAACATGACCAACGAGCTGGCCGACGTGCTGAACGTCTGGGCCGGCTTCCTGTACGGGCCGATCCTGGAGAACAAGGTGCGGCTGATCGGCGAGGCCAAGAACGGCGTCTATGGCCGCGAGACCGCCGAGCAGGTGCACAAGGAGCTGCGCCGCGTCGGCGGCATCGAGGTGCCGCGCGAATTCGTGTTCATGGACCGGGCGGCGCTCGGCCTCGGCTCGGTGTTCATCCACCTCAAGGCCAAGGTGAACTGGCACACCCTGTTCAACGAGCTGATCGCCGATTTCGACCAGGACACGCTGGCCAAGCGCCAGGCCGCGATCCTGAAGAAGCACAAGCTGCCGCTGCCGGTGGCGGGCGCCTGACGCCGATGGCGCCCTCCGACCGGGACGAGCTGGCGGCCCTGCGGAAGGAGTGGGTCGAGTGCGGCCGCGCCGTGCTGCAGGCCGACGCCGATGGCGGCGACCACAGCATCCTGCATCACTGGGTCGTGCGGCTGATCGACGGCGACATCGCCGATGACGACCGGGACGGCATCCTGTCCCTGGTCTATCACAGCCTGAACTTCGACATCCCCTTCGCCGCCACCCGGGGCGTGCGGGAGGAGCTGCGGCACGTGGTCCGGATGAAGATCAGGGACCCCGCCTGGCGGTTCCCGCCGGAGCCCTTGGAGGTCTGAGGGCAGCCGCCCACCTTTCCGAATTCCCAGAACCGTCATTGCGAGCGCAGCGAAGCAATCCAGGGGCTGGTGCGAACCGGCCCCTGGATTGCTTCGTCGGCTGCGCCTCCTCGCAATGACGGTGAGGGATAGGCGCTGTCGCTTCAGGCCGTCCGCACCCGCACGGGCCGCCGCCGGGTCACGGCCCAGTCCAGCAGCGCGACCGCGACCATCGAGGCGCCGACCAGCGGGTACAGCACGCCGCCGACGGCCAGGATCGCGGTGACGCCGCGCAGCGCCCGCGGGTCGGCCGGCATCGGCGGCGCGCCGAGCGCGCCGGACGGCCGCCGCTTCCACCACATCACCACGGCGGAGACCGCGAGTCCGATCATGGCGAGGCAGGCGGCCAGCAGCAGCAGCTGGTTCGCCAGGCCGAATTGCTGGCCCATATGGGTGTTGATGCCCCATTCCATCGCCCGGCCCAGCGGGCCGTAATCGGCATAGCTCATGTCGATCAGCGGCGTGCCGGAATACTGGTCGAGATGGACCACGCGCTGCCGCGACAGGTCGTCCGGGTAGACCGAGGCGGTGTAGACCCCGGCCGGCCCCGCCGGCGGGTTGACGGCATAGCCGGGGGCCAGGCCGAGCCGGTCGAAGATCGCCACCGCGGCGTCCAGCCCGATCGGCCCGCCGCCGCCGGCCATCGCCGATTCCGGCATCCGCGCCTGCTCCAGCGACCAGGCGGTCGGCTGGGTGTGGGCCAGGTGCTCGTCCGACATCGGCACGGCCACCCGCACCCCGGCGGGATAGCCGAAATTGCTGCCATTGGCCCAGCGGTTGACGGTGTCGCCCCACAGCACCGACCAGGGCATGCCGGTGACCGCCAGGAACACGATGACGCCGCCGACGAACAGGCCGGTGACGGCGTGCAGGTCGCGCCAGAACATCCGCCGTTTCGGCGAGCCGCGCACCGACAGCGCCCCGCCCTGCCGGCCGCGCGGCCACCACAGGACCACGCCGGTGGCGACCAGCAGGATCATCCAGCCGCCGGCGATCTCGATCGCGCCCTGCCCCCAGGGGCCGAGATAGGCCAGGCTGTGCAGCTGGCGCACCACCCACATCACCGAGCCCCGATCCGGGATCTCGCCCAGCACCCGCCCGTCATGGGGGTCGACGAAGACGGAGAGCCTGCGGCCATCCGCCGTCTTCACCCCGATCTCGGCCGAGGCGCCGGCATCGGCCGGCGGCAGGTATTTGAAGACCTCGCCGGGATAGGCGCCGAGGGCGGCGGCGACCTGGGCGCTGGGCGCGACCCGCGCCACCGCCTGGGCCTCGACCCGCTTGAGGTCGCGATAGACCAGGCCCTCGATCTCGTCGCGGAACAGGTACAGCCCGCCGGTCACCGCCAGCAGGACCAGGAAGGGCAGCGTCAGCAGCCCGGCGTAGAAATGCCAGCGCCAGACGGCGCGGTACAGGCTCGTGGACCGGCGCGCCGCCTCGGCGGCGGCGGTCGGCATCGCGATGTCGGCCATGATCCGAATCCCGTGCGGCCGCGCCGGACAGGCCCGCGCGACCTTCGTTGAAAGAGAGGTTCAGGACGGGAGGTCGGATCGCGGCGGCGCGCGGGCGCTGAAGCCGTGCTGAGGCCGGGCTTCGGTGAAGAGCTGCGGCGTGGGCCGGACGTCGGCGGGGGCGGCCTCGCCCGGCGCCGGCACGGCCGTGCC
>NZ_NHON01000155.1 GCF_002195995.1 Inquilinus limosus
CAAGGTCGCCATCGTCGCCGTCATGCGCCGGATGCTCACCATCCTCAACGCCATGCTCAGGGACAACGCACCGTGGCAAAACCACGCCGCATGACACCTCTCTCCCAAGACAGTTGCTACCCCCCTCCCGCAAGGGGAGGGGGGACTCGGTGGGTTCAACTGGGCGGAGCCAAGCCATGCGGCAAAGCTCCTACTTGGCGAACACGCCGCGCAGGGACTGGATCGCGGCGGCGTGGTTCAGGTCGAGATGCAGCGGCGTCACCGTGATCCGGCCGTCCCGGAGGGCGGACACGTCGGTCTCCTCGCCCTGCAGCGCCTCCTCGGTCCGGCTGGTGCCGATCCAGAAATAGGTGCGGCCGCGCGGGTCCAGCCGCTCCTCCAGCACGTCGCCGATCTTGCGCAGCCCGTGCGGCACCACGGCGATGCCCGTGACCGCGTCGGGGTCGACCGCCGGGAAGTTGATGTTGACCAGCACCTGCTCCGGCCAGTCCATGGCGACCACCTTGCGCGCCACCTCGGCGCCCCAGCGCGCCGCCGTCTCCCAGTCCGGCCGCCGTCCGTCGGCGAATTGTTGGCTGAAGGCGATGGCGCGGATGCCCAGCAGCGTCGCCTCCATCGCCGCGGCGATGGTGCCGGAATAGGTCACGTCCTCGGCGATGTTGCGGCCGTGGTTGACGCCGGACAGCACCAAATCGGGCCGCTGATCCTTCATCACATGGTTCACCGCCAGCAGCACGCAGTCGGTCGGCGTGCCGTCGACGGCGAAGCGCTTCTCCTCGATCTGCCGCAGCCGCAGCGGCCGGTGGATGGTCAGGGAATGGCTGGCGGCCGACTGCTCGGTCTCCGGCGCGCAGACCCAGACGTCGTCCGACAGCTCACGGGCGATCCGCTCCAGCACCGAGAAGCCGGTGGAGTTGATGCCGTCGTCATTGGCCAGGAGGATGCGCATCGTCAGCCCTTCACGTCCAGGATCTCGAGCCCGCCCATATAGGGCCGCAGCACCTCCGGCACCTCGATCGCGCCGTCCTGCCGCTGATAGGTCTCCATCACCGCGATCAGGGCGCGGCCGACCGCGACGCCGGAGCCGTTGAGCGTGTGCACGAAGCGGGTGCCCTTCTCGCCCTCCGGCCGGAACCGGCCCTGCATCCGCCGGGCCTGGAACTCGCCGGTGTTGGAGCAGGATGAGATCTCCCGATACCGCCCCTGCCCCGGCAGCCAGACCTCGATGTCGTAGGTCTTGCGGGCGGTGAAGCCCATGTCGCCGGTGCACAGCACGATGGTGCGGAAGGCCAGGCCCAGGCGCTTCAGCACGGTCTCGGCGCAGTCCGTCATCCGCTCATGCTCGGCGGCCGACTGCTCCGGCGTGGTGACGCTGACCAGCTCGACCTTGCTGAACTGGTGCTGGCGGATCATGCCGCGGGTGTCGCGCCCGGCCGACCCGGCCTCGGAGCGGAAGCTCGGCGTCAGCGCGGTGAAGCGCAGCGGCAGCCCCTCCTGTTCCAGGATCTCGCCGGCGACCAGGTTGGTCAGCGGCACCTCGGCGGTCGGGATCAGCCAGTGGCCGGTGTTGGTGCGGAACAGATCCTCGGCGAATTTCGGCAGCTGCCCGGTACCGTACACCGCCTCGTCGCGCACCATGAAGGGCGGCGCGATCTCGGTGTAGCCATGCTCGTTGATGTGCAGGTCGATCATGAACTGGCCGATCGCCCGCTCCAGCCGGGCCAGCGACCCGCGCAGCACCACGAACCTGGCGCCGGACAGCTTGGAGGCGGCGGCGAAATCCATCAGCCCCAGGCCCTCGCCCAGGTCGACATGGTCGCGGGCGCTGTTCAGCCGCCGCGGCTCGCCGATGCGGCGGATCTCGACATTGCCGCTCTCATCGGCCCCGTCGGGCACGTCGTCATCGGGGATGTTCGGCAGCTCGGCCAGCCGGGCGGTCAGCGCCGCCTCGGCGTCGCGGTCGGCCTGCTCCAGCTCGCCCATCCTCGCTTTGATCGAGGCGACCTCGTCCATCAGCGCCTGGGCGTCGCCGCCCTTGGACTTGACGGCGCCGATCTCCTTGGAGGCGGCGTTGCGGCGGGTCTGCAGCCCCTGCAGCTCGGTGGTGATCTGGCGCCGGCGCTCATCCAGCGACAGCAGCTCGGCGGCGACGGGCGACAGACCCCGCCGAGCCATCCCCTTGTCGAAGGCCTCGGGATGCTCTCGGATGAATCGGATGTCGTGCATCGCGCGCTCGAACTCTGGCGGACCGGGGAATCGTGCGGTGGTTATAGGTGCTGGGCCGGCCGGACGCAAACGGCCCGGAGGGTGCAGAGCGCTGCTTTTTCGTTGCCTCTCCCGCTTGCGGGAGAGGTCGGGCTCGCGCAGCGAGACCGGGTGAGGGCGGGCCTCGGCCTCGACAAACTCCCCTCACCCGGAGGCGCAAGCGCCTCCGACCTCTCCCGCAAGCGGGAGAGGCAAAACAAGCGGTTCCGACTCCTTGCTGCTCTCTCCAACCCTTACCGTCATTGCGAGCGCAGCGAAGCAATCCATGCAGCCGCACGAGCGGGACGATGGATTGCTTCGTCGGCTTCGCCTCCTCGCAATGACGGTGTGGGAGGCGCCAAGGCCGCTAGCTGCTGTCCGGTTTCGGCGTCGGCACAGGCCGGCCGATGGCGGGCTCGTCCCGCTCGACGGGCCAATCCGCAGCAGGTTCGCGATCGGCGGCCTCCGCCGTCAGGCCGTCAGCCGCCGTCACCTCGGCCCGCTCGTCCCGGCCCTGCGGCAGCGGGATCGAGGGCGGCGGGCGGCCGAGCTTGCGGCACACTGCCTGCACGAACGCCTCCTCCGACAGCGTGTCGAGCTGCGCGTCGAGGATCTCGTCCTCGACCAGCGTCTCCCACACCACCGATCGCAGATGCTCGGCGCCCTCGCCATCCGCGGGGGTCGCGATCGCCTTGGTCACGGTCTCAGTGACCTGCTCCCGCCGCTGCCGCCGGCGCTGCTGCTCGCCCGACGCCTCGCGCTCGCCCCGCCGCATCAGGTAGTCGACGCGGATCCGCTCGACCATCGCCACCGACAGCCGCAGCGACCGCGACAGCCGCGACTGGATCAGACCGAGACCGAAATCGAGCGGCGAGTCCCTGTCCGCCCTCTCCTGCTGCCGCTCGGTCATCCGCTTGCTGCGCATGTCGATCTCGGCCGCCTCGCGCACCAKGTGCAGCGCCCATCCCGTCCACTGCATGTCGGGATCGGTCGGCCGGATCGGTGCGGATGGCGCCTCRTGCATAGAACGTATCATGAACAAGGATAGCCGATAATACCACTGCCACAATTCGGCCGGCGCGGCCATTCGCGTCTGGCGCCGGAACCCGGCGGCGGTTACGACGTTGCAGTCCGGTCCGCGGCCTCGGGGCCGCCCGTCGCAGGGTCAGGAATGCAGGTTCTTCCCACCGCCTTCGTCGTCGCCCGCGACCTGAAACGGCTGCAGCAGATCGTCACCGTGCTGCTGCGCTTCGGCTTCGGCGACCTGGTGCGCCGGCTGGGGCTGCACCGGCTGCTGAGGCAGGCCGGGCTGGCGCCGGGCGACGCCGGCGCCGCCGCCCCCGGCCAGGACACGCCGGCCCGGCTGCGCCTGGCGATCGAGGCGCTGGGGCCGACCTTCGTCAAGCTGGGCCAGATCCTGGCCACCCGCAGCGACCTGCTGCCGGCCGAATGGATCGCCGAGCTGGAGAAGCTGCACGACCGCGTGCCGCCCCTGCCCTATGACGGGCTGGCGCCGGTGCTGGAAGCCGCGCTCGGCGGCGCGCCCGACGCCGTCTTCGCCCGCTTCGACCGGACGCCGCTGGCCTCGGCCTCGATCGCCCAGGTGCATCGCGCCGCGCTGGCCGACGGCACCGAGGTGGTGGTGAAGATCCGCCGGCCCGGGCTGCGGCCGCTGGTCGAGGCCGATCTGCGCCTGCTGGCCCATGCCGCCAGGCTGGCCGAGGAGGAGCTGCCGGAGCTGCGCCGCTATCGCCCCGAGGCGATCACCCGGACCCTCGCCGCCGCGATCGGCGAGGAGCTGGACCTGGCCAATGAGGGCCGCAACGCCGAGCTGATCGCGGCCCAGTTCGAGGACCAGCCGGAGGTCGTGGTGCCGCGCATCCACTGGGCCTGGACCAGCGAGGAGGTGCTGGTGCAGGACTTCGTCGCCGGCATCCGGCCCAGCGACGAGGCGGCGCTGGCGCGGGCCGGGCTGGACCGGCGGGCGCTGGCGGCGCGCAGCTCCAACGCCTTCCTGCAGATGATGCTGGTCGACGGCGTGTTCCATGCCGACCCGCATCCCGGCAACATGCTGTGCCTGCCGGGCGACCGCATCGCCTATCTCGATTTCGGCACCATCGGCCGGCTGTCGGCGCGGCGGCGCGACCAGCTGGTGACGCTGATGGCGGCGATCACCGGCGGCAGCGCCGCCGGGGTGCGCGAGGTGCTGCTGGACTGGGCCGGCCAGCCGGACATCGACGCCCGCCCGCTGGAGGAGGCGGCGGAGGCCTTCCTGGCCCGCCACACCCGCGGCGCGCTGGGCCGGCTGAAGCTGGGCCAGGCGCTGGCCGATTTCGTCGCCCTGATGCGCGACCACGATTTGGCCCTGCCGCCCGACCTGGCGCTGGTGCTGAAGGCGCTGATGACCTCCGAGGGCGTGGTCCGGCGCCTGGACCCCGAGCTGGACGTGGTGCGAGAAGTCGAGCCGGTGGTGCGCCGCGCCCTGGCCGCGCGCTACGCCCCCGAGGCGCTGCTGGGCCGGGCCGGATCGGCCCTCCTGGAGCTACAGGCCCTGGCCGGCGACGCGCCCGGCATCCTGCGCCGGGTGCTGCGACGGCTGGAGAAGGGCCGGGTGAAGCTGGAGGTCGAGATCGGCCGGATGGACCGGTTCGGCCGCTCGATCGAGCGCGGCGCGGCGCGCATCGCCGTGGCCATCGTCACCGCCGCCTTCGTCGTCGGCCTCGCGCCGATCCTGGCCGAGAGCGGGCCGCGGCTGTTCGGCATCCCCGCCTTCGCCCTGCTCGGCTGCCTCGCCGCTTTGGCCGGCATCGCCTGGCTGCTGCTGCCGGGGCGGAGGAAGGATTAGGCTGGGTCGCCTCCCTCGATATCGATAGGCTTTCGATCGGCGCGACTGTTGGAGGGAAGACTTGACCAACAAGCCGACCAACAAGCTGCTGTATGACGCGATCAAGGACCGGGGCACGGCCTATCTGATGGTCTTTCGCGAGCTCAAGGCGCGCTACGGCGAGGCTGAAGCCAAGGACGTGATGCGAAGCGCCAGCCGCGCCCACGGCCTCCGGATCGGCAAATCGCTCGCGGCCTGCGCCCCGAGGGATTTCGAAGGCATGGCGAGGGGTTTCGCGAAATCGCCGGATGACGGGTCGGTGTTCTGCCCGGATATCCGGCGGCTCGACAGCACAGGCCTCGAAGTGAAGATGATGGCCTGCCCGATCAAGGATCCCTGGGTCGAGGCCGGATGCAGCGAGGAGGAGATCGTGACGCTGCTTCACTGCGCCTCCGCGCTCGACGAGGCGACGCTGGAAGCGGCCGGCTTCGACTATGAGATCGAGCTCTGGTCGCCTGGGCAGGAAGGCTGCTGCCTGACCCGGATCACGGAAAAGACCGGACGGTGAGCGCCCGATCCGCACCGGAGGCAGGCCGCGTGTCCTACGCGATCAAGGCCGAGATCCGGGACCCGCGGGCGGAGAGCTTCGCCTTCGCCGCGCAGAAGACGATGTATGGCGGCAAGCACATCGCCGCGGGCGACACCATCTTCCTGTTCGCCAGCGAGACCGAGGGCGGCCAGGGCCTGGTCGCCCGCGGCATCGTCACCGCCGCCGAGGCGGTGCCGCCGGTCCCCGGCCTCGACCGGCAGACGCCGCGGGTCAGCGTCGCCATCCGCCGCACCGCGCTGGCGACGCGGCCGCTGGGGCGGCGCGAGCTGAAGCCGCTGCAGGATTGGGACGACGGCCGGCCCGGCACCGAGCTGAACTTCAAGCTCTACCGCCAGGCCACCGACAAGATCGTCGGCCTCTCGGACGCGGCGGCGGCGTTCCTCGACGGCTTCTTCTAGCGCGCCGCCGCGTCCGCGAGGTCCGCGGCACGGCGGTGGCGGGTGGCTGACCTGCGAGCCCTCCATATTGTCCGCCCCCTTCCCGGCCACGTACAACAGGCGTCCGTTGGGAAATAGGACAAGAAGACCATGGCCGCGATCGGGGGGAGGAAGGTGCCGGTGCTCGGGCTGGTGGTCGCCAGCACCGTGCTGGGGCTGATGGGCACCGACCTGGTGCTGCCGGCGGTGCCGTACCTGCCGGAGGCGATCGGCGGCGACGCGGCACGGGCGCAGCTGGTGCTGGCCGCCTATGTCGCCGGCACCTGCGTCGGCCTCTTGGCCTATGGCGCGCTGGCCGACCGCGTCGCCACGCCCCGGATCTTCGTCGCCTCGCTGCTGGCCACCGCCGCCGTCTCGGCCGGCTGCGCCGCGACCGACGACATCGACCTGCTGATCGGGCTGCGGGCGCTGCAGGGCGCGATCGCGGCCGGGCCGGCCGTGTTCGCGCCGGGCATCGTCAAGGCGCTGTTCGACCCCGGCCGGGCGGTGCGCGCGCTCGGGCTGCTCGGCAGCATCGAGGCGCTGGCGCCGGCCCTGGCCCCGATCCTCGGCGCCTGGCTGCTGGCGCTGGGCGGCTGGCGCCTGCCCTTCGAGGCGCTCGCCGTCATCGCCGTGATCCTGGCGGTCGCGATCGGCATCACCGGCGCCCTGCCCCAGGTCACGCGCCGGCCCCAGGGCCGCTATGCTCGGCTGGCAACCGACCCGGTGTTCCTGCGCTACGCCCTCAGCCAGGCCTTCGTGCTGGGCGGCCTCCTGACCTTCGTGTTCGGCATGCCGGCGGTGTTCGTGCGCGCGCTCGGCGGCAGCCTGGCCGATTTCATCACCATGCAGGTCTGCGGCATCGTCAGCTTCATGCTGACCGCCAACCTGGCCGGCGGGCTGGCCGGGCGCCTCGGGGCCGAGCGGGTGATCGCCGCCGGCACCGGCCTGGCCGCGCTGGGCGCCGCGGCGATGCTGGCCTATGCCGCGGCCGGCGGCACCGACCCGCTGCTGATCGCGGCCCTGTTCGTGCCGGTCAATGGCGGGCTCGGCCTGCGCGGCCCGCCGGGCTTCTACCGGGCGGTGCTGGCGGCGCATGGCGACGACGCCCGCGGCTCCGCCCTCGTCGTCCTGGCGATCCTCGCGGCCGCCGCCGGCGGCACCGCCGCCGCCGCGCCCCTGATCGAGCGCGGGCTGGCGCCGCTGGCGGCGATCGCGCTGGGCTTCCACCTGCTGGCCGTGCTGTGCCTGGCCGCCCTGCCGCGGCTGCGCGAGCCGGGCGAAGAGGCGGTCAGTGCGGCAGCACCAGCTTCCGGGCCTGAACGTCGATGATGGAGAATTCGCGGTCGGGGAAGCAATGCGCCCCGACCTCCAGCGCCACGGCGGAATCGGCGTAGAAGCAGATCACCTTGCCGCGGCGGACGAAGGCGTAGCGCGAGGGCGCGGCGATGGCGGCGTCGGCGAGGAACTTCTCCAGGGCCGTGACATCCACCCTGCCGACATGCCCGGCCATTGCCGCCTCCCGGAACCGCCCGCGGCATCCTAGGCCTCGCCGCGCGCGGCGGATATTGGCCGATTGTCCTAGCCTCACGAATTTTTGCAGGGCCCTGTCGGGACCGGCTATTCCCGGTCGTCCTCGGGACGGAAGCGGTCCTGCCCAGGGCCGGCTGCGCGAGGAAGGAGCACCGCGATGAAGGTCACCCAGCATCTCTGGTTCGAGCGCGACATGGAGGCCGCGATCCGCTTCTACACCGGGCTGATCCCGGGGTCGGCGGTGCACTGGATCTCGCCCCTGCCGGCCGACACGCCGAGCGGCCCGGCCGGCAGCGTCCGGCTGGCCGGCTTCACCCTGGGCGACCAGCGCTACCAGGCGATCGAGGCCGGGAAGCTGGACCCGTTCAACCACGCCTTCTCGATCATGGTCGAATGCGACGGCCAGGCCGAGCTCGACCGGCTGTGGGACGCGCTGAGGGAGGGCGGCTCGGTCGAGCAGTGCGGCTGGCTGCGCGACCGCTGGGGCCTGTCCTGGCAGATCGTGCCGAAACGGCTGGGCGAGTTGATGAGCGACCCCGACCCGGCCAGGGTCAAACGCGTCACCGAGACGATGCTGAAGATGGTGAAGTTCGACATCGCCACACTGGAGGCGGCGGCGGAGGGCTGACCCTGGCCGGCGGTCGTCCATGCCGCTAGAAGACGGGACGACCATCTGCCAGGAGGAGGCCATGCCCCAGTTGACCCTGCCGCAGGACGGCCAATGCCGGTGCGGGCGGGTGCGCTTCCGCATCACCGCCCCGCCGCTACTGACCATGGCCTGCCACTGCACCGGCTGCCGGCGCATGACCGGCGGCCCCTTCTCCCTCTCCGCCGCGATCCCGACGGCCGGGTTCGCGGTGACGCAGGGCGAGCCGGTGCTCGGCGGGCTGCGCGGCATGCCGGAGCATTACTTCTGCCCGCACTGCATGAGCTGGCTGTTCACGCGGATGCCGGGCATCGACTTCTTCGTCAATGTCCGGCCGACCATGCTGGACGACCCGGCCTGGTCGACGCCGTTCATCGAGACCTGGACCAGCGAGAAGCTGCCCTGGGCCACCACCCCGGCGGTGCATCGCTATGAGGGGTTCCCGCCGGTCGAGGCCTATGACGGGCTGATCGCGGAGTATGCGGCGCGGCCCTGAGCCGGGCTACGCCGCCGGGCCGTCGTCGGGACGGGCGTCCTCCGCCTCGGCCTCCGCCTCGCGCTTGGCTCGGTCGCGCTCGATCAGGCCGCCGATGAAGATCGCGATCTCGTAGAGCAGCAGCATCGGCACGGCCAGCGCGATCTGGCTGATCGCGTCCGGCGGGGTCAGCACGGCGGCGACGACGAAGACGATGACGATGGCGTAGCGCCGCTTGCTCTTCAGCGTGGCGACGCTGAGGATGCCGACACGCACCAGCAGCGTCAGCAGCACCGGCAGCTGGAAGGCGATGCCGAAGGCCAGCAGCAGGCGCATCACCAGGTCGAGATACTCCGACACCTTGGCGTCGAGCTTGATCTCGATGCCGGTGCCGACATCCGGGCCCAGCACCTGGAAGGACAGGAAGAACTTCCAGGCCAGCGGGAACACGAAATAGTACACGAAGGCGGCGCCGATGATGAACATCACCGGGCTGAACAGCAGGAACGGCAGGAAGGCGTTGCGCTCGTTCTTGTAGAGGCCGGGCGCGACGAACATCCAGATCTGGCTCGCCACCACCGGGAAGGCCAGGCAGAAGCCGCCCCAGAAGCCGATCTTGATGTAGGTGAAGAACGTCTCGGTCAGCGCCGTGGAGATCATCGACCTGGCCTGGCCGGCATCGGCCAGCGCGTTCGCCAGCGGCTGCGCCAGGAACAGGTAGATCGCCTCGGAGAAATGGTAGCAGATGAAGAACCCGACCAGGATCGCGACCACGGCATAGATCAGCCGGGTGCGCAGCTCCAGCAGATGGTCCATCAGCGGCATCTGCTTGTCGTCGATCTCCCGGTCGGAGGGCGCCATGGATCAGCTCGCGCGGTCGGTCGGGGTCGGGGCGGCGGCAGGGACCGGCGCGGCGACGGGCGTGGCGGTCCCTGCCNCCGGGTGCGCAGCTCCAGCAGATGGTCCATCAGCGGCATCTGCTTGTCGTCGATCTCCCGGTCGGAGGGCGCCATGGATCAGCTCGCGCGGTCGGTCGGGGTCGGGGCGGCGGCAGGGACCGGCGCGGCGACGGGCGTGGCGGCCGGGGACGCCTGTGGGGCGACCGGCGCGGCTTCGGTGGCGGTGACGGCAGGCGCGGCCGGAGCCTCCGGCGCGGCCGGCTGCGGCCCCTCGACCGGCTGGGCCTCAGGCGCCGCCGACCCGTTGGTCGCGGCCTTGTCCGGCTCGGCCAGCGGCGTGGCGCCCGGGGCCGCCTTGTCGAAGGCCTGCTTGATGTCCTTGACCGGATCCAGGACCGTGTTCACGTGCTCGGCCACCTGGCCGCGGACGTCCATCGACTTGGCCGCGTCCTGGACGGTCTTGCGCACCTCTTCCAGCTCGGCCTGGCGCACGATGTCGTCGACATGGCGCTGGAACTCGCCGGTGATGCGGCGGGCATGGCGCGTCCACTTGCCCAGCTGATAGAGGGCACGCGGCAGATCCTTCGGGCCGAGCACGATGAGTGCCACGACCACGATGACCATCAACTCCGACCAGTCGAAACCGAACATCACTTTCGTCCATCACGCCCCGCCTCCGGAGACGGGGCGCGGTTCCGGTTCCCCGAGGGGATTATTGGCGGTCGGCGGTCGTCCGGTTCGGACTGCCGGCGTCGGTGCTCGCGGGCGGCGGCACGGCCGGGCGGTCTTCCGACCCTTCGCTCTTGGGGTCGTCCGACAGGCCGGACTTGAAGTTCTTGATCCCCTTGGCCAGGTCGCCCATCGCCCGCGGCAGCCGGTTCCCGAAGATCAGGAGCACGACGACCAGGACGATCAACCAATGCCAAATACTCAAACCACCCATAAACTCATCCTCCAGCCCCAAGGCGGCCGGATCATCGCAGAAACCCCCCGCCGCCGCAATGGCGGCGGACGGGGCGAAATGGCGCGGAAATCCAGGCCTTCGGCGGCGGCAAAAACAGCCGTTCCGGCCGGCTCCGCTACTCCCGGTCCTCGTCCTCCGGCGGCTCCGGCCCGTCCTCGCCGGACAGGGTGCCGCCGGGCAGCACGGCCATGGCCGGGCGGGTGTCGAGCAGGCCCGACGCCTTGAGCTCCTCGACGCTCGGCAGGTCCTCGAGCCCGCCCAGGCCGAAATGATCGAGGAAGGCCTGGGTGGTGATCCAGGTCAGCGGCCGCCCGGGCGCCTGGCGGCGGCGGCCGGGGGCGATCCAGCCGGCCTCCAGGAGGGTGTCCAGCGTGCCCTTGGCCACGGCGACGCCGCGCACCGCCTCGATCTCCGGCCGGGTCACCGGCTGGTGGTAGGCGATGATCGACAGCGTCTCCAGCGCCGCCCGGGTCAGCCGGCGGACGACATGGCCGGCGTCGCGCAGCAGCGGCGCCAGGTCGAGCGCGGTGCGGAAGGCCCAGCCGCCTGCCACCGGCATCAGGGTGACGCCGCGGTGGCGGTACTGCTCGACCAGCGCGTCGATCAGCTCCGGCACATCGGCGCCGTCGGGCAGGCGCTCGGCGATCGCCGCCTCGGTCAGCGGCGCCGGCGAGGCGAACAGCATGGCTTCGACCAGGCGCAGGGCTTGGGTGGGTTCTGTCATTCTTCGGATGTGGTCTCAGCAGCAGCCTGGGCCTTGAGCCAGATCGGGCCGAACAGCCCGTCCTGGCGGATCGCGAGCCGGCCGGACTTGGCCAGCTCGAGCGTGGCGACGAAGGTGGAGGCGAGCGCCGAGCGCCGCACCAGCGGGCTGCCGGTCATCGGCGGCAGGAAGGCGGCCAGCGTGGTCCAGTTCGGGAACCGGCCGAGCATCGCTTCCATCCGCTCCAGCGCCTGCTCCGGCGAGAACAGCACCGAGGCCTCGATGCGCAGGCTGCCCTCGGCCGCCGCCTTGGCGCGCCAGTGCTCGGCATAGGCCTTGAGCAGATCGTAGAGCGACACGGCCCAGACCGGGGTCGGGGTCGCCTCGTCCTCCTCCGCGGCGCCGCGGGCGAACAGGTCGTGGCCGAGCTGCGGCCGCGCCATCAGCGCCTGCCCGGCCTCGCGCATCGCGTTCAGCCGGCGCAGCTGGAAGGCCAGCGCCTCGGCCAGCTCGGCGCCGCTCGGCTCGTCGTCGCCCGGCGGCGCCGGCAGCAGCAGGCGCGACTTGAGATAGGCCAGCCACGCGGCCATCACCAGGTAGTGCGCCGCCAGCTCCAGCGACAGGCGCCGCGCCCGCTCGACAAAGGCGAGGTACTGGTCGGCCAGCGCCAGGATCGAGATCTGGGTCAGGTCGACCTTCTGCTCGCGCGCCTGTTCGAGCAGCAGGTCGATCGGCCCTTCATAGGATTCGAATTTCAGAATGAAGGCGGCGTCCTCCCGGCTCGTCACCGGCGGCGCATCGGCCTTCGACCAGTCTTCCAGCATGCGCGGAGTTTCGCCGCCCGGGCGCGGCGAAGCAACATCGATCGACAGAAGGCCGGATCCAGCCATCGAGTCCGCGTCGCCTCTCCCGCTTGCGGGAGAGGTCGGAGACGCGAAGCGGCTCCGGGTGAGGGGGTTTCGTCGAGGCCGGGGCCAACCCTCACCCGGTCGTCCTGCGGACGCCCGACCTCTCCCGCCAGGCGGGAGAGGCAACACGTTCTGTGTATCTGAGAACGCTAAAGGCTCGGCAGCCGGCCGAGCAGCTCCTGCACCAGCTCCAGATAGCCCTCCACCGGCCGGTCGCTCGCCGGCCGGCGCCAGGCCTCGCCGCGAGCCAGCCGGGCCGCCGTCTCCGGCCCGATCGCCGGCACCGCCGCGGCGATCGCCCGCATCTCCGCCAGGTCGCCGTTGCAGTGCAGCGCCAAGTCGCAGCCGGCGGCCAGCGCCCGCTCCGCCCGCCGCGGCAGCGGGCCGGCCAGTGCGCCCATCGACAGGTCGTCGCTGCACAGTACCCCGTCGAAGCCGATGCGGCCGCGCACCGCGTCGCGGATCGCGGTCGGCGACTGGGTGACCGGCAGGTCGGGATCGAGCGCGGTGAAGACCAGATGGCCGGTCATGCCCCAGGGCAGGAAGGCGAGGTCGCGGAACGGCGCGAAATCGGTGCGCTCCAGCGTGTCGAGGTCGGCATCGACCACCGGCAGCGAGACATGGCTGTCGACCCGCGACCGGCCATGGCCCGGCAGATGCTTGATCACCGGCAGCGCGCCGCCGTCGAGCAGCCCTTCGGCCATGGCCCGGCCGAGCCGGGCGACCACCGCCGGGTCGCCGGAGAAGGACCGGTCGCCGACCACGGTGCGGTCGGCACCGGGCAGGTCGAGGTCCAGCACCGGGGCTGCGACGATGTCGATGCCGGCGGCGCCGGTGGTCAGCGCGATGGCGGTGGCGTTGGCCCGCACCGCCTCCTCCGCCGCCTCCATGTCCAGCACCGCCAGCGCGCCGAAGCGGCCGGCGGCCGGGAAGCCGGGCCAGTGCGGCGGCCGCAGCCGGGCGACGCGCCCGCCCTCCTGGTCGATCATCACCGGCGCCTGTCGGCCGACCGCGTCGCGCAGGTCGGCGACCAGGGCCTTGAGCTGATCCGGCGTCTCGCAGTTGCGGCGGAACAGGATGAAGCCGAGCGGGTCGGCGTCGCGGAAGAAGGCCTTTTCCTCAGCCGCCAGAACGGGGCCGGCGCAGCCGAACAGGATCGCCTGAGGCATCAACGGGAACTCAAATCAGCGGGGAACGACCAGGCAGCCGGTCTTCTCGGTGGCCAGGGCCTCGCACAGCCGCGTCGCCGTCGCCTGGTCGAGCGGCACGGCCTGGACGCGGTAGCCCAGCCGGGTGGCGGCCGAGACCTGCGGCACGGCCAGCTGCAGCGCGCCGAGCAGCTCGGGGTAACGGCGCTGGAAGCGGGCCCATTCGGCCTGCGCCTCTTCCGGCGAGGTCACGGCCGCGATCTGCGCGGCGAAGCGGCCATTCGGCACGGCGACGATCGCCGGCAGGGCCGCGACCTGGGCCGGCGCATGGGCGTCGGGGTTGATCCAGCCATCCGCGGCGGCCGGGTTGTTCAGCAGCGCCGCGATCGGGTCGGCCGGCTGGGCCGCCTGCGGCGCGGGAGCCGGAGCCGCCGGAGCGATCGGCGCGGCGGGGATCGAGGGCGCCAGCGCGGCGGTCTGGACCGGGGCCGGATCGGCAACGGGCGCCGGCCCGGAATTTGCAGCGGCAGGCGCAGTGGTGACCGGCTCAGGGGCGGGCTGGACCGGCGCGACGGGTTCGGGCGCAGGAGCCGCAACGGCCTGGCCCGGCCGGGCCAGCAGGATCTCCACCACCCCCGCGCCGGGCGAGGCCGCCGGCAGCGGCAGGCGCCAGCCGCGCTGGTCGGTGCCGGCCTGGACCGGCCGCGGCATCGGCTGCTCCGGCGGCGGCAGCACGGTGGCCACCGTGATCGGCGCCTGCCTGCGGCCCATATCCTGCAGCACCAGCCGGTCCTGGTTCGGGATGTCGATGCCGCCCGGCTGCTTCGGCCGGGTGCGGAACTCGGTGCGGTCGGCGCGGATGATCGGCACCCCGCCCTCCATCGTCACCGAGGAGCTGGAGGCGTAGGTCGAGATCAGGATGCCGGCGAACAGGATGACCACGACCAGGATCACCCCGGCCGTGACGATGAAGCGCCAGGGCGGCGACGAGGGAACCTGCCGAAGCTGGACCGAGGGATGGCCCGCGGGGGCCATCATGGGCAGCGCGTGGGGCGCCTCCGCCCAGTGCCCGTCCGGTTCGAGTCGCAGTTGCGTGGCGGTGTCGACCATACTATCCCCCGACTGATTCGGAATCGTAACCCGAATCGGAGAATCGGGCGATAAGAAATTGATTCAGCGATGAATCAATCTCGCGAGGCCAACCGACCCCGCATCGCCGCACTTAACCGGGCAACCCGGAAGGCGTTGCCATCTCCCGCGGCCCGGGTCAAGCCCCGGCTGCGGTCTCGCCAAGGACGAAGCCTTTCAGAGCTCCAGACACCGTCATTGCGAGGAGGCGAAGCCGACGAAGCAATCCATCGTCCCGCACGAGCTGCTGCATGGATTGCTTCGCTGCGCTCGCAATGACGATGTTGGAAATGCTGAAACGGCCTCAAAGAACGAGCCGGACCGGTCAGATCGGTCTGTCCAGCACGAACAGCCGCTGATGCTCCAGCAGGGCGTAGCGGTCGGTCATGCCGGCGATGTAGTCGGCCACCAGCCGCGGCAGGCCGGCCGGGCCCGCCGCGTCGGCCTGGCGGCGCCAGTCGGTCGGCAGGGTGTTCGGCTCGGCCGTGAACAGGTCGAACAGGTCGCGCACCACGCGCCGCGCCTTGCTGGTCTCGCGGTTGACCAGATAGTGCCGGTAGACCTCGCGAAACATGAAGCTGCGCACGACGCCGAGATCGGCCGCGACCGGGTCGGAGAAGGCGATCACCGGCAGCGGCGCCGCCCGGATCGCCTCGACCGAGGCGGGCGCCAGCTCCGCCAGGCGGCGGCGCGATTCCGCCAGCAGGTCGGTGACCATCTGGTCGATCACCCGCCGCACCGTCTCATGGATCAGCCGGCGGCGCGGCAGGCCGGGATGGCGGGCCTCGACCTCGGCCAGCACCGGCCCGACCAGCGGCAGCCGGCGCAGCGCGTCGATATCCAGGAGCCCGGCCCGGACCGCGTCGTCGATGTCGTGGTTGGTGTAGGCGATGTCGTCGGCCAGCGCCGCCACCTGCGCCTCCGGCCCCGGCTGGGAGGCGAGGTCGAGGTCCCAGGCGGCGCGGAAGGCGTCGATCGTCGCCGGCAGCCCGCCGCCGGGCGGCAGCGGCAGCAGCGGGCCGTTATGCTTGACCACGCCCTCCAGCGTCTCCCAGGTCAGGTTCAGCCCGTCGAAATCGGCGTAGCGCTGCTCCAGCGCCGTCAGGATGCGCAGCGTCTGGTCGTTGTGATGGAAGCCGCCATGGCCGGCCATGGCGGCGTGCAGCGCATCCTCCCCGGCATGGCCGAAGGGGGTGTGGCCCAGGTCGTGCGCCAACGCCACGGCCTCGCCCAGATCCTCGTCCAGCCCCAGCGCCCGGCAGGCGGTGCGGGCGATCTGCGCCACCTCCAGCGTGTGGGTCAGCCGGGTCCGGTAGTAGTCGCCCTCGTGATAGATGAAGACCTGGGTCTTGTACTGCAGCTTGCGGAAGGCCGAGGAGTGGACGATGCGGTCGCGGTCGCGCTGGAACGGCGAGCGCATGCCGCTGTCCGGCTCGGCATGAAGCCGGCCGCGGCTGCGGTCCGGAGCGGTGGCGTAGACAGCGGTCATCGGATGGCAAGCTAGCCACCCTGTGCGGGGCTGGCAATCGCGGCGGGTGCTTTGCAGACGGCCTCTGCCACCCTACATTGGAGGGGACCGGTTCCGACCGCCCGTTTCATCGATGGACCCGCCATGCCTGACGATGGCCGCATCCTGAGCCTGACCGAAAGCGCCGCCCGGCGGATCGCCGAGCTGCGCCGCGCCGAGCACAACGACGCCCTGATGCTGCGCATCGCCGTCTCCGGCGGCGGCTGCTCCGGCTTCCAGTACGGCTTCAGCTTCGACGACACGGTCAAGGACGACGACCTGACCTTCCGCCGCGACGACGTCACCGTGGTGGTCGACGACATGTCGCTGGACCTGCTGGCCGGCGCCGAGATCGATTATGTCGAAGAGCTGATCGGCGCGTCCTTCCAGGTGAAGAACCCGAACGCCTCCTCCTCTTGCGGCTGCGGCACTTCCTTCGCAATCTGAGCGGCCGCGCCCGCCGGAGTCGGAGGGTCGCCCAGCCCCGGAGGACAGCCATGCCCGCCAC
>NZ_NHON01000156.1 GCF_002195995.1 Inquilinus limosus
CCGCCGCCCCCCTGAGGATCCCGCGATGCTGCCCAAGCCCTCCGCATCATTGGCCCCGAACACCTACGCCTTCGAGACCACGCCGCTGGTGAAGCCGACCGGCTTCCGCGAATACGACGCCCGCTGGTGGTTCGGCCATCCCGGCTCGGACAAGCCGCCGGAGCTGAACCTGATGGGCGTGCAGGCGCTGGGCCTCGGCCTCGGCACCTATCTGCACGAGGCCGGGGTCAAGCCCGAGGTGGTGGTCGGCCATGATTTCCGCGGCTACTCCATGGCCATCAAGATCGCCCTGGCGCAGGGGCTGATGACGGCCGGCTGCACCGTGCACGACATCGGCCTGGCGGTGTCGCCGATGGCCTATTTCGCCCAGTTCGCGCTGGACGTGCCGGCCGTGGCCATGGTCACCGCCTCGCACAACGACAATGGCTGGACCGGGGTGAAGATGGGCTGCAGCCGCCCGGTCACCTTCGGGCCGGAGGAGATGGGCCGGCTGCGCGACATCGTGCTGTCCGGCGCCTTCGAGCCGCGCAGCGGCGGCGGCTACCGCTTCGTCGCGGGCTTCGCCGAGCAGTATGTGCGGGAGCTGACCGAGGGCCGCAGGATCGAGCGCAAGCTGCGCGTCGTCGCCGCCTGCGGCAACGGCACCGCCGGCGCCTTCGCGCCCCGCGTGCTGGAGGCGATCGGGCTGGAGGTGATCCCGCTCGACGTCGAGCTGGACCACACCTTCCCGAACTACAACCCCAACCCCGAAGACATGGAGATGCTGCACGCCATCGCCGCCAAGGTGCGCGAGACCGGGGCCGATTTCGGCCTGGGCTTCGACGGCGACGGCGACCGCTGCGGCGTGGTCGACGGCGAGGGCAACGAGATCTTCGCCGACAAGATCGGCGTGATGCTGGCGCGCGACCTGTCGGCGCTGCATCCCGGCGCCCAGTTCGTGGTCGACGTCAAGTCGACCGGGCTGTTCGCCGCCGACCCGGTGCTGCAGGCCCAGGGCGCGAAGACCGACTATTGGAAGACCGGCCATTCCTACATCAAGCGCCGGGTGCGCGACCTCAATGCCCTGGCCGGCTTCGAGAAATCCGGCCATTTCTTCTTCAACCCGCCGATCGGCCGCGGCTATGACGACGGGCTGGTCACCGCCATCGCCGTCTGCGAGATGATGGACCGCAACCCCGGCAAGACCATGGCCGATCTGTACCGCGCCCTGCCGCAGACCTGGGGGTCGCCGACCATGTCGCCGCATTGCGCCGACGAGGTGAAGTACGAGGTCGTGCAGCGGGTCGAGACGCGCTTCCGCGAGATCGCCGCCAATGGCGGGCTGGCCGGCCACCGCATCGTCGACCTGGTCACGGTCAACGGCATCCGCGTGACCACCGAGGACGGCACCTGGGGCCTGGTCCGCGCCTCCTCCAACAAGCCGGAGCTGGTGGTGGTGGTCGAGAGCCCGGTGTCGAAGGACCGGCTGCACGAGATGTTCAAGGCCGTCGACACGGTGCTGCGTGAGAATCCGGAAGTCGGCGCCTACAATCAGACGATTTGACGACAGGGACCTGCCGCTGGAGCCGATGTGATGAGCACCCCGAACCCGACCGAGCAGATCGCGACCCTGCAGGGCCTGCGCGACCGGCTGATGACCTGGCTGACCGCGCAGGCGCTGCCGATCTGGTGGGAGGCCGGCGCCGACCGCGAGCGCGGCGGCTTCCATGAGAGGCTGAACCTCGACGGCACGCCGTGCCTGGACCCGCGCCGCGCCCGGGTGCAGGCGCGGCAGGTCTTCACCTTCGCCGTTGCCGGCCGCCTCGGCTGGATCGGCCCGTCGCGCCAGGCGGTCGAGCACGGCCTGGCCTTCTTCCGCCGCGCCTATGAGCGGCCGGACGGCACCTTCCGCACCCTGGTCGGGCCGGACGGGGCGATGCTGGACGACAGCGTGGTGCTGTACGACCAGGCCTTCGCCCTGTTCGCCCTGGCCGTCGCCAGCACCGTGGTCGCCGACCCGGCGCCGCTGACCGCGGCGGCGACGCGGCTGCGCCAGCGGCTGGAGGCGACGCTGAAGCACCCGCTGGGCGGGTTCGAGGAAGCGGCGCCGCGCAAGCTGCCGCTCCTGGCCAACCCGCATATGCACCTGTTCGAGGCGTCGCTGGCCTGGGTCGAGCTGGGCCAGGGCCCGGACCAGCCGGCCTGGAATGCCCTGGCCGACGAGATCGCCGGCCTCGCGCTGTCGGATTTCATCGACCCGAAGACGGGCTATCTGCGCGAGTTCTTCGACGGCGAGTGGCGGCCGGCGCCCGGCCGCGACGGCCGCATCGTCGAGCCCGGCCACCTGTTCGAATGGGCCTGGCTGCTGGTGCGCTGGGGCACGCTGCGCAACCGCCCGGATGCCGTCGCCGCGGCGCGGCGGATGGCCGGGGCGGCGGAGGAGACGGGTGTCGACCCGGCCCGCAACGCCGCCGTCAACGCCATCCTGGACGACGGCGCGCCGGTCGATTCCGGCGCCCGGCTGTGGCCGCAGACCGAGCGGATCAAGGCCGCGGTGGCGCTGGCCGGCGTCGCCGGGACCGAGGCCGAGAAGGCGCTGTGGCGCGGCCGCATCGCCGCCGGCGTCAACGGGCTGTTCAAGTACCTGGACGTGCCGGTGGCCGGGCTGTGGCGCGACAAGCTGCAGGCCGATGGGACCTTCGTCGAGGAGCCGGCGCCGGCCAGCAGCTTCTACCACATCATCTGCGCCATCGAGGAGCTGGACAAAGCCTTCGCCGCCGGCCGGCTGGGCCCCGCCGTCCCGGTGTCCGGCGCGGCGGCCTGAGACCTTTTTGCGCTGCCTCTCCGCTTGGCGAGGCCTTTTCGTAACACCTGCCCCTCGGCGTCATTGCGAGGAGGCGAAGCCGACGAAGCAATCCAGGGGCCGGTTCGCGCTGGCCCCTGGATTGCTTCGCTGCGCTCGCAATGACGGTGTTTGGAATTCTGAAAAGGTCTGGCCTGGCGGGAGAGGTCGGCCTCGCGTGAGCCGAGACCGGGTGAGGGCAGGCCCAGGCCTCGACAAAATCCCCCCGGAGGCGCAAGCGCCTCCGACCTCTCCCGTGATCCCCGGGTCAAGCCTGGGGAGGAGAGGCAAAAGCAATCGGAGCGTGTGTATTCTAGGTTTCCATTCTATTTTATTGTCATCCTCGGGCTTGACCCGAGGATCCAGGGGCTTTCAAGAATCGCTCTCGGCGACCTCTGGATTGCCGGGTTGATCCTCGGATCAAGTCCGAGGACGGCAATGACAGTGGAGAGAGGGCGTCACCCCGTATCCGCCGGCTCCGGCCGGTCCTTGACCGGCGGCAGGTCCAGCCGCGCCAGGTGCTGGTCCGATGCCTCGACCCAGCGCTCCGCCTCCTCCGGCGGCAGGCCGAAGACCGGGCACAGCCGGGCCACCGCCTCCGCCGCCGGGAAGCCGTCGGCGATCTCCAGCAGATCCGGCCGGTCCATCTGTCCGACCATGGCGAAGAAGCGGCGGTCGCACTCCGCCTCGTCCTCCGTCCCCGCCTGGATCGCGGCGCCCAGCGCCATGATCACCCGCAGCCGCCGCCGGATCACGTCCGGCGGCGCGGCCGGGCCCGGGGCGGCAGCCTCCACATCGTCGGCCGGCGCGTAGCCCAGCTGCTCCAGCGCCGCATCCGCGGTGGCGAGCCATTGCACCGTGTCCGCCGGCAGCCCGAACTCCCGGCACAGCCGGGCCACCGCCGCCGGCGCCGGGGTGGTCTCGACCANAGCCTCCACATCGTCGGCCGGCGCGTAGCCCAGCTGCTCCAGCGCCGCATCCGCGGTGGCGAGCCATTGCACCGTGTCCGCCGGCAGCCCGAACTCCCGGCACAGCCGGGCCACCGCCGCCGGCGCCGGGGTGGTCTCGACCATCTCCACCACCTCAGGCCGCTCCAGCCGCTCGGCGATCTCGCCGAAGCGTTCGCTGGCCTCGGCATCCTCCGCCTCGGTCCTGGCGCCGTCAAAGGAAGCAGCCGCCATCGCCAGCATCGCCCGCATCCCGGCCGGCGCCCTGTCGCTCGCCTCTACGGGCCGAACCTTCTGCGGCGGCGGCACCTCGGGCGGGCGGGACAGCCTGTCCTCCAGCAGCAGGGTCAGCCGCAGCGAGCGGGCGGCGACGGCGATCCGGGCGCAATAATCGACACCCGGCTGCGGCGCCTCCACCGCCTCGGTGCGGGCGGCCTCCATCACCTCCATCTGGATCTCGGCCGCCCGGGCCAGCAGGCGCAGATGCCGCGCCGCCCGCTCCTCCTGGGGAGCGGCCGGGGCCTCCGATGCCTGGTCGGTCTGCGCCTTGTCCATGGAACATATCATGAACACAAATCGCCGATACTACCATTGCCTTATTTGGCCCCGCCGGCAGGCGACGGCCGGCAGGGTGGCATCGAACCGACAGAGAATGATTCCGGGCCGGGGAGTCGGACTCCGGCCCGGCCGATCGTCTTCCAGACAGGCAATCCCCGGAGACCGACGATGACCGTGACCATCACCGCCTTTGAACGCTCGCCCGACCGCGGCAACGGGCTGGCGCGCGACATGCGCGTCCGCTGGGCGCTGGAGGAGGCGGGCCAGCTCTATGACGTCCGCCTGCTGTCGTTCCAGGCGATGAAGGAGCCCGCGCATCTGGCCCTGCACCCCTTCGGCCAGATCCCGACCTATGAGGAGGAGGGCGGCCCGGCCCTGTTCGAGTCGGGGGCCATCGTGCTGCATATCGCCGAGCGCCATGCCGGCCTGCTGCCGGGCGAGGCGAAGGCCCGGGCGCGCGCGATCATGTGGATGTTCGCCGCGCTCAACACGGTCGAGCCGCCGGTGTTCGAGCGCGCCCTGGCCCGGATCCTCGAACGCGACGAGCCCTGGTACGAGCAGCGGCTGCGCGTCCTCGAGGACACCATCCGCAAGCGGCTGGCCGGCCTGTCCAGGCATCTCGGCGATGCCGAATGGCTCGACGGCGGGTTCAGCGCCGGCGACCTGCTGATGGTGACGGTGCTGCGCCGGCTGCAGGGATCGGAGTTGCTGGCGGCGTATCCGGAGATCGCCGCCTACATCGCCCGCGGCGAGGCGCGGCCGGCCTATCGGCGGGCCTTCGCCGCCCAGCGGGCGGTCTTCACCGCCGCCTCGGCCGGGTGACCGGCCCTATTCCCGGTCCGATGACGAGGAGAAGGCCGGCAGGGCGTGGTGCAGCGTCACATGCACCCACAGCGCCAGCAGCCCGCAGAACAGCGCGGTCGAGCCGAACCACGGCCAGCCCCAGGCCGAGCCGGCGGCGAGGATGGCGAGGATGGTGCCGGGCCCGGGCACCAGCCCGAGCAGCGTCGCGATCGGCACCGCGGCGGCCGCCGGGATGCCGGTCCAGGCGACCAGGCCGGAGCAGATGATCACCGCCTGGAAGGTCGACAGCGCGACATAGGCGACGAGGATCAGGAAACGCATGACGGCCGTATGGAAATGCTACTGGCGCGGCCGTCTGACGGCGGACTCGAAGCTTCCGGTGCTCACGCACCAAATGTGCGCTGCGCTCCGGTTCTCGAAACCACCGCCAGCCGACTCACACCAGCGCATTTCCAAAAAGGCCTCTCCGAGAAGATTGACCCGGCCCCTTCCCTCATAAGAAGGAAGACCCCAGGACAGGCGTCGACGATAGAGCGCGTTGCCTCTCCTCCCCGGGCTTGACCCGGGGATTGCGGGATCTCTTCACAACGCCCATCCCTCGCCGTCATTGCGAGGAGGCGAAGCCGACGAAGCAATCCAGGGGCCGGTTCGCATTGGCCCCTGGATTGCTTCGCTGCGCTCGCAATGACGGTGTTGGGAACTCCGAAAAAGTCCCGCAATCCCCGGGCCAAGCCCGGGGAGGAGAGGCCGCGCCGACCGCCTCTCGTCAGCCCTGCCGGGCCAGCTGGTCGCGGATCCGGGTGGCCAGGCCGCTCTGCCAGTCCTCGAAGCTGTAGTCGCCGAAGATCCGCGCCTGGCCCTTCAGCGCCCGGGCCTTCGCCGCCTCGCGGTCGGTCAGGATGGCGCGCATCGCCGTGGCCGCCTGGTCCACCCGCGGGCTGGCCCAATGGCCGACATAGGACTTGCTGCGCATCTGCTCCGGCGGCGTCGGCACCACGTCGACATCGACCAGGAAGGAATTGTCGGCGGTGCAGAAATCCTGGGTGCCGGAATAGTCGGAGACGATCACCGGCTTGCCCAGCATCATCGCGTCGGCGATGCCGTAGCCGAAGCCCTCGGCCCGGTGCAGCGCCACGAAGACGTCGGAGGAGTCGATCAGCGACCAGTATTCGGCGTCGGTCAGGTTGCCCTCGACGATCTCGATCCGGCCGTCGCCGGTGATGCGCTCCTCCACCTCCTCCCAGTAGCCGTCGAAGTTGCTCCAGTGGCCGGGGTCGATCTCGCGCATCTTCAAGAGCAGCCGCACCTCCTCGTCGCCCTCGGCGAAGGCCTGCTGGAAGGCCTTGACCACCGACAGCGGGTTCTTGCGCACGATCGAGGAGCCGAATTCCGCCAGCGACAGGAAGATCAGCTCGCTCGGGCTGCGCCGGAACCGGTCGAGGAACGGGCTGAACACCCGGGCCGGCGGATGGGCCAGGCCCTTGCGGATGTTGCTGATCGGGGTCGAGGTGATCTTGCGGTAGCCGTCGGCGACGAAGCCGGACGGGGCCCAGATCTCGTCCACTGCATTGGCGCCCAGCAGGTGCGTCTCCGGCGGCGTGTCGGTCTCCCACAGGTAGAAGCCGATGATGTGCGCGTCCTCGCAGATCGAGGCGAAGCGGGCGATCATCTCCGGCGCCCGGTCGGCGTTGACGCACAGCACCACCACCCGGGCGCGCAGATTCATGTCCTCGCGCCAGCGCCCCTCGGGGTTGACGCACTGGCCGTCATCGGCGTTGAACACCAGCGGGTCGAACGGCGACAGCGCCTCGACGAACATGTTGAGGTTGCGGCCGAGGCCGGTGGCGTTGGCGTGGCCGACGACCACCAGGTCGACATACTGGATCGCCGGGTCCGCCGCCGGGGCGGCCGCCAGCTCCGGCGCCACCGCCGAGATCGCGGCCAGGCGCGGCGAGCGGCTGTAGACCTGGTCGATCAGCTGCCGGCGCAGCACGTCCGGCCCGCGCTCGGCGATCAGCTCCTCCGGCACGGCGCGGCCGTTCAGGAGCGAGATCAGCGCCAGGTCGAAGCGGGTGAAGTGGCCGGCGACCTCCTGCGGCGTCGACCCCCAGTAGGACATCCAGTTGCGCGGGTTGAAGGAGCAGCGGTTCTGCTCGACCAGGTCGGCCAGCACCTCCTTGAACGACAGGGTCAGCGCGTAGCCGGCCTCCATCATCTTGTGGGTGGTGCCCTCATCCTCGTGCCGGAACAGCCAGTACCAGCTCCACGGCAGGGCCCGGCTGCGATAGGCGTCGACCACCGCGCTCAGCCGCTCCTTCAGCGCCTTGGAGATCAGGAGCTGGTTGTTCTTGTCGCTGATGAAGGGCGCGGTGGCGAACTTGTACTGGACCTTGCGCAGCCCCTCGTCGCTGAAGATGTCGATATGCTGGTAGTGCCGGCGCCAGAACGAGAACAGCGCCAGCGAGACGTCGTTCTTCAGGGCGCGCTTGTTGAACACGCCCTCCGACAGCGCCTCGTGGATCTCGTTGGTCATGCAGAAGATGCTGCGCCGGTCGGCGTACTCCATGACGTCGGAGATGATCCACTGCGCCGTGCCCTGGTAGCCGACCAGGTTCTTGGTGTCGCAGTCGTACCGGTTCGCCATGTAGCGGACGAATTCCGGGATGCGGCCCTTGACCTTGTCGCCGTCCTTGGCGACGTCGAGCCGCGCCATGGTCTTCGGCAGGTGGCATTTGGCGGCGTAGCGGGCGCCGAGATAGTCGGTGCGGCCGACCATGTCGGCCAGGTGGTCGGCCAGCTCGCCCAGCGCGTCCGGGTCCTTCCAGAAGGACAGGGCGGTGAAGGCCGGGCCGGGCACCAGCGTGCCGTCGAGCTCGAAGCCCAGCGAGCGGTGCCGGCCGTGCAGCCGGGTGGCGGCGAAGGCGACGCGGCCGGTCGCCGGGTCGGTCCGGGCGTCGAAGATGCGGCGGCCGTCGACCACCAGGGCCAGCTCGACCGGCTCGGCCGGGTCGAGCTGGTTGATGCCCCAGAGATGCAGCATGCCGTCCTCGACGAAGACGCCGCCGATCGCCGGCTGGTCGAGGGGCGACAGCACGTGGTTGTGCTGGGAGAGGCAAAGCGCCGCAGCCGCCTTGGCCGCGTCCGCCGGATCGAAATCCTCCTCCGAATCCCGGGCCACGCTGTACAGCCGGTCCAGCAGCGCCGTGCGCCGGGCCTGCACCCCCGGCGCCCCGTCGCGGGATGCGCGCGATTCCCGCGACCGGGCGTTGACGCCGTCCCAGTCCGCCGCGTCGATCAGCCCCTGCAGTTCCTGGGGATCGATCGCCGAACCGGAGGCATCAGGAATCACCGCTGCGACCAAGGCTTGAATCTTCATGGACGACGACCCTTCGACCGGGGAAACCTGGGATTCGAACGGGCGGCTGGACGTCCCGTTCGAAATCGAAGACTATGCTGCAGCGCACATAAATTCAAATCATAACGACGCGAAATCTGATTTCGCAGCAGCCCAGGGATGAAACCCCATGGACCGGATGCGCGGGAACATTCCGCGGATCCCGGAATTCATAGCGCCGTATGTGGCCATCGCGGAAGCTCGGGTTATCGGAAGATTTTCCCGGAATTTGATGGTCTTCGGAGTGTTGAATTCGCCAACCTGATGGCTGATACAAGGTCAGCACCTGAAATCTGGAGCAGGTCATGAGTCGGATCGAGCGAGCGGTGGTGCCGGTGGTGTTGTCGGGCGGATCGGGGACGCGGCTGTGGCCGCTGTCGCGGGCCGGGTATCCCAAGCAGTTCCTGCCGCTGGTGTCGGGCAGCACCATGATCCAGGAGACGGTGGCCCGGGTCGGCGAGGCCGACGGCTTCGCCCCGCCCGTCTTCATCTGCGCCGACGACCACCGCTTCATCGTCGCCGAGCAGATGCGCCAGATCGGCGTGGCGCCCGACGCCATCATCCTCGAGCCCTCGGCCCGCAACACCGCCCCCGCCGTCGCCGTCGCCGCCCGCTTCCTGGCCGACCGCGACCCCGACACGCTGATGCTGGTGCTGCCGGCCGACCACCACATCGCCGACCCCGCCGGCTTCCGCGCCGCCATCGCCGCCGCCGCACCCGCCGCCCGCGCCGGCCACCTGATGACCTTCGGCATGCAGCCGACCGCGCCCGAGACCGGCTACGGCTACATCCTGCCCGGCGACGAGATCCCCGAGGCGCCCGGCGCCCGCGCCATCGACCGCTTCGTCGAGAAGCCGCCGCGCGAGACCGCCGAGCGCTTCCTGGCCGAGGGCCGGCACCTGTGGAACGCCGGCATCTTCCTGTTCACCGCCGGACAGTACCTGGCCGAATGCGGCCGCCACGCCCCCCAGGTCCTCGCCGCCGCCGACGCCGCGCTCAAGGCCGCCTCGCGCGACCTCACCTTCCTGCGCCTCGACCCCGCCGCCTTCGTCCAGGCCCCCTCGATCTCGATCGACCACGCCGTGATGGAGAAGACCGACCATGCCGGCGTCG
>NZ_NHON01000157.1 GCF_002195995.1 Inquilinus limosus
GTTTACGCGGGTCCTGCCCCCGCCCGTGACCGCCTTCCTCGGCTGGATCCGCGGCGAGGCGGCAGGACCCGCGTAAACGAATGGCGCCCATGCCGCGGGCGCCGCTGGCACGGTTCGCTGCGCTGGGGCGTTTACGCGGGTCCTGCCCCCGCCCGTGACCGCCTTCCTCGGCTGGATCCGCGGCGAGGCGGCAGGACCCGCGTAAACGAATGGCGCCCATGCCGCGGGCGCCGCTGGCACGGTTCGCTGCGCTGGGGCATCGTGCCCGCCTCCCGATGACGCCATGGATGCACCGATGCTGATGCAGCGAAGCTATGCCGCCTTCCTGTTCGACATGGACGGCACCCTGCTGGACAGCATCGCCTCGGCCGTCCGGGTCTGGACCCGCTGGGCCGAGCGGCACGGGCTCGACGCCGCCGCGGTGGTCGAGACCATGCATGGCGTGCGCGCGGTCGAGACCATCCGCCGCTGGGGCATCCCCGAGGCGGAGGTGGCGCGCGAGGCCGCGGAGCTGACCCAGGCCGAGATCGACGATGTCGACGGCGTGGTCGCCATCGCCGGGGTGCAGCGGTTCCTGCAGGCCCTGCCGCCGGACCGCTGGGCCATCGTCACCTCGGCGCCGCGGGATCTCGCGGCCAAGCGCCTGGCCGCCGCCGGGCTGGTCCCGCCGCCGGTGCTGGTCACCGCCGAGGATGTCGTCCGTGGCAAGCCGGCGCCGGACGGGTTCCTGGCCGCGGCGAAGCGGCTGGGCGCCGACCCCGAGGACTGCCTGGTGTGGGAGGATGCGCCGGCCGGCATCGCCGCGGCCGAGGCGTCGGGCGCGACCGTCATGGTCGTCGGCGCCACCCATCACCGCCCGATGGCGACGCGCCACCCGGTGATCGCCGATTACGAGGACCTGACCGTCACGGTCAATGGCGCCGGCCGCCTCCTCCTCGGTATACAGGTGAGCTAGAGTCACCCATAGGGCGAAAACTTGGCGTTCGTCGGCGGGGCCGGCGGCGGCTAGCATCCGGGCTTCCGACACCGAGGACCCCGACCATGCCGAAGACCATCGCCGAAGCCGTCGCCGCCCTGGGCCATGAGTTGCCCGCCGCCCCCGCCCCGGCCGCCAACTACGTGCCTTATGTCCAGGCCGGCACCCTGCTGTTCATCTCCGGCCAGATCTCGCAGGACCGCAACGGCCCGGCCTGGCTCGGCCATCTCGGCGACACCGTCACGATCGAGGACGGGCAGAAGGCGGCGCAGGCCTGCGCCCTGGCCATCCTGGCCCAGGTCGCGGCCGCGACCGGCGGCGAGCTCGCCCGCATCCGCCGCGTGGTCAAGCTCGGCGTCTTCGTCGCCTCGGCGCCCGGCTTCACCCAGCAGCCGCAGGTCGGCAACGGCGCCTCGGACCTGATCGCCGCGGTGTTCGGCGACAAGGGCAAGCACGCCCGCGCCGCGGTCGGCGTCGCCGCCCTGCCGCGCGGCGTCTCGGTCGAGGTCGAGGCGATCGTCGAGCTCGAGGGCTGATCATGGATCTGGCACGGCTGCGCGCGGAGACGCCCGGCATCGACCGGGTGCTGCATTTCAACCATGCCGGCAGCTCGCTGCCGCCGCAGCCGGTGCTGGACACGGTGCTGGCCCATCTGCAGCACGAGGCGGTGTCCGGCCCGATCGAGGCCGGGCAGGCCGCCGCGCCGGTGCTGGAGGAGGCGCGGGCCGACGCCGCGGCGCTGATCGGCGCGACGCCGGCCGAGATCGCCTTCACCGGCAGCGCCACCCAGGGCTGGGGCCTGGCCTTCGCCGGCCTTGTTTCGTCAGATCGGGCTCTCAAGGCCGGCGACCGCATCCTGGTCGCCCGGCAGGAATGGGCCGGCAACCTCACCACGATGCAGCGCGCCGCCGCCCGCACCGGGGCGGTGATCGAGGTGATCCCCTGCGACGACACCGGCCGCGCTTCCCCCGAGGCGCTGGCGGCGATGATCGACGACCGGGTGAGGCTGGTGTCGCTGACCTGGATCGGCGCCAATGGCGGGCTGATCAATCCGGCGGCGGAGATCGGCCGGGTGGCCCGCGCCGCCGGCGTGCCCTATTTCATCGATGCCTCCCAGGCGATCGGCCAGCTGCCGGTCGATGTCGCGGCGCTGGGCTGCGACGTGCTGATCGCGCCCGGCCGCAAGCATCTGCGCGGGCCGCGCGGCACCGGGCTGCTCTATGTCCGGCGGGATTTCCTCGACCGGCTCGACCCGCCCTATCACGACGCCCGCACCGCTGCCTGGACGCCCGACGGCCCGCGGCTGCAGGACGGCGCGCTGCGCTTCGAGGCGGGCGACTTCCCGATGGCGCTGCGGCTCGGCCTAGGCACCGCGATCCGCCTCGCCCGCGGCCTCGGCATCGACGCCATCCGTGCCCGGCTCGACGGGCTGGCGCAGGGGCTGCGCGTCCGGCTGGCGGCGGTCCCCGGCGTCACCCTGCATGACCGCGGGATCGAGCAGGCCGCGCTGGTGTCCTTCGCGGTGGAGGGGGTGGAGCCCTCGGCGCTGCGCCGGCGCCTAGCGTCCGAGGGGATCACCATTGCGGTCAACGGCGTGATGTACACGCCGCTCGACATGACCGCCCGCGGCCTGGGCGACATCTGCCGCGCCGCCGTCTCATACCTGCACACCGAGGCGGAGCTGGACCGGTTGGCCGAGGCGGTGGCCAGGGCCCGGCGATAGGGACGTGAATCGGATGGGCCGGAGCCGCCCCCTCACCCGAAATCGCTAACGCGATTTCGACCTCTCCCCAGGGGAGAGGTAAAGCGGCCGCGACTCATATTCCCCTCTCCTCGGGGAGAGGGAGGGGCCCGTCGCGTTGGCGACGGGAGGGTGAGGGGGTGGGGCCGCGCCGTCGAGCCCCCGCCCCTCGTCCTACCGTCCGTGCCGCTTCGGCTTGGCCTTGATCTGCAGCTCGGCCTGCTTGTCGGCCGACCGGGCGATCTCGCGGAAGGCCTGGTCGCGGCCGGGCCAGTATTGCTGCGGCCAGGCCTGGCCGCGCCCCCCGTACCAGGCCTCGGCCTGGCGGACGAAGGTCGGGTTCCACAGATGCGGCCGGCCCAGCGCCACCAGATCGGCCCGACGGGTGTGCAGGATGGTGTTGATCTGCCCCGGCTCGGTGATCGCGCCCACCGCCATGGTCGCCATCCTCGGCACGTTACGGATGGCCTCGGCGAACTGGACCTGGAACATCCGGCCATAGACCGGCTTCTGGTCCGGCACGGTCTGGCCGGCGGAGACGTCGATCAGGTCGCAGCCGGCGTCGCGGAAGGCCTCGGCGATGGCGAAGATTTCGTCCTCGCCGATGCCGCCCTCGGCCCAGTCGGTGGCGGAGATGCGCACCGACATCGGCCGGTCCTCCGACCACACCGCCCGCATCGCCCGGAACACCTCCAGCGGATAGCGCAGCCGGTTCTCGATAGACCCTCCGTACTCGTCCGTCCGCCGGTTGGTCAGCGGCGACAGGAACGATGCCAGCAGGTAGCCATGGGCGCAGTGCAGCTCGAGATGGTCGAACCCGGCCCGGGCGGCCCGCGCGGTGGCCTGCACGAAATCGGCCGTGATCCGGTCCATCTCCGCCCGCCCGATCTCCGCCGGCACCGGGCTGACGCCCTCGATCCAGGGCAAGGGCGAGGCCGAGATCACCGGCCAGTTGTCCGCCGGCTCGGCGATCGGGTGGTCGGCCTTCTGCCAGCCCAGCTGGGTCGACCCCTTGCGGCCGGAATGGCCCAGCTGCATGGCGATCTTCGTATCGCCATGGGCGTGCACGAAATCGACCACCCGTTTCCACTGCGCCTCATGCGCGTCGGTCCACAGGCCGGGGCAGCCCAGGGTGATGCGGGCGTCCGGCGACGGGCAGGTCATCTCGACGAACATCAGCCCCATGCCGCCGAGGGCATGCGAGGCATAGTGCACGAAATGCCAGTCGGTCAGGTTGCCGTCGCGGTCGGCGGAGTACTGCGCCATCGGCGCCATCACCACGCGGTTCGCCAGATCCATCCCCCGCAGCCGGAAGCGGGTGAACATCGGCGTCGGCCGGCTGGCGCGGTAGTCGTCGCCGGTCTCGCGCCACAGCCGGTCGTAATAGGCATCGTCGGCGCGACGCACGAAGTCCGGGTCGCGGATCTTGAGGTTGTCGTAGGTGATCGACTTGGCCCGGCACATCACCACCATGGCGAACTGCATCGGGTCCATGTCGGTGGACCGGTTCATGTGCTCGAACCAGGCCAGCGACACATCGGCATTGTGCTGGGTCACCTGGCAGGGCGTGCGGCGGGCCTTGTCATAGGCGGCGAAGGCCGTCTCGACGCTGGCCTCGCCATGCGCAACCACCGCGTCCGAGAGGGCGATGGCGCATTCCATCGCCAGCTTGGTGCCGGAGCCGATCGAGAAATGCGCCGAGGCCTTGGCGTCGCCCAGCAGCACGATGTTGTTGTGCCACCAGCGCTCGCAGAAGATCCGCGGGAAGCGCCGCCACATCGACCGGTTCAGCAGCAGCGGATGGCCCTGCAGTTCCTCGGCGAAGATCGCGGCCAGCTTCTCCCGCGAGCCCTCCTCATCCGCCTCGGTGAAGCCGTGGCCCTGCCAGCAGGCCTCGTCCATCTCGAACACCCAGGTCGAGCGGCCCTCACCCTCCCCCGCCTCGTATTGGTAGGTGTGGGCGCAGATCACGCCGTGGTCGGTCTGGCGGAAGAAGTAGTTGAACTCGCCCATCGGCCGGGTCGAGCCCATCCAGCAAAAGCGGTTGGCCTTGACTGAGACCTCGGGCCGGAATTCGTCGCGGAAATGCTCGCGGATCGCCGAGTTGATACCGTCCGCAGCAACGATGATGTCGGAGTCGGCGAAGCGCTCGCCCAGCGTCGCCGGGTCGATCCGGTCAGAGAAGGACAGCTCGACCCCGACCTCGCGGCAGCGCTGCTGCAGGATCTGCAGCAGCGTCATCCGCGAGGTGCCGCAGAAGCCGTTGCCGCCGCAGCGGATCTCCTCGCCCTTGTAGTGGATGGCGACGTCGTCCCAATAGGCGAAGCGGTCGCGGATCCGCTCATAGGATTCCGGGTCGCGCGACAGGAACTCGTCCAGCGTGTCGTCGGAGAAGACGACGCCGAAGCCGAAGGTGTCGTCGGCGCGGTTCTGCTCCACCACCGCGACCTGCCAGTCCGGCCGCGCCTTCCTGGTCAGCAGCGCGAAGTACAGGCCGCCCGGACCGCCGCCGATGACCGTGATCCGCATCTCCGCCTCCCGTCCCGGGCCGGCCACGCGATCCCGGCCCCGTGGCGGAAGACTACGGCAAATTAGTTTAGGCTTAAAGGATTTTCCGGTCCGGGGCCGGAGCCCGGCGGCCCTTCATGCCGGCAGCTGGCCGAGCCCGATGCCGGCCAGGGCGCATGCGGCGAGCGTCGGGATCATTCCGATCCTGAACCGCAGCATCGCGATCAGCGCGGCAGCCGCGAGGATGGCCGCCCGCCAATCGATCGTGCCGAGCACAGGCAGGTCCGGGCCGATGCCGAGGATGTCGAAGGTTCGCGCCTCGCGGAACACGACATGCAGCGCGAACCACAGCGCAAGGTTCAGCACCACCCCGACCACCGCGGCGGTGATCGCCGACAGCGCCGCCGAGATCGCCCGGTTGCCGCGCAGCGCCTCGACATAGGGCGCGCCGAGAAAGATCCACAGGAAGCACGGCGCGAAGGTGACCCAGACGGTCAGCAGCGCCCCGAGACACCCGGCGAGCAGGGGGTCGAGCCCGCCGGGCGCGCGATGGGCGGCGAGGAAGCCGACGAATTGCAGCACCAGGATCAGCGGCCCGGGCGTGGTCTCGGCCAGACCGAGGCCGTCGACCATCTCGCCCGGTGCGAGCCAGCCGAAGCTGTCGACCGCGGCCTGGGCGACATAGGCCAGCACCGCATAGGCACCGCCGAAGGTGACGACGGCCATCAGGCTGAAGAAGCCACCGATCTGCGTCCAGATCGCCGCCGGCCCCGCCGCGAGCCACAGCAGGACGACCGGCCCGAGCCAGACCGGCAGCCACAGCGCCAGCACGCGGGCGGCCCGCCGCCAGGACGGGTCGGCATGGGCCAGCTCGCCGCGCTCGAACATCCGGTCGACCACGGCCTCCGCATCGGGTTCCGCGCTCCCGCTGTGTCCGGCGGAGGCGAACAGCCCGGGCGCCCGGCGGCTGCCGATCCAGCCGCAGAGCCCGGCGGCCAGGACGATCAGCGGGAACGGGATGCGGAGGACGGCGAGGCCGACGAAGGCCGCCGCCGCGACCACGACCATCATCTGATTCCTCAGCGCCCGCCGGCCGATCCGCAGCACCGCCTCGACCACGACGGCGAGCACCGCCGCCTTCACGCCGAAGAACAGCGCCTCGACCAGCGCGACCTGGCGATAGAGCACGTAGAGGATGCTGAGGCCCAGCATCACCGCGGCGCCGGGCAGGATGAACAGGATCCCGGCGACGAGGCCGCCGGCCGTGCGGTGCAGCAGCCAGCCGATATAGATGGCCAGCTGCTGCGCCTCCGGTCCCGGCAGCAGCATGCAGTAGTTGAGCGCATGCAGGAATCGCTGCT
The DNA here is from genome assembly GCF_002195995.1 of Inquilinus limosus. GTDB lineage: Bacteria > Pseudomonadota > Alphaproteobacteria > DSM-16000 > Inquilinaceae > Inquilinus > Inquilinus limosus_C. Next base: position 6,587 of record NZ_NHON01000157.1, read on the forward strand.
CTCCGATCCAGCGGCGCTCCTCGACCAGTTCCTTGTGCATCAGCGCGATCTGGCCGGCCGGGCCGCCGAAGCTGAGCAGCCCGATCTTCGCCCAGACCCCGGCCGCCTCGGCGAAGGTCGGGGCGGCCGGCGCAACGGGCACGGCCTTGTCGGCAGTGGCGATCGACATGGCCCGGCCCTCACGCCGGCTTCGGGCCGGAGGGCCAGTTGTGCGTTTCCTCGGTCGCGTCCCGGCACCAGCGATAGAAGGCGTCATACAGCGCCAGCCCGGCCGCGAGCTGGCCGAGATCGTCGCGATACATGCGCGACAGGCCGAGCGAGGCCGCCAGGAGGCCGGCCGCCTGTGGCGCGAGGTCGAGCCGCGCCGTGTCCGCCCCGCGCACGATCGTCGCCAGGCGGTCGAGCGGTTCTGAGGCCAGCCCGAACTCCTCGATCATGGTGTCGAAGGTGCAGCGTTCGCCGCGATGGCTCCAGAACACGCCGTCGATGTCGAAGGGCGTGGCCTGGAAGCGGTCGGCGACCGCCGGCACCTCGGCGGCGGTGACGAACAGGAACACGGCCCCGGGATCGACGAAGCGACGGATCAGCCAGGGGCAGGCGATGCGGTCGACCTTGGGCCGGGCACGGGTGACCCAGACGGTCCTCCCGGCCGCATCCCGCGGCGGCAGCCTGCCGGTCTCGACCAGCAGCCCGCCGGCGTCCCGCCAGGCCTCGAAGCCGCCTTCGAGGGTCTCGGCCCGGATGCCTTCATGCAGCAGCCAGGCGGTGACGCCCTGGCTCAGCTTCAGGCCCTTCTGGCAGACCACGACGACGTTGCGGCCGGCGAAGTCCGCCGCCCAGGTCGCGACCGACCGGAAGTCCCGGCGCTGAGTTCCCGGGAGCAGGCGCGGATCGGCCTCGTAGTCCTCGGGCGTGCGGACATCGACGATCGTCGGCGCACTGGTCAGGCCGACGAGGCGGGTCAATTGTGACGTGGTGATTTCGGTGTTCGACGGCATGACGTCCATCCCTCGATGAGGAAACATGGACGCGATCTTTGGGCTGCCGCCTCACGGGGACGTCGCGGATGACCCCTTGCGATCACTATACGCGCGCGGCCGCGGCATCGGCAATGCGCGTCGTCAGGTCAAGCTTGGATGGAGAATTTCTGTCGATCGTCCTGCGCTGTGCTGCAGGAAAGTGGCGCGCCCGAGAAGATTCGAACTCCTAACCTTCTGATCCGTAGTCAGATGCTCTATCCAATTGAGCTACGGGCGCGTTCTGCGGGGCGTCGTCGCCGCCCCGTCGTCAGGCGGGCGGAACCTAGTCGATGCCCGGCCCCGATGGCAAGCCCCAATTTCATCGTTCCGACACGAAACGAGACATGCGGCCCTCGCATGGGCGAAGGCCCCTGCCCTGCGCCCGCTTTCCGGCCGCCCCCGGCCGCGCCATCTCCCTGCAGAACGACCAAGAACGGGGAGGCCATCATGGGACTCGTGTGCGACGTCGCGGGGCGCGTTCTCGCCCTGCTCTTCCTCCTGGCGATGCCCGCCTTCGCCCAGGCCCAGACCGGTAATGCCGCCGGGGACGCGGACAACACCGCGATTGTCGGCAACGCCGACGGGAGCGCCATCGTCGGCGTGATCCAGAAGCAGCTGGACGCCTTCCAGGGCGACCGCGCGGCGGAGGCGTTCGGCTACGCCTCGCCAGCCATCCAGCAGATGTTCGGCACGCCGGACAATTTCCTGGCCATGGTCCGGCAGGGCTATCCGCCGGTGTACCGGCCGCGTTCGGTCGATTTCCGCGACCTGGTCACGACCGAGGGCCGGGTCGTTCAGAAGGTGCTGTTCGTCGGCCCGGACGGGGTGCCGGTGGTCGCCGAATACTTCATGCAGCGGCAGCCCGACGGCAGCTGGCGAATCGATGGCTGCCGGCTGGAGCGCAGCGGCGACGAATCGGCATGAGACCTAGGCTTAGGGCGGCGTTGACAAGGCGGACGGGGGCGCCCCATCGTGCGGGCCCGACACCAGAGGCTGCCGATTTCCCGCCATGACCGACACCGCGCTGAAGACCGCCATCGAACAGGCCTGGGCCGACCGCAACAGCCTGACCCCGGCCACCCAAGGCCCGGCCCGCGACGCCATCGAGGCGGCGCTGGAGGGCCTCGACAACGGCACCCTGCGCGTGGCCGAGAAGATCGACGGCGAATGGCAGGCCCATCAGTGGCTGAAGATGGCGGTGCTGCTGTCCTTCCGCATCACCGACAGCAAGATCGTCGAGGGCGGGCCGGACGGCGCGGTCTGGTACGACAAGGTGGCGCCGAAGACCCTGGGCTGGGGCGAGAACCGCTTCCGCGACGCCGGCTTCCGCAGCGTGCCGGGCGCGGTCGTCCGCCGCTCCGCCTACATCGCGCCGGGCGTGGTGCTGATGCCGAGCTTCGTCAATGTCGGCGCCCGGGTCGACAGCGGCACCATGGTCGACACCTGGGCCACCGTCGGCTCCTGCGCCCAGATCGGCAAGAACTGCCACCTGTCGGGTGGCGTCGGCATCGGCGGCGTGCTGGAGCCGCTGCAGGCCAACCCGGTGATCATCGAGGATGACTGCTTCATCGGCGCCCGGTCGGAGGTGGTCGAGGGCGTGATCGTCGAGCGCGGCTCGGTGCTGTCGATGGGCGTGTTCCTGAGCGCCACCACCAAGATCGTCGACCGCGAGACCGGCACGGTCAGCTACGGCCGGGTGCCTGCCTATTCGGTGGTGGTGCCCGGGGCGCTGCCGGGCAAGCCGCTGGCCGACGGCACGCCGGGCCCGTCGCTGGCCTGCGCCGTGATCGTCAAGCGGGTGGACGAGCGCACCCGCGCCAAGACCTCGATCAACGAGCTGCTGCGCGACTGATTGCGATGGCTGAGGCCCCGAGCCCCCTCACCCTCCCGGCCCAAGCGGGCCGGGAGGGTGAG
>NZ_NHON01000158.1 GCF_002195995.1 Inquilinus limosus
CCGCCCGCCCCCGCGGGTTGCGCCCGCGACCAGGGCGACCTGTCCGTCCAGCGGCAGCGGCATCCGATCCTCCATGGGTCACATGATTTATAAATGATCATTCACTTATAATTCGGAGTCAAGCCGGCCCCTGCCCCCCGCGCGGGCCCGACACCCTCTGCATGCCTCTCCTGCGGCGCCGGCCCTCGGCGACCGGCCGGGTCGCCCCCATATCCCGCCGGGTGGCGACCGCGCGGCGGCGGTGCTATAGGCTAATGGTGATGCGAGACAGGACGGAAAGCGTGACCGAGGTGGAACCCCAGACCCGCGAGGAAGGCCATATCCCCCTGCATGGCGAGGCCGATTTCGCGGCGATGCGGCGTGCCGGCCGGCTGGCGGCCGAGACCCTCGACTTCATCGCCCCGCATGTGCAGCCCGGCATCACCACCGACGAGCTGGACAGGCTGTGCGACGGCTTCATGCGCGACCACGGCGCGGTGCCGGCCACGCTGGGCTATCGCGGCTATCCGAAGTCGAGCTGCATCTCGCTGAACCATGTCGTCTGCCACGGCATCCCGGGCGACCGGAAGCTGGAGAACGGCGACATCCTGAACATCGACGTCACCCCGATCCTGGACGGCTGGTACGGGGATTCGAGCCGCATGTACGTCGCCGGCGACAAGCTGGCGGTGAAGGCCAAGCGGCTGATCGAGGTGACCTACGAGTCGATGATGCGCGGCATCGCCGCGGTGAAGCCCGGCGCCACGCTGGGCGACATCGGCCACGCCATCCAGGCCTATGCCGAGGGCCATCGCTTCTCGGTGGTGCGCGACTTCTGCGGCCACGGCGTCGGCAAGGTGTTCCACGCCCCGCCCAGCATCCTGCATTACGGCCGGCGCGGCGACGGCCTCGTGCTGCGCGAGGGCATGATCTTCACCATCGAGCCGATGATCAATGCCGGCCACTGGGCGGTGAAGATCCTGTCGGATGGCTGGACCGCTGTGACCCGCGACCGCAGCCTGTCGGCCCAGTTCGAGCACACGGTCGGCGTCACCAAGGACGGGGTTGAGATCTTCACCCTCTCCCCCGCCGGCCACACCCAGCCGCCTTATCCGGCATCGTGACCGAAGCGCCGGACGCGACGGACCCGGTTCCCACCTACACCGGCCATCGCGACCGGTTGCGGCAGCGTTTCCTGACCGCCGGCGCCGCCGCCCTGGCGGATTACGAGATCCTGGAATTGCTGCTGTTCGCGGCGCTGCCGCGGCGCGACACCAAGCCCCTGGCCAAGCAGCTGATCGCCACCTTCGGCAGCCTGGGCGCGGTGCTGGCCGCCAGCCCGGCGCAGCTGGCCCAGCGCGGCGGCCTGAGCGACATCAGTGTCGCCCTGCTCAAGGTGGTGCAGGCGGCAGCCGAGCGGATGCTGAAGGAACAGGTGGTCGACCGCCCCGTGATCGGGTCCTGGCAGGCGCTGTTGGACTATCTCGGCGTCGCCATGAAGTTCGGCGGAACCGAGCAGGTGCGGCTCCTGTATCTCGACCGCAAGAACGCGCTGCTGGCCGACGATACCGCGGCCCAGGGCACGGTGGACCAGGCGCCGGTCTACCCGCGCGAGGTGGCCCGCCGGGCACTGGAACTCGGCGCCAGTGCTTTGATTTTAGTCCATAATCATCCCTCCGGCGACCCGACGCCGTCCCGCGCGGACATCGAGATGACCAAGGCGGTGGCGCGGGCGTTGGAGACGGTCGGCGTCGCCCTGCACGACCACGTCATCGTCGGCCGCAAGGGCCATTCCAGCTTTCGGACCCTGGGGTTGCTCTGAGAGCCAGGCCTCAGCCCGCGAGGGCGACGGCATCCGCCTCGGCCGAATCCCTCGCCGGGACGGCCTTCAGCCTCGGCGCCACCTTGGTCGGGGTGGTCAGCGCTTGCCAGATCCCTTCCGCCACATCCGACCAACGGCGCAGATCCTCGCGCCGGATCCGCCGTGCCATGGCCTCGCGATACGCCTCATCCGTGATCAGCTTCAGGCAGGCGTCGAGGATCGATCTCGGGTCGTAAGGGTCGACATACTCCACCAGCGCCCCGCCGACCTCCGGCATCGCGCTGACATTCGAGGCCACGACCGGCCGACCGAACCACAAGCCCTCGCCGATCGGCAGCCCCCAGCCCTCGTAATAGCTGACCGAGACCGAGAACAGGCAGTGCCGGTAGAGATGGGCCAGCTCGGCATCGTCCGGCCGGTCGACGATGCGGATATAGCCGTCGAGATGGCCGGTGCCCTGCAGGAAGTCGTCGAAGGCCTGCTTGGCCCAGCCGTGCTTGCCGGCAAAGACCAGCCGCGGCGTGTCGAAGCCCAGGCGCCGGTGGATCTCCTGCCAGACGAGCGCCAGCGTCCACACGTTCTTCCGGGATTCGATCGTGCCGACCACCAGGACATAGGGCAGCAGGGCGGCGTTCAGCACCTCGCACCGGATCCGGCGGTCGCCGAGGCTGTGCCGCTCCGGATCGAAGAACCTGGCCGGTCGCCGGGCGGCACCCTGGTCCTCCGGCAACAGGAATTCATGGGCCAGCGGCACCACCCGGATCGGCACAGCCGGGACGGCCTGCGTCCGCAGGAAACGGTCGAGATCCCGCCCGGTCGATTCGGAGTTCACCAGGAACAGATCGGCGAAGCGGCACATCCGCTCGATCCAGTCCGAGAACTGCTCGGGCACGTCGTTCACCACATGCTCGGGCGCGATCAGCGGGATCAGGTCGTGCACGAACAGCGACACCTCGATGCCCAGGCGCCGCTTCACCTCCTCGAGGGCGTCGAGATAGGGCAGGAACCGGCTTCCCCAGGTGGCCCCGGAGATGAAGACCCGGTCCCCCGCGTTGAACCGGACCTCGAACGCGTTCTTTGGCTTGAGCCGACGGGGCTGCCGTGTCTCGATCCTGTGCCGTGCGAAACTGCGTCCGCCGTCCAGGATGTTGCGCAGCCGCAGCCGCACATTGTGAAACAGGCGCTTCACCGCGCTCCGGTAGCGCTTCTTCAGGTGGTCCTTGAGCCTGACGCTCCCTTGCCCGCCGTGATGGATCGCGAAGTACTTGCAGAAGCCGGCATGGTCGAAAATGTAGCCCGTGCCGAACGGCGCCGCGGAGAACCAGACCATCCGCTTCAGCACCGGGTGATAGCAGATCAGCCGCAGTTCGTGGTCGGCGGAGCGCCCCGACAGGGTTTTGATGATCTCCAGGGAGACCCGCTGGATTCCGCTCAACCGGGTGTTCGAGCGCACGAACTCCACCACGTCGCTCACATCGAAATAGATCACCTGCCTGCCGCTCATCAGCCACCTGCGCCATGGGTCCACCGGATTCCGGAGGATCGGCAGACGACAACGGCGCCGTCAGCGCCCAGCCAGGCTCGATCCGTGGGAATTTCTCCCACATAAATTCGTGGGATTTCTGCCCACGTCAAATGAATTCGCGTTCAGGCCGTGTCGACAGGCAGGATCTCGACGGCCAGCGGCCGCGGCGGGGCGCCGCCGTTACAGGTCGACGCCGGGCAGGACGAGACGGCGACGGCGAGGTCCATCTCCGCCCGTAGCACGATCGCGTCGCCGATGCGGGACCGGGGCGGGTGCGCAGGGAGCGGCCGGTCAGGCCGCGGCAGCGGCGACCCGCCGCCGGACGGGTCGCGGGCTCGCCCCGGCGTCACGCCGGAACGGGCGCGTCCTCCCGCACCAGCCCCTCGCGCTTCAGCTCGGCCCAGAATTCGGCCGGGATCGGCGTGGCGATCAGGGCGTGGTTGCGCTCGACCTCCTCCGGCTTGACCGCGCCCGGGATCATCGAGGCGACCACCGGATGGGCCAGCGGGAACTGGATCGCCGCGGCCGGCAGGGGCACGCCGTGGCGGCGGCACACCGCCTCGATCCGGCTGACCCGCTCCAGGATCTCCGGCGGCGCGTCCTTGTAGTTGTACTTGGCGCCCGGCACGGCGCCGGTGGCCAGGATGCCGGAATTGTACGGCCCGCCCAGCATGATGCCGATGTCGCGGCGCTGGCACAGCGGCAGGAAGTCATCGAGCGCGGTCTGCTCCAGCAGGGTGTAGCGGCCGGCCAGCAGGAAGCAGTCGAAATCGCCGCCCTCGGCGAAGCGCATGCAGGATTCGACCTCGTTGACGCCGACGCCGATCGCCTTGACCACGCCCTGTTCGCGCAGCTTCAGCAGCGCCTTGTAGGCGCCGGCCAGCGCCTCCTGCAGCCGCTGCTCATAGGCCGGGCGCGAGCCGTGGGTCCAGATGTCGACGTCGTGGATCAGCAGGATGTCGACATGCGGGATGCCGAGCCGCATCAGGCTCTGCTCGAAGGCGCGCATGGCGCCGTCATAGCTGTAGTCGAACACCGGGTCGAATTCGAGCCCGCCGGCCCAGCCGCCATGGTCCACGGCCGCGCCGCGTTTCGGCGCCTCGAACACCCGGCCAACCTTGGTGGATAGCACGTAGCTGTCGCGCGGCCGCTGCCGCAGCACCTGGCCGAAGCGGTGCTCGGACAGGCCGTAGCCGTAGAGCGGCGAGGTGTCGACCAGGGTGACGCCGAGCTCCAGCGCCCGCGCCATGGTCTGGGTCGCCTGGCCGTCCGGCAGCTTCTGGTAGAAGTCGCCGAGCGGCGCCCCGCCGAAGCCGAGCTGGGTGACGGGAACGCCGCTCTTGCCGAGCGGACGGGTCGCGATCGGGTCCATGGCAGGCGGTCCTCTCCTGAAGCGTCTTGGGCTCAGCCGAGCCGGTAGAAGGCGATGGCGGTGTCGCGATAGAGCTGCCGCAGCTGCGCCTCCGACGAATCCGAGAGGATGGCGTCCAGCGTCTCGACCCAGCGGCGATAGCTGGAAGCCAGCTCGCAGACGGGCCAGTCGCTGCCGAACATGGTGCGGTCGAAGCCGAAGCAGTCAATCGTATGACATATGTACGGCTCGATCTGCTCCCGGGTCCAGCCCCCATGATCGGCCTCGGTGACCACGCCCGACAGCTTGCACCAGACATTGGGCAGCGCCGCCAGCGCCCGCATCTGGTCGCACCAGGGCTGGTCCAGCCCCTCGCGGATCCCCGGCTTGCCGATATGGTCGAGGACGAAGCGGATCTCCGGGCAGCGCCGCACCAGCTCGATCGCGCTCTCGAATTGCGGGTGGAAGATGCACAGGTCGAAGGACAGGTCGTATTCGGACAGGAGCCGCACGCCCTCGACGAAGCCGGGCCGGATGCAGAAATCCGCCACCTCGCCCTGGATCAGCCGGCGGATGCCGCGCAGCTTCGGCGTGGCGGCGTGCAGCGCGTCGAGCTCGGTCCGCACCGCCTGGCCGTCCTCGATCGCCGCCGAGGCGACAAGGGCGCCGAGCCGGGGGTCGGCCAGCGCGCCGACCCAGCGCGCCTCCTCCACCCGCTGGGCGGGGGCGACATCGACCTCGACGAAGACATAGCTCTCGATCGCCACGCCGTCGCGCTGCCGGTCGTAGACATCGGGCAGGTGGCGCGACTTCAGGGGCGGCGCCTGATCCATCCACGGGTAGGACAATATGGCTGGATCATAAATATGGACGTGGCTGTCCACGATCGGAAAACCGGGCACGTGAGGCCTCCACGGATAGGTTTTGCGCGACTTTAGTCTAAAAGGCGGCCGATGCCATCAGGCCCGTTGCGCCTCGTCGAGAAGATCCTCCAGCCCGCCGATATCGGGCAGGCAGAGATCGGCCAGACCGGCCAGGGTCTCGACGGATCCGGTGCCGCTGAGCACGCCGACGCACAGGCCGCAGCCGGCGGCGCGGCCCATCGCCATGTCGTGCCGGTTGTCGCCCACCATCAGCACCGCGCCGGGCGGCAGGCCGGTGGCGTCGCAGAAGCCGTAGACCATGCCGGGATTCGGCTTGTGGCCATGACCGCTGTCATATCCGGCGATGAAATCGACCAGGTCGAGCAGGCCGAACATCGCCAGCGTGGCACGGATCGCCACCTCGCCGTCGCTGGAGGCGACGCCCAGCGTCAGTCCGCGGCCGCGCAGCCGGCGGAACAGCCCGGCCGGGTCGGCGACGGTCGGGCGGATCGGCGCGGTGGTGGCGGTGCGGAAGATGCGGTCGATCTCCGGCACCAGCAGGTCGAGCCCGTAGGGGCTGCCGGCGGCGATGAAGGCGGCGGCGATCTCCGGCGTCGCCCCGGCCGCGAACAGGCTGTCGGCCCGCACCACGCCGGTGTGCGGGTCGGCGCCGCCGGCCTCCAGCAGCCGCAGCGCCAGCTCCGGGTCGCCGGCCGCGGCGAACAGCGCCGCCTCGCGGTTCAGCGGCCGCCAGGTGGCGTCGTAGTCGATTAGCGTGCCGTCCTTGTCGAACAGGATGCCCCGTATACCGGCCACGCTCATGACGCGTCCCCCTCGAAATAGCCGCCTTCCAGCGTGATGTGGCTCAGGACCCGGTCCTCGTGCCGCATGCGCCAGGACAGGAGCTTCTGCGCATAGGCCAGCATCTCGGCGGCATAGGCCGGGTCGCCGCTGCGGTCCTCGAACTCGCCGGGGTCGCGCTCCAGGTCGAAGAACAGCGGCGGCAGGGCGGTGCAATGCACGTATTTGCGCCGGGCGTCGCGGACCACCTGGACACCGCATTCGTCGGCATGCAGCCGGGGCGCGCCGACCCGCTCGCGGACATTGCCGAAATCGTAGAACCAGTGCGCGGCGTCCCGCCAATCCCGCGGCTGGTCGCCGCGGCAGAAGGGCAGCAGCGAGCGGCCGTCGCATTGCCGCGGCACCGGCAGGCCGAGCCAGCCGAGGATGGTGGGCAGGATGTCGACCGATTCGGTGAAGTCCTCGACCTGCCGGCCGCGGCCGGCATCCGCCTCTCGGCGCGGGTCGCGCAGGATCAGCGGGATATGGGCCGACTGGTCGAAATAGCCGAGCTTGCCGAACAGGTGATGGTCGCCCAGCTGCTCGCCATGGTCGGAGGTGAAGACGACCAGCGTGTCGTCCCACTGGCCGCTGGCCTTCAGGTAGTCGAACACCCGGCCGAGATGGTGGTCGACCTCCGACGCCAGCCCGTAATAGGCGGCGCGCACCGCGGCCACGCCGGCATCGTCGAGCGCCGCAGCCGGCCCCTCGGCATGGTTCAGGAACTTGTCCAGCCGCACCGCCCGGTGCAGACCCGCCAGCAGCGGGTGCTGCGCCCCCTCCGCCTCCAGCGAGGCCGCGCGCAGCGGCGCCGGCACCGAAGCCGGGTCGTAGGCCAGGTGCCAGGGCGCGGGCGCGGCGAAAGGCGGGTGCGGGCAGATATAGGTCAGGTGCACGAACCAGGGCCGGCCCTGCAGCACCGCCAGGTGGCGCAGCACCTGGTCGGTCATGAAGGCGGTCTCGCTGTCCTCCGCCCGGATCCGGGTCGGGCCGAAGCCGCCCGGCGCCGCCTCCGCCGCCGGGTCCGGGTCGTAGAGCGGGTCACGCCCCTCCCCCGGCGCCGCCACGTCATAGCCCTTGGCGATCAGGTCGGCGATCCAGGCGCGGCTGGATTCGGACAGGTTCAGCACCGGGGTGAAGCCCGGCGCCACGCCCTCATAGCTGTGCCGCGCCGGGTCGTCCGGCGCCCGGCCGCGGGGGTCCAGCGAGGTGTCGGTGTAGCCGAACAGCAGCGGGTCCCACCCGCCGCGCCGCGCCTCCAGCGCCAGGTTGGTGTGGCGGGCGTCGAGCGGCATGCCGTTGCGCACGCTGCGATGGGTGTGCGGATACAGGCCGGTCAGCAGCGAGGCGCGAGACGGGCCGCAGGGATAGGCCACGGTGTGGTGGCGCCGGAACAGCGTGGCGTCTTCCGCCAGCGCGTCCAGCGCCGGGGTGCGGATGCAGGGATGCCCCACCGCCGACAGCGTGTCACCGCGCCACTGGTCGGCGGTGATGAACAGGACATTGGCCAAGCTCGCGGCTCCGCATGGAACGTTCCCATGTGGAGATAGCGCAAGAGCCGGCGGCGCGACACGGGAAAGCGAAGGGCCCGCGCGTCGCCGGGCGGGCCCTTCAGGCCTGGACGAGGAAGGCCCCGGGGCTGGTTACGGGATGCGCAGCACCTGGCCCGGATAGATCTTGTCCGGGTGCTTCAGCATCGGCTTGTTGGCCTCGAAGATCTTCGGATAGTCGTTGGCGTTGCCGTACTCCGCCTTGGCGATGGCGGAGAGGGTGTCGCCCTTCTTCACCGTGTAGAACCGCGATTCCGGCGCCGGCGCGGCGGCGGCGAGGTCGTTCTGCACCTGGGCGACGCCGGGCGTGTTGCCGACGGCGAGCGCGATCTTCTCCGCCACCTCGGTGGAGGCGACGTTGCCGCCGACCGTGACCTTGTCGCCCTCGACCTTGATGTCGACCCCGGCGGGGTCCAACCCCTGCGCCTGGATCTGCTTCTTCAGATCGTCCGCCGTCGCGGCCTCGGCCTCGCCGCCGCCGAACAGCTTCTCACCGGCACCCTTGATAAAACTGATCAGCCCCATGGCACACCCCCTGGTTGCCTGGTTGGTGCTTGCCGTCACGGGCCTCTGTCCGACCCCTGGCCGGTTGCGGAGGATCAACGACGAGCCGGGGGACTATGTTCCCAGACTCGCCGCCCGGTGTCACGCCGCCATCGCCTGGCCGCACTGGCTGCAGTACCGGGCCGAGGCCTGGTTCGGCGCCCGGCACGCACCGCAGGCGACGCTCGCCGGCTTCGCGCCGCAGGCGCCATGGGCGCAGCAATCCTCGGCCTCCTGGCCCTCGGCGCCATGGTCATGATCGTGGCCGTGATGGTCGTGATCGTGGCCGTGGTCATGACCATGGTCGTGCCCGTGACCATCGGCATGGCCGTGCCCGTGGGCGGCGGCCCCGGCCGCCGCCGGGCGCGGCGCGGGCAGCAGGCGCAGCAGCCTGAGCGCGTTGAGCGTCACCAGCACGGTGGCGCCGGTGTCGGCCAGGATCGCCATCCACAGCGAGGTGGCGCCGAGCACCGTCGTCGCCAGGAACAGCCCCTTGAGGCCGAGCGCGACGGCGATGTTCTGGTGGATGTTGGCCAGGGTGGCGCGGGACAGGCCGATCAGCTCGGCCACGCCCACCACGCGGTTGTTCAGCAGCGCCGCATCCGCCGTCTCCAGCGCCACGTCGGTGCCGCCGCCCATGGCGATGCCGACCGAGGCGGCGGCCAGCGCCGGCGCGTCGTTGATGCCGTCGCCGACCATCGCCACCGGCCCCTGCGCCTTCAGCCGGCCGATCGCCGCCAGCTTGTCGTCGGGCAGCAGCTCGGCCTCGACCGCGATGCCGAGCGCGCCGGCCACGGCGGTGGCGGTGCGGCGGTTGTCGCCGGTCAGCATCACCGGCTGCACCCCGGCCCGGCGCAGCGCCGCCACGGCCTCGGCCGCATCCTCGCGCGGCTCGTCGCGCAGCGCGATCAGCCCGCGCGGCCCGGCCTCGCCCAGCAGCACCACGACGGTCTTGCCCGCGGCCTCCAGCGCCGCGACCCGGTCGGCCAGCGCGGGCT
>NZ_NHON01000159.1 GCF_002195995.1 Inquilinus limosus
GGGCGGGCGGGCTTCGGCGCCTCGGCCGCGGGCGCCGGGGCGGCAGGTTTCGGCGCGGCCGCCGCGGGCTGAGCGGCCGGAGCCGGAGCCCGCCCCGCAGCCGGAGCCAGGGCCACGCTCGGCGAGGCCGCATCGCGGGGCTGCCCGGTGTATTGGACCACGGCGAGGATAGCCGCGAGCACAGCGACCGCAACGCCGCCGATCAACAGGATTTTTTTCAACGCAGGAACCGCCCCGATAGTATTCGGGCCAAATTATCCGCGTAGTCATCGACTCGCAACAAACCGCTGCTGCGGCCGCATCGAAACTTGCTCCAAGGTCGATCCCTTCCTAATGTCGCGCGCCGGCCGTGCCGGCCCCGTAGCCACCTGCGTGCGATCCCATGGCCGACATCCGTTCCCTCTGCGTCTATTGCGGCTCCTCCACCCGCGTCGACGAGCGCTACAAAACCGCCGCCGCCAGCCTTGGCGCCCTGATCGCCGCCCGCGGCCTGCAACTGGTGTATGGCGGCGGCCGCGTCGGGCTGATGGGCATCGTCGCCGATGCCGCGCTCGGCGCCGGCGGCCAGGTCGTCGGCATCATTCCGGAGCACATCCAGGCGCTGGAGGTCGAGCACACCGGCCTGACCGAGCTGCATGTCGTCGACAGCATGCACACCCGCAAGCGGATGATGTTCGACCGCTCCGACGCCTTCATCGTGCTGCCCGGCGGGCTGGGCACGCTGGACGAGGCCTTCGAGATGCTGACCTGGCGGCAGCTCAAGCTGCACGAGAAGCCGGTCGTCTTCGTCGACATCGACGGCTATTGGCGCCCGTTCCTGCGCCTGGTCGACCACATGATCGCGCAGGGCTTCTGCCGGCGGGAGCATCGCGACCTGTTCCAGGTGGTCGAGACGGTCGAGGAGGTGTTCGGCGCCATCGCCGCACCGCAGCCGATCGCCGGCCGCGCCAGCGACAAATGGGTGTAGCCCCCTCTCCTTTCGTCCCCCGCGGCCGGGTGCTATAAGCCCGGCCATTCCTGTCCGAAGCGGAAAGATCCCGACATGGCCAAGATCAAGGTCAAGACCCCGGTCGTCGAGCTCGACGGCGACGAGATGACGCGCATCATCTGGCAGTTCATCAAGGACAAGCTGATCCTGCCGTATCTCGACATCGATCTTCGCTACTACGACCTCGGGATCGAGTACCGCGACCAGACCGACGACCAGGTGACGATCGATTCCGCCGAGGCGATCAAGAAGTACGGCGTCGGCGTCAAGTGCGCCACCATCACCCCGGACGAGGCGCGGGTGAAGGAGTTCAACCTCAAGAAGATGTGGAAGTCGCCGAACGGGACGATCCGCAACATCGTCGGCGGCACCATCTTCCGCGAGCCGATCATCTGCCGCAACGTGCCGCGTCTGGTGCCGGGCTGGCGCAAGCCGATCATCGTCGGCCGCCATGCCTTCGGTGACCAGTACCGCGCCACCGACCTGAAGGTCCCCGGCCCCGGCACGCTGACCATGACCTACACCCCGGCCGACGGCAGCCAGCCGGTCGAGCTCGAGGTCTTCAAGTTCCCGGGCGCCGGCGTGGCGCTGAGCATGTACAACCTGGACGAGTCGATCCGCGGCTTCGCCCAGTCGTCGCTGAACTACGGCCTGCTGCGCCAGATGCCGGTCTACCTGTCGACCAAGAACACCATCCTCAAAGGCTATGACGGCCGCTTCAAGGACATCTTCCAGGAGGTCTACGAGGCCGAGTTCAAGGACCGGTTCCAGAAGGCCGGCCTGACCTATGAGCACCGCCTGATCGACGACATGGTCGCCTCGGCCATGAAGTGGGAAGGCGGCTTCGTCTGGGCCTGCAAGAACTATGACGGCGACGTGCAGTCGGATTCGGTGGCCCAGGGCTTCGGCTCGCTCGGCCTGATGACCTCGGTGCTGCTGACCCCCGACGGCAAGACCGTCGAGGCCGAGGCGGCGCACGGCACGGTGACCCGCCACTACCGCGAGCACCAGAAGGGCCGCGCCACCTCGACCAACCCGATCGCGTCGATCTTCGCCTGGACCCAGGGCCTGGCCTATCGCGCCCGGTTCGACGAGACGCCGGATCTGCTGCGCTTCGCCCAGACGCTGGAGAAGGTCTGCGTCGAATCCGTCGAGGCCGGCCACATGACCAAGGACCTCGCCATCCTGATCGGGCCGGACCAGCCCTGGATGACCACCGAGCAGTTCCTGGACAAGCTGGACCAGAACCTGCAGGCGGCGATGGGCTGACGCCCTCAGGCCCTGCCGAGAGAGGAAGGCCGGCTCACGCCGGCCTTTCTGCTTCAGGGCCCGATCACATTGTCGATCGAGAGCCCCTGCAGCACGGCCAGCAGCGGCACCTCCCCGCCGTTCGGCACGCAGACGGCGCCCTGGATCAGATGATTGGTGCGCTGCATGTCGAAGACGCCGCAGCGATCGCCGGAGCCGGTCAGGCTGATGATCCGGTACTGGGTGAGATAGCTGTTCACCGTCGTGCGGTCGCCCCGCACGACGGTATAGCCGGTCGCCTTGAGGGCCCTCTGCAGCCAGGTGGTCAGGGAGCCGATGCGATCGGTGGAGCGCCAGTGATAGCCGCCGGGCAGCCGCGACCAGTCGACGAAGGCGAACAGCCCGCCCGCCTCGAAGGTCGCCGTGTCGGTCCGGACAACGCCGCTGCCTTCGGACGCCTGCGCCTCCTCGTGCTTGGCGTTCCGGGCCGCCGCCCCGGCGAGCGGCCCCGAGACGAAATCGATCGGCGACTCCTCGGCCGAAGCCGGGCAGGACAGCGCCGCGGCGACGAGAATGCCCGCCGCGCACCGCATCATTCGATGAACCATGATCCCCCTCCGCCCGGAATTGGATCGGTGCGGGCCACCCGGGCCGGCGGCTCCGCCCGTTGGTCGCTCAGGGCCCGATCACGCCGTCGATCGAGATGCCGTCCATGACGTCCTGGACCCTGAAGGCCTGCCGGGACGGCGCGCAGGCAAAGCCCGTGATCATGTGGGTCCGCCGTGTCATCGCAAAGACGCCGCAGCGGCGATCAATGCCCGTCAGGGCGATCTTCCGGTACCGGCTGAGATAGCCGTTCACCGACATCCGGTCGCTCTCCAGGATGGTGAAGCCGGTGGCCTCGAAGATATCCTTCACATCATCCGACAGACTGGCGACCACATCGGTGTCCTTCCAGCCGTAGTGGCCGCCGAGGCGGGACCAGTCGACATAGGCGATCATCCCGCCGGCCTTGAACACCGCCGTGTCGGTGGTCATCGCCCCGAAGGCGGAATGGGCCAGCGTATCCTCCTTGTGCTCGACGTTCTCCGCCACGGCGCCCTGCAGCGGCCCCGAGACGAAGCTGATGGGCGACTCCTCGGCCAGCGCCGGCCAGGAGAATGCGGCCATGGCGAACACGCCGATGGCATAGCGCGACACACGATCGAACATGATCCCCCTCCGCCCAGGATTGGATCGGTGCGGGCCGCCTGGGCCATCGGCGCCGCCCATTTGGATCGTCCCTAGGGGCCGACCACGCCCTTGATCGAGAGTCCCAGCAACGTCGCCCGCAACGGGATGGCTTGGCTCCCCACGCCGCAGAGATGACCGCTGATCCGGTTCGCGTCCCGGCCCAGGACGAAGACGCCGCAGCGCCGATCGGCCCCGGTGTAGACCACCGTCTTGGTGACAGCCGGCAGGCCGTTCACCGGCTCCCCGCTGCTTTCCAGCACGATTGTGGTCAGCCCGCTGTTGGTCTTGCGCAGGATCTCGACCCATTCATCGAGCAAGGCGGGATCGGCGGCCGTCGTCCAGATACGCCCGCCGCCCAGTCGCGCCCAATGGATCGTGAGGCGCAGGCCCGCAGCCGCGTAAATCGCCTGGTCCTGCGCATAGGGTGTGTCGGCGTCGAACGGCTGGTCCAGATGACTGCCGGTCCTGACGGCAACGCCGGCGAAAGGACCGGAGACGAAGCGGATCGGCGTGTCCGATCCGACATCGACCGAAGGCCGCCGCTTCGGCGGTGGCGCTCCGACGGCGTCCATCGCCGGCAAGCAAAGGGCCGCCAGGACGAACAGCCCGGCGGCCTTGATCGAAAACCCTCGCCCCATTGCCCCCTCCCCCCGGAGATAGGGAATTAATCCCCGAAAATTGGGCGGCGTCGAGCGGAATTCGTGTCAAATTGAAGGAAACGTGCCTCGGAGCCGTTCAATCCCGATGCTCCCCGGGGCGCCGCGGCAGCGGCAGCGCATAGACGCCGAGGGATGCGCCGTCATAGCGTTCGGCCCCGCCGCTCGGCGTGTTGACGATGTAGGGATGGCCGGGATCGTCCGCCCGCACCATCTCGGTCGACCCGCCGCCGTCGAGATTGATCGCGTCGGTCGCGCCGATCGCCAGCATCAGCGCCGCCGACTGGGCGTTGGTGGTGCCCCGCGAATACACGGCCACGCGGCCGTCGACGGTCACCAGGTAGAGGTAGCGGCCGTGATCGGACAGGCCGACCAGCGTCCGCGGATTGGGGTTGTTCGGGTCGCCCTGGCTCGGGCTCGCCGCGCTGACGTCCTTGCCGTTGCGCACCAGGAAGGCCGAGCCGGCGACCGCCGTGCGCACCTGCGGCAGCCGGATCTCCGAGGCCGGGGCGATGATCGCGGCCCCGCCGCGGGTCACCGCCAGCACCGCCTGGCTCTGCGTCGGGTCGTCGGAACCGGGGGCGCTGACCACCTTGCCGTCGGAGACCAAGAGCCCGATCACGGTCTTCGGCTCCGGCGCCGCGGTGCAGCACGGCGCGAAGAAGTTGGTGTTGATCGCGATCCGCACGCGCTTGCGCGCCGCGAATTGCGAGACGGTCTCGGCGGTGGTCTCCAGCGGGCCGCTGCGCTCGGTCCCGGTCAGGGCGATGCCCGGCGCCCACAGGTCGACGCGGATGATGCTGGCCCGGCTGACCGTCGCCGGCCCGTCCGGCGTCAGCGGGTTCGAGGGCACGGTCGCGGTTGCCATGTCGACGCCGAGATAGAGGGGCGAGTAGCCGCTCTGGGTGATGCCGTCATCCGCCCGCGCCTGAACAGCGGCCAGGCCGACCACCAGGACGGCCAGTAATTGTCTCAAAATCACGATGTCGTTTCCCTGCGATGAACTGGATGTCGCCCGATATCCGGTTCATCTCCGCAGGACCGAAAGGGATATTCCTAAGATCCCCTGGAGCTGCCCCGGAATCGCGACCGCGACGACTATCCCATTTCTGCATGACCATTTGGCGATGGCCGGCTTCGATGGGAGGATCGTTGCGTCACCGCAGGGAATGCCGCCCGACCGGGCCGCAAAGAGCATGGGGCCGGCCCGCAGCTGCGGTACCGGCCCCATCGCATCACGTCGCCGGGGATCAACCCCGGCCGGGCATCACGCCCGCAGGATGGCGCGATCCTCGTCCCGCCGCTTGCCCGGCGGCTGATAGGCGATCTGGGCATGCTCGATGCAGTACGGCAGGTTGCCGTGCGAGGCCTTGCCGCAGAAGTGGAAGTCCTTGTCGCGCGGATCGCCGATCGGCCATTTGCACATCCGCTCGGTCAGGTTGAGGATGGTGGCCCCGCCCGATTTGCGCTCGGGCGCCGGCTTGGCCGCGACCTTCTCCACCGGGGCCGGCTGGGCCTCGACGGCGGCCGGAGCGGCGGCGGCGACCTCTTCCTCCTCCTCATCCTCCTTGCGCTTGATCGGCGACGGCCGGCCGGACAGCTCCAGCCGATGCGCCTTGCCGATCACCGCGTTGCGAGAGACGCCCCCCAGGATCTCGGCGATCTCGCTTGCGCTCTTCCCGTTTCCCCAGAGCTGACGCAGCTGCGCCACCCTTTCTTCGGTCCAAGACATCCGCTTCTCCCAAGATCACGCGCATCGACTGCGCGTACCACATATTGCGGCTTCAGTCGCGGACGCTACCACATCCGCGACCGCCGCGACAGATCCTTTCAGGCCCCTCTCAGGCCCCTCCGGTCAGGCGGCCAGCGCCGCCTCGACCGCCGCCAACGCCTCGCCGGCCCGGGCCGCATCCGGCCCGCCGGCCTGCGCCATGTCCGGGCGGCCCCCTCCGCCCTTGCCGCCGGCCGCCTCGGCCGCGGCGCGCACCAGCGCCACCGCGTCGAAGCGCCCGGTCAGGTCGTCGGTCACGCCGATGCAGACCGACAGCTTGCCCTCGGCCCGGCCGACCAGCGCGACGATGCCGGAGCCGAGCTGCTGCTTCAGCGCGTCGGCCATCGGCTTCAGCTCGCGCGCCGGCAGGTCGTCGAGGATGCGGCCGGTGAACTTGACCCCGGCGATCTGCTTGACCTCGGGCCCGGCCCCGCCGCCGGAGCCCGCCGTCGCCAGCTTGCGCCGCAGGTCGGAGACCTCGCGCTCCAGCCGCCGCCGCTCCTCGACCAGGGCGGCCAGGCGGGCCGGCAGCTCCTCCGGCGTCACCTTCAGCGCGCCGGCGGCCTCGGCCAGCAGCGTGTCGCGATGGGCGGCATAGGCCACGGCGCCCTCGCCCGTCACCGCCTCGATCCGGCGGATGCCGGCGGCGACCGCGCCTTCCGAGACCAGCCGGAAAGCGCCGATATCGCCGGTGCGGCCGACATGGGTGCCGCCGCACAGCTCCTGCGAATAGGCCTTGTTGCCGTCTTGGCCCATGCCGACGACGCGCACCGTGTCGCCATATTTCTCGCCGAACAGCGCCATGGCGCCGGCGGCGATCGCGTCCTCCGGCGTCATCAGCCGGGTGGTGACCTCGGAATTCTCGCGGATCCGGGCGTTGACCTCGGCCTCGACCACGGCGATGTCCTCGGGCGTCAGCGGCCGCGGCTGGCTGATGTCGAAGCGCAGCCGCTCCGGCGCCACCAGCGACCCCTTCTGGGTGACATGCTCGCCCAGCCGGCGGCGCAGCGCCTCGTGCAGCAGATGGGTGGCGGAGTGGTTGGCGCGCAGCGCGCTGCGGCGGGCATGGTCGACCTTCAGCTCGACCGCGTCGCCGACCTTCAGCGTGCCGGCCTCGACCGTGCCGATATGGGCCCACAGCACCCCGGCCTGCTTCTGGGTGTCGCGCACCGCGACGGTGACGCCGCCGGCGCCCCCGGCCAGCGTGATCGTGCCGGCGTCGCCCATCTGGCCGCCGCTCTCGCCATAGAACGGGGTCTGGTTGACCACGACCACGACCTCGGCGCCCGGACCGGCCTGGTCGACGACCTGGCCGTCGACCACCAGCGCGGTGACGACACCCTCGGCCGCCTCGGTGTCATATCCAAGGAATTCAGTGGGTTCGAGCTTTTCCTTCAACTCGAACCACAACGCGCCGGTGGCCGCCTCGCCGGAGCCGGCCCAGTTCTTGCGGGCCTCGGCGCGCTGCCGCTCCATCGCCGTGTCGAAGCCGGCGGTGTCGACGGCGCGGCCCTGGCCGCGCAGCACGTCCTGGGTCAGGTCGAGCGGGAAGCCATAGGTGTCGTACAGCTTGAAGGCGACATCGCCCGGCAGGGCCTGGCCGGTGCCGAGGCGGCCGGTCTCGTCCTCCAGCAGGCGCAGGCCGCGGTCGAGGGTCTGCTTGAAGCGGGTCTCCTCCAGCTTCAGCGTCTCGGTGATCAGCGCCTCGGCCCGCACCAGCTCGGGATAGGCGGCGCCCATCTGGCGCACCAGCGCCGGCACCAGCCGGTACATCACCGGGTCGCGGGCGCCGATCAGATGGGCGTGGCGCATGGCCCGGCGCATGATCCGGCGCAGCACGTAGCCGCGGCCCTCATTCGACGGCATGACGCCGTCGGCCATCAGGAACGAGGTGGCGCGCAGATGGTCGGCGATCACCCGGTGGCTGACCTTGTGCGGGCCGTCCGGGTCGCTGTTGGTGGCGTCGGCCGACGCCTCGATCAGGGCCCGCATCAGGTCGATGTCGTAGTTGTCGTGCTTGCCCTGCAGCACGGCGGCGATGCGCTCCAGCCCCATGCCGGTGTCGATCGACGGCCGCGGCAGGTCGACCCGCGTCTCCTTGGTGACCTGCTCATACTGCATGAAGACCAGGTTCCAGATCTCGATGAACCGGTCGCCATCCTCGTCCGGGCTGCCTGGGGGGCCGCCGGCGATGCCGGGGCCGTGGTCG
Organism: Inquilinus limosus; assembly: GCF_002195995.1. GTDB lineage: Bacteria > Pseudomonadota > Alphaproteobacteria > DSM-16000 > Inquilinaceae > Inquilinus > Inquilinus limosus_C. The sequence goes on from NZ_NHON01000159.1 coordinate 8,106, forward strand.
AAGAAGATCTCCGAGCACGGGCCGCAGGGGCCGGTGTCGCCCATCGCCCAGAAATTGTCGGAGGTCGGGATGCGGATGATCCGCTCCTCCGGCAGGCCGGCGATGCGGCGCCACAGCCCGGCGGCCTCGTCATCGGTGTGGTACACCGTGACCAGCAGCTTGTCCTTGGGCAGGCCGTATTCCCGGGTGATCAGGCCCCAGGCCAGATCGATCGCCTGCTCCTTGAAATAGTCGCCGAAGGAGAAGTTCCCCAGCATCTCGAAGAAGGTGTGGTGCCGGGCGGTGTAGCCGACATTCTCGAGATCGTTGTGCTTGCCGCCGGCGCGCACGCATTTCTGCGAGGTGGTGGCGCGCTGGTAGGGCCGCGTCTCCATGCCGGTGAAGACGTTCTTGAACTGCACCATGCCGGCATTGGTGAACAGGAGCGTCGGGTCGTTCCGCGGCACCAGCGGGCTGGATGCCACCACCTCATGGCCGTTCTCGCCGAAAAAGTCGAGGAAGGTCGAGCGGATGTCGTTGACGGTCTGCATCGGGGAGGTCGGCCTGGGCGTCTTGATGGTGCGGCCCCGGAGAACCCGACGGCCGAGCCGTCGCTTGTAGCGCGCCAGGGCGACCGCTGTCCAGGAAGGGACGCGGAGGATTCGTTGCCGATGCAACCCGCCGCGCGGGCGACGCGGCGGATTCCCTCGCTGCGACGGGGAGGCGGGAGGAGGCATGATGTTCGGCATCGGGCCGGAGGATGGCCCCCTCGCCCTCGCGTCGCTTCGCGCCCCTCCCTCTCTCCGACTACGGCATCTACATATTGATCGGCGATATCGACGGCGGCTTGCAAAACGGATTGCCTCTCCCGCTTGCGGGAGAGGTCGGACATCCGAAGGATGTCCGGGTGAGGGGATAGCGGCTTCGCCGAAGGCACGGCTTTGCCGCGAGCAAGCATGCGATCCGCCCATTCCTGAGGCGCTGATCCTGGTGTCGCGACCGAGCCGCCCTCACCCGGTCTCGCTGCGCGAGCCCGACCTCTCCCGCAAGCGGGAGAGGCAATCGCACGGCGTTCGGCAGATCTGTAGATGCCGTAGCTCTCCCCGAGGAGAGGGGTTGGTCACCTCTCCTTGGGGAGAGGTCGAAATCGCGTAGCGATTTCGGGTGAGGGGGTGGCTCCGGCCTATCCCCTCACCCGGTGTCGGCGACGTCCGGCTTTTCGAAGCAGTTGTAGGGGTCGATGCCGAGGGAGCGGCAGAGGCGGCGGGCGACGGTCTGCGTGGTCTCGGTGTCGAGCCAGGCGATGACGTCCGCCTCCCGCACCCGGGC
>NZ_NHON01000160.1 GCF_002195995.1 Inquilinus limosus
CCACCATGGAGGGCCAGTCCCGCATCCTGCGCGAGAACGAGGCCGTCTACCTCCCCATCGGCACCGACCACAAGCTCGAGAACCCCGGCAAGATCGACCTCGAGCTCATCGAGGTCCGCACCGGGCCCTATCTCGGCGAGGACGACGTCGTCCGGCTGGAGAAGGCCGACGCGCTGCTGTTCGGATGACATCCGCCCGGCGGGGGCTACCCGGAAGCGATCATAGATTTAAAATCTATGGTGTCATGGAGTCCGCCATCGATTGCTGGTTTCGCCCCTCGATTCCTGCGGTACAGTAGGGTGCCGCTGCGGTCCGTTGCCCGCCCGCCCATGCCGAATCGCTGAAAGAAGACCGACATGCCAGCAGGCTCTTCGAGACTTCAGGACCAGCCCGTCGCGGTGATCGGCATGGCCTGCCGGCTGCCCGGCGCGGCCGGCCTCGACGATTTCTGGTCGCTGCTGCTGCAGGAGCGCTGCAGCGTCTCCACCATCGGCAGCGACCGCTGGGCGGTCGAGCGGTTCTACCATCCGCGAAAGGGCGAGGCGGGCCGCAGCTACACCCTGTCCGCCGGGCTGATCGCGGAACCCTACGGCTTCGACGCCGGCGCCTTCCGCATCGCCCCGCGCGAGGCCGAGCAGATGGACCCGCAGCAGCGGCTGCTGCTGGAGCTGGTGTGGGAGGCGCTGGAGGATGCGGGCCTGCCGCCCGCCACCCTCGCCGGCCAGCCGGTCGGCGTGTTCGTCGGCGCCTCCTCGGTCGACGCCTATACGAGGATCGTGGGCGATGCCAGCGGCATCGACACCCATTTCATGACCGGCAACACCGCGTCGATCATCGCCAACCGCATCTCCTACATCTACGACCTGCGCGGGCCGAGCCTGACCATCGACACCGCCTGCTCCTCCTCGCTGGTCGCGCTCGACGCGGCGGTGCGGGCGCTGGCGCAAGGCGAGATCGACACGGCGGTGGTCGCCGGGGTCAACATCCTGGGCGCGCCGCAGGCCTTCTACGGCTTCTCCCGCGCCGGCATGCTGTCGCCGACCGGGCTGTGCCGGCCCTTCGCCGCCGCGGCCGACGGCTATGTCCGGGCCGAGGGCGGCGCCGTGCTGGTGCTGAGCCGGCTGGACGCCGCCCGCGCCGCCGGCCGGGCGCCGCGGGTGATGGTCGGCCCGACCGGGGTGAATTCCGACGGCCGCACCGTCGGCCTGTCCCTGCCCTCCGCCGAGGCCCAGTTCCGCCTGCTGGAGCGGGTCTATGGCGAGGCCGGGATCGACCCGAACGACCTGGCCTTCGTCGAGGCGCACGGCACCGGCACGCGGGTCGGCGACCCGGCCGAGGCCGAGGCGATCGGCCGGGCCCTGGGCCAGAAGCGCGACGCGCCGCTGCCGGTCGGCTCGGTCAAGTCCAATATCGGCCATCTCGAGCCGGCCTCGGGCGTGGCCGGGCTGGTCAAGGCGATCCTGGCGATCGAGCACCGGCTGCTGCCGGCGACACTGCATCTCGACGCGATCAACCCGGACATCCCGTTCGACGCGCTGAACCTGGTGCCCGCGCGAGGGCCTGTGACTCTACCGCCGGGGCCGCTGACCGCCGGCGTCTCCTCCTTCGGCTTCGGCGGCACCAACGCCCACACCGTGCTGCGGGCGCCGCGGCCCGACGAGATGCCGGAGCCCGCGGCCGAGGCGCCGGCCCGGGCGCTGCTGCTGTCGGCCCATGGCGAGGAGGCGCTGCGCAGCCTGGCCGGGCGCTATGCCGAGGCGCTGGAGCAGCCGGAGGCCGAGCCGGCCCGGATCGCCCGTCACGCCGCGCATGACCGCGAGTTGCTGGCGCACCGCCTCGCCCTGCCGCTGGACGGCGACGCGCCGGAGCGGCTGCGCCGCTTCGCCGAGGGGGATCGCGCATCACCTGTGCTGTCGGCCCGCGGCGAGGCGGAGGCCGGGGCGGTGTGCTTCGCCTTCTCCGGCAACGGTTCGCAATTCGCAGGCATGGGCTTGCGCGCCTACCGCGCCAGCCGGCCGTTCCGCGACGCGTTCGACGAGGTCGATGCCGGCTATGCCGCCCTGGCCGGCTGGTCGCTGGCCGAGGCGCTGCAGGACCCGGCGCTGGAGCAGCGCCTGCCCGCCACCTCGACCGCGCAGCCGCTGCTGTTCGCGGTGCAGGTGGCGCTGACCCGGGCGCTGGCGACCGAGGGGCTGCGGCCCGCCATGGTGATCGGCCACAGCGTCGGCGAGGTGGCGGCGGCGCTGGCCGCCGGCGCGGTGTCGCCGGACCAGGCGCTGCGGATCATCCATTGGCGCAGCCGCTGCCAGGAGCAGTTGCGCGGCCTGGGCACCATGGCGGTGCTGATGCTGGGCCGGGACGAGGCCGAGGCGGCGCTGGCCGAGGCCGGGCTGGACGGCGTCGTGGTGGCCGCGGTCAACAGCCCGGCCTGCGTCACCGTCTCCGGCCCCGGCGGGCAGATCGAGGCGCTGCTGAAGCTGGCGAAGCAGCGGCGCGTGGCGGCGCAGCGCGTCGGCGTCGACTACCCGTTCCATTCGCCGCTGGCCGCGCCGATTGAAGCGCCGCTAAGAGCGGCGCTGGCGGACAGCGTCGCGGCCGAGGGACATATCCCCTTCATCTCCGCCGTCACCGGCGCGGTGCTGCCGGGCGCGGATCTGGATGCCGGCTACTGGTGGCGCAACATCCGCCAGCCGGTCGATTTCGCCGCGGCGGCGCGGACGGCGCTGGAGCTGGGCGCCGGCATCTTCGTCGAGATCGGCCCGCGCCCGGTGCTGACCGGCCATCTGCGCGACATCGCCAAGGCGGCGGAGCGCGAGGCGGCGATCCTGCCGACCCTGGACAACAAGGGGGGCGACGCCAAGACGGGCGAGGACGACCCGGTCGAGCGCACGGTGCTGCAGGTGCTGCTGCGCGGCGGCGCGGTCGACCGCCGGCCGCTGTTCGGCGACCGGCCCGCCGGCCGGCGCCTGGCCCTGCCGCACTATCCCTGGCAGCGCCGCGACCTGCGCCAGGCCCCGACGCCGGAGCGGATCGACCTGTCGCTGGCCAAGCCGGCGCATCCGCTGCTGGGCGCCCGCCACAGCGAGGGCTCGCCGGAATGGCACGGCCTGCTCGACCCCGAGCTGCTGCCCTACCTGGCCGACCACAAGGTGGCGGGCGAGGTGGTGGTGCCCGGCGCCGCGCTGCTGGAGATGGCGGCCGCCGCCGGCCGGCAATGGTCCGGCGTCGAGGCGGTCGAGGTCGAGGATCTCGACATCCTGCAGGCCCTGGTGATCGCCGAGGGTACGACGCGCGAGACCTGGCTGCGGCTGGCGCCGGCCACCGGCACGCTGGAGATCCTGAGCCGCCAGCGCATGGCCGGGGAGGAGTGGACGCTGCACGCCCGCGGCCGCGTCGGCCCCAGCCCGGTGGCCGCGGCGCCCCTGCGCGAGGCCGCCGGCGCCGACGACACCCTGCGCCCGGTCGACCCCGCCGCGATCTATGCCGCCGCCGCCGCGGCCGGGCTGGACTACGGCCCCGCCTTCCGCCGCGCCGCCGCCATCGCCGGCGACGATGAGCGGCGGATCGTGGTCGATCTGTCGCCCGAGGCCGCCGACAACGGCCTCTACACCGAGCCCCACACGCTGCACCCGACCGCGCTGGACGCCGCCTTCCACGGGCTGTTCGCCCTGTACGGGCGGCTCGGCGGCGGCGAGGGCGGCGCCTTCCTGCCGGTGCGCTTTGCCGCGCTGCGGGTCTATCGCTCCGCCCCGCCCGTCCGGGCGCGGCTGGAGCTGCGGCGGGCCACGGCGCGCTCGATCCTGGTCGACATCGCGCTGGAGGATGCGGAGGGCATGGTCGTGGCCGAGCTGCGCGGCGCCCGGTTCCAGCGCAGCGCGCTGCGCCTTTCGGGCGGGGACGAGCTGCTGTACCGCGCGGTGCGGCAGCCCTGGACCGACGCCGCCGCCGGCATCACCACGGCGGCGCTGGAGCAGGCCGCCGCCGGCCTGCTGGACCGGCAGGAGGCCGGCGACGACTGGCTGCTGCTGACCGCCTGGGCCCGGTCGATGGCCCATCGTGCGGTGCGGGCGGTGGCGGGATCGCCTCGCTTCACCGTCGACCGGCTGTGCCGCGTCGGCCGCCTGGCCCCGGCCTCCGTGCCGCGCTTCGAGGCGCTGCTGACGGTCCTGGCCGAGTTCGAGCTGGCGACCGAGCGGAACGGCACCTGGCACCTGGCCGCCGCCCGCCTGCCCTCGCCCCAGGCGATCCTGCGCTCGATCCTGGCCGACCATCCGGAGCGCGGCGCCGAGACGGTGATGGCCGCCCGGCTGACGCGCGACCTGATCGCGGCGCTGCGCAGCGGGGAGACGCTGCGCTTCTCCAAGGGTGTCGAGGCCCAGGCCCGTGCCGCCTCGCCGCTGCTGCCGCTGGCGGCGGAGCTGGTCGGAACGCTGGCCGCCGGCCGCGCGATGCCGCTGGCCCTGCTGCTGGTCGACCCCGAGGGCGAGCTGGTGCCGGCGCTGCTGCCGCTGATCCGCGACCGCGCCCTGACCGTCGCGGTGACCGGGCCGGAGCCGAAAGCCCTGGCCGGGCTGGCCGCGCGCACCCCGCGCCTGCCCGGGCTGCGCATCCTGGACGACCAAGCCACGGCCGCGCCGGGCAGCTTCGACCTCGCCCTGTCGGCCGGTGCCGCGACGGGCGGAGACCCGGCGGCGCTGGCCCGGCAGATCGCCGCGCTGCTGCGGCCCGGCGCGCCGGTCGCCGCCTTCGACGCCATCCCCGACACTGTCACCGCCCTGCTGCTGGACGGGACGGCGCCGGACGGGCTGGCCGCGGCGCTGGCCCAGGCCGGCTTCCATCCGCTGGCCCGGAGCCGCGCCGTCACCCGGGCCGCGCCCGCGCAGCTGGCGGTCTGGGACCGGCCGGCGGTTGAAGCGCCGACGGTTCCGGCCCGGTCGATCCTGATCCGGCCGCCGGCCGCCGATTCCGAGCTGCTGTCCGACCTGGCCGAACGGCTGCGCCGGCAGGGCCATCAGGTCCGCATCGACCGGGACGCCGCCGCGGCGGAGGATGAGACCGTCCTGCTGCCGCTGATGCTGGACACGGCGCGCGACCCGGTGGCCTTCCTGACCGGCGCCATCCTGGCGCTGCGGGCGGAGGCCGAGGCCCTGGCGGCCGGCAAGGCCACGCTGTGGCTGGTCGCCCGCTGCGGCAAGGTCAACGGCAAGGCCGATGGTGGCCGCGGCCTGGCCGAGGCGCTGGCCGCCGCCGCCCGCACCCTGGCCAACGAATATTCCGGCATCGCCCTGCGCTTCGCCACCCTGGCCCCGGCGCTGCCCGACGAGGCCGCGGCGACGGCCCTGGCTGCGTTGATCGGATCGGGCGCCGTGGAGACCGAGTTCGAGATCGACCGCGACGGCGTCTTCGTCGGCCGGGTCGAGCCGGCGCGGCCGGCGCCGCGGGAGATCCCGGCCGAGGACCGCGCCGCCCGTCTGGCCCTGTCCGCCCCGGGCAGCCTGGGCCGCATCGGCTGGGTCGCGGCCGAACGCCGGGCCCCCGGCCCCGACGAGGTCGAGATCGAGGTCGCGGCCAGCGGGCTGAACTTCCGCGACGTCATGTTCTCGCTGGGCCTGCTGCCGGACGACTATCTGGAGGACGGCTTCGCCGGCCCGACGCTGGGCTTCGAATGCGCCGGCACGATCCGCCGCGTCGGCGAAAGCGTGACCGGGCTGAAGGAAGGCGACCGGGTGATGGGCTTCGCCCCGGCTGCCTTCGCCACCCATGTCACGGTGCCGGCCCAGGTGGCGATGCCGGTGCCCGACGGCATCGACCTGGCCGCCGCGGCGACCATGCCCGTGGCCTTCATCACCGCCTGGTACGCGCTGGTGCACCAGGCCCGGCTGGGCCGCGGCGAGACCGTACTGATCCACGGCGCCGCCGGCGGTGTCGGCCTGGCGGCGCTGCAGATCGCCAAGCTGCGCGGCGCCACCGTGGTGGCCACCGCCGGCAACGAGGACAAGCGGGCCCTGGCGCAGCTGCTGGGCGCCGACCTGGTGCTGGATTCCCGCTCCCTGGCCTTCGCCGACGAGATCCGCTGGAAGCTGGGCGGCGTCGACGTGGTGCTGAACTCGCTGTCCGGCGACGCCATGCGCCGCAGCCTGCGGGCGCTGAAGCCCTTCGGCCGCTTCGTCGAGCTGGGCAAGCGCGACTTCGTCGCCGACACCGCGGTGGGGCTGCGCGCCTTCGCCCGCAACGTCTCCTATTTCGGGGTCGATGCCGACCAGCTGCTGAACGCCCAGCCGGGATTGACGAAGCGCCTGCTGCGCGAGCTGGACCGGCTGTTCGCGCAGCGCCGCCTCACCCCCCTGCCGCACCGGGTGTTCCCGGCCGACCAGGCCGAGGATGCGTTCCGGCTGATGCAGGGCGCCGGCCATATCGGCAAGATCGTGGTCACGCCGCCGCGCGAGATCCCGGCGGCGCCGGCGGCCGAGGCCCGGTTCGAGGCGCAGGGCACCGGCTTCCACCTGGTCACCGGCGGCACCGGCGGCTTCGGCTTCGCCACCGCGCTGTGGCTGGCCGAGCACGGGGCGAAGACCATCGTCGTCGCCTCCCGCCGCGGCACGCTGGGCCCGGCCGAGAAGGCCGGGGCCGAGCGGCTGGCGCAGCGGGGCGTCACCCTGGCGGCGGAGCGGCTGGACGTCACCGACCGCGCCGCCTGCGAGAAGCTGCTGGCGGCGCTGGAGCGCCGGCACGGCCCGCTGCGCGGCATCATCCATGCCGCGATGGTGCTGGATGACGGGCTGCTGCGCGACCTCGACGCGGCGCGGATCGAGCGGGTGCTGGCGCCGAAGATCAAAGGCGCCATCCATCTCGACCTGGTCAGCCGCACCCGGGCGCCGGACTATTTCGTGCTGTTCTCCTCCGCCACCACGCTGATCGGCAATCCCGGCCAGGCCAACTACGTCGCCGCCAACGCCTATCTCGAGGCGCTGGCGCGGACCCGGCTGGCGCAGGGCCTGCCGGCCCTGGCCGTGTCCTGGGGCGCCATTGCCGATGCCGGGGTGCTGGCCCGCGACGAGGCCCGCGGCGACGCGCTGAAGCGCCGGATCGGCCGGTCGTCGCTGAAGGCGGCCGAGGCGCTGGCGCAGCTGGGCCGGCTGCTGGCCCGGCCGGCGGCGACGCCGCAGGACGCGGCGGTGGCCTGCGCCCGGATCGACTGGCAGGCGGCGACGCGCGAGCTGCCGATCCTGGCCACGCCGCGCCTGGCCGGGATGGCCGATGGCCGCCGGGCCGAGGCGGCGGAGGCGGAGGTCGACCTGGCGGCGATGATCGCCGGCCGGACCGACGCCGAGGCTCAGGCGATCGTGACCCAGACCATGCTGGCCGAGATCGGGCGGATCCTGCGCATGCCGCCGGCCGATATCGACGGCGACCGGCCCTTCGCCGAGCTGGGCATGGATTCGCTGATGGGGCTGGAGCTGGACGCGGCGATGCAGGGCCGCTACGGCATCGACCTGCCCTTCCTGTCGATCGGCGCCGGGCTGACGCTGAACGAGCTGAGCGGCCGCATCGTCGCCCGGCTGCGCGGCGGCAGTGCGGCCGCCGAACCGGAGACGGCGCCACCGCCGGCCGAGGCGGCGCAGCTGCTGGCCAGGCATCTGGAGACCGATCTGGAGGAGGACACCGCCGTGCTGGTGCGCGAGGCCGTCCGCGACCGGGCCAAGACCACCCGCCGGGTGCTGGGATGATGGCCGATCGCCTCTCGGTTCCCCTTGCCGTCATGGCGAGGCGCGCAGCGCCGTGGCCATCCAGGGGCCGCTCGCATTGGCCCCTGGATGGCCAAGGAGTAAAGGCCGCCTGTCCGACGCCGCGCTGCGGTCGCTGATCGCCGATGTGCGCGGCAAGGCCCCGGCGGCGGTCGCGGCGCCGGCGGCCGAGCCGCGCGCCCAGGGGGCCCGCGACACCGCCTTCGAGACCCTGCCGGGCTACGAGACGCTGCGGATGCAGCGCGCCGCGGCCGACCTGCTGGGCATCCCCAGCCCGTTCTTCCGCACCCATGAGCAACGCGCCGGGGCGGTGTCGCGCATCGCCGGGCAGGAGGTGATCAACTTCGCCTCCTACGACTATCTCGGCCTGAACGGCCACCCGGCCGTGGCCGCGGCGGCAAAGGCGGCGATCGACGAATTCGGCACCTCGGTCTCGGCCAGCCGGCTGGTGGCCGGGGAGCGGCCGTTCCACGCGGCGCTGGAGCGGCGGCTGGCGGAGTTCCACGGCGTCGAGGATGCGGTCGTCTTCGTCAGCGGCCACGCCACCAATGTCGCCGCCATCGGCCAGATCACCGGCCCGGCCGACCTGATCCTGCACGACGCGCTGATCCACAACAGCGTGATCACCGGCGCCCAGCTGTCCGGCGCGCAGCGGCGGTCCTTCCCCCACAACGACCTGGAGACGCTGGAGGCGATCCTGGCGGCCGAGCGCGACCGCTGGCAGCGCGTGCTGATCGTGGTCGAGAGCCTGTATTCGATGGATGGCGACACCATCGACCTGCCCCGGCTGGTGGCGCTGAAGCAGCGCTTCGGCGCCTGGCTGATGGTGGACGAGGCGCATGGGCTGGGCGTGCTCGGCCCGACCGGGCGCGGCATCGCCGAGGCCGCCGGTGTCGACCCGCGCCAGGTCGACATCTGGATGGGGACGATGTCGAAGACTCTGTCCTCCTGCGGCGGCTACATCGCCGGCCCGGCGGCGCTGGTGGAGTACCTGAAGCTGATGGCCTCGGGCTTCGTCTACAGCGTCGGCATGCCGGCGCCGGCGACGATGGCGGCGCTGACGGCGCTGGAGCTGGTGATGGCGGATGCCGACGGCAGGGTGGCGCGGCTGCAGGCCAATTCCCGCCGCTTCCTTGAACGCGCCGGCGCCGCCGGGCTGGACACCGGCCTGGCCCAGGGCCATGCCATCGTGCCGATCATCCTCGGGGATTCGCTGCAGGCGGTGCTGCTGTCGAACCGGCTGCTGGAGCGCGGCATCAACGTCTCGCCGATCGTGCATCCGGCGGTGCCGGAGAAATCGGCCCGGCTGCGCTGCTTCATCACCGCCGAGCACACGCCGGACCAGATCGACCGCGCCGTCGCCGTCATCGCCGAGGAGCGTGAGGCCCTGCGGCACGAGGCGCCGGCGATGGCCAGGCTGGGGGCCGCGGCGCGGGGGTAGAGAAGTCTCCCGCCTTTTGCGTGGCCTCTCCCGCTTGCGGGACCTTTTCAGATCGCCTGCCCCTCGCCGTCATCAACTCAGTTGGGGTTGAGGTCTGAGTTTGGCGTTGGCGATGATGAGGAGCTTGCGCATGACGGCGACGATGGCGACGAGGGGTTTTTTGCCGTTGGCGAGGAGTTTGAGGAAGAAGGGCCTGAGAGTGGGGTGGTGAT
>NZ_NHON01000161.1 GCF_002195995.1 Inquilinus limosus
CTGGCCGTCACCACGGCCCTGGCCCCCCCGACCCTGGCCATCGCGACCTTGGCCGCCCTGACCCTGACCGCCCTGCCCCGGCTGGCCGGGCCGGCCCTGCTGCTGGTGCCGCGGCCGGTCGCGGCCTTCGGGCCGGCCGCCGGGGGCGCCGCCCTCGCGGCGCGGCGGGCGTGCCTGGCCGTCATCGTCCAGCCGCATGGTCAGGCCGATGCGCTTGCGCTGCGGGTCGACCTCCAGCACCTTGACCTTCACCACGTCGCCCGGCTTGGCCACCGTGCGCGGGTCCTTCACGAAGGTCTTGGACATGGCCGAGATGTGCACCAGCCCGTCCTGGTGCACGCCGATATCGACGAAGGCACCGAAGGCGGCGACGTTGGTGACCACCCCCTCCAGCACCATGCCGGGCTGCAGGTCGCTAAGCTTCTCCACGCCCTCCTTGAAGGTCGCGGTCTTGAAGGCGGGACGCGGGTCGCGGCCCGGCTTCTCCAGCTCGCGCAGAATGTCGGTCACCGTCGGCACGCCGAAGGTGTCGTCGGTGAAGCGCTCCGGCTCCAGCCCGCGCAGGGCCGCGGTGTCGCCGATCAGCGCCTTGATCTCGCCGCCCGTGGCCTCGATGATCCGGCGCACCACCGGATAGGCCTCGGGGTGCACGCCCGAGGCGTCGAGCGGGTCGTCGCCGTTCGGGATGCGCAGGAAGCCGGCGCATTGCTCGAACGCCTTGGGCCCCAGCCGCGGCACGTCCTTCAGCGCCGCGCGCACCCGGAACGGGCCGTTGGCGTCGCGATGCTGCACGATGTTCTGGGCCAGCCCCTCGCCGACGCCGGACACCCGGGCCAGCAGTGGCGCCGAGGCAGTGTTGAGGTCGACGCCGACCGCGTTCACGCAGTCCTCGACCACGGCGTCGAGCGAGCGCGACAGCTTGGCCTCGCTGAGGTCGTGCTGGTACTGGCCGACGCCGATCGACTTCGGGTCGATCTTCACCAGCTCGGCCAGCGGGTCCTGCAGCCGGCGGGCGATCGACACCGCGCCGCGCAGCGACACGTCGAGCTCCGGCAGCTCCTGCGAGGCGAAGGCCGAGGCCGAGTAGACCGACGCCCCGGCCTCCGACACCACCGCCTTGGTCAGCCTGAGGTCCGGATGCCGCTTCATCAGCTCGGCGGCCAGCTTGTCGGTCTCGCGCGACGCCGTGCCGTTGCCGATGGCGACCAGGTCGACGCCATGCGCCTGGGCCAGCCCGGCCAGGCTGGCGATCGACTCGTCCCAGCGCTTCTGCGGCTCATGCGGGAAGATCGCGGTGGTGGCGACGACCTTGCCGGTGGCGTCGACCACGGCGACCTTCACCCCGGTGCGGAAGCCGGGGTCCAGCCCCATGGTGGCGCGGGTGCCGGCCGGCGCCGCCAGCAGCAGGTCGCGCAGGTTGCCGGCGAAGACCTTCACCGCCTCCTCCTCCGCCGCCTGCCACAGGCGCAGCCGGAGGTCGATGTCGAGATGCACCAGGATCTTGGTGCGCCAGGCCCAGCGCACCGTCTCCGCCAGCCAGGCATCGCCCGGCCGGCCCTGGTCAGCGACGCCGAAGCGGTTGGCGATGCGCTGCTCATACAGGCCGGGGGCCTTGCGGTCCGCCGAGTCGGGCAGCTCCTCCGGCTCCAGCGTCAGCGACAGCGCCTCCTCCTTCTCGCCCCGAAACAGGGCCAGGATGCGGTGCGAGGGCAGCTTGGTCAGCTTCTCGGCATAGTCGAAATAGTCGGAGAACTTGGCGCCCGCCTGCTCCTTGCCCTCGCGCATCTTCGACAGCAGCCGGCCGCGGGTCCAGGCCTCCTCGCGCAGGGCGCCGATCAGATCGGCATCCTCGCCGAAGCGCTCGACCAGGATCGAGCGGGCGCCGTCCAGCGCCGCGGCAGCATCGGCCACGCCCTTCTCGGCATCGACGAAGGCGGCGGCGGCCTCCTGCGGGTCGCGGGTCGGGTCGCCCAGCAGCGAGTCGGCCAGCGGCTCCAGCCCCGCCTCGCGGGCGATCATCGCCTTGGTCCGGCGCTTCGGCTTGTAGGGCAGGTAGATGTCCTCGAGCCGGGCCTTGGTCTCGGCCGCCTCGATCTGGGCGCGCAGCGCATCGTCCAGCTTGCCCTGCTCGGCGACGCTGTCGAGGATCGTCTTCCGGCGCTCCTCCAGCTCGCGCAGATAGCGCAGCCGCTCGTCCAGCGTGCGCAGCTGGGCGTCGTCCAGGCCGCCGGTCGCCTCCTTGCGGTAGCGGGCGACGAAGGGAACGGTCGCGCCGCCGTCAAGCAGCTCGACCGTGGCGGCGACCTGGGCCTCGCGCACGGAGAGCTCGTCGGCAATGCGCTGGCTGATGGAGATCATCGAACGACCGGGGGTGTTGTGATGGGAACCGGAAGGGGCTGCTTCTACCGCGCCGCCGCGGTCCAGGTCAAAACCAGCCGGCGGGTCGCCTTGCCCTGGCCCCTTTCGCCATGATACTGAAGCCACCACTTAAGCAACAAGCCACGCCGGAGGAACCGTCATGAGCGAGCGATCCGTGCAGCATGGCAGCTTCACCATCCGGCGCCGCTACGACGCGCCGCCATCCCGCGTGTTCAGGGCCTGGGCCGACCCCGCCGCCCGGCTGGTCTGGGGCGCCCCCGGCGACGACTGGGAGCTGGCGGAGCCGCGATTCGACTTCCGCGTCGGCGGCATCGAGACCAGCCGCTTCGGCCCGCCGGGCGACCCGGTCTACCGCAACGAGACGCGCTACGCCGACATCGTGCCCGACCGGCGTATCGTGTTCAGCTACACGATCGACCGCGGCGACACCCGGATCTCCGCCTCGCTGAGCACGGTCGAGCTGCTGCCGGACGGGGCCGGCACCCGGCTGGTCTTCACCGAGCAGGCGGTGTTCCTGGACGGCGGCGACCAGCCGGAGATCCGCGAGGGCGGCTGGCGCGAGATCCTGGACAAGCTCGACGCCTTCCTGCGGCGCCGGGCCGCTCACTGAGGAGGCCTTCCATGAAGCTGTACCTCGCCCCCGGCGCCTGCAGCCTGGCCGACCACATCGCCCTGCACGAGGCCGGGCTTGAGTTCGAGCGCATCCGTGTCGACATCCCGACGCGGCGGACCGAATCGGGCGACGACTTCACCCGGGTCAACCCGAAGGGCTATGTCCCGGCGCTGGTGCTGGACGACGGCACGGTGCTGACCGAGAACGCCGCGATCCTGACCTGGGTGGCCCAGCGCGCGCCGCGACTGGCCCCCGCCGGCGAGATGGGGCGGATCCGGCTGGCCGAGATGCTGAGCTTCATCGGCGCCGAGTTGCACAAGCTGCTGATCCGGTCGATCTTCCCGATCAGCGGGGAGGAGAAGCAGGCCGTCGACGAGGTGGTGGCGCAGCGCCTCGGCTATCTCGCCGAGCGGCTGCCCGGCGACTATCTGTTCGGCGCGGAGATGAGCGTCGCCGACGCCTATCTCTACGTCATGCTGCGCTGGGCCCGGGACCTCAACCTGCAGCGGCCCGACCCGCTGCCGGCCTATTTCGACCGGGTGAACGCCCGGCCGGCGGTGCAGCTGGCCCTGCGGCATGAGGGGCTGAGCTGATGCCGCCAGGCCAGGAAGGGGGTCTTGCCCCGTCCGGCAGCGGCGTGATACTCAACCCTTAAGTTAAGAAACGGGACCGCCGATCCGCCCGCCGCGGGACGCAGCGAAAGGGAGAACGCCATGACGGACCGCCCTGTCGAGCCTCGGACGGCGGCGCCTCGGGACGGGCGCTGGCTGGCGCTGACCGTGCTGTGCCTCGGCGTGCTGATGATCGTGCTGGATTCGACGGTCGTGAACGTGGCGCTGCCCTCGATCAAGACCGATCTCGGCTTCAACGACTCGACCCTGGCCTGGGTGGTGAACGGCTATCTGCTGACCTTCGGCGGCTTCCTGCTGCTGGGCGGCCGGCTGGGCGACCTGTTCGGACACCGCCGGCTGTTCCTGATCGGCCTCGCCGTCTTCACCCTGGCGTCGCTGGCCTGCGGGCTGGCCACGAACCAAGTCTTCCTGATCACCTTCCGCGCGGTGCAGGGGCTGGGCGGCGCCGTGGTCTCCGCCGTCGCCCTGTCGCTGATCATGGACCTGTTCACCGAGCCGGCGGACCGGGCCAAGGCGATGGGCGTCTACGGCTTCGTCGCGGCCGGCGGCGGCAGCGTGGGCGTGCTGCTGGGCGGCCTGCTGACCGGCGCGCTGAGCTGGCACTGGATCTTCCTGATCAACCTGCCGATCGGCATCGCCGTGTTCGGCCTGTCGTTGCCCCTTCTGCCCGCCACTCGAAACGAGGCGGCGGACCGGCGGCTCGACATCGCTGGAGCGGTCACCGTGACCGCGGCGCTGATGCTGGCCGTCTATGCCATCGTCAACGGCAACGACGCCGGCTGGACCTCGGCCCAAACCTTCGGCCTGCTCGGCGGCGCCGTGGTGCTGCTGGCCGCGTTCGTGGCGATCGAGACCCGCGTGGCCGCGCCGCTGATGCCGCTGGGCCTGTTCCGGCTGCGCAGCCTGGCCGTGGCCAACGTCATCGGCACGCTGTGGGCCGCCGCCATGTTCGCCTGGTTCTTCCTGTCCGCCCTCTACATGCAGCAGGTGCTGGCCTACGGCCCGATGGAGGTCGGCCTGGCCTTCCTGCCGGCCAACCTGATCATGGCCGCCTTCTCGCTCGGCCTGTCGGCCAGGCTGGTGATGCGCGTCGGGATCCGGCTGCCGATCGTGGTCGGGCTGCTGCTGGCCGCCGCCGGGCTGGCGCTGTTCGCCTGGGCCCCGGTCGGCGGCAGCTTCGCCCTGCATGTGCTGCCCGGGATGCTGCTGCTGGGCCTGGGCTGCGGCATGGCGCTGAACCCGGTGCTGCTGGCGGCGATGAGCGAGGTCGGCCCGACCGAATCCGGCCTCGCCTCCGGCATGGTCAACACCGCCTTCATGATGGGCGGGGCGCTGGGCCTGGCCATCCTGGCCAGCCTGGCGGCGTCGCGCACCGGCGGGCTGCTGGCGGCCGGCGCCGACCAGCCGGCGGCGCTGGTCGGCGGCTACCAGGCCGCCTTCCTGGCCGGCGCCTGCTTCGCCGCGCTGGCGGCGGTGCTGGGCGCCGTGCTGCTGCGCACGCCGCCCGCGGCGGCCGTGCCGGTGGGCGAGGCCGGGCCGGCCACGTCATAGCCCCCTTGCCGCACTGTGCCGCGGCGATCGGGTTGCTATAGTCCGGATCCCGATCCGGAGGACCCGCGATGCCCGTTCCCATGCTGCATCTGTGCTGCGGCGACAGCGCCGCCGAGGTGATCCGCGCCGGGCTGGCCCTGCCCGAAACCGCGGTGCTGATCCTGCGCGACGACCTGGCGGTCGGGCCGCTGGCCGATGTCGACAGCGACCGGCCCGACGCCCGCGCCGCCTTCTGGCACGCGGTGTTCCCGGACGAGGACCGCGAGGCGATCGAGACCGGCGGCGCCTTCGTCGACCAGCTGGCGGCCGAGGCGGCGACGCTGCGCGGCCTGCCGGAGGCGGCGGAGGCGTTCGTGATCTGGCACGGCAGCGGCGCCGCCGAGCAGCTGACGCTGCGCCGGGCGCTGTGGGCCCTGCGCGATACCGCCGCGCCGGTGCGGGAGGTCGCGGTCACGCCGGATGATCGCCGCGGCGACGGCATGACCGCCGTGGCGATGCTGGAGCGGCAGCGCGTGCCGGCGGCCGAGGCCACCGCCCGGCCGGCGCCGGCGGAGCGCCGCGCCGCGTTGGCGGCGGAATGGGAGCGGCTGCGCGCCGATGGCGGCGGCCTGCGCCACCACCGCGACGGCGCCATCACCACCCACCCGATCGACGCGCACGACGCCGAGATCCTCGCCGCGGTCGAGGACGACTGGACGCCGGCGGGCCGCGCGGTCGGCCGGCCGATGGGCACGATCACCGGCTTCTTCGCCACCGATGCCTTCTGCTTCTGGCGGCTGCGCCAGCTGGCGGCGCAGGGCAAGGTGGAGCTCGAGGGCAGCCCGACCACCATCCGCGGCTGCCGCGTGCGGCGGACCCGCTGAGACAAGGAACACCGATGGACCTCGACCGGAACCGGTTCAAGGCGGCGCTGGCCGCCGGGCAGACCCAGATCGGGCTGTGGAGCAGCCTGTGCAGCAACATCGTCGCCGAGATCATCGGCGACAGCGGCTTCGACTGGATCCTGTTCGACACCGAGCATTCGCCGAACGAGCTGCCGGACCTGCTGTCGCAGCTGCAGGCGGCGGCGCGCGGCACGGCCACGGGCATCGTCCGGCCGGCCTGGAACGACCCGGTGCTGATCAAGCGCATCCTCGACATCGGCGCCCAGGCGCTGCTGATCCCCTTCGTCCAGACCGCGGAGGAGGCGCGCCGCGCCGTGGCCGCCTGCCGCTATCCGCCGGCCGGCATCCGCGGCATCACCACCAGCGGCCGCGGCAGCCATTACGGCCGGGTGACGGACTATCTCAAGAAGGCCGATGCCGAGATCTGCGTGCTGCTGCAGGTCGAGACCGGCGAGGCGCTGGCGCGGATCGAGGAGATCGCCTCGGTCGACGGCGTCGACGGCGTGTTCATCGGCCCGTCCGACCTGTCGGCATCGCTGGGCCATATCGGCAACTCGCAGCACCCGGAGGTGCAGGACGCGATCCAGGACGCCGTGCGGCGCCTGACCGCCATCGGCAAGCCGGCCGGCATCCTGACCTCGGTCGAGGCCGAGGCCCGGCGCTACATCGAATGGGGCTACCGCTTCGTCGCGGTCGGCACCGATCTCGGCCTGCTGGCCCGCAACGCCGACGCCCTGGCCCGCGGCTTCAAGGGCTGACAGCGCAGGCGATCGGGGGCACCATGTCGCAGAGCGGCCGGGTTTGCCCCCGGCCGCGACCGTGATATCCCGGCCGGGAGAGAAGGGGGAGCGCCGACGGTGCGCATGAGGTGGGCACGGAGACGGGCATCGTGGGTCGCGCTGGGCGCGGCCTATCTGCTGTTCGTCCAGGCCATCCTCGGCGGCCTCGCCATCGGCGCCAGCGCCGCCCCGGCGGCCTTCGACCCGCTCTCCGCCCTCTGCCGCACCGATGACGGGACGATCCCCGCCCGCCAGGACCTGCCGGCCGGCCATCCGCACCTGCCCGATTGCTGCACCACCGGCTGCGCCATGTTCGGCGGCGCCCCGGTGCCGGGCTTCGTCGCGGTGCTGCTGGTGCCGCACCTGGCCGGCCGCAGCGAGCCCGCGCCCCTGCCCCTGGCCACCGTCGCCACCGCGCCCCAGCGCTCGCCCGCGAATCCGAGGGCCCCTCCCGCCCAGGCGTGATCCAAGCCGGGCCTGCAGAGACGGCAGGCCCCCGTCGGTTCACGGCCGGAGCCTGGCGCCAGAGACGCGCCGCCCGGCCAGCCTGGAGCACATTCCCATGTCCCTGTTCGCGCATCTGCGCTCCGCCGCTTTCGCCGCCGCCCTGGCGCTGCTGGCCACTGGTGCGGCGACCGCGCACGAATTCAAGTCCGGCCCGATCGAGGTGGCCCATCCCTGGGCCCGGGCCACGCCGCCCGCCGCCAAGGTCGGCGGCGGCTATGCCGAGATCCGCAACGACGGGGCCGAACCGGACCGGCTGGTCTCGGTCACGGCCGAGGTCGCCGGCCGCGTCGAGATCCACGAGATGGGCCTGAAGGACGGCGTCATGACCATGCGGCCGGTCGAAGGCGGCGTGCCCGTCCCGGCCAACGGCACCGCGGCGCTGGCACCCGGCGGCTTCCACCTGATGATGATGGACCTGAAGAGGCCGCTGAAGGCGGGCGAGAGCTTCGCCGGTACCCTGACCTTCGAGAAGGCCGGCACCATCGCCGTGACCTTCGAGGTGGCGCCGATCGGCGCCACCGCTCCGGGGGCGGAGCATTGAGATGCGCGCCCGCATCCTGGTGCCAGTGCTGCTGGCCGTCACCGCCATCCTGGTCGGCGCCGCCGGCTTCCTGCTGGTCTATTCCAAGGACCCGGCCACCGGCCGGGTCGTGGCGCTCGGCACCGAGCCGGGCGGTCCGTTCCGCCTGACCGACCAGACCGGGGCGACGCTGACCGACGCCGAGCTGAAGGGCCGGCCCTTCGCCGTGTTCTTCGGCTTCACCCATTGCCCGGAGATCTGCCCGACCACGCTGTGGGAGATGTCGCAGGCGCTGGCGGCGCTGGGGCCCGACGGCGACCGGCTGCGCGTGCTGTTCGTCACCGTCGACCCGGAACGCGACCGGCCGGAGATGCTGCAGCAGTACCTGCAGTCCTTCGACCCGCGCATCACCGGCCTGACCGGCACGCCGGAGGAGATCGCCGCCGTGGCGAAATCCTACCGGGTGTACTGGCGCAAGGTGCCGACCACCGACGGCGACTACACCATGGACCATTCGGCCATGGTGTACCTGATGGATGCCGAGGGCCGGTTCCGCGACATCATCGCCTACGGCACGCCCGAGCCCGAGCGGCTGGCCGCGCTGCGCCGCCTGCTGGCAGCCGACGCCTGATTCCTCAATTCCTTTCGACCGTCGCCGGCCGCGCCGGCGACCCGGAGACCCGCCATGCTGAAATCGATTCTCCCCGCCCTGGCGCTGGCCGCCTTCGCCGCCACCCCGGCCTTCGCCCATATCACGCTGGAGACCCAGGAGGCGCCGGTCGGCGGCACCTACAAGGCGGTGCTGCGCGTGCCGCATGGCTGCGAAGGCTCGGCGACCGTGAAGATCCGCGTCCAGATCCCCGAGGGGGTGATCGCGGTCAAGCCGATGCCGAAGCCCGGCTGGACCCTGGAGACGGTGAAGGGCAAGTACGCCGCGTCCTATGACTATTACGGCACCCCGACCAGCGAGGGGGTGACGGAGGTGGTGTGGAGCGGCGGCAAGCTGCCGGACGAGTTCTATGACGAGTTCGTCTTCCGCAGCTACCTGACCGCGGGCCTGACGCCCGGCAAGCACCTGTACTTCCCGGTGGTGCAGGAGTGCGAGACCGGGACCGACCGCTGGATCGAGATCCCGGCCGAGGGCAAGGATGCCGACGACTACGAGACCCCGGCGCCGGGGATCAAGCTGCTGCCGAAGAAGTGAGGGTGGCAGGTTCAGGCAACCGGCCAAACCAGTCCCCCCTCCCCTTGCGGGAGGGGGATAGGGGGAGGGGGTTGTCGATCGAAGGGTGCCGGCTCGGAACGGCTAGGGTGTTCGGGAACCCGCGACGACACCCGAGGGTGATTCCAGCGGCCCGAACCCCCTCCCCCTTGTGTGTTGAAGATCTGCGAGGATGGTGGAGATGCGGTGCCGGGCAATGCCCGGCACCGCATCGCGGTCGTGAGCCCGTATCCCCCTTGGTTTGCAGCCCGTGGGGTAGCTTGGCGCCGCGGCCGCATCTTC
>NZ_NHON01000162.1 GCF_002195995.1 Inquilinus limosus
GCCCTACCCGCACCTGGATCAGCTTAATCCCGGCTCCGCCTCGCTCGGCAATCCGGATTCGGCGGATTCGTGAAAAAATTCATATATCGGCGGAACGCCTGCCCGCGGCGCGGACGCTGCCGAGGCGGCCGACGGCCTCGAAGGCGCGGAGCGCGAGGAGCGGGGGCAGGCGGCGGGCCATGGCGGTCTCGGATGGGGGCCGGGAGGCGGGATCGGGCGAGGCGGACCCTAGCACGGCGGCGCCGCGGGCAGGCGTTCCGCCGATATATGAATTTTTTCACGAATCCGCCGAATCCGGATTGCCGAGCGAGGCGGAGCCGGGATTAAGCTGATCCAGGTGCGGGTAGGGCCGGGGGACACTGGCCAAGGCGCGCCGGATTTTGGTGGGGGAGAGAATTTCATGCCGGTATTGACGGGCACGGCGGCGGCTGACCGGATCGTCGGCAGCGCCGATGCGGACCAGATCTATGGCCTCGACGGCAATGACACGCTCTATGGCGGGGATGGTGACGACCTGCTGGTCGGCGGCAGGGGCAATGACGGGATGGCCGGCGGCAACGGGGACGATGTCTATGAGGTCGACGCGGCCGGCGACCGGATCGTGGAACTGGCGGGCGAGGGCATAGATGGTGTCCGGGCCTGGATCAGCCATCGGCTGACCGACAATGTCGAAAATCTGACCTTGGTCGGCGCAGAGAATCTCGACGGCGTCGGTAATGCTCAGGACAACAGGATCGGCGGCAATGCGGGCGCCAATCTGCTGTATGGATTGGCCGGAAGCGACCTGCTGTCCGGCGGCGCCGGCAACGACAGGCTCTTCGGCGGGGACGGCATCGACTACCTGTACGGTGGGGCTGGCGACGATGTCCTCGATGGCGGCGTCGGCACCGACCGCATGGAGGGCGGGGCAGGCGACGATGTCTACGAGGTCGACACGGCCGGCGACCGGGTGGTGGAGCAGGCGGACGAGGGCATCGACGGCGTTCGGGCCTGGATCAGCCATCGGCTGACCGAGAATGTCGAGAATCTGCTGCTGCTGGGCACGAGCGATCTCGACGGCGTCGGCAACGCGCTGGACAACAGGATCACCGGTTCTGCCGGGGGCAATCAGCTGTATGGGCTGGCCGGAAATGATGTGCTCTCCGGCGGTGCGGGCAACGACAAGCTCTTCGGCGCCGACGGCATCGACTACCTCTATGGCGGGGCCGGAAATGATGAGCTGGTTGGTGGCGTCGGGACCGACCTCATGGATGGAGGGAAGGGCGACGACATCTACGAGGTCGATTCGGCCGGTGATCGGGTGGTGGAACTGGTTGCCGAAGGCATCGATAGCGTCCGGGCCTGGGTCAGCTATCGGCTGGGCACCTATGTCGAGAATCTAACACTGCTTGGCACAGACGATCTGGATGGCATCGGTAACGCGCGGAACAACATTATCACCGGCAACGCCGGAAACAACGTGCTGGACGGGGGTGAGGGGGCAGACATTCTGGCCGGTGGCCAGGGCAACGACGTCTATTACATCGACGCGTTCATCGACCAGGTTGTGGAACAGGCCAACGGGGGCATCGACGAAATCCGGATACGAAATGATGGCTTCACCATCGCTCTCCCCGACACCATCGAAAATGTGAGACTGCTCACCGACGGCGGCGCGGATGCCTATGGCAACGGACTGGACAACGGCATGGTCGGCGGCGGCTGGCGGAACATGCTGAGCGGCTTGGCCGGAAACGACATCCTGATGGGAGAAGGGGGCGACGACACCCTTTATGGTGGCGTTGGCAGAGATCGGCTCTATGGCGGCTCGGGTGATGATGAACTCCATATCGGCGAGGATCTTGCTCTTGATGCTCGCAAAGGTATTGTAGCTGGAGAGGTCTATGATGGAGGGGACGGCATAGATAAACTTAGAGTTGTTCAGAACGACTTTCCTGATAGCGGTGTTGATCTCGCCGATATAGACTTGTCCATAGTCAATATATCGAACATAGAGAGTTTAACGAGCCACTTTCATACGACTAAGCTTTCGACCTCTCAAATGTCTTCATTTTCTGAGGTTTTGGCGAATGAAATTGAAATTACAAATGGTGGCTATGTTGATCTTTCTGATATGAGTATCCAATTCAATTGGATAAACCTATCAAATTTCGGTAATATATTGATTTTTGGTCCCGGTCCTTTCGGATCGATAAATATCGGAATTTCTTGCGGGGCTGGCGACGACACTCTTGTCGGTGCAAATTCATATGGAACAATTAACGGCGAAGGTGGAGATGATGAGATTACGGGTGGTGACGTAGACAATCAATTTTTTGGCAACTCCGGAGATGACATTCTTCATGGCGAAGCCGGAGACGATGTCCTTGGTGGTGGCGAGGGCAACGATCGTCTCGAAGGTGGATCCGATAGTGATGAATTTACATTTTCTAGTGTGAATTCTGGACTGGATACCATCACGGATTTCACCTCATCGCAAGGCGACAAACTGGCTTTTTCAAATATGCTGCACGGCACCTTCAGCTACCTGGGGGCGGCTGCTTTCACCGCTAATGGCAGCAGCGAGGCCAGATTCGCCGGCGGGCAGGTGCTTGTCGACGTGGATGGCAATGGCGAGGCGGACATTGCGATCAACTTGACCGGGATCACCAGCGCCTCGCAACTCCACGCCTCCGACTTCATGTTCTTCTGACAGCTCCCTGCCGGGCGGGCTCGCGACAAGCGGCCCATCCGGCAGAGCTGTGTCGATCGTGCCGGGGGCGCGGTACGGCCGGAAGACATCGACCATAGCGTGGCAGGTATTGGAAAAGGGGAGGGATGTCATGGCAGTGTTTTCGGGCACGTCGATCGCCGACAGGATCGTCGGCAGCGCCGAGGCGGACCAGATTTATGGTCTCGATGGCGACGACAAGCTTTATGGCTCGGCCGGCAGCGACTGGCTGATCGGTGGCGCGGGCGCCGACATTCTCGTCGGCGGCCTCGGCGACGATTCCTACGACGTCGACTCCGCCGGCGACCAGGTGGTGGAGCGGGCGGGCGAGGGCACCGACCGGGTGCGGGCCTCGGTCAGCCACCAGCTGGCGGCCAATGTCGAGATCCTGACCCTGACGGGCATGGCCGACATCAACGGCTTTGGCAACGGGCTGGACAACACGATTCTCGGCAATGCCGGGAACAATGTCCTCAACGGCGGCGCCGGCGCCGACGCGATGGCCGGAGGCAGAGGCGACGATATCTACGATGTGGACTCGAGCGGCGATCGGATATCGGAGGCGGCAAACGAGGGCCACGACCGGGTTCGCGCTTTGGTCAGTTGGCAACTTGGCGCCAACGTCGAGGATCTGACCCTCGGCGGCAGCGGCAACCTGATCGGTATCGGGAACGCGCTGAACAACACGATCATCGGCAATGCCGGCGATAATGTCTTGAATGGCGGTGCTGGTAGTGACCTGCTGATCGGCCGAGCCGGCAACGATGTCTATGACGTGGACTCCCTCGGCGATCGGGTCCAGGAAGCGGCGGACGAGGGCTATGACCGGGTCCGGTCGTCGGTCAGCTTCGAGCTGGGAGCCCATATCGAGGAACTGAACCTGATCGGTTCGGGTTCCATCAGCGGCACCGGTAACGCGTGGGCCAACACGATCATCGGCAATGCTGGAAACAATGCGCTCAACGGCGGTGCCGGCAATGATGTCGTTATCGGCGGTGCCGGTGCCGATATTCTAGGTGGTGGTGTCGGCATGGACCGTATCTATGGAGGTCTGGGCAATGATACCCTTAAAGTTGGTTGGGCCAATTATGAGGGAGGAATTGTTATCGACCCTCGATTGGATGCTACTACGGGGGATGTTTTTGATGGTGGCGACGGGAATGACATTCTTTTTATAGAAAGTGATTTTGGCACACCTGTCGATATATCTGGAATTTCTATCTATAATATTGAAACATTGACAAGCTATGCCAAAATTATTAAGATTTCAGTTTCACAAATATCGCATTTTTCAACGATCGGGGGGAATACGATTAAAATCTCCGATGGTGGAGAGGTTGATTTTTCCGGAAAGCATGTGGGTGCGCTTGATATTATCTTGTCAGATGAGGGAAATAGTTTGCTGCTCGCACAACCCTGGACGGGCATTGCGGGACCATCGATTCATGGAGGGGCGGGGGCTGATATTATTGTTGGCGGAGATAATGGCGGCGAGATTTTCGGAGGCGGCGGGGACGATAGTATTGTCGGCGGATCTTACTCAGATTTTATAAATGGAGGGCAAGGAAATAATTATCTCGCTGGCGGCGCTGGAGGGGACTGGTTTATATTTACCGGAGACAATGAAGGAATTGATACCATTTCAGACTTTAATTCATCGACAGGTGATAATTTGCGATTCAAGGGTTTGTTGCACGGATATTTTACCTATCTCGGGTCAGGCGCTTTTACCGCTGACGGAAATAGCGAAGCGCGGTTTGCGGACGGGCATGCTCTCGTCGACGTAGACGGCAACGGGACCACGGACATCACCATCAAGCTGAACGGTTTCACGAGTGCATCGCAACTTTTTGCCTCCGACTTCGTGTTCTATTGATGGCTCGAGGGGCGGAGACCCGGCGTCTCCGCCCCGCATTTCCCGAATGCTGCGTTGCAGCATTCGTATGACGTTTGCCTGAGATAAGCGCGCATCCTAGGGGCGACATCCCGTCACCGGATCCGCCCCTCATGCCGCTGCCGCTCTTCGCCCTGGCCGTTGCCGCGTTCGGCATCGGCACCACCGAGTTCGTGATCATGGGCCTGCTGCCCGATGTGGCGCGGGACCTCGGCGTCACCATTCCGGCGGCCGGCATGCTGGTCTCGGGCTATGCCCTCAGCGTCACCATCGGCGCGCCGATCGTCGCGCTGCTGACAGCGAAGCTGCCGCGCAAGACCACGCTCCTGGGGCTGATGGGCGTGTTCATCCTCGGCAACCTGATGTGCGCCCTGGCGCCCGACTACTGGTCCCTGATGGCGGCGCGGGTGCTGACGGCGCTGTGCCATGGCGCCTTCTTCGGCATCGGCGCCGTCGTCGCCACCGGGCTGGTGCCGCGGCACCAGCGGTCCCGCGCCGTCGCGCTGATGTTCTCCGGCCTCACTTTGGCGAACGTCCTGGGCGTGCCCTTCGGCACCGCGCTGGGCCATGTCGCCGGCTGGCGCGCCACCTTCGGCGCCATCGTGCCGATCGGCATCGCCGCGGCGCTGGCCATCGCCTTCATCCTGCCGCGCGATCGCGAGGCGCCGGCCGGCAACCTGCTCTCCGAATTCTCGGTGCTGCGCAAGCCGCAGGTGCTGCTGGCCATGGCGCTCAGCATCCTGTCCTCGGTCAGCCTGTTCACCGTCTTCACCTACATCACGCCCATTCTCGAGACCGTCTCCGGCCTGACGCCGCAGGGCGTCACCACGGCGCTGCTGCTATTCGGCGTCGGCATCACCGTCGGCAACCTGTTCGGCGGCCGCCTGGCCGACTGGCGGCTGATGCCGGCGGTGATGATCAGCTTCACCGCCCTGGCCGTGGTCTGCGCCGGCTTCGGCCTGGCCGCGCCGATGATGGTGCCGGCTGTCGCAGCGATGGTGCTGTGGGGCGTGGTCCAGTTCAGCCTCGGCGCGCCGCTGCAGACCCGCGTGGTCGACCAGGCGCATGAGGCGCCGAATCTGGCCTCGACCCTGAACCAGGGCGCCTTCAACCTCGGCAACGCCGCCGGCGCCTGGCTCGGCGGCGCCGCGATCACCGCCGGCATGCCCTATGGCCAGATCCCCTATCTCGGCGCCGCGGTCGCCGTGGTCGGCCTCGCCGTCGCGGTGCTGTCCTACGCGCTGGACAAGCGCGCGCCCGCACTCGCCTGAGGCGATCCGCCCCGGCTTGATCCGCGTCGATGGCAAGCTCAAGTAAGCTTGAGCATCAGCCGCGACGGATCAAGCCATGGACGGAGTCCTGACCATCAACCAGGTGGCGCGGCGCAGCGGTGTCGCCGCCTCGGCGCTGCGCTACTACGAGGAGCGGGGGCTGATCCGGTCCGAGCGCGCCGGCTCCGGCCACCGCCGCTTCCCGCGCGCGGTGCTGCGGCGGATCGCCTTCATCGTCTTCGCCCAGCGCCTCGGCATGTCGCTGGAGGAGGTGAAGGCCGAGCTGGACAAGCTGCCGACCGACCACATCCCCACTGGCGAGGACTGGGCGTGCCTCTCGGGCGGCTGGACCCGGCGGATCGATGAGCGGATCGCGGAGCTGGAGCGGTTGAAATCCGGCCTGGCCGGCTGCATCGGCTGCGGCTGCCTGTCGATGTCGACCTGCGGCCTGGTCAACCCGGCGGACCGTGCCGGCCGTCTCGGCCCCGGGCCGCGCTTCTGGGTCGGCGACAAGGCGGTCGAGCGCAAGCCTCGAGGGTAGGGGTCAAGCCTTCTTCCAGCGCTGCAGCAGGTCGGTCACTCGGCCGAAGGCGAGGTCGGCCAGCACCGCCAGCGTGCCCACCACCACGGCGCCCTGGATGACATAGGCCAGGTTGTTGCCGTTCAGCCCGACGATGATCGGCGTGCCCAGGGTGCGGGCGCCGACGGTGGAGGCGATGGCCGCCGTGCCGATGTTGATCGCGACCGAGGTGCGGATGCCGGCCAGGATCACCGGCGCCGCCAGCGGCAGCTCCACCGACCACAGCCGCCGCGCCGGCCCCATGCCCATGCCCTCCGCCGCGTCGCGCGCCGCCGGCGGCACCTGCTCCAGCCCGGCGATGGTGTTCTCCACGATCGGCAGCAGGCCGTAGAGCGACAGGGCGATCAGCGCCGGCCAGGCGCCGAAGCCGAGCAGCGGCACGGAGATCGCCAGCACCGCCACCGGCGGGAAGGTCTGGCCCATCGCCGTCACGGTCTCGACCAGGCCGCGGAACTCGGCCCCGGCGCGGCGGGTGACGAAGATGCCGGCGGCGACGCCGATGACGATCGCGATCAGGCTCGACGCCCCGACCAGCGCGACATGCGCCACCACCAGGGCCGGGAAGCTGTCGGCCTCGTAGAAGGGCCGCTCCAGCTGCGGGAACCAGGCGGCGAAGAGCGGTTTGGTCAGCGGCAGGCCGAAGACCAGGGCGGCGAAGCCCGCGGCCAGCCAGAGCAGCGGGTCGCGCCAGGGCCGCCAGCCCGGGCGGATGGTATCCGCGGCGGCGGGCCGGGCGACGCTCATGCCCGCACCAGATCGTCGAGATGCAGCACGCCCAGCGGCTTGCCGTCGGCCGCCGCCACCGGCGCGCTGTCGGCATGGCGCGCCACCAGGATCGACAGGGCGGTGCGCAGCGAGGCGTCGGCCGGGATCGGCGCGCCCTCCGCCGGCTCGCCGGGCCGCGCCCGGTCCGCCGCCGTCTCGGTCGCCAGCAGCTTCAGCCCGAGGTCGTCGCGGCCGATGAAGTCGCGCACGAAGTCGTTGGCGGGGGAGAGCAGGATCTCGCGCGGGCTGCCCAGCTGCACCAGCTTGCCGTGATCGAGGATGGCGATCTGGCTGGCCAGGCGCAGCGCCTCGTCCATGTCATGGGTGACGAAGACGATGGTCTTGCCGGTCTCGCGATGGATCCGGGCCAGCTCGCCCTGCAGCGTGTCGCGGGTGATCGGGTCCAGCGCGCCGAAGGGCTCGTCCATCAGCAGCACCTCGGGGTCGGCCGCCAGCGCCCGGGCGACGCCGACCCGCTGCTGCTGCCCGCCGGACAGCTGGTGCGGGTACTTCGCGGCAAAGCGCGGGTCGAGCTGCAGCAGGTCCAGGAGCTCGCGCACCCGGCCGTCGATCCTCGCCTGCGGCCAGCCCAGCAGGGTCGGCACCGCGGCGATGTTGCGCGCCACCGTCCAGTGCGGGAACAGGCCGATCGACTGGATGGCATAGCCCATGCGGCGGCGCAGCGCCTCGGCCGGGATCTTCGTCACATCCTCGCCGCCCACCCGGATGCTGCCCTCGCTGTGCGGGATCAGCCGGTTGATCATGCGCAGGCTGGTCGACTTGCCGGAGCCGGAGGAGCCGATCAGGGCGCAGAAGGCGCCGTCCGGAATGATCAGGGTCAGGTCGTCGACCGCCTTGATGCCGTCGAACTGCTTGCTGACATGGTCGAACTCGATCATGCGGCTCTCCTCGCCGAAGACGGCGCTTGCAGGGCGGCGACCAGGATGCGGAACACCGCGTCGACCGCCACCGCCATCAGGATGATCGGCAGGGCGCCCAGCAGCACCAGGTCCAGCGCATTGGCGAACAGCCCCTGGAACATCACGGCGCCGAGGCCGCCGGCGCCGATCAGCGCCGCCACCGCGGTCAGGCCGATCGCCTGGATCAGGGTGATGCGCAGGCCGGACAGGAACACTGGCAGGGCCAGCGGCACCTCGACCTTGCGGAAGATCTGGCGCCTTGTCATGCCGATGCCGCGGGCGGCGTCGATCACCCCGGCCTCGACCTGGTCCAGCCCGGCGGCGGTGTTGCGGGCGATCGGCAGCAGCGAATAGAGGGTCAGGGCGATCACCGCCGGGGTGATGCCGATGCCGCTGATGCCGAGCCAGGGCAGGGCCTCGGACAGGGCGGAGAGCGGGGCGATCAGCAGGCCGAACAGCGCGATCGACGGCACTGTCTGGATGATGCCGAGGATCGAGAAGATCGGGCCGCGGGCAGCGGTAGAGCGGTGGGCGGCGATGCCGAGCGGCACGCCGATCAGTAGCGTCGGCACCAGCGCCAGCCCGACCAGCAGCAGGTGGCGCAGCACCTGCGGGGCGAAGACGCCGTGCTGCTGGACGTATTCCTTCATCAGCGACAGCTGGTCGACCGCGCCGCCGGCGATCAGCGCCGCCACCGGCACGGCCAGCAGCAGGGCGGTGCCCAGCCGGGCCAGCGGGCCCAGCCGAAGCCGGCGGGCCGCGTCGGCCGCGGCCAGCAGGGCGGCCAGAGCCAGCACCCAGAATCCGGCGCCGAGCGAGGTGCGGGCCGAAGGCCGGGCGCCGACGGCCAGCAGTTCCGCCTGCCTCCCGGCCAGCCAGACCAGGCCGATGGCGATGCCGATGCCGGCCAGAAGCTGCACCACCAGCGTCCCCCGGCGCGACGGCACGAAGGCCCCGGCCAGCAGCAGGGCGGCGGCGGCGATCGCCACCGGCCCCCAGGGCGCGGCAAGGTCGAGCGCGCCGATCGGCCGGCCGGACAGCAGCCGGTTCGGCGCGTTGGTCAGGACCGGCAGCGCCAGCACCCCGGCCAGCGCCACCAGCCCCAGCACCAGCAGCACGCGGTTGCGGATGACGGTCATGGCGAGGAAGCCGGCCGTATCGGTTCTTGCTCGAACCGCGCCCAAAAGAGTCCCCCCTCCCCTTGCGGGAGGGGGG
>NZ_NHON01000163.1 GCF_002195995.1 Inquilinus limosus
GGCGCCATCGGTCGCGGCGCCAGCAGCGTGGCCAGGGCCGGCGGCAGCGGCTCCTCCACCGGCGGGAAAGCCGCGCTCAGCAGTGCGGCCGTGTCGCGCTCGCGCCGGACCGCCGCGGCCAGGGTCGGATCGGCGCCATCGGTCGCGGCGCCAGCAGCGTGGCCAGGGCCGGCGGCAGCGGCTCCTCCACCGGCGGGAAAGCCGCGCTCAGCAGTGCGGCCGTGTCGCGCTCGCGCCGGACCGCCGCGGCCAGGGTCGGATCGCGCTCCAACGCTTCCTCGACCAGCCGGCGGCGGTTCGGGTCCAGCGTGCCGTCCACGTAGCCGGCGATCCAGTCGGTGTCGATCGTCATGGACGCCTCCCCGAATATCGGGCCGCCATCACCGCGACCGGGACCGGGCGCCGCGACAGCAGGTGCTGCAAAGCCTGGCGGGCGCGGTGCAGCCGGCTGGTCACCGTGCCGATCGGCACGTCGAGGGCCTCCGCCGCCGCCGTGTAGCTCAGGCCGCCGGCGGAGACCGCCAGCAGCACGCTGCGCTGGTCCTCCGGCAGCTGGTCGATCGCCCGCTGCACCGTCGCCAGCATCAGCGTCGCCTCGACCTCGGCCTCGGCATCGCCGCCCAGCAGCGTGTCCGGGTCGACCGGCTCGGCGGTCTCGCCGCGGCGGCGCCCGGCCCGCATCCGGTCGAGATGCAGATTGTAGGCGATCCGGAAGATCCAGCCCTGCAGGGTCGCGGCCGCGGCGGCCTGATGCGCCCGCTCCAGCGCCCGCTCGCAGGTGGCCTGCAGCAGGTCGTCGCCGTCGGACGGGGAGCCGGCGAGCGCGCGGGTGAAGGCGCGCAGCCGCGGCAGCGACGCCAGCAGCGCTCCCCTGACATGATCCGCCGGATCGGACATCCCACCACCCTGCTGTTGCGGATCATCGGCCCGCGCCGATGCATTAACGCGTGATACGGCGCCTCGGCGCGTCCCGGATGTGAAAATTTTTGCGCGATTCCTTGGAATGACTGCGGCGTCCCGGACGTCACAGCTATGACACGGGCCGTCACGGCCCGCTTCGGCACCACTGTTCTGGAGTTCCTCATGCCTGTCCGTTCGATCGCGATGCTGCCCGTCGTGGCGGCTTTCGGGCTGCTCTACGCCACCACGGCGAGCGCAGCCGCCTGGGGGGATCTCAAGGACGTCTCCAAGCCGCAATTCATGACCGTCAAGGACAATGGACATGGCGGCGGTAACGGCGGGGGCAACGGAGGTGGAAACGGCGGTGGAAACGGCGGCGGCAATGGGGGCGGCAACGGTGGCGGCAACGGCGGCGGAAATGGCGGGGGCAACGGAGGCGGCAACGGCGGTGGAAATGGCGGGGGTAACGGGGGCGGCAACAGCGGCAATGCCGGCGGCAAGGCCAGCAGCAGCGACAGCGGCGTCGGCAGCTCCACGGACGACGACAGTCCCGGCAACAGCGGCAAGCTCCGGGGCACCCGCCACGGGACCGGCATCGCCAGTTCGACGGATCCGGCGGACGCTCCCGGCAACAGCGGCAAGGCCAGGGGCAAGCGGCCCGACAAGGTCGATGCCATCTCTCTCGACGACGACACCACCGCCGCGCTGATCGGCTCCGGCTGGTCGCCGACCGTCGGCAACGGGCCGTTCCGCAATCACGGCGCGCGTGTCTCCACCATGGTCGGCCTGGCCAAGGAGCTGGGCTATGGCGCCAATGTCGGCGCCATGCAGGCCAATTTCGGCACGCCGCAGGAAACCGGCATCCGCGCCCTGCAGGAGCGGATCGCCACCCTCAAGGCCGACCCGACCACGGATCCCGCCCTGATCGACGCGCTGGAGGCGCAGCTGGCCGACCGGATCCAGGCGGTCAAGCCGGGCACCGGGCCGACCGGCGACTGGGAGACGACCAACCTGGACGTCGACGGCGACGGCGTGGTTGACGACCATGACCTGGCCCTGGCCCGCGAAGGGTTCCGGCCGTTCGATTGAGGATCCGGCCACCGTCCGGAAACGCCGCCGGCTGGGCATGGCCCTGCCGGCGGTCCTGTTTGCGGCGGTTCTGTTCGCTGCCTGGCCCAATCAGTCGAACCGCAGCGGGATGTTGATGGTGACGCCCGGGGCCGGGGCATAGTAGTAGGGCGGCGGCTCGACATAGACCGGCGCCGGCCGGCGGTAGTAGTACGGCCGCCCGTAATAGCCGTAATGCGGCCGCTCATAGATCACGACCGGCGGCCGCGGCCGCGCATAGTAGTAGCCATAGCCGTGATGGGGCCGGGCCCAGGGCGGGCCGCCATGATGCCAGGGCTTGTGATGGGCCATGGCCGGCCCGGCGGTGGCCAGCACCGCCAGGGCGGCCAGCGCGGGCATGAGGACGTGTCGTCTCAAGCTCATCTCGATCGATCCCCTTTCCGGGCGTCCGGACAGACGCCCCTCAGACCAGGGACGATCGAGCCCCGCGGTTTCTTCCAACATTCGCGCGGCGGGGCCGGGTGAGGGTTGGTCCAGGCTTCGACGAGATCCCCTCACGCGGAAACGAGGCCCTTTCAGAATTCCAAACATCGTCATTGCGAGCGCAGCGAAGCAATCCAGGGGCCAGTGCGAACCGGCCCCTGGATTGCTTCGTCGGCTTCGCCTCCTCGCAATGACGGTTTGGAATTTCGAAACGGTCCCGCAAGCGGGAGAGGCAGAAATTCCGCCACCTTTGATCGGCGACGGCCCGGTTCAGCCTGAATTCTTCCCGCCCCGCTCGCCGGTCTCCGCCTGCCGCAGGGCGGCGTCGAGGTCGGCGATCAGGTCAGCCGTGTCCTCCAGCCCGACATTCAGCCGCACCAGCCGGCCGGCATAGTCGGTGCCCAGCCGCGGGATGCTGCGATAGGCCATCACCAGACTGGTGGTGCCGCCCCAGCTGTAGCCCAGCCTGAACAGGCGCAGCGCCTCGACGAAGCGGGTGACGTAAGCCTCGTCGCGCTCCGGCCCGAACACGATCGAGAACACGCTGGACGAGCCCGTGAAGTCGCGGCGCCAGGTCTCGTGGCCGGGGCAGGAGGGCAGGGCCGGGTGCAGCACCGTCTCGACCTCCGGCCGTCCGGCCAGCCAGGTCGCGACCGCCAGGGCCGTGCGTTCCAGGCGGTCGAGCCGGACGCCCAGCGTCTGCAGCCCGCGCAGCGCCAGGCTGCAATCATCCGGCGACACCGCCATGCCGAGCAGCCGGTGCGCGTCGCCGATCGCCTGCCGGTGCCTGTCGTCGGCGACCGAGACGGTGCCCAGCAGCAGGTCGCTGTGGCCGCCGACATATTTGGTCAGCGCCTGGACGCTGATATCCGCGCCATGGGCGAAGGCGTCGAACAGCACGCCGGCGGCATAGGTGTTGTCGATGGCGACGCTGACGCCGTGCCGGTGCGCCGCCGCGGCCAGGGCCGGCACGTCCTGCACCTCCATGGTGATCGACCCCGGGCTCTCGCACCACAGCAGCGCCGTCTCCGGCCGGATCAGCGCCTCGACCTCCGCCCCGGCCAAAGCGGGATAGGTCTCGACCTCCATCCCCAGCTTCGCCAGCAGGCCCAGGGCGAATTCCCGGGTCGGGCCATAGGCGCTGTCCGGCACCAGCACATGCGAGCCGGCGCGGCCCATCGCCAGGAACACCAGCGCGATGGCGGCCTGGCCGCCGGGCACCATGAAGCTGTGCCGCGCGCCCTCCAGCTCGGCGATCCGCCGGGCCAGCTCGATCGTCGTCGGCGTGCCATACAGGCCGTAGGTGTAGCCGCCGTCGAGCGACCAGTCGTCGCGGGCATCGGCCAGCCGGTCGAACACCACGGTCGAGCCGCGATACACCGGCGTCGCCAGGGATCTGAAGCCCTCCGGCGCCCGGGCCTCGGAATGGATCAGCCGGCTCCTCCAGCCCAGCTTCGGGCGATCATCGGTCATCGGCGGCTCCTCCCCATCGGCGCGTCAGGCGGCGAAGCCGGGCTCCTCGCGCATCAGCCGGCGCTTGACGCTCTCCAGATGCAGCCGGGCGCTCTCGGCGTCGCCCTCGCGCATCTGCTCATAGGTCCGGCGGGCGATCTCGGCCGGCACCGCGGTCAGCCTGCGGCCGGTGCTCAGCGCCTTGACCTGCACCTCGGCCGCGCGCTCCAGGTAGTACAGGTCGTCCCAGGCCTCGGCGATGGTCGGGCCGCACACCATCACGCCGTGGTTGCGCAGGAAGACGATGTCGGCGTCGCCCAGCGTCGCGGCGATGCGGTCGCCCTCGGCCTCGTCCAGGGCCAGGCCGTTATAGGCGTCGTCCACCGCGGTGCGGCCGTAGAACTTCAGGGCCGTCTGCCCGGCCCAGACCAGCGGCTGGCCCTCGACCATGCTCAGCGCCGTGGAATAGGGCATGTGGGTGTGGAAGGCGGCGCGGGCGCGCGGCACCAGCTTGTGCAGCCGGGCATGGATGTAGAAGGCCGTCGCCTCCGGCCTGCCGTCGCCGTCGATGACGTTGCCGTGGAAGTCGCAGACCAGCAGGCTGGAGGCCGTGACCTCGGCGAAGGCCAGGCCGTAGGGGTTGACCAGGAACAGGTCGTCCCGCCCCGGCACCAGCGCCGAGAAATGGTTGCAGATGCCTTCCTCCAGCCCCAGCCGCGCGGCCATGCGGAAGCAGGCGGCCAGGTCGATCCGGGCCTGGCGCAGCGCCGCCCAGTCGATCTCGCCGATATTGGACAGCCGGGACGGGTCGGCGGCGTGCAGCTCATGGGCCATGGCGGGGTCTCCTGTCGGCGGGCGGGGCAGGGATCTTTTCAGAAGCAGCCCGCATCCTTGAACAAGCCGGGCAGCCCGTCCAGGGTGGGAGGCACCGCGTCAGGCGCATGGCCGTCGAGCGGGCGGCGGCCCGCGTCGCGGTCGTGATGGCCAACGGGCTTCGCCGATCCTGACGAACGGTCCAATCGACAGGCCGCTCGTGCGGGGTCTCAGATGAGGCACCCCTTCGACCAATCCAGATCATCCGTCCAGTCGAATTGACGCCCAAATTGATGGGGATAGGCAAGGTGCGGAGTGGTTGCGTGATCGTCGAGGATGCCTAGTCTAAACGTATTCGCAAGGACCCGGTGAAAATCCGGGTGGCTCTTCCGGCCGCCGATCCGCCGGATAACGCTAGCGATATCGGTACAGTGGCGACGGTCAACTCGATTCCTCTTCGCAAAGAGCGTATCGAAGCGGGGTCTACTCGCATGGGTTTTTACCCTGACCTATATCGGCCTCTTCGCTGACCTGAAGGTGTCGCCGCTGTTCTCGATAGGATCGTGAGGACGGCAAATGTCCCAGAAACCGTGATCCCGGAACGCAATATCCATTCTCGGATATTGCGCCGCTATGCATTCAACCATCCCATCTCTCGCCGCGCTGGCCATTCGTGGTCCGTCGGGCTGTCCGGCTATCGGCGAGAACCTCCCGACCCCTCGTCATCGGAGGACAGATGCCGTGCATCATATGCGGATCTCCGGATCTTGCCTTCCTGGTCGAGCTGGCCAGCGTTCCTGTGATCTGCAACCAGCTTCATCGCAATGGCGAGGACGCTCGGCGGGTTGCCCGTGGCGATATCTGGCTCGTCGGCTGCCGCTACTGCGGGCATGTGTTCAATTCTGCGTTTGATGCCGAGCGAGTCGTGTACGACGAGCGTTATGAAAACTCGCTGATGGGCTCGCCGCATTACCGCCAGTACTCGGACGGTATTATCAGCCGTCTTCTATCGGTCTACGGGTTGGCTGGCGGTACTGCCGTCGAGATCGGATGCGGTCGGGGCGAGTTCCTGCGGATGTTGCGCAAGCGGGGGCTGCGCAAGGGAATCGGGTTTGATCCCGGCCGCTCGACCGGCGAGGACACGATCGGTGATCCGGCGGTCACCATCATCGGCGACGTGTTCACTCCATCCCTCGCGCCATATGCTGACATCGTCTGCTCACGCTATGTGCTGGAGCATCTGCCGCGCCCGGTGGATCTGCTTCGGTCGATCTGCGAAGCCTATGCCTCACATCCCGCTCGGGTGGTGTACACCGAGGTGCCGAACGGCACTTATATGCTCGACAGGCTCGGGATCTGGGATCCCCTCTACGAGCATCTCTCCTACTTCACCTCCTCCTCCCTGGCGCACGCGGTGCGGTTGGCAGGGCTTGTTCCCGGCCCCATCAATGTCGGATTCGGTCACCAGTTCCTCGCGGTGGAGGCGACATTTGCCAGGCCTGAAGCGGATGAGCGGGTCACGGTTGCACCCGATATACAGAGCTTCGACGGTTTCGCCGATCGGTTCAGGAAGGCGCTTTCGGTCTGGCAGGACTGGCTGAACCAGGCCCGATGGGAAGGCCGGCGCCTGGTACTCTGGGGGGCTGGCGCCAAGGGGGTAACCTTCTTGAATATCCTGGACCGGTCCGGGAGAGCCGTCGAGCGGGTGGTCGACATCAATCCTCTCAAGGCCGGAGCCTTCACCGCTGGCACGGGACATCTGATTGTGCCGCCTGCGGCGCTGAAAGAGCGGCCACCTGATAAGATCCTGGTGATGAATCCCGAATACGAGACGGAGGTTCGGCAGACGCTCGATGGACTCGGGCTGGACGTCGAACTGATCGTGGTCTCGGGCAGGCTGCCTCCCCCGGGCACTCGTAAGCAACGATCGGTCTCGTGCGTCTCCTCTTGATCAGAGGACGAAGGCGATCCACACCTCAGGCATTGTCCTGCCGGCGCACCCGTGACCGGGCTGCCGCCCGTTTGGACCATTGTCCAGCTGGTGCCCTCGAGGATGGACTCACCGACCTCCGGCGCAACCGCGATCAAACGGGCGGCCGCGGCCCTGGGCACAGTGCCGGCGAAGGCTTGAAGGGAGACGGGGATGGGGGCGGTCGAGCGGGCGGTCTGGTTCATCGAGCATCAATTCGGGTCGGAGGTCACGCTCGACGCGATCGCCGAGGCCGCCGGCGTGTCCCGGTTCCATCTGTGCCGCCTGTTCGGCGTGGCCACCGGCCGGTCGGTGATGCGCTATGTCCGCGGCCGCCGCCTGACCGAGGCGGCGCGGGTGCTGGCGGCCGGCGCCTCCGACATCCTGGCGGTGGCGCTCGACGCCGGCTACGGCTCCCACGAGGCCTTCACCCGCGCCTTCCGCGACCAGTTCGGCCTGACGCCGGAGCTGGTGCGCGGCCAGGGCCGTGTCGACAACCTCGCGCTGGTGGAGCCGATCCGCATGGACGAATCCCTGATCATCGACCTCGAGGCCCCGCGCTTCGAGGCCGGCAAGACCCTCCTCGTGGCGGGCCTCGGCGACCGCTACACCTTCGAGACCAATGAGGGCATCCCGGCGCTGTGGCAGCGCTTCGGGCCGCAGATCGGCCATGTGCCGAACCAGCTCGGCGACGCCACATACGGCGTCTGCTGCAACACCGACGACGCCGGCAATTTCGACTATGTCGCGGGGGTCGAGGTCGCCAGCTTCGATGACCTGCCGGCCGAGCTGTCGCGGGTGCGGATCCCGGCCCAGCGCTACGCCGTGTTCTCGCACCGCGCCCACATCTCCCGCATCCGGGCGACGCACTACACCATCTGGACGAAATGGCTGTCGCAGTCCGGCCACGCCTTCGCCGACGCGCCGAGCTTCGAGCGCTACAGCCGGGACTTCGATCCCTGGGCCGGCACCGGCCTGGTCGAGATCTGGATGCCGCTCAGGACCTGACCCGCGCGGCCGGGGCCGCCGGCGCCAGCCGGTCGCACTGCATCAGCAGCCGCACCAGCTCCGCCTGGCGGCGGGTGCCGGTCTTCTCGAAGATCCGGGTCAGATGGGTCCGCGCCGTGGTCGGGGCGATCGCCAGCCGGTCGGCCACCGCCTGCAGCCCGTCGCCGCGGCTGATCTCGGCGGCGAACACGGCCTCGGCCGCGGTCAGGCCGAACAGCTCCTGCAGCAGGGCCGGGGAGGGGGTGCCGGCGGTGCCGGGATCCATCACGAACAGCGCCACCCAGCTGCGGCCGGCGTCGCCGCCGCGGACCGGGATCACCGTCACCAGCAGGGGCGGGGCGCCGGACGGGCGCGACAGCCGCAGCCGGGTTCCGCCCGCCGGGGCCGCGGCGATGGCCTGGCGCAGCCGGCCGGTCTCCTCCGGGATGGCCGTGGTGATGCCGAACGGCGTGGCGAACAGCCCGTCCTTCCGCCCGATGATCGCCCCGGCGCGCCGGTTCATCCGCACCGGCCGGGCCGTCGCATCCGCGATGATCACGCCGAGGTCGAGCCAGTCGAGCAGGTCCTCGATGCCGTGATCCGCGTCGTCCTGCGGCCGGGGGGCGGCTGTGGCCGGCCCGTCGTCATCATCGGCCGGGCCCGGCAAGGGCTCCACGCCGATCACGCGGGCCGAGAGGACGGCGGCCAGTGCGGGATGGGCCGTCAGGGAATAGTCGAGATCCGCAGCGCTATCGGTGATGCCCGCCATGACCTGAGCCTCCATGCCCGACGCTGTGTCCGCCCTGCGTCGGGATCCGGCTTGGTTCGGGGGCGGCGCCGTGAAGGACACCCTAGGCGCCGCAATTCCGCCGCGCTTCGGGGCGCCCGCCCAATTTTCGTTGGCGCGACTACCTAGTTTTCGCCGGCGGAGAGCAGCCAGGGCTCGCTGTGCAGGCGCAGGACCACGTCCATGCGGCTGCTGGCGTTCAGCTTGCCCAGCACCGCCGAGACATGGTGCTCGACCGTGCGCGGCGACCGCACCAGGCGGCGGGCGATGTCCTGGTTGCCCATGCCCTGGGCCAGCAGGCGCAGCACCTGCAACTCGCGCCGGGTCAGGCCCAGCGGGTGGCGGCGGGCGGCGGCGTAGGGGCCGCGGCGGGCGCGCGGCAGCTGGTCGGCCACGCCCAGGCG
>NZ_NHON01000164.1 GCF_002195995.1 Inquilinus limosus
ACCCTGATACGACGGGCCGCACCCCGCAACCGACACGCCTTGTGGAACCGCATCGGCTCACTGCTCGACCGTTTCCCACCGCTCGAATGCCAGAACTACATCCTCAATTCCGGATATCTCGCGCCAACCTAGGTGGCTAACGCTCTAGACAAGAGCGTTCAGGAGACCAGGAGCCCGTCCGGATTGGGCGCACGCCGCCATGAATCAGGGCGGCGAGGGAGCCTCCCTGCCCACCAGCGACGCCGGCGGGATGTCGGCCGACAAGTCCCCGCCGGCATCCCGTAACGCCGGTCCGGATCAGCCGGCCGGCTTCAGTTCCTCGGGCAGCTCCACTCCATATTTTTCGGCGCCGCGGCGAAGATAGGCCCAGAAGAAGGGATTGTGCCGCCATTGGCATTCCCGCCAGAACAGCTGCAGGTATCGGCCGGGATGCTTGCGGTACAGAAGGGCGTCCTTCTCGAAGAAGCGCGACCGCTCGGCCAGGGATTCGCGCTCGACCGACCGGGGATGGGGTGGGTGAAACACCCAGGCCTCATGCGAAAAGGGTACCCGCCCCAGCTCCAGGGCCCGCCAGCCAAGATCGGTATCCTCGCGGAAATGGGGGTTGTCGAACAGGGGGTCGAACCCATTGAGGGCATGGAACGCTTCCGCCCGGAGGAAGAGGTTGGCCGTCATGAAGGCCATGCCTTCGAAACCTTCATTGGTGACTGGCCGCCATTCCGGGTCGTCGACCCGGTCAGACAGGATCAGGCCCTCCACGCCGACGACGCCGGGGTCATCGAACAGCGGCCGTGCGGAAGCGAGCCAATCCTGGCCGGGTTCGCAGTCATCGTCGGTGAAGGCGATGATCTTTCCGATGGCCAGATCGGCACCGGCATTACGCGCGGGCACAGCGCCGCGGACGTCGGTATGCACATATGTCAGGCGGAAGCCGAAGGGTTTGTCCCTGTCCGGCCACGGCTCCGTGCTCTGATCGATGACAATGACCTCGAAATCATTGTCGCTCTGGCTCGCCAGCCGTGCCATCAGCCGCGACAGATGCTCGTGCCGCTCATATGTCGGAACGATGATCGAGAAGAAGGCCGAGCGTCCCAGGGCCCGATGACGGTGTTGGAGCAGACGGCCGACATTGGCTGAGATGCGCTCCCAGGAGTAGCGCCTGTCGGCTTCCGTCCTCGCGGCTTCGGAGAGATCCTCTCGGGCCGGCGCATCGACAACCAGCCGCGATACCGCCGTCGCGAAATCGTCGGCATCCGCGACGAGGAACGCTGTGCTTGCCGTCTCGATGCCCCGCGCGCCCACTTTCGTGGTCACGGTCGGCAAGCCCCAGGCCATGAACTCCAGCATCTTGATGTTGGTGCCCGAGCCGCTGAACATCGGATTGATGGCGATATCCGTGACCGAAAGCCATTCCCGCTTGGCGTCCTCCGACAGGGCGCCGGTCACGACGAGGTTGGGGGCTTCGAGACCGGCCTTCCCGACCTCGTCTCCGGCACCGCCGCCGATGACGAACAGAACCTCCGGAACCTGCCGTGCGAGCGTAGATGCGATGAACCGCGCCGCTTCGAGATTCGGGGCGTAATGGCTGCCGAGGAAGAAGGCGACAGGACGGTCTCCCAGGCTTAGACGATCCCGGATCTCACGCCGTTCGGCCGCCGTCAGGCGAGGGATTTGTCGGGTGAAGGCACCATTCGCCGCCACCCGGATCTTGCCTGGGGGGATATCGTAGAGCCGAGAGAACAGCAGCCGGTCCTCGTGCGAGCAGGCCAGGATCAGATCGGCCGCGCGACACAGCCGGACCTCGACATCCACGACGCCTCGGGCAATTTGCGTACCGGCACCCCCGTCATCCAGCAACTCTGTTCGCAGCAGACCTTCGACATTATGGGCATCGTAGACGATCGTCTGGCGCGATGGATCGAGGACGTCGCGCACGAGCGGGTAGACCCAAGGGTGCGAGAACACCACGATGTCCGCCTCGGCCGCGGTCCGGCGAGCCGCCGCGATGTAGTCTGGCGAGAGATGGGCCGTGGTGTGGAAAGTGCTGTCGATGACGGTCTTCCCTCCGGCAGCTCTTCTCTGCCGCTTCGCCTCGGCGAAGTGGGCGTCGCTCAGCGGGATCATGATTTCGCGCAGAGTCGGCGAGAGCATCTGGTCGCGGAAGCCCGGGCCCGGCCAGTCGTAGCTGCCGACATATGTCGTGGCGTGCTCGGCTCCGAGGCCGTGATAGAGACCCAGAAGTCGCAGCCGTCCCCCGCCCACTGGAGGGTCTATCGGCTGCATGTCGAGGATGGCGATGCGCATGTCGGATTCTGGTGACAGGATTAGGAGGAGGGAGGATCGATAAGGCCGAGAGCTCGGGCCAAACTATGGCCGATGCGCTCCCAGGTGATATGCGCGACGGAGGATCGGCCACGGCAGCCCATCGCCATGGCCATCTCCGGATTCTCCACCATTCGTTCGAGCCAGCCTGCGAGGGCGGAAGGTTCGGGCTGGCTCACGAAGCCGGTCTCGCCGTGCCGGACCAGGCGTGACGGTTCGCCGGAATCGGTGCAGGTGATGACCGGTTTGCCGCTGCCGAATGCCTCGAGGGTGATCAGGCCGAGATCCTCCCGCTTGGGGACGAAGGCGACGGCCAGCGCGTCGGCGTAGAGAGCGCGCAACTCGTCCTCGCTCACGCGCCCGAGGAAGCGGATCCGGGGATCTCCGTCGGCGATGGCCTCGAAATAGGCCCGATCCTCGCCGGTCCCGGTGATCAGAAGCTGGACGGGCCGACGGATCAGCTTGATCGCGGAGATCGCCAGGTCGACACGCTTCCAGCGGTGCAGACGCCCCGGAAGGAAGATGTATTCGTATCTGCCCTGCCTGAGGCCGTCGAGAGTGGTCGGATGGTGCAGCACCTCGGCATCGATGCCGTTGTACTGCTTCAATCTCTCTCTGACTTCATGGCCGATCGTATAGAGGTGCTTCAGCCGTCGCGAGGTGAGGGCGGCCGTGTCCAGCTGGTGGATCAACCGGCGTTGTTCCAGCAACGCGGCGGAAGGGGCCGGGAACTCGGCGTCGAACATGTCGTAGAAGACGCGCATCGTGTGCACCAGATACCCGACATGGTTCCGGTGGCGGATGGCATAGCTGGGCGCCTTGGTGGACACGACGCCATCGTACGCGTCGAGATCCAGGTCATAGAAGCGAAGATAGCTTTCCTTGATCTGCTCGAAATTGCTCTCGTCGCTGACCTCCGACACGATCTCCGCCTGCAACCCGACGTTCTCCAATGCGGATTGGAGCCCGCGGTAGAGCCGTTCGACGCCGCCGACTTCGCCGGTTCCGGATCCGGCGGCGACGATCGCGACTTTCGCTCCGGTCATGGGGCGCAACCGATTCCGGGGGCCGACAACGCCCGGCGGAGCCGCAGCAAGGTGATCACGATTCCTTCCACCCGATGATGCTGTAGTCCTGCGGACCGAACAGCTTGCGCTGCAGCAGGGCGAGCATCGGATCGTCGTAATCGCGGTGCGCCCAGTCCAT
Source organism: Inquilinus limosus (assembly GCF_002195995.1). Taxonomy (GTDB): domain Bacteria; phylum Pseudomonadota; class Alphaproteobacteria; order DSM-16000; family Inquilinaceae; genus Inquilinus; species Inquilinus limosus_C. Next base: position 3,529 of record NZ_NHON01000164.1, read on the forward strand.
CGGGTGCAGGTCCAGCACCTCGACTCCGCTGAATCCTCTGGCTGCCGCGATGAACGAGACCAGGTCCGACGGCAGCGGATTCAGGTGGGTGGGATCCATGTAGAACCGCTCGGCCGCCACCTGCAGATTCGAGGGATTCGGCGTCTCGAAAATCACCAGGCCGCCCGGCTTGAGCACGCGCAGCACCTCGTCGAACAGGGTGACGAGAACATTGAACGGAATGTGCTCGATAATGTGGAAACCCGTGACCGCGCCGAGGCTGCGCTCCGGCAGCGACCGCAGGATCTCGAGCGCGTCTCCCAGCGTGGCCTTGAGGCCACGGGCATGACATTCCTCGACCATGATCCGGTTGAGGTCGATCCCCGACGCCGCGAGGCCGTTCTCGCCGAGCAGTTCGAGCCACTCGCCCCGTCCGCAGCCGATATCGATCAGCTCGCCTCCGGTGGCCTCCGCGGCCTTCCTGGCGTATGGGACATAGATCTTCTGGCGGTTCTTGATGTCGTCCCGCGTGCCTCGGTAGCGGTCCTCGAACGAGACGTAGAAAGCATCAAGCAGATGGCTCTGCTCATTTGCGATCGTCTCGATCTGCGTCGTGTCGAAGGCCTCCGGCAGCCGCTTGCGCGCCTCCGTCAGCAGCAGTTCGAGCCGCAGCTTCTGGTCGACGATGCTGCGCCAATGGCTGTTGATCCGGCCGCGCAGCTCCTCTGTTTCGGCTTGCAGGCGAAGCAGATGGGGGTCGACCTCTCGAAGGCTGGACAGGTCCGTCGCCAATGAAGCGACCCTTTCCCTCAGCTCCTCGGTGGTCGCCCCCGCCTGATCGAGCTGGTGCCTGCTGCCCGCAACGGTCGCGGCGATTGCATCGATGCGTCCCGCGAGATCGGTTTGGGCGCCGGCGAGCGGTTCGATCTGCCGGCGAAGCTTCTCGATCGAGGCTTTCATGGGGCCGGCCAATGTCTGCTGCTCGACACGGGCCTCGGCGGCGACCTGCTGGGCCGTCAGCGTCGCCACTGCTTCGAAATTGCGGACCTCCCGCGCGATCCGCGGCAGTCGCGACAGGTAGCGGATGCCCTTGCCGAAATTGACGATCGAGCGCAGCGGTGGTTTCCGCGCGGCCTTGTGCCAGGCCATCCGCCACCGAAGGCCGCGGATTCGGATTCCGCGTTCCCGCCCTTCCTCGGAATTGACCAGGCGCCGCAGCACCACGAGGCGGTCCAGCCGGCCATGGTTGAGGTGCTTCAGATAGTGACTGCGGCCGACCGCATCCGGCTCCCGGCCGAGGATCTTCAAATAGGCCGCTCGGATGAAGTCCTCGTTCCGCTTGCCGCGAAGCAGCTCCCGAACCGCAAAAGTCCGGCGCGCGCCATCGGGCGGCATCGGTTGACGCGGCTGGTTGTTGCCTGCGGCTTCCTTGGCCGGCGATCCGGCGGCGGGAAGTGCCGCCTTCGCTGCAATCTCGGCGCGGATGCGCTTCATCAACTCGTCGAGATCTGGAGTATCCGTCATGGGCGCGTGTGCTGTCGGTATGAGGGCTGATTGATTCGAGCCAAACACCTGGAACCGGGGTGCGTTCCGGCGGCGGTCCTCGAACTGGGCGATCGCCCGCCCTGTCCTGCGTCAGGGTGCGAGACGCTCGATCATCATGTTCATTGCGGATGCGGTGCTTCGTCGCTCACCGCCATTTCCCCGCGGCCGGCAAGATCGCAGAACAGCCTTGAGGTGGTGTCCTGGCTGTTCCGAGCCCGATCGGGACCATGCTTGCCTTAGCCGTTGGAAAACCATTAGGGTGCGGCCTCTTACCACAGGATTTCCGTTTGATGAAATTGGATTCGGCCGCCGTCAAGATGACAGCCTCCCAGGATCAGGCTGAAAAATCAGGCTCTCGACTCAAGTTTCTGGATGGCCTCAGGGCTATCGCCGCCTTGTCGGTCGTCGGACAGCACGCAGGTGAGCTCCTGTATCCACAGTTTTTCGGGTGGAGCATCACGGTGTGGCGGCCCGGGCAATTCGGAGTCTTCCTGTTCTTCATAATTAGCGGCTTCGTCATCCCGTATACGATCGGCCGCTATCGGAGCCCGCTGTCGTTTGCTTTTGGCCGGTTCTTTCGCATTTTCCCGCTTCTGGCGGCGGCGACCGCCTTCGTCCTGCTCACGTCGGGGCAGGACTACTCGCTCGGGGTGATTGTCGCCAACTTATTTGCGGTGCATCTGTTTTTCACGAATATCAATATCGTGGGATCGTCCTGGACGCTGTACTACGAGTTGATCTTCTATGTTCTCATCGGCGTCGCCTTTTTTTCAAACAGGCTTCCAAACTCGTTGCGCGTCATCAGTGTCATCCCGCTGCTTCCGTTGCTGCTGAATGGCAGCATCTCCGGTGACCTGCTGTTCGGCAGCGCGGCGAAGTTCGTCCATAGCTGGGAGGCGATCGCGGTTGTATTGGCCTTCTCCGTCATCCTGGCAATGGCGATAGCAGGCCACGCCCTGTCCAGCCTATTGAAGGTGCTCCCTTTTGCCGTTGTTGTCGGATTTTTGCTTTTTCACAATTATAGAGGGATATTCTATAATCTGACGCTCGTTCAGTTTTTTGCTATCGGCGTATTATACTATTTTCACTATACGAAACGCCTTGCGACAAGGCATCTTGTGATGCTTCTGATCGCCAATGCGGTTATGATTCTGATCAATTTTCGGATTTTCTACTATCCTTTCGAATGGCCGGCGCCGCAGCCTTTGCACGACTGGCTGGCTCCTTATTTCGTCGATGCCGACAAGGTCGGACGCCTGGCGCCCTGGTGGACCGATCCGGTGACATATATCTGTGCGATCGTGGTGTTCAGCTTCGGTTATTTCTTCCGCTACGGCCTGGAGGGACGGGTGATCACCTGGCTGGGAATGATCAGCTACTCGATCTACATCGTGCACTCGGTGATCATCCACCATTTGCCGCAGATCACCGGGTCGCGGATCGTCACATTTTTCGGCTGGATGGCGATCAGCGTCGTCGTATCCTGGCTGACCTATCGGTTGATCGAGGATCCATTCCACCGGCTGGGACGACTGGCCGCACGCTGGGCCGACACTCTGTCGGACCGGCCGCCACGACACGAAGCCGCCGTGGCGGAGATGACGGCACGGTGACGATATTCGGACGGCGTGCGACGACGCCGTGCTTGCAACCATCAGCCCTCGCGGAGCCCTCATGAAAGGCATCATCCTGGCCGGCGGCAGCGGCACCCGGCTGCACCCGCTGACGCTCGCCACCTCCAAGCAGCTGATGCCGGTCTATGACAAGCCGATGATCTACTACCCGCTCAGCGTGCTGATGCTGGCCGGGATCCGGGAGGTGCTGGTCATCTCCACCCCGCACGACATGCCGCAGTTCCAGCGGCTGCTCGGCGACGGCTCGCAATGGGGCATGGCCTTCGAGTTCGCGGTGCAGCCCAGCCCCGACGGGCTGGCCCAGGCCTACATCATCGGCGCCGACTTCGTCGCCGGCGGCCCGTCGGCCCTGATCCTCGGCGACAACATCTATCACGGCCACGGCCTGCCGGAGCTGCTGGCTTCGGCCGCGGCGCAGCCCTCCGGCGCCTCGGTCTTCGCCTATCACGTCGACGATCCGGAGCGCTACGGCGTGGTCGGCTTCGGCGCCGACGGCCGGGCCGCGTCGATCGAGGAGAAGCCGCGCAACCCGACCTCCCACTGGGCGGTCACCGGGCTCTACTTCTACGATCCGGAGGTGGTCGACATCGCCGCGAACCTCAAGCCCTCGCCCCGCGGCGAGCTCGAGATCACCGACGTCAACCGCGTCTATCTCGAGCGCGGCCGGCTGCATGTCGAGCGGATGGGCCGTGGCTTCGCCTGGTTCGACATGGGCACGCATGACAGCCTGCTGGAGGCCGCCAGCTACGTGCAGACGCTGGAGCGGCGCCAGGGCCTGCGCGTCGCCTGCCCGGAGGAGATCGCCTATCTGCGGGGCTTCATCGACCGCGAGCAGCTCATCGTCCAGGGCCGCAAGCTGGAGAAGAGCGGCTACGGCAAGTACCTGCTGAAGGTCGCCGACGGGCTGGCCTAGCGGCCCGTCCGGCGTCATGCCGCCCCCAGCCCGAGGACCGATCCATGTCGCTCGACGGGACCTATGATCGCGACAACGTCTTCGCCCGGATCCTGCGCGGCGAGCTGCCGGCGGCGAAGGTGCATGAGGACGGCGACACCCTGGCCTTCATGGACGCCTTCCCGCAGTCCGAAGGCCATGTCCTGGTGATTCCCAGGGCCGGCACGGCCCGCAACCTGCTGGAGGCCGACCCCGCCACGCTGGCGCGGCTGATGGCGACGGTGCAGCGGGTCGCGGCGGCGGTCCGCGCGGCGCTGCGGCCGGACGGGGTGATGGTGGCCCAGTTCAACGGCGCCGCGGCCGGGCAGACGGTCTACCATCTGCATGTCCACGTCATCCCGCGCTGGGAGGGCCGGCCGATGAAGGGCCACGGCCAGGCCGGCCCGGCCGACGCCGCCGAGTTGCGCGCCCAGGCCGCCCGCATCGCCGCGGCGATGACGGCCTAGCCGGAGGTCCGGCGGCCGTCACCCCGCGGCGCGCCCTCAGGCGCGCTGGATGTCGAAATGCTTCAGCACCGGCTCCTCGATCTTCCACACGCCGGTGAAGCCGGGCTCGACCACGAAGGCGTCGCCGGGGCCCACCTGCACCGGGGCGCCGCCATCGGGGGTGATGGTGATGCGGCCGCGGATGATGTGGACGAACTCGTATTCGGTGTAGGTGGCGTGCCAGCTGCCCGGCGTCGCCGCCCAGGTGCCGGACAGCATGCTGCCGTCGGCGGAGATGTGCTGCACCCAGGTCTGCATCGTCGGCTTGCCCTCGACCACGCGCCAGCCCTCCAGGTCGGCGGTGATGGGCTCGCCCGACGGGGCCCCCAGCTTCACGATCGTCGCCATGATTTTCTCCGCGGTTCGGCCGGCGGGCGCCGGATGCGCCGCCTGGACCCGGGCGCGACTGTGCCGGCCGGCCCCGCCGCGGACCTGCCCCCGCGCGACCATCCCTGGCGCGCCGCCGCCATCGGCCGCCGCACGCCGCCGCCAGGCC
>NZ_NHON01000165.1 GCF_002195995.1 Inquilinus limosus
ACCAGCTGTCGCTGGCGATCGGCCGCCGCGGCCAGAATGTCCGCCTGGCCTCGATGCTGACCGGCTGGGACATCGACATCCTGACCGAGGCCGAGGAGAGCGAGCGCCGCCATCGGCCAGGGCCGTGTTGGTGCCGCCGCGCTGGCGCTTGACCTCGACGGTCACCGCCTTCGATCGGCCGTGGCTGAACTGCTGGCGCACCTGACCCGATGAATCGGCCGGCTTCCCACCCAGGGTGAGCTTGGGCTTCGCACTGCCCAGCGACAGCGTCTTGCGATCCTGTTCCTTGCTATCCGTCATATCGTCCAGCGTGATCCGCCGCTATCCCTGCACAGAGAAGGCCGGCGCGGCACCCGATGCCCCGTCGACCACACCACGTCCAGCCGGTCCGACCCGGTCGGCTCGACCACGAATTCCGTCCAGCCGTGCCGCTTCCGCGACCAGCCGTTCCGCCAGCCCGCCGCGAGCGATCGCAGCGTGTACCATGCGGTCCCGGGCAAAGGCCATCCCGAGCGCGTCGGCGGAGAAGATCTCCACAAGGGCCGGTGCCGGCCGGACCGCGGCGGCCAGGGCTGCCAGCTTGGCCCGCCCATCCGCCGCACCATCCGATGCCGCCAGCAGCACCGCGGCGCGGCCCTCGGCCAGCCACGCATGCACTTTCTCATATCCGGCCACCGCCTGTCCCGCCCGGCGTGCCATCCCGATGAGATCGATGCAGCTCCGATGCAAAAGTGCCTCGACCCGATCGACCAGATCGTCCGGGGCGCGGACCGACTGGCGGGCCGCCTTGGCGAACAGGCCCTTGGCCTGGGCCCGAAGCAAGGCCTCGCGTTCGGCGCTCACCCACAGGCCGCGGCCCGGCAGCCGTTCCGCCAGGTCGGGCACGACCTGCCCGTCGGGGCCGACGACGAAGCGAATCAGCTCCGCCTTCGGCCGCACGGTGCCGGTCGCGATGCAGCGCCGCTCGGGCCCTGCGGCCTCGGGCAGGTCTACATCCTCGGGGGAATGGGCGGTCGCGTCGCTCAGGCCTTCTCCTCCTCCTCGAACCAATGCGCCCGCGCCTGCATGATCAGGGCGTTGGCATCGTCGAGCGAGATCGTCTTCTCACCGAGGATCTCGACCAGCTCGTCGCCGGCCAGATCCGCCAGGTCGTCCAGGGTCTTGACTCCGTTCTCGCCGAGCTTGACCAGGATCGCCGGGGTCAATGCCTCCAGCGCCGCCAGGTCCTCGGCCACACCGAGCTCCTTATACCGCTCGGTCAGCTGCCGGTCGCGCTCCTCGAGCCAGCGCAGCGCGCGCTCCTGCAGCTCGCCGGCCACGCCCTCGTCGAAGCCCTCGATCTCCGCCAGCTCGTCGAGCGGCGTGTAGGCGATCTCCTCGACCTGGCGGAAGCCTTCGGCCACCAGGAGATGGGCGATGACGTCGTCGACGTCCAGGGCCTCCATGAACAATTCGCTGCGCTGCTTGGTCTCTTCCTGGCGGCGCTCGCTCTCCTCGGCCTCGGTCAGGATGTCGATGTCCCAGCCGGTCAGCATCGAGGCCAGGCGGACATTCTGGCCGCGGCGGCCGATCGCCAGCGACAGCTGGTCGTCCGGCACCACCACCTCGATCCGGTTCTGGGTGTCGTCCAGCACCACCTTGGCCACCTCGGCCGGGGCCAGGGCGTTGACCACGAAGGTGGCGGCGTCCCCAGACCAGGGGATGATGTCGATCTTCTCGCCCTGCAGCTCGCCCACCACGGCCTGGACGCGGCTGCCGCGCATGCCGACGCAGGCGCCGACCGGGTCGATCGAGCTGTCCTTGGAGATCACCGCGATCTTGGCGCGGCTGCCCGGGTCGCGGGCCACCGACTTGATCTCGATGATGCCGTCATAGATCTCCGGCACCTCCATGGCGAACAGCTTCGCCATGAACTGCCCGTGGGTGCGGGACAGGAAGATCTGCGGGCCCCGCGGCTCCTCGCGCACGTCATAAATGAAGGCGCGGACGCGGTCGCCGACCTTGAAATGCTCGCGCGGCAGCAGCTCGTCGCGGCGGATGACGCCCTCGGCCCGGCCGAGGTCGACCGTGACGTTGCCGTATTCGACGCGCTTGACCGAGCCGTTGACGATCTCGTCGACGCGGTCCTTGTATTCCTCGAACTGGCGGTGGCGCTCGGCCTCGCGCACCTTCTGCACGATCACCTGCTTCGCCGTCTGGGCGGCGATGCGGCCGAAATCGATCGGCGGCAGGTCGTCGATGACGAAGTCGCCGACCTTCAGATGCGGCCAGCGCTTGGCGGCGTCCTTGGCCTCCAGCTGGGTGGCCTCGTCCTCGACCGTCTCGACGATCTGGCGGTAACGGCGCAGCTCGATATCGCCCGACTTGCGGTTGATATAGGCGCGGATGTCATGCTCATGGCCGTATTTGGAGCGGCCGGCCTTCTGGATGGCCTGCTCCATCGCGGTCAGCACCTCGTCGCGATCGATGCTCTTCTCGCGGGCCACGACATCGGCAACGTGCAGCAGTTCCATAGCCTTGGGCGTTCCTATGCGTCTTGGGCGTCGGCCTGGGGGGCAGCGGCTGCGGCCGCGGCCTCCGCCTGCTCGACCTCTGCGTTGGCGGCTTCGATCAGGGCGTCGGTCAGGATCAGCTTCGCCCGCTGGATCTCGGCGAAAGGCAGCCGCACCGGCTCCTCCCCGATCTCCTCGCTGCGCAGCAGCACCGTCTCGCCGTCGATCCCGGCCAGGACTCCGCGGAAGCGCTTGCGGCCGTCGACCGGGACCCGCGTCTCGAGCCGCGCCTCGTGGCCGAGGAAGCGCTCGTAATCGGCGAGACGGGTCAGCGGGCGGTCGATGCCGGGGGAGGAGACCTCGAGCGTATAGGCCGTCGGAATCGGGTCCTCGACATCGAGGATCGCCGACACCGTGCGGCTGATCTCGGCGCAGTCGTCCACGGTCATGCCGCGGCGATCGATCCGCTCGGCCATGATCTGCAGCTGCGGCCTGTACTCGCCGCCGGTCATGAGGACGCGCACGACCTCATAGCCCATCGCTTCGAGCGACGGCGCCACGATCGTGCGCACCTGTTCCACTTGCGTCATCCTCTCCGGCATTCCTCGCGTCCAGAGCCTTGGAAGCCGTCACCACAACGAAAAAAGGCGGGCCGCAGCCCACCCTCTCAATCGTTCAACCGAACCATAGTCAAGTTGAACGCTATGGGTAACGGCGCTGATATATAGCCATCCGCCACAGATACGCAACCTGTTTCGCCTCGAGGGGCGCCGCCCGAGCCGCAGGGCGGGCCGCGGAGGCCCCTAATCCCGCGGCCGGCGCCGGAATCGCAGATAGTAGGGCCGGCCGTGCAGGGCCTTTTCCTCGTAGCGCGTCGGCGGCCAGTCGGCGGCCCGTTCGCGCCAGTCGGCCGGGCCTTCGGCGGTCCAGGCGAAGGCCGGGTTGCGGCGGACGCGCTGCAGCGACCAGTCCAAGAGCGGCGCGTCGTCGGTGGCGATGCGCAGCTCGCCGTCATCCTTCAGTAGCCGGGCGAGATCGGCCACGGTGTCGTCCTGGATGAAGCGGCGGTTGTGGTGGCGCAGCTTCGGCCAGGGATCGGCGAACAGCAGGAACAGGCGGCCGACCGAGCCGTCCGGCAGCCGGTCCAAGAGCGGCCGGGCGTCGTCGGGCCACAGCCGGACCATGTCCAGCCCGTCGCGCTCCACCGCCGCCAGCAGCGTCGACATGCCGTTGATGAAGGGCTCGCAGCCGATGAAGCCGATCTCGGGGTGATGTGCCGCCTGCCAGGCCAGGTGCTCGCCGGCGCCGAAGCCGATCTCGACCCACAGCTCGCGCGGCGGGCGCGGGAACAGGGCGGCCGGGTCCAGCGCGCCGCTGTGCTCGGGCAGCGCCACCGTCAGCCGCGGCAGCAGGGTCTCGATCAAAGCAGCGCGGCCGGCGCGGAGCTTTCGCCCATGGCGCCGGCCGTGGAAGTGGCGGCGCTTCTCGGCGCCGCCGTCGGTCTCGGTCATCGGATCAGAAGGCGGACCGCAGGTCGTCCACCAGGTCGGTCCGCTCCCAGGAGAAGCCGCCATCGGCCTCCGGCGTCCGGCCGAAATGGCCGTAGGAGGAGGTGCGGGCGTAGATCGGCCGGTTCAGGCCGAGATGGGTGCGGATGCCGCGCGGGCTGAGATTGACCAGCTGCTGCAGCACGTCGGACAGCTTGTCCTCGTCGACCCGGCCGGTGCCCTGGGTGTCGATATAGACCGACAGCGGGTGGGCCACGCCGATGGCGTAGCTGAGCTGGATGACGCAGCGCTCGGCCAGTTCGGCGGCGACCACGTTCTTGGCCAGGTAGCGCGCGGCATAGGCGGCCGAGCGGTCGACCTTGGTCGGATCCTTGCCGGAGAAGGCGCCGCCGCCATGCGGGGCCGCGCCACCATAGGTGTCGACGATGATCTTGCGGCCGGTCAGGCCGGCATCGCCGTCCGGGCCGCCGATGACGAAGCGGCCGGTCGGGTTGACGTAGAAATGCGGCTCGTCGCACATCCAGCCCTCGGGCAGGACCGACAGCACATAGGGGCGGACGATCTCGCGCACCTCGGCCTGGTCCAGGCCTTCGGCATGCTGGGTCGAGACCACCACCGAAGTGGCGGCGACCGGACGGCCGTTCTCGTAGCGCAGCGAGACCTGCGCCTTGGCGTCGGGGCCGAACTGCGGCGCCTTGCCGGAATGGCGGGCGTCGGCCAGGCTCTTCAGAATCTGGTGCGAGAACTGGATCGGCGCCGGCATCAGCGCCTCGGTCTCGCGGCAGGCATAGCCGAACATGATGCCCTGGTCGCCGGCGCCTTCGTCCTTGTTGCCGGCAGCGTCGACGCCGACGGCGATGTCGGCCGACTGCTGGTGCACCAGCACGTCGACCTGGGCGTTCTTCCAGTGGAAGCCGTCCTGCTCGTAGCCGATGTCGCGCACCGCCTGGCGGGCGGCGTTCTCCAGCAGGTCCGGGGTGATCGAGGCCGGGCCGCGGACCTCACCGGCGATCACCACCCGGTTGGTGGTGGCCAAGGTCTCGACGGCCACGCGGGCCTGGGGATCGGCGCCGAGATAAAGATCGACGATGGAATCCGAAATCCGGTCGCAAACCTTGTCGGGGTGTCCTTCCGAGACCGATTCGCTGGTGAAGATGTAGTTGCCTTTGGCCACGTCGAACCCCTGCCTGCGATGAAAGATGGGTGTAAAAAGTCTTGCGGCGGCGACCGCGACTTTTGGCAGGGGCCACGGGCGCGGTCAAGTGGGCGAGTCCGGATCAGCCCTCGTCGCTGCCGCTCTCGTCGCTGCGGGCCCCCGACATGGCCTTGAGCAGGTCCAGCACGCGCCGCCGGGTCGCCTGGTCCTCGACCCGGTAATAGGCGCGGATCAGCTCCAGCGTCTCGCGCCGCTGCATCGGGTCCGGGCCGGAATCGTAGGGCTCGGCCTCCTCGGCCAGGCCGGCCGCGGGCAGGCCGTCGGCCGGCGGCGCGTCCTCGAAGAAGAAATCGACCGGAACCTCCAGCACCCGGCTCAGCTGGTGCAGGCGGCTGGCGCCGATGCGGTTCGAGCCATGCTCGTATTTCTGGATCTGCTGGAAGGTCAGGCCGATCGCCGTCGCCAGCTTGGCCTGGCTGTAGCCGAGAAGGGTCCGCCGCAACCGGATGCGGCCGCCGATATGCACGTCGAGCGGGCTGGGTTCGTCATTCCGAGGACGACCGCGGGGCCGTTTCGGGGCATCGAGTGCGGCCACACACTACTCCGCAGCAATTCGCAAGGGGATGGGTGCGATCGTTTCACAAGGCGCGCATCCTAATGCGCCAACCCGGGCAACTTCAAGGCAGTCCGGCGGCGGGCGGGCGCAAGGTCCCGCGCGCCGGGCGGCCGACCCGCCCGAGCAGGAGGCCCAGGGCCAGCAGCAGCCAGAAGCCGGCATCGCCCCAGCGGGCGTAAGGGGTCTCGGGCAGCGCCGCGGGCAGGGCGGCGTCAAGGATGCCGGCCTGGCCCAGGGCGATCTCGCCGGTGACCCGGCCATAGGCGTCGACCACGCCGCTGATGCCGGTGTTGGCGGCGCGCACCAGCGGCAGCCCTTCCTCCACCGCGCGGGTGCGGGCGATGGCGAAATGCTGGTGCGGCCCGCTGGTCTGGCCGTACCAGCCGTCATTGGTGACGTTCAGCATCCAGCCCGGCCGCGGCGCCGAGGGGTCGAGCACGGCGCCGGGGAAGATCGCCTCGTAGCAGATCTGCGGGCTGACCGGCGGCAGGCCGGGCAGGTCGATGGTGCGCGGCCCGGGGCCGGGCGAGAAGTCGACCGACCCGGCGGTGATCTTCTCGATGCCGAGGGGCGCCAGCAGCTCGCGCAGCGGCACATACTCGCCGAACGGCACCAGATGCGCCTTGTCGTAGGTGGCCAGCACGGTGCCGGCGCGGTCGACCGCGTAGATGCTGTTCCAGGCCTGCAGCGGCTCGGTGCCGTAGGGCGTGGCCCGGGTGGCGCCGACCAGGGCGAGGGCGCCGGGCGGCAGGATCGCGCCCAGCGCCTTCTGCGCCTCGGGCTCCCAGGACAGGGTGAAGGGCACCGCGGTCTCGGACCAGATCACCGCGCTGACGCGGTCGAGTCCGGGCGCGGCCGACATCGCCAGCTGCTTGTTGAAGTTCTCGATCCGCTTGTCGCCGGACCATTTGTCGGTCTGGGAGATGTTGGGCTGCACCAGGCGCAGGGTCACGCCCGGCACCACGCCGCCCGCGTCGCCGGACAGACGCCAGGCGCCCCAGCCGGCGATCGCCGCGAACAGCGCGACGCCGGCGGCGGTGGCCGCGAAGCCCTGCCGGCGCGGCCCGGTCAGCGTCGCCGGCAGGGTGGCGGCGGCGACGGTCAGCAGGCTGAGGCCATAGATGCCGATCACCGAGACGCCCTGCAGCACGGGCAGCCAACCGACCCAGGTATAGCCGATCAGGTTCCAGGGAAAGCCGGTCAGGACATGGCCGCGCAGCCATTCCGCCAGGGCCCAGGCGGCGGCCAGGGCCAGCGGGCCGCCCCAGCCGGCGCGGCGCATCCCGTGGAAGGCGAGGCCGGCCAGGCCGGTGAAGATGCCCAGCAGCGCCGGCAGCCCGGCCAGGGCGAAGGGGATCAGCCAGAAGAAGCGCGGCAGGTCGACGGTCAGCGCCCAGGACACCCAGTACAGGCCGGGCACGAAGAAGCCGAAGCCGAAGGCCCAGCCGGTGAAGAAGGCGGCCCGGCCGCCGCGGGCGCCGACCAGCAGCCAGTACAGGGCCGGAAAGGCCAGCCACAGCAGCGGCGCGGCGTAGAGCGGCGGCACCGACAGGCTGGCCAGGACGCCGAAGGCGATGGCGGCGCCGAAGCGCCGCCAGCGGCTCAGCCCCATCAGGCGGGCGGCGAAGCGGTCGATGGCGCCACCGGGCCGCGGCCCGGCTGTCTCAGCCAGGCTCGGCGCCGTCCTTGCGGCGGATGCGGAGGCGTTTGATCCGGCGCGGATCGGCATCGATCACCTCGAACTCGAACCCCTTGGGGTGGGTCAACAGCTCGCCCCGCGCCGGGATCCGGCCGGCGAGCGAGAAGACAAGGCCGCCGAGGGTGTCGATGTCGTCACGCTCGTCCTCCTCCAGCACCGCGCCGACCTTGGCCTCGAAGGCCTCGATCGGCAGGCGCGCATCGGCGATCAGCGTGCCGTCCGGCTTCTCGACCAGCTGCGGCGGCTCGTCGATGTCGTGCTCGTCCTCGATCTCGCCGACGATCTCCTCGACCAGATCCTCGATCGTGATCAGCCCGTCGATGCCGCCGAACTCGTCGATCACCAGCGCCATGTGCTGGCGCTTCTCGCGCATCTGCTGCAGCAGGTCGAGCACCGGCATCGACGGTGCGACGATCTGGACCGGCCGCAGGATATCGGCCAGCGACTTCGGCGCGTCGCCGTCGCCGGCCCGGGCGCGGCTGAGGGCCGAGACCACGTCCTTGACGTGGATCACGCCCAGCGCGTCGTCCAGATTGTCGCGATAGACCGGCATCCGGCTGTGCGCCTCGCGGGCCAGGATGTCCAGCACCCCGGGCAGCGGCGTGTCGACCTCGACCCCGACGATGTCGGCCCGCGGCACCATCACGTCGATGGCGCTGCGGTCGCGCAGCCGCAGGATGTTGCCCAGCAGCACGCGTTCGTGCCGGGCGACCGAGGCTTCGTCCGCGCCGTCGTCGCCATCCTCGATCAGCTCCTCGATGGTCTCGCGCCAATCCTCCTCGCTCTTGCCGCGCAGCAGCCCGCGCAGCCAGCTGCGCAGCGGGTTCGCGTCGGAGGAGCGGGAAGGTCGGGCGGAGGAGGTGTCGGACATGGCCTCAGGCAGGGTGGGGC
>NZ_NHON01000166.1 GCF_002195995.1 Inquilinus limosus
GGCGCCGGCCGCGCCCGGCGCAGCCGGCGCCACCCCGGCGGCGGCCAGCGCCTGCAGCGCCCGGCTGTAGGCCGCCCGGGGCTGGTCCAGCACCAGCGGCCGCCCGGCATTGAGCGCGTTGAGCAGCTCGACCCGCGCCGCCGGCAGGCGGACGGAGCGGCGGAGGCCCAGCGCGTCGCGCATCTGCTCGTCGGTCAGGCTGATGCCCGGCATGTGGTCCTCGACCACGAGGGTGATGCGCTCCAGCACCGGCGCGCTGGGCCCGATCTGGATCAGGAGGTCGCGGCAGGCCTTCACCGCGGTGAACTTCTGCGGCGCGACCAGGTAGATCCGGCCGGCGGCGCGCACGAACTCCGCCAGCAGGCCCGGGTGGCGGATGCCGCCGACATTCAGCACGACCTCGCCGAACAGGGCCCGCAGCACGAGCAGCATCGAGGCGATGCTCTCGGTGGCGATGTCGTGCACCTCCTCGCCCGCGACGGCGAGAGGCAGCACATGCAGGCCCGACGGCTCGTGCCGGCCAAGGGCGGAGGACAGCAGCGTGCGGTCCAGCCGGGCCAGGTCCTGCACCGCGTCGCGGATGGTGTAGTTCAGCGGCACGTTCAGCGCCGCCCCGGCCTCGCTGGAGGGCAGCGCGCCGTCGACCAGCAGCGCCCCGCCCGCCGCCTTGGCCCGCAGGACCGCCAGGTTGACCGCGAACAGGCCCTCGCCGCCCGGCTGGCCGCTCATCACCAGGGTCAGGGCGCCGCTGCCGGCGTCGTTGCCGCGCGGCGCGCCGGTGAGGTGCCGGCCGACCTGGCCGCCCAGCGCCTCGCCGCGGGCATCGCGGTCGATCACATCGGTCGCCCCGGCGCGGATCGCCCGCAGCACCGAGCGGGCATCGGCCTCGTCGCCCAGGACGACGACCGGCGCCCCGGGATCGGTCGCGATCACCGACCGCATCGCATCCGCCAGCGCAGTGCCGAAGCCCGAAACCGGGTCGGCGTCGAGCAGGATCAGGTCGAGCTCGGTCTTGCCGCACAGCTCGACCAGCGAGGCCGTGTCCGGGGCCGAGCGGATCACCGCGGCGACGCCGTCCAGGGCCGCGATCAAGGCGGCGGCGATGTTGGTGTCGGAGGTGGCGACGGTGATCCTGTGCATGGCCGCCTACCGCATCAGCCCGTAGGGCGCGAGATGATCCTGCACCTGATCGACATTCAGGATCATGTCGCCGACGGTCGGGTTGAACTTGCGCGTGTCCACGCCCGGCAGCGACGGGATCTGGTTCGGGGCCAGGGGCGTGACCAGCCGCGGCGTGGCCACGATGATCAGCTCCTGCCGCTCCTGCTGGTTGTTGGTGCTCTTGAACAGGGCACCGATGATCGGAATGTCGCCGAGCCAGGGGAACTTGCTCTCGTTGATCTGGCTGTTGCTGTACATCAGCCCGGCCAGCACGAAGCTCTGGCCATTGCCCAGCTCCACCGTGGTCGAGGTCGAGCGGCGGCGGAAGGCCGGCACCTGGAAGCCCTGGAACTCCAGGGCGTTGGCGTAGTCGAGCTCGCTGACCTCGGGCGCCACCTTCAGCACGATGCGCTTGTCCGACAGCACCACCGGGGCGATGTCCAGCTTCACGCCGTACTGATGGTATTCGATGGTCACGGTGCCGATCGACGCGCCGCCCTGCGGCACCGGGATCGGCACCTCGCCGCCGGCCAGGAACTCCGCATGGTCGCCGGAGCGGACCAGCAGGGTCGGCTGCGCCAGCAGCTGGGTCAGGCCGGCCTGCGACAGGGCACTGAGCAGGCCGAGAATGCCGTTGCGCGGATCGGCCAGGAACAGGTTGAACGCGCTGGTCAGCGCCGGCGATGCCGAGATCGACAGGTTGCGGCCGGTGAAGTTGAAGCTTTGATAGGTGTTGGGGCCGATCAGCGCGCCCTGGAAGTCGCTGCCGCCGAGGGCCGAGAAGTTGAAGCCGAGGGCGCGCAGCGTGGTGGCCGACACCGCCGCGAACTGGATGTCGACGGCGACCATCTGATTGCCGGTGACCCGGGTCAGGTCGACGACATTGTTGCCGCCATAGGCGCGGGCGATGCTCGACGCCCGGGCATGGGCGTCCAGGTCCGGCACCGTGCCGGACAGCACCAGCGTGTCGCCGTCGCGATTGACCCGCACGCCCTGCAATCCCGGCTGGCCGCGGATCTGCCGGGCCGGATCGCCACGGTCGGGGATGGTGGGCAGGGCGACGGCCGCGCCGCCGACGGTGACGTCGTAGGCCACCCCCTGGTCCGACTGGGCGGTGAAGATGTTGAGCGTGGTCGTGCCGGACTGCAGCCCGGTGACCTGAAGCTGGTCCTCATTCAGGGCCGTCGCGTCGATGATGCCGCCCTGGCCGACGACGATGCGGGTGATCGGGGCCGGCAGGTTGATCACGCGCTGGGCGCCGACGCCGAGCCGCAGCTCCTCCGCCCCCGCGACCTGGGTGACGAGGACGAGAACCGCGACATACAGCAGGCGGACCACAAACCTCATCGCGGCTCTCCGGACGTCTTCGGGTAGATCAGCTGGGTGCGGTCGCCGACGATCAGCTCGATCGGGCGCTTCTGCGGCGTCGCCGGCGCGGCCGGCGGCGGCGTGGGACCGCGGATGTCGGAGAGATTGGCGGTGTTGTCCCCGATGAGCTGCAGGTCGTCGGGGCCGCGCAGGGACAGGTAGAAGGTGCCGAGGCTGCGGGCCAGGGCGAACTTGGCGATCTGCTCCGGCGTCATGGCCAGGCTGATGGTCCGCGACGGATCGTTGCGGCGGCCGGATGTGCTGGCGGCCTGCTCGGCGGCGGCCTGGGCCAGCGTCGGATCGCCGAGGGTAGCGCCGACGGTCAGCACCAGGACATCCTGCAGCACCGTGCGCGCCTCGCTGATGTCGGTTTCCGGCCGCTCCGCCACGCCCTGCTTGGCAAAGACGGTGTCGGGCAGCACCAGCTGGATATCGACCTTGTCGCCCGGCCGGACGAACTGGCTGACCGCGATCTCGTCATTGGTCAGGATGCTGATCGCGCGGTAGCCGGCGGGCACCAGCGCAGCCAGGCCCGCCTTGGCCGGATCGGCGGACATGGTGGAATCGAGCAGCAGCTGCTGCGGCAGGATGTCGGCGGTCGCCACCTTGCCCACGACATCGCCGATCGCCGTCCGCCCCCCCTGCGGCATCGTTCCGGCGACCATCGTGGTGGACACGTCTTCCCGCGTGATCACCTGCCCGCGGGCGATGAACCGGGCCGCCGTCATGATGCCGAACATCTTGGTGTTCGCCGGCGCCGGCTGCGCCACCGTCGCCGGGGCAGAAGCTGTGACGACCGGTGCGTAGCTTCGATATACGCCGTAGCCGATCAGCGATACCGCCCCCAGCCCCCCGAGGACCAGATAAGCTCGTGTCAGCGCGTTCGTGTTCATCGGTGAGGGGCTTCAATAGGCATATCAAAACTACAAGGGCCGCCGGGCGGGACCGGGCGGCATTTTCGAACCCTACCCGCCTAACGTCTCGGGACTCTAGAATATTCGTTCATTTCGCGCATTCCTTAAAAGATTAGCTAAACTAGCATTAATACCCGACTATGTAGCACAGATCCATGGAAGGCACAAGCTTTATTGTACCCGTCTCGGACCAGAGATGATTCTTACTAGAAATCGTCAAGCAGAAAAACCTGCATATCATATTATGCAAAGGCTGGATCCAAGATCTTCCGGAGTGTATTCCTAGAAGCCCGACCGAGAGTTGCAGACTATATCGAAATATATGGAATATTTATTTATGTCCATTTTTTTATCGATCCGGACATCGAGAAAAATTCGAGCTGCATCATGGCCGCCACGACCATGGGTTGTAGATACAGGACCGGCGAGGCTGCTGGCGAGTCCTTAGGATACTTCCGCCCCCTCCCCGACCGGCAGGCGCGCCGAGCGCCGCGCCGCTTGGTCCGACCGATTGCCGGTTGCCAAACGGCCCTGCGCCACTAATCTGAAAACGATTGCAATGGACGCCAGAATCCGTTCGTCGAGACCACAGGAGGAACCATGTCCGGGAAACACCTGACCGCTCTCGCCGCACTCACCCTCGCCCTGGCAGCCTCGCCGGCGGCGCTCGGCGCCGAGATCACCTTCGCCTGCGGCTCCACCGGCATCCAGTCCCGGCTCTGCGACGAGGCCGCCAAGGCCTGGTCGGCCAAGACCGGCAACACGGTCAAGGTCGTCGCCGCGCCGCAATCCACCTCCGAGCAGCTGGCCCTGTACCAGCAGTTCCTGACCGGCAAGTCGAGCGACATCGACGTGTTCCAGGTCGACGTGATCTGGCCCGGCATCCTGGGCAGCCACTTCATCGACCTGAAGCAGCAGGTCGACCAGGCCACCATCGACCAGTATTTCCCCAGCATCGTCGAGGGACTGACCCGCGACGGCCAGCTGCTGGCCCTGCCCTGGTACACCGATGCCGGGCTGCTGTATTACCGCCAGGACCTGCTGGACAAGTACAAGCTCAAGGTGCCCGCGACCTGGGCCGAGCTGACCGAGGCCGCCAGGACCATCCAGGAGGGCGAGCGCAAGGCCGGCAACGACCGCTTCTACGGCTTCGTCTTCCAGGGCCGGGCCTATGAGGGCCTGACCTGCGATGCGCTGGAATGGATCGCCAGCTTCGGCGGCGGCTCGATCGTCGGGCCGGACGGCAAGATCACGGTCGACAATCCGCAGGCGGCCAAGGCGCTGGACACCGCCGCGTCCTGGATCGGCACCATCGCGCCCGACGGCGTGCTGAACTACATGGAGGAGGATGCGCGCGGCGTGTTCCAGTCCGGCAACGCCGCCTTCATGCGCAACTGGCCCTATGCCGCCAGCCTGGCGGAGGCCGGCGACAGCCCGGTCAAGGGCAAGGTCGGCTACGCCCCCCTGCCGAAGGGCGATGGGGAAGGCGGGCGCAACGCCGCCACCCTCGGCGGCTGGCAGATCGCGGTCTCCAAATACTCCAGGAGCCCCAAGGAGGCGACGGCATTCGCCGTCTATCTGACCTCCCGGGACGAGCAGAAGCGCCGCGCCCTGGAGGGCGGCTACCAGCCGACCATCCCGGCGCTGTACGAGGATGCCGAGATCCTGGCCAAGCGCCCGTTCTTCAAGGTGACGCGGCAAGTGCTGGACAGCGCCGTGGCCCGCCCGTCGGCGGTGACCGGGGAACGCTACAGCGAGGTCTCGTCCCTGTTCTGGAATGCGGTCCACAGCACCCTGTCGAAACAGGGCGACGCCGCCGCCAACCTGGCGCAGTTGCAGAAGGACCTGAACCGGCTGAGCCGCGGCGGCCGCTGGTAGGCATCACACACAACCCGAGCGACGAAGGAGACGGAAGTGTCGGTCAAGGTGATCCAGGTCGGGCTGGGCGGCTGGGGCATGAACTGGGCCCACACCATCCTGCCGCAGGTCAAGGCGGTCGATGTCGTCGGCTTCGTCGATGCCAACCCCGAGGTGCTGAAGCGGGCCCAGGAGACACTCGGCCTGGCCGAGGAGAAGTGCTTCCCCAGCCTCGACGCCGCCCTCGCCGGCGTCGAGGCCGAGGGCGTGCTGGCGGTGCTGCCGACCGCCGGGCACAAGAGCGTCAGCGAGGCCGCGCTGAAGGCCGGCAAGCATGTGCTGGTCGAGAAGCCCTTCACCTCGACGCTGGAGGAGGCGCAGGAGCTGATCGCCCTGGGCAAGAAGACCGACCGGGTGCTGATGGTCAGCCAGAACTACCGCTACCAGGCGGCGGTGAAGCTGGTGGCCGACCTGGTGCGCGACGGCACCTATGGCCGGCCGCTGTCGGCGCTGATCGACTTCCGGCAGAACTGGAAGGTCACCGGGCACCGCTATCACGACATCCCCGGCCCGCTGCTGCTGGACATGGCGATCCACCATTTCGACCTGATGCGCATGATCTTCGGCGAGAATGTGCAGCGGGTGGCCTGCCGCAGCTGGAACACACCCGACAGCCCGTTCCGGGACCACGCCGCCGCGCACGCCCTGCTGGCGCTGGAGAGCGGGCTGATGGTGTCCTACAGCGGCTCCTGGGTCTCCCGCGGCACGCCGACCACCTGGACCGGCGAATGGGCGATCGAATGCGAGGAGGGCGAACTGGTGTGGTGGGCGCGCGGCCGGGAGGGGGCGGTCGCCGACAAGGTGGTGCTGCGCCGGCCGGATGGCAGCACCAAGGACCTGGCCCTGGAGCCGATGGCGCTGATCGACCGCGCCGGCACGCTGAACGCTTTCGCCGCCGCCGTGCGCGGCAAGCCGCCGCGCTATTTCACCTCCGGCGAGGACAACATCCACTCCCTCGCCACCAGCTTCGCCTGCATGCGGTCGGGCGCCCAGGACGGGACGTGGGTGTCGCTCTCGGAGACCCTTCCCTGAGCCTCTGACCGCCCCCTGATCCGGAGATGAGTGACATGGCCCTCCCCCGCCTGCTGGTCTGGAACGAGTACCGGCACGAGTTGCAGAACCCCGAGGTCTCGGCCGTCTACCCGGACGGCATCCACGAGGCGATCGCCGACCCGCTGCGCCAGCGCGGCTTCCCGGTCGCCACCGCGACGCTGGACCAGCCCGAGCACGGGCTGACCGACGAGGTGCTGAACCGCGCCGACGTGCTGCTGTGGTGGGGCCACAAGGCGCATGAGGAGGTGTCGGACGCGGTGGTCGAGCGGGTGCGCCGCCAAGTCATGGGCGGGCTGGGCCTGATCGTGCTGCATTCCGGCCACTACTCGAAGATCTTCCGCCGCCTGATGGGCACCAGTTGCAGCGTCAACTGGCGGGTGCACGGCAAGGACGGCGAGACCGAGCGGATCTGGGTCACCGCCCCGGCGCATCCGATCGCCGCCGGGCTCGACCGCTACATCGAGATCCCGCAGGAGGAGATGTATGGCGAGTTCTTCGACGTGCCGGAGCCGGACGAGCTGGTCTTCGTCAGCTGGTTCAAGGGCGGCGAGGTGTTCCGCAGCGGCCTGACCTATCGCCGCGGCTACGGTCGGATCTTCTACTTCCGGCCGGGACACGAGACCTTCCCGAGCTACCACAACGCCCAGGTGCAGATGGTCATCGCCAACGCGGCGGCCTGGGCCGCCCAGCCCGGCGTGCGCCGCACGCCGCCGGACAATATGCGGCGCGATCCGATCGAGGCGATGGGCTGAGAGGGCTGGGCAGCCGGCCGGCTTTCACGGCCCTGTGAACAGATTGCCTCTCCCGCTTGCGGGAGAGGTCGGAGGCGCGAAGCGGCTCCGGGTGAGGGGATTTCGTCGAGGCCGAGGCCCGCCCTCACCCGGTCTCGCTGTCGCGAGCCCGACCTCTCCCGCCACGCGGGAGAGGCATAGGACCGAGCCAGGCCTACGGCTGGTTCCCACAGCAAGAACCGTCCCCGAAAGAGGACGGGCCGGCTGGTTCCCCAGCCGGCCCGTTTCGCTTTGTCCGTCCGGATGGATCAGAACGGGATCTCGTCGTCGAGGTCGTCCGCCATCGGGCCGCGGCCACCGCCGCCGCCGCCGGAGGTACCGCCGCCCGACGAACCACCGCCATAGCCGCCACCACCCGAGGACCGGCCGCCCCCGCCAT
>NZ_NHON01000167.1 GCF_002195995.1 Inquilinus limosus
TGGAACATGGAACACGCTATTGTGATGCCGCACGGTGTTGCTCCGGGTCGTGTCCAGGTGACGCGCCAACGTCCTGAACCCGAGCTGAATCAACACCGTGCGCTATGTCCACCTTTTCTTAACCGGACACCCGTGGGCTTGACCCGGCAATCCAGGGGCCACCGAGAGCCGCTCTTGAAAGCCCCTGGATCCTCGGGTCAAGCCCGAGGATGACCATTTCTTTCAGGACGCCCTCCAAACCCCCAGCACGCAAATGTCGCCAGAACATGAGTTCGCCGGCCTGGGCGGCATACCACTGGCCTTTGCACCGAACGCCGGAGTGCCTAGGCTTCGGCCTTCAGTGTTCCATCTCCGGGAAGAATGATGGACCGGATCGACGCCATGCGCGTGTTCGTCTCGGCCCTGGACACGGGCAGCCTGGCCGGCGCCGGGCGGCGGCTCGGCCGCTCGCCCGCCGCGGTCAGCCGGGCCATCGCCTTCCTGGAGGACCATGTCGGGGTGCAGCTGCTGCACCGCACCACCCGGTCGATCCGGCTGAGCGAGGCGGGAGAGCGCTACGCCGCCGCCTGCCGGCGGGTGCTGACCGACCTGGAGGAGGCCGACATGCTGGCCGCCGGGGAGCGGGCGGCGCCGCGCGGCCTGCTGACCCTGACCGCGCCCCTGATCAGCGGCGAGGATGTGCTGCGCCCGATCCTGGACGCCTTCCTCGACGCCTATCCCGCCGTCTCGGCCCGGCTGCTGCTGCTCGACCGGCCGGTCAGCCTGATCGATGAGGGCATCGACGCCGCGCTGCGCATCGCCCATCTGCCGGATTCCACCTTGGTCGCGGTGCGGGTCGGCGAGGTCCGCCGGGTGGTGGCGGCCGCCCCCGCCTATCTGGCGCAGCATCCGCGGATCGAGCAGCCTGCGGACCTGGCCCGGCACCGGATCGTGTCGATGACCCATTTCGGCATCGATTCCTGGAGCTTCCCGCCGGCGCCGGGATCGACCAGCGCCCGCACCGTGCAGTTCGCCCCGCGCCTGATCGTCAACAGCGTCCGGGCCGCGGTCGCGTCGGCCGCCGAGGGGCACGGCGTCACCCGGCTGTTCTCCTACCATGTCGGCGAGGAGGTCCAGGCCGGCCGGCTGAAGGTCGTGCTGACGGACGCCGAGCCCGCCCCCCTGCCCGTCCACATCATCACCCCGGAGGGCCGCCTGTCGGTGCCGAAGGTCCGCGCCTTCGTCGACTTCGCCCTGCCCCGGTTGAAGGCCCAATTCGCCCGCCTCACGCCCGACAACGCCGCCTGACCAGCCATCCGGCATTCCGGTTTGCGCAACAGTCTCTCCCGGATGACGCCTATTCGAGCGAACGGCGGCAAGCCGTAAATAGATCCGCACCGGCGCCGCACTGGCCCGGCCGACCGGACATCCCTCCGGCCGCTGCACGATCTCAGAGGCACATCATGGGAACCGAACGGAAGGTCGCCGTCATCACCGGCGCCTCGCAGGGTATCGGCGCGGGCCTGGTCAAGGCTTATCGCGACCTGAACTACAGGGTCATCGCCAACTCCCGCTCCATCCGCCAGGGCGGAGACCCCGACATCCTCGCGGTCGAGGGCGACATCGCCGACCCGCGCGTCGCCGCCCGCGTGGTCGAGGAGGGCCTGGCCCGCTTCGGCCGGATCGACACGCTGGTGAACAATGCCGGCATCTTTGTCGCCAAGCCCTTCACCGACTACACCGAGGCGGACTTCGCCAAGGTACTGTCGGTCAACCTGGCCGGCTTCTTCCACGTCACCCAGCACGCCGTGGGGGCGATGCTGAAGCAGGGCTCGGGCCACATCGTCAACATCACCACCAGCCTGGTCGACCAGCCGATCGCCGGCGTGCCGGCGGTGCTGGCGTCGCTGACCAAGGGCGGCCTGAACTCCGCCACCAAGGGGCTGGCGATCGAATACGCGGCCAAGGGCATCCGGGTGAATGCCGTGTCGCCGGGCATCATCAAGACGCCGATGCATCCGGCCGAGACGCATGAGGGGCTGAGCAAGCTGCACCCGGTCGGCCGGATGGGCGAGATCCGCGACATCGTCGACGCGGTCGTCTTCCTGGAGAATTCCGGCTTCGTCACCGGCGAGATCCTGCATGTCGATGGCGGCCAGAGCGCCGGCCGCTGGTAAAAACCACGGATCGGCGGCGGCAACGGGCCGCCGCCATCCCTGATGGAGGAGAACGGCGATGCCGATGGTGACCATCCAGGTGACCCGCGAGGGGTCCTCGCCCGACCGCCCCGCGGTGACGGCGGAGGAGAAGGCCGCCCTGATCCAAGGCGTCAGCCAGCTGCTGCTGGACGTGCTGAACAAGCCGCTCGACGCGACCTTCGTGGTGATCGAGGAGGTGCCGATGGAGAATTGGGGCGTCGGCGGCCTGCCGGTCGCGGAGTACCGCCGGCGGCTCGCGGCCAAGTCAGGCTGAGCTCGGCAATCAGCCGCGGGCAATCGCGGCCGCCTGTTCCAGGCTGATGCCCTTGACCAGCGGGTCGGCATGGCGGTGCGCCAGCCGCCATTCCGGCCCGTCGCGGCGAAACACCAGGGTGACCCGCAGCGACCAGTCCTGCTCCGGCAGGCCGCCGACCTCGACCGTCTGCCGTTCGATCACCACCAGCACCGCCAGGTCGTCCGAGGCATAGGCCCGCACCAGCTCCAGCGCCGTCCGGCCGGCCCGGAAGAAGCGCCCCAGCGCGGCCAGCCGCTCGCTCGACGCATCGAAGCCGCAGGTGGGCGGCCCGCCGAACGGGGTCATGAGCGTGAAGTCGTCGGCATGGGAGATCAGGGCGAGGTATCCCTCGATGTCGCCGCGCATGAGCGCCGCGTTGGCGTCCGCCGCGCGCGCCACGAGATCGGCGATCTCCTTGTCGGTGATGGCCATGGCTGCATCCTTGCTCCGCCAGTCCTGCGCAGGACCAATGGTCTACGGCAATCCGTGGCGTCCACCTGTTCCCCGGGGCACTCAGGGCGAGCCGATGGCCCTGCCCCTGCCCGTCTGGCATGCTGCTTGCGTCGCTCCGGAACAGGAGCGGCAGCGGCATCGCGGCCGGCAGAGCCGCGGACCCGAAGAGGCAGGGAGAGCATGGGATGGACGGTCTCGACCCATCGGTCTTCGCCATCAGCCGGCCGGCGCTGCACGATTACGCGGCAGCGGCGCGGCCGGACATCACGGTGGAGTGCTATCGCAGCGATGCCGGCCAGATGGAATCCTGCGGCGCGCTGCACCGGCTGTCGCTGAACCGCAGCGGGCACGGCCGCTATGCCTTCCGGATCGGCGACGGGCCGACCCGGCAGGTGACGCGGCCGGCCTGGACGCTGGGCGTGCAGCCGGCCGGGCTGCCGCTGTTCGTCGACGGCGATGGCGCCGACTATATCTCGATCTTTCAGCCGCCCGCGGCCTATCGCCGGATCGGCCAGGGGATCGGGCCGGCGGATTTCGACGACTCCGAGATGCTGGTCGCCGCCGACCCGGTCACAATCCACGTCGCCCTGGCGCTGGCCGAGCTGGCGCGGCAGCCGGCGGCGACCGACCCGCTGCTGGCCGAGCAGCTGGGCCTGACCTTCGCCGCCTGCACCCTGCGCCTTCTGTCCCATCGCCCGGAGCCGCGGCCGGAGCGGCCCGAAGCGCTGTCGCCGGAGCGGCTGCGCCGGGTGCTGGACCATATCGAGGACGCGCTGGAGGATGGCGATCTGAGCCTGGCGGAGCTGGCCGCGGTGGCCAGCCTCAGCCGGTTCCATTTCAGCCGCGCCTTCAAGGCCGCGACCGGCCGGGCGCCGCACCAATTCGTGCTGGCGCGACGGGTCGAGCGCGCCACGGCGCTGCTGGCCCGGCGCGAGCTGGCGCTGGCCGAGATCGCCTACCGTGCCGGCTTCGCCAGCCAGGCGCATTTCTCCACCGCCTTCCGCCGCGCCACCGGCACCACCCCGGCGCGATATCGGGCGGAGGCTTAGGAGCCAGAGCTCAACTGCTGTCCGGTCTCGGCGGCCTCGGCGGAGGCCGCCGCCTGGTGATGGACGCATCCGCCGGACGAAACCAGCCCTGCGCGGGCGCATCTCCGGCGGCATCCGTCATGGCATCGATGATGGGTGCCTCCGCCGTCCCGGCGACGGCCGCGGCAATCGCGGCCCGGTCGGGCGGGATGCCGAGGGCCCGGCACAGGCTGCGGATCAGGGCCTCGATCGGCAGGGCCCTGTCGGCCGTGTCGGGACGGTCGGCATGGTCGCCGGCCAGCCGCTCCCACAGATCGGCGATCAGCCGTTCCCGCGTCGGGGCCTCGGCGGGTGTTGGGGTCGCGGCCGCGATGGACTCTGTGACGCCCTGGGCGACGCGGCGGCGCCGGTCGGCCGCCTGGGCCGCCTGCTCGTGCCGGTCCCGCTCGCCGGCACGCAGGGTCTCCTCCCGCTGCTGGCGCAGCCTGGCCCGCAGCGCGATGGCGCGGCGGATGCCGAGGAAGATGCGGCTGAAATGGGCTTCGGCCTTGCCGGCGCGGTCGAGGTCGTCGGCCTGCAGGGCGGCGATGGCCTCGGCCTGGAACGCCCGCGCCATCGTCATGCCGAGCTCGATCAGGCCGGACAGGATCGCATCGTCGGCCTCCTCCGGATCCGGCGGGGCGGCGAGCGCGATCTCTGTCCTGGTGTCGGCGTCGGCCATCTGACAATAAGAACATAACAAGAACATATGAGTCAAGAGGATACACCTCCGTCATTGCGAGGAGGCGAAGCCGACGAAGCAATCCAGGGGCCAGTGCGCACCGGCCCTGGATTGCTTCGCTGCGCTCGCAATGACGGTGTTGGAAGCGATGTCGATGCCACTGTGGCTGCCCCCGGAGCAAGATCAAGCAACAGATGCGCAGGATCACGAAAGAAGCGAGGCGTCCGGCGGCGCCATGATCGGGGCGACACCGTCCGGAGACCGCCATGCCCTTCGCCCAGGCCCACCCGATCACCGATGTCTGCTTCCTGGTCGAGGATGTCGAGCGGGCGGCCGCCTTCTACATCGACAAGCTCGGCTTCCGGCTGCGCCGCCGCGCCCCGGGCTTCGCCGACTTCAAGGGCGCCGGGCTGACCCTGGCGCTGTGGGAGATCGGCCATATCGCCGAGCACACCGGCGTCTCCGCCCGCCGCGCCCCGCCGCAGGTGCACAAGGCCTGCGCCGCGGCCGAGCTGCCCTCGCCCGCCGCAGTCGACGCGGTGTATCTCGAGCTCAGCACGCTCGGCGTGAAATTCACCCGGCCGCCCGCCGACTATGCGTGGAATGCGCGCTGCGCCTATTTCACCGACCCGGACGACAATCTGTGGGAGATCTATGCCTGGCTCGACGGCGGCCCTGTCGGCGACGTCGAAGGGCCGGCCGCTGCAGGGAGGACCGCATGACCGCCTTCGACCGCCGCACCGTCCTGGCCGGCATCGCCGCCTTCGGCGCCGGCATCGCGCTGAGGATCCCGCAGGGCCGGGCCGAGGCCGCCACCGTGGTGATCAAATACGACTGGCTGATCAGCAACGGCCAGATCGGCGACGTGGTGGCGCTGAAGCAGGGGCTGTTCCAGGCCGAGGGGCTGGAGGTCGAGTTCTCGCCCGGCGGCCCGAACTCCGCCACCGTGCCGCCGGTCGTCACCGGCCAGGCGGCGCTGGGCCAGTTCTCGGACTCCGCGCAGCTGCTGCTGGCCCGCGGCTCCGGCGTGCCGGTGAAGGTGATCGCCTGCGGCTACCGCTCCGGCCCCTTCGCCTTCTACTCGCTGCCCAAGGCGCCGATCCGCACGGTCAAGGACATGATCGGCAAGCGCATCGGCATCCAGCCCACCGCGCGCTTCGTGCTGGACGCGATCCTGGCGCAGAACAGGATCGACCCGTCGCAGCTGGACATCACCAATATCGGCTTCGACATGACGCCGCTGGTGGCCGGCCAGGTCGACGCCGTCACCGGCTGGGTCACCAACACCAAGGCGCTGTCGGTGATCGGGCCGGACCGGATCGACCTGATGATGAAGGACACCGGCCTGCCCTCCTACTCCAACGTCTATTTCGCCACCGACCAGGCGGTGGCCGAGAATGCCGAGGTGCTGGCGAAGTTCCTGCGCGCCGTGGCCAAGGGCTGGGCCTGGACCCACGCGCATCCGAAGGAGGCGGTGGACCTGACCGTGGACGCCTATCCGCAGCTGGACCGCGAGACCGAGCAGGCGACGGTCGGGCTGGTGCTGAAGCTGAGCTTCGACGCCGACACCAAGGCCAAGGGCTGGGGCTGGTTCGACCCCGCCGCGATCGCCGAGCAGGTGCGGATCTACGATTCGATCGGCCAGTTCCAGGGCAGCGCGCCGAAACCGGAAGACTGCTGGTCGAGCGCGATCCTGGAGATGACCGCAGCCGACCGGCCGAAGCTGGGGTGACGGGACGGGTGGACAGCGTCGCGATCCGCTGCCGCGGGCTCGCCATCGGGTATCCGCCGACCGGCCGGGGCGCGGGCGTCGTGCCGGTGCTGGACGGCGTCGACCTGGACGTGCCGCAGGGCGGATTCCTCACCATCCTCGGGCCGTCCGGCTGCGGCAAGTCGACCCTGCTGCGGGTCGCGGCCGACCTGCTGGCGCCGCTGGCCGGGGAGATCGCGGTGCTGGGCGGACCGCCGGCAGCGGCCCGGCAGCGCCGCGACATCGGCTTCGTGTTCCAGGACCCGACCCTGCTGCCCTGGCGCAGCGTGCGCGCCAATATCGAGCTGCCGCTGCTGGTCGGCCGCGGCCGGGCCGCCCGGACGGAGATCATGGCGACCGACGACCTGCTGGCGCTGCTCGGCCTCGGCGGGCTGGCGGAGCGGATGCCGGACCAGCTGTCGGGCGGCCAGCGCCAGCGCGTGGCGATCGCCCGCGCCCTGCTGTGCCGGCCGCGCATCCTCTTGATGGACGAGCCCTTCGGCGCGCTGGACGAGATCACCCGCGACCGGCTGAACGACGAGATGCTGGCGCTGTGGCGGCGCACCGGCACCACCGTGGTCTTCGTCACGCACAGCATCGCCGAGGCGGTATATCTGGGCCAGCAGGTGCTGGTGCTGGCAGCATATCCCGGCCGGGTGCAGGAGATCGTCGACCTGCGGCCGCTGAAGGATGCCGAGGGCCGCTGCGACCGCGACGCGCCGGAAGTCACCGCCGTCTGTGCGCATCTGCGGCGCCTGCTGGCGGCGGGTTCGGGGGGCGCGGCATGACAGCGGGATTAGTTCTTGCTGTTGGAACCCCCTCCCCCTGCCCCCCTCCCGCAGGGGGAGGGGGGACTCGTTGTTGCGGTGATGGCGGTGCTCCGCCTCAATTCTTCAGCTCACTTCTTCAGCACGCGGTCGATCGTCGCCTGGGCGGTCTGCAGCGCGGTCTTCGCGTCGGTCTGATGCGTCAGGGC
>NZ_NHON01000168.1 GCF_002195995.1 Inquilinus limosus
CCCCCTCACCCTCCCGCCGCCAACGCGGCGGGCCCCTCCCTCTCCCCGAGGAGAGGGGAACGAGAGGCCGGGCATCATCACCTCTCCCCCGGGGAGAGGTCGAAATCGCGCAGCGATTTCGGGTGAGGGGGCGGCGCCGGCCGCGACGCGGCGGTGACCCCCGAGCCCGAAACCAGCATGGCCGGCTGGCCGGCGGCGGCGGATCTGCGCGACGCCGCCGGCCGCTGGAAGCTGTGGCTGGAGGAGGAGAAGCGGGTCTCGCCGCACACGCTGCGCGCCTATCTCGGCGATGTCGGCCGCTTCGTCCACTTCCTGGCCGAGCATCTCGGCCGGGCGCCGAGCCTGAACGACCTGTCCGCCGCCGCCCTCTCCGACCTGCGCGCCTTCCAGTCCCGCCGGGCCGCCGGCGGGGCCGGCGCCGCGACCCGGGCGCGCGGCCTGTCCGGCGTCCGCAACTTCCTGAGCCATCTCGACCGCGCCGGTGTGCTGCACAACGCCGCCATCGGCAGTTTGCGCAACCCGAAGCTGCCGAAGCGCCTGCCACGGCCGCTGGCGGTGACCGACGCGCTCGCCGCCGTCGACACGATCGAGACCCTGGCCACCGAGGAATGGATCGGGCTGCGCGACCGCGCCCTGCTGTTCCTGCTCTATGGCTGCGGCCTGCGCCTGGGCGAGGCGCTGGGCCTGACCCGGCGGGAGGCGCCGAAGGGCGACACGCTGGTGGTCACCGGCAAGGGCCGTAAGCAGCGCATGGTGCCGGTGCTGCCGGCGGTGCGCGAGGCGGTCGACGCCTATGTCGCCGCCTGCCCCTACCCGTTGACGGCCACCGGCCCGCTGTTCCTGGGCGCCCGCGGCGGCGCGCTGAACCCGGGCGTGGCGGAACGCCAGATGCGCCAGCTGCGCGCCGTGCTCGGCCTGCCCGATTCGGCGACGCCGCACGCGCTGCGGCACAGCTTCGCCACCCATCTGCTGGCCGGCGGCGGCGACCTGCGCACGATCCAGGAGCTCTTGGGCCACGCCGCCCTGTCGACCACCCAGCGCTACACCGAGATCGACACCGAGCGGCTGATGACCGTCTACGCCGACGCCCATCCCCGGGCCCGGCGCGCCGGCGGATAGGCCGCCGGTCCGGAGGAACCCCATGACCGATTCCGATCGCGACGACAAGCCCTGGGGCCCCTCCACCACCGCGATCCATCACGGCTACGATCCGGCCGAGGCGCAAGGTGCCCTGACGCCGCCGATCTACATGACCTCGACCTATGCCTTCCCCGACACCGCGGCCGGGGCGGCGGTGTTCCGCGGCGAGGCCCAGGGCTATGTCTATGGCCGCCGGCACAACCCGACCCAGACCATCCTGGAGGACCGGCTGGCCCGGCTGGAGGGCGGCGCGGCGGCGGTGGCGATGGCGTCCGGCATCGCCAGCATCACCACGCCGATGTGGACGCTGCTGCAGGCCGGCGACGAGGTGGTGATCGACCACACGCTGTACGGCAACAGCTACGCCTTCTTCATGCAGGGCCTGCCGCGCTTCGGGGTCAGGGTGACCAAGGTCGACATGACCCGGCCGGAGGCGCTGGAGGCGGCGCTGACCCTGCGGACGCGGGTGGTGTATTTCGAGACCCCGGCCAACCCGAACCTGCGGCTGATCGACATCCGCGCCGTGTCGGACCTGGCCCGGCGGGCGGCGCCCGAGGCGCTGGTGGTGGTCGACAACACCTTCTGCACCCCGGTGCTGCAGCGGCCGCTGGACCACGGCGCCGACCTGGTGCTGCATTCGGCCACCAAGTTCCTGAGCGGCCATGGCGACGTGCTGGCCGGCGTGCTGGTCGGGCCGAAGCCGATCATCGACCGGGTGCGCAATGAGGGGCTGCGCTACCTGACCGGCGCGACGCTGTCGCCGATGAACGCCCATCTGGTGCTGCGCGGGCTGAAGACGCTGGAGCTGCGGATGGCGCAGCATTCCCGCTCCGCCCTCGCCGTGGCACGGCTGCTGGAGGGCCATTCGGCGGTGGCGCGGGTGTCCTATCCCGGGCTCGAATCGCATCCGCAATTCGCGCTGGCCAGCCGGCAGATGGCGCAGCCCGGCGGGCTGATCGCCTTCGAGCTGCGCCGCGGCATCGAGGCCGGACGGAAGTTCATGGACCGGCTGCGGCTGGTGACGTTGGCGGTCAGCCTGGGCGACGCGGAATCGCTGGTCCAGCATCCTGCCAGCATGACCCATGCCAACTACACGCCGGAGGAGCGGGCGGCGCAGGGCATCGGCGAGGGTCTGGTGCGCCTGTCGATCGGCCTGGAGAACACCCCGGACATCCTCGCCGACATCGAGCAAGCGCTGGGGAATCTGTAGGCGGGCTGCGAGACGCTTCCGGGGTCCTCGACACCGTCATTGCGAGCGCAGCGAAGCAATCCAGGGGCCACACGCATCGGCCCCTGGATTGCTTCGTCGGCTTCGCCTCCTCGCAATGACGGCGAGATGTGAGCCTAATCCGGCAATCCGTTCTCGAAGCAGTAGTGGATCGTCGGGAAGCTGTGCCGGAGCGCCACCGCGTCCGGCCGCACCGCCTCGGGCGCCTCGCCGCGCACCAGGACGCGGGCGATCAGCTCGGCGATCGCCTCCATCTCGCGCTCGCGCATGCCGAAGCGGGTGACCTCGATCGTGCCGATCCGCAGCCCGCCGGGGAAATCCCAGTCCTCCTTGCGGTCGGACGGTAGCAGGTTCTTGTTCACGATCAGGTTGGCGCGCTCCAGCGCCTGCGCCGCCGCCAGGCCGCGGCCGAAGCCGCGCGCGTCGGCGATGGCCTGATGCGTGGTGGTGAAGCCTTTGTGTGCGCCCAGCATCGGGATGCCGCGCTCCTGCAGCGCCCGCGCCAAAGCCCGGGCATTGGCGACGATCTGGGCCTGCAGTGCCGCGCCGAAGGCGATCGCCTCCGCCGTCGCCAGGGCCAGCGCCGCCACCCGGTTGACCTGGTGCGTCGCCGCCCAGACCGGGAACACCGCCGTCGTCACCGCCTCGGTGATCGCCGGATCGTCCCACAGGAGAATGCCGGATTGCGGCCCGGCAAAGGTCTTGCCGGCCGAGCCGGTGACGATGTCGGCCCCCTCCTTCAAAGGGTCCTGGAACTGACCGCCGCCGATCAGGCCCAGCTGGTGCGCCGCGTCGAAGAAGAAGCGGCCGCCCCATTCCGCGATCACCTCGCGCATCGCCGCCACCGGCTGCGGGAACAGCGTCATCGACAGGCCGAGCGCCACCAGCTTCGGCCGGGCCAGCGGCGCCGCCCGGCGAAACAGGTCGAGGTCGACCACCAGCTCCTCCGGGTCCATCGGAATGTCTACGATGGTGCGGCCCATGGCGCCGGCCGGGCCGTCATGCCGGTTCGAGGAATGGCCGCCGGTCGGCTGCGCCGCGGTCATCACCACGTCGCCCGGCGCGGTCAGCGCGGTGTAGACCACGGCGTTGCCGATCATCGAGGCGCAGAGGCGGTGATCGGCGTAGCTGCAGCGGAAGTGGCGCTTCAGCAGCTCGACGCACAGCGCCTCGACCTCGTCGATATGGCGGGTGCCGGCGAACCAGCGGTTGACCCGGCCGATATGGCCCTCCGCCGCCCGCGTCCCGATCTCCGCCGCCAGCAGCGCCCGCACGCCCGGGCTGGTCGGTGCCTCGGGCGCCAGCAGGTTGATGCAGTCCTCGCCGCGCCACTGCGCGTTGCGGCCGACCGCTGCCTTCACCGCCTCGCCCATCGCCGAGGGATCGGCGCAGGCATCGAGCACGGCGCGCGCCGCGGCCAGCGCCTCGCGGTCATGCACCTCGATGCGGTTCGACAGATCCGGTGAATCCATGATCGCGCCTCCTGTTCGTTCGAAACAGGCTACGGCGAAATCATTGGCAATGGATTTCGATTTGCAGGACCGGAATTTCCGTCGTGGAATGTGCCGACGCCGCTTCGGAGAAATCCATGAAAAGCCCGGACCGTGCCCGCCCTGCCCCGCCCGAGCTCGACTCCATCGACCGGCGCATCCTCGACGCGCTGCAGGAGGACAACCAGATCACCAACCTGGCGCTGGCCGAGCGGGTCGGGCTGTCGCCGCCAGCCTGCCTGAAGCGGGTGCGCCGGCTGCGCCAGGAGCGGGTGGTGGTGCGCGACGTGGCGCTGGTCGACCCGGAGCGGGTCGGCCAGACCATCGTCGCCTTCGTCGGGGTCGAGCTGGACCGCCAGCGCGAGGACGTGCTGGCGGCCTTCGAGCGCAAGATCGCGGCCGAGCCGGAAGTGCAGCAATGTTATTTCGTGTCCGGCGAGACCGACTACCTGCTGGTGGTCACCTGCCGCGACATGGAGGCCTACAACCTGTTCTGCCGCCGGGTGCTGGCGAATGAGCACAACATCAAGCGCTTCCGCACCAGCTTCAACCTGTCCCGGGTGAAGTACGAGACCAAGGTGCCGATCGGGATTTGACGCTTCGGCCGGGCGGCCGCCTCCGGTTCACCGCCCGCCGGTTCCCAGGTCGTCGGAATGCCCGGCCTTGACGCGTGGCCATTGGACGATGGGACGGTCGCCGACGCGGTAGAAATGCTCGCCTTCCCACCGCGGCCAGCCGGCCGGCGAATCCTCCCACGGCTCCTGCCGCCCATAGACCGTGAGGTCGAGCAGGGCGTAGCTGTTGCCCATCACCTCGACGCCGCGCTGCGTGGTCCAGTAGGTCTCGAACACGTCGGATCCCTGCCGCAGGTAGCAGACGATGTGCATCATGCCCACCCGGCGCCCGACCAGGAGCGTCCCGAGCGCCCCCCGATCGGCCGCGTACCAGGGCATCTCCCAGCCCATGAAGTCGCGGTACCGGGCGCTCTCCTCATACGGGCCCTGGCAGATCGTGGCGTAGGTGACGTCGCGGGACTGCAGGAAGGACAGCTCGCGGACCTGCGCCGTGTACAGGCTGCAGCCCTCGCATTGCTCCGGCGCCGGGCGGCCGGGGTTCCACATGAAGTAGTAGGCGATGAAGAGCCGGCGTCCCTCGAACGCGTCCAGCAGCGTCGCCGGACCGCGGTCGCCGATGAGCGGCGTGGCGCCGTCCACCGCGACCATGGGCAGCCGCCGGCGGGCGGCCGCAAGAGCGTCGCCCTCCCGGCTATGGGCCTTTTCCCGGGCCCGCAAGGCGTCCAGCTCCGCCTGGAAGGTGCCGCGGTCGACGATCCTGGGCGCGGCTGGATGATTGGCGTCTTTGGTCATCTCGCTCTCCCCTTTTCGACAGGGAGATAGAGTTAGCGCCGGACGCCGAAACGGTCAGAGTGACAAGTGTGGCGGGATTCGGTGCGGCCGCGCGCGCCTCCAGCCGGATCAGCGCGTCGGGACGGGGACGTCCTTGGAGTAGTCGTAGAAGCCGCGCTTGGTCTTGCGGCCGAGCCAGCCGGCCTCGACGTATTTCACCAAGAGCGGGCAGGGCCGGTACTTGCTGTCGGCGAGGCCGTCATACAGCACGTTCATGATCGACAGGCAGGTGTCGAGGCCGATGAAATCCGCCAGCTCCAGCGGCCCCATCGGGTGGTTGGCGCCCAGCTTCATCGAGGTGTCGATCGCCTCGACCGATCCGACGCCCTCATACAGGGTGTAGACCGCCTCGTTGATCATCGGCAGCAGGATGCGGTTGACGATGAAGGCCGGGAAATCCTCCGACACCGCCGGGGTCTTGCCCAGCTTCAGCGCCAGGTCGCGGATCGACTCATAGGTCGCGTCGTCGGTGGCGATGCCGCGGATGATCTCGACCAGCTTCATCACCGGCACGGGATTCATGAAATGCATGCCGATGAAGCGCTCGGGCCGGTCGGTCGTCGCCGCCAGGCGGGTGATCGAGATCGAGCTGGTGTTGGTCGCCACCATCGCCCGCTCGTTCAGATGCGGCACCAGCTGCTTGAAGATCTCGCGCTTGATCGCCTCGTTCTCGGTCGCCGCCTCGACCACGAGGTCGCAATCCTTGAACGCCTGGTACTCCGACGCCGTGTGGATCCGGGCCAGCACCGCCGGCTTCTCCACGGCGGTCAGCTTGCCGCGGCCGATCAGCCGGTCGACATGGCCCTCGATCGACTCCCGCGCCCGCTCCAACGCCTTCGCATCGACGTCCATCAGCCGGATGGTGAAGCCGCTCTGGGCGCCGACCTGGGCGATGCCGCTGCCCATCTGTCCCGCACCGATGACGCCGATCGTCTGGATCATGCCTGGGTTCCGCTCCGAACGTCCCTGTCCCGCATGCCGCCCGCATTGGTGCGGTGCAGCAAAGAGGTCGAACGATAGTGATGTCCGACAGAGCTTGTCAACGCGACTGCCGCCCGCGCAAGCATCTTGCCCAAGCTGTGAGCAGACGGGCTCAGCGATGCGCTCCGGGAACCCAGAGGACATCGTCCTTGCCGTCATCGTTCATCCTTCGGGCCAGGACGAAGAGATGGTCGGACAGGCGGTTGGCGTATTTCAGCGCCTCGGGGTTCACCGCCTCGACCGCCATCAGGGCCGAGACCAGCCGCTCCGCCCGCCGTACCACGGTGCGGGCGTGGTGCAGATGGGCCGCGGCGGCGCTGCCGCCCGGCAGCACGAAGCTGTTCAAGGGCGCCAGCGACGCGTTCATGGCGTCGATCTCGCGCTCCAGCCGCTCCACCTGCGCCGCGGTGACCCGCAGCGGCGGATATTTCGGCTCGCGCTCCTCCGGCGTCGCCAGGTCGGCGCCGAGATCGAACAGGTCGTTCTGGATCCGGCCGAGCATGGTGTCGGCATCGCCCCCCACGCCAGAAGGGGCCGTGTGCAGCCGGGCCAGGCCGATCACGGCATTGGCCTCGTCCACCGTGCCGTAGGCCTCGACCCGCAGGTCATGCTTGGCCACCCGCCGGCCGCCGACCAGCGAGGTCTGCCCGGCGTCGCCGCCGCGGGTGTAGATCCGGGTCAGCGTGACCATCGGCGCCCGCTCAGGCCGTCCACAGCGCCAGCACGAAGAACAGGATGGCCAGGGCCTGGAAGCCGATGCGGGCCTGCATCAGCTTGTTGCCCCATTTCCGGTTGAACGGGCCGCTCTGCGCCATGCCGAACACGCCGGTGGCCAGCGAGGCGACCACCCCGATCATGCAGATCACGGCGAGGATGAGAAAGACGGTGCTCATGCCAGTGACTATAGGCCGACCCCGGGGGGCCGCACAGGGCGATTGCGCCAAACCGTCACATTCGGGTCCGGCCGGGCCGCGTCAGCCGGGGCGGCGGCGCGGCACCGGCACATCCACCGCGCCGGGCGGCGGCGGCCGGGTCGCGGGCGGTGCCGCGCCCTGGGCC
>NZ_NHON01000169.1 GCF_002195995.1 Inquilinus limosus
CTCGCCCGAGGCGCCGGCCTGCGCGCTGGCCCTCGGCAGCCGCGACCCGGAGATGTTCCATCCCGGGATGCGGACCGAGCTGGTCGGCTTCCTCGGCCGGCCTAGTCCTGTCCGGGGGTCAGCCAGGAGCGGATGCAGCGCTCCAGCACCCGGCCGAGGAAGCCGACCAGCTCGGTCCGCATCCCGGGATGGAACATCTCCGGGTCGCGGCTGCCGAGGGCCAGCGCGCAGGCCGGCGCCTCGGGCGAGACGTTCAGCCGGACCACCGCCTGGCTGCGCACCAGCCCGGCGCCGGCGCCGAACAGCGCCTCCTCGCCGGCCGTGTCCGATTCGAGCATCAGCTCCTGCCCGCCGAGGCGATGGGCGATCTCGCCGGGTCCGACGATGCGGACCTCGGCGCTGTGCGGCGGCGATTCCTCGCCCTCCGTCGCCTCGACCAGCAGCGTCACCACATCGAGGTCGAGCAGCACCGCGAGGTCGGTCGACACCGTGTGGATCAGCTGCTCGAAGCTGTCCGCGTCCAGCAGGAACAGGATCGCGGCATGCACCCGGTTCTGGGTGTTGTGGTTGGCGCGGCTGGCACCGATGAAGGCGCGCTGCTGTTCCTTCAACCGATCCACTTGGCCCCGCAGCCTTTCGGTCTGGAAGCCCTGCAGGTCGATCACCCCTTCGCCGCGGTCCCGCGGCGGCAGGGCCAGCCTGGCCAGCACATCGGGGTGCTGGACCAGGAAGTCGGGATGGGCCAGCAGCCAGGCCGAGACGTCCGCCGCGGTCAAAGCGGGGGCATCCGGCCGCTTCACTTCCTGTGCCAACGGGCCGCCCTCACGCCGTCTTCTTGACGGCGGCGAGCTCGGCCTCGTCGAGGATGCTCTGCCCGGTCTTCTGCCAGTCGGCCACGAAGGCGGACAGGCCCTTGTCGGTCAGCGGGTGGCTGTACAGCGCGCGCAGGGCGGCCGGCGGCAGGGTGCCGACATGGGCGCCCAGCTTGGCCGCCTCGATGACGTGGCGCGGCCCGCGGATCGACGCCACCAGCACCTGGGTCTTGATGTCCGGGTACTGGCGATAGATCTGCACGATGTCGGCGATCAGCGCCATGCCGTCCTCGCCGACGTCGTCCAGGCGGCCGACGAAGGGCGAGATGAAGGTGGCGCCGGCCTTCGCCGCCAGGATCGCCTGGCCGGCCGAGAAGCACAGCGTGACATTGACCATGGTGCCGGCGTCGGACAAGGTGCGGCAGACCTTGAGCCCGGCGGGCGTCAGCGGCACCTTGACCGCGATGTTCTTCGCGATCTTGGACAGCTTGCGCCCTTCGGCCAGCATGGTGTCGAAATCGGTCGCGGCGACCTCGGCCGAGACCGGCCCGTTCACCACCTCGCAGATCTGCGGGATCAGGTCCAGGAACTTGGCCCCGGACTTGGCGATCAGGGAGGGGTTGGTCGTCACCCCATCGACCAGGCCGGTCGCGGCCAGGTCACGGATTTCGTTGAAGTCGGCGGTATCGATGAAGAACTTCATGGGCCTCGTTCCAATGGCCAGCGGTCGCTTCGGGCCGGTGCGCGGCACCGATGTCGGCCCGCGGGGGCAAGTCTAGCCCATGGCGGAGTCCGAGGCCACAGCAGCGACGCCGGCGGAGGGGGAGAGTGGCGCGGTTGCCACGGTCCGCGTGCTGCTGCCGCTGCCCTTGGCGGAAGCTTACGATTACGCGGTGCCGGACGGCATGGATCTTGCGCCCGGCAGCGCCGTCGAGGTGCCGCTGGGCCGGCTCAGGCGGATCGGCGTGGTCTGGGGGCCGGGCACCGGCCAAGTCGCCCGCGCCCGGCTGAAGCCGGTATTGCACCGCTTCGACCTGCCGCCGCTGCCGGAGGTGGCGCGCACCTTCATCGACCGGGTCGCCCGCTACACTCTGTCGCCCCCTGGCGCGGTGCTGCGCATGACCCTGTCCTCGACCGGGGCGCTGGAGCCGCCGAAGCCCATCGTCGCCTATCGCCGGGCCGGGCTGCCGCCCGAGGGCGCCAGGCTCAGCGCCGCCCGGCGGCGGGTGCTGGATGTGCTGGAGGACGGGCCGGCGCGGCTGCCGGCGGAGCTGGCGCGTGAGGCCGGCTGCGGCACCGCCGTGATCAAGGGAATGGCCGAGGCCGGGCTGCTCGAGACCGTGCTGCTGCCGGGCTTCGACCCGGTGCCGCAGCCCGATTTGTCCCGGCCCCGCGCGGTGCTGGGCGAGACCCAGCGCGAGGCGGCGGACCAGCTGATCGACGCGGTGGCCGACGGCACCTACTCGACCACGCTGCTCGACGGCGTCACCGGATCGGGCAAGACCGAGGTGTATTTTGAGGCGGTGGCGGCGGCGCTGGCGGCCGGGCGGCAGGTGCTGGTGCTGCTGCCGGAGATCGCGCTGTCGGCGCATTGGCTCGACCGCTTCGCCGCCCGCTTCGGCGTGCGCCCCACCGAATGGCATTCCGAACTGGGCCCGACCCAGCGCCGGCGCAACTGGCGGGCCGTGGCCTTCGGCGAGGCCCGTGTGGTGGTCGGCGCCCGCTCGGCCCTGTTCCTGCCCTATCCCGATCTCGGCCTGATCGTGGTCGACGAGGAGCATGAGAGCGCCTTCAAGCAGGAGGACGGCGTCGTCTATCAGGCCCGCGACATGGCGGTGCTGCGCGGCCATCTCGGCGGCTTCCCGGTGGTGCTGGCATCGGCCACCCCGTCCTTGGAGACGCTGGCCAATGTCGAGGCCGGGCGCTACGGCGCGCTGGAGCTGCCGTCGCGGCACGGCGCGGCGCGGTTGCCGGCGGTCAGCGCCATCGACATGCGCCGCGAATCGCCGCCGCGCGGCCGCTTCCTGTCGCCGACCCTGCGCGAGGCGGTGGTGGAGACGCTGCAGGCGGGGGAGCAGGCGATGCTGTTCCTGAACCGCCGCGGCTACGCCCCCCTGACCCTGTGCCGGCAGTGCGGCCACCGCCTGGAATGCCCGCACTGCACCGCCTGGCTGGTCGAGCATCGCCTGGCCGGGCGCCTCGAATGCCATCATTGCGGCCATCGCGCGCCGCTGCCCAAGGCCTGCCCGTCCTGCCAGGCCGAGGGCAGCTTCGCCGCCTGCGGCCCGGGGGTGGAGCGGATCGCCGAGGAGGTCGACGCGACATTGCCGGAGGCGCGCTGGCAGATCGTCGCCTCCGACACCTTCTCCGGCCCGCAGGCGATCGCCGACCTGACGGCGGATCTCGACAGCGGCGCCGTCAACCTGCTGATCGGCACCCAGATCCTGGCCAAGGGCCACAACTTCCCGGGCCTGACCCTGGTCGGGGTGGTCGACGCCGATCTCGGCCTCGCCGGCGGCGACCTGCGGGCGGCGGAGCGGACCTGGCAGCTGCTGCACCAGGTCGGCGGCCGGGCCGGGCGCGGCGAGAAGCCGGGCCGGGTGCTGCTGCAGAGCTTCATGCCCGACCATCCGGTGATGCAGACCCTGGTGGCCGACGACCGCGACGGCTTCCTGGCGTCGGAGGCGGAGGCGCGGCGGTCGCGCGGCCTGCCGCCCTACGGCAAGCTGGTGGCGCTGATCGTCTCCGGCCCCGACCGCGGCGCGGTCGACCGGGTGTCGCGGGATCTCGGCCAGGCCGCGCCGCAGGGCGAGGGGCTCCTGGTGCTGGGCCCGGCCGACGCGCCGCTGGCGATGCTGCGCGGCCGCCACCGCCGCCGCCTGCTCTTGAAGGCCGACCGCCGCATCGGCGTGCAGCCGCTGGTGGCGGAATGGGTGTCGCGGGTGCAGGTGCCGGGCACGGTGCGGGTGCAGGTCGACATCGACCCGTACAGTTTTCTCTAGGCTGGGCCGGCCCCCGCCGCCTGGATGTCGGTCTTCGAGAAGTCGTCGCCCTTGAACAGCAGCGGCACGCCGTGCGTCCGGGCGCAGGCATAGGACATGCAGTCGGCGAGGTTGAGCTGCGCCGGGTGGCCCCGGCCCTTGCCATAGGCGGCGAAGGCGGCGACGGCTGCCGTCGCGGTCTCGCCGTCGATCGGAACGACCGCGATGCTGGCGTCGTCAAGAAGGCCCCGAATGCGGGTCTCGACCAGGATCGGATCGAGATCCAGCATGCTCGACAGCCGCATCGCCGCTTCCAGGATGACAAGGCCCGAGGTGAGACGTGTCTCGGTCTGGCCGATCAGGTCGGCATAACGGGCGGCGTCCGGTTCGCCTGCGAGAAGGGCCACGATCGCCGACGTGTCGATGAACATCAATGGCCCCACATGGCGTCGATCTCCTCCTTGCTCATCACATGGCGGTTGGGCCCGGCCTCTGCGGCGAGGGTGGCCGCAATCCGCGCGATGCGATCGGCGAGGGGTTCCTTCTCCGTCTCGCGGCGCAGCTCGGCCTCCAGCGCCTGGATGACGGCTTCGGTCATGGTCACATTGCGCCGGGAGGCCAGCTCCTGGGCGAGCTCGCGCGCCCGGCTGTCGCGGATCTGCAGTGTCACGACCGGCCCTCCTCGAGAGATGGGTGGCTTTCCATACGCCACTATATCGCTATCCATACGCCGGATGTGAAGGGCGCCGCCGTCGGCGTCAACCCTTCGCCGGTGCGTGGCTGGCGCGCAGCGGCAGCTCCGGCAGGAACAGGATGGCCAGGAAGGCCGCGGCGATGACACCGGTGCCGGCCAGGAAGGTGGTGGCGATGGCGTGGCGGTAGAGGTCGACCGCGGCGGCATGCGCCCCCGGCGGCAAAGCGGCGAGCTGGCGCAGCCCGGCCTGGGCCAGGCCTTCGGCGCCCCCGGCCAGGCGCAGCTGCCCGGCCAGCACCGCCCCGGCCGCGGCCACGCCGACCGCGCCGCCCAGCGAGCGGCAGAAGGCCAGGGTGGCGGTGGCAGCGCCCAGGTCCTCGCGCGGCACCGCGTTCTGCACCGCGATGGTCATGTTCGGCATCACCAGGCCGAGGCCGATGCCGATGGCGATCAGCGCCGGCTCGATCACCGGGATGCCCTGCGCGGTCGACGCCGCCCAGCTCAGCACCCCGAAGGCCAGGGTCGCCAGCGCCAGCCCGCCGGTCTGCGCCGGCTTGTAGCGGCCGGAGCGCAGCAGCACCCGGCCGTTGACGATCGAGGCGGCGACCAGCCCCAGCATCAGCGGCCCAGTCAGCAGGCCCGAACGCGCCGCGCTGACCCCCAGCACCAGCTGGAAGAACAGCGGGAAGAACACGCTGGCGGCCAGCATGCCCATGAAGGTCAGGGCCAGCACCAGACAGCCGACGGCGAAGACCCGGTTGCGGCGCAGATGCAGCGGCAGCACCGGGTCGGGGAAGCGGCGGGCATGGGCGACGAACAGCACCGCCAGTGCCAGCACGGCCGCTCCGATGCCGAGGATCTCGGGCGAGGTCCAGGCGAATTGCGACCCGCCGAGGGTCAGCAGCAGCAGGAAGGCCGTGGTCGCGCCGGTCAGCAGCAGGGCGCCGAGATAGTCGATCCGCCTCTGGCGGGCCTGGTGCGGGCGGCGCAGGGCGCGGTGCACCACCAGCAGCGCCACGGCGCCGACCGGCAGGTTGACGAAGAAGATCCAGTGCCAGGAGAGGAGGTCGGTGATCGCGCCGCCCAATACCGGCCCGACCACGCTGCACACGGCGAACACCGCCGCCACCGATCCCTGGCGGCGGCCGCGCTGGGCCGGCGGCACCAGGTCGCCGATGGTGGCCTGGGCCAGCGGCAGCAGCCCGCCGGCGCCCAGCCCCTGCACGGCGCGGAAGGCGATCAGCTGCGCCATGCTCTGGGCCAGGCCGCACAGCGCCGATCCCAGCAGGAACAGCAGCACGGCCAGGGTCAGCATCGGCTTGCGGCCATGCTGGTCGCTCAGCTTGCCGTAGAGCGGCATGACTGCGGTCGAGGCCAGGACATAGGCCGTCACCACCCAGGACAGATGGGTGCCGCCGCCGAGGTCGCCGACGATGCTGGGCAAAGCGGTGGCGACGATGTTCTGGTCCAGCGCGCTGAGCCCGAGCACGATCATCAGACCGACCAGCACGAAGCGGATCTCGCGGGATGTCGCCTCGGGCTCGGTGGCCGGGGCAGGGGGCGTCATGCGCCGAGCCTGACCAGGGCCGGGATCGCCGCCGCGATCGCCTGACGCTCCTCCGGCGACAGCAGGTCCAGCCGGCGGGCCAGCCAGTCGGTGCGCTGCCGCCGCAGCGCCTCGGCCCGGCGCTCGCCCTCGGGGGTCGCGACCAGGCCGGTGCGGCGGCGGTCCTGCGGNGTCCTGCGGGTCGGGTGGGGTGCGGGCGACCAAGCCGGCGGCCTCCAGCTGCTTGACATGGCCACTGACGGTCGGGCCGCGCAGCCCCTCGATCTCCGCCAGGGCGCCGATGCCGATGCCGGGATTCTTGATGATCAGCACCAGCAGCAGGTTCTGCAGCGGCGAGACGTCGCCGTCCTGCGTTTCCCGCCGCATCCGGCGGTACAGCCGCAGCAGCGCCGGCCGCATCGCCTCGGCGAGGACATCGGAGGCAGGATCCGCCATGGTCGCTCATCCAGATAGATAGGTTGTCTATCTATATATCCGGGCAGTCGGGCTCGGCAACGGGCGCGATGCGGCGGGTCAGCGCGGCGGTTCGCTCAGCTCCAGCCGGTTGCCGGCCGGGTCGCGGGTGAACAGGCGACGATAGCCGGCCGGCGGGCGCGGGTCGTGCTCGATCGGCGCCGCGGCGGCGCGCAGCCGGGCCTCGGCCGCGTCCAGGTCGGAGACGATCAGGCAGAGATGCCGGTCCGCCGCCAGCTGCTCGGCCCGGCCGGGCGCGTCTGGCGACAGGTGGATCTCGGCGTCGCCGACCCGCAGCCAGGCGCCCTGGCTACGCCAGCCCTGCGGCTTCGGCAGCGGCTCCAGCCCCAGCGTCTCGACATAGAACCGCACCGTCTCTGCCTCCAGCTCCGGCGAGAAGGTCAGGTTGGCATGATGCAGGGACAGGATGGTCACGGCCGGGCTCTCCGATCGGCTGGGCAAGGTCATCATCGGGCCCGCCCCGGCCTCCGGCCAACGTGTTTTTGCTGTCATCCTCGGGTCAAGCCCACGAGTGTCCGGTTGAGCTTCTGGGGTTGTGGATAGAGTCCCTAATCTCAACCTTTATTGTCATTGCCGGGCTTGACCCGGCAATCCAGGGGCCACCAAGAGCCGCTCTGGCCGTCCCTGGATCCTCGGGTCAAGCCCACGGGTGTCCGGTTAAGAAAAGGTGGACATGGCGCACGGTGTTGATTCAGCT
The DNA here is from genome assembly GCF_002195995.1 of Inquilinus limosus. Lineage (GTDB taxonomy): Bacteria > Pseudomonadota > Alphaproteobacteria > DSM-16000 > Inquilinaceae > Inquilinus > Inquilinus limosus_C. Next base: position 7,226 of record NZ_NHON01000169.1, read on the forward strand.
CGGGTTCAGGACGTTGGCGCGTCACCTGGACACGACCCGGAGCAACACCGTGCGGCATCACAATAGCGTGTTC
>NZ_NHON01000170.1 GCF_002195995.1 Inquilinus limosus
GCGCGCTCATTGGGCAACCTCGGGGAGACGCGGGCTTGTCCGATAGGGTGGGTTCGCGTTGGTCCCGCGCCACTGCCGTGATCGCCAGGTGCGCTCGCCCTTCGAGGGCCCGCATGAGACCCGCGGGGCGGCGGTGGCCGGGAGTCCGAGACGGGCTACAGGAAGATGCGCCGTGGGTCGCAGCCCAGAGCGCCGGTCAATGAGCATCCCGCCAGGGCTCCCGGCAATCGGGATCATACTCCAGATCGAGGAGATGAGCCCATGGGGGTGTTCGTGGGCGTCGACTGGGGCGGTGGCTCGCACGCCGTCTGCATCATCGACGCGCGGGGGGAGATGCTGGACCAGTTCATGGCCGGCCACGACCGGGACGGCCTGGCGGCGCTGATCCTGCGCCTGAGGAAGCAGGGCGAGCCGGGCGACATCCGGATCGCCATCGAGCGCCCCTCGGGCCTGCTGGTCGATGCCTTGGTCGAGGCCGGCTTCGTCGTCGTGCCGATCCATCCCAACGTGGTCAAGGCCTGCCGGCCCAGATACCGCGCCGTCTCGGCCAAGAGCGATCCCGGCGACGCCTATGTGCTGGCCGACATCCTGCGCACCGACGGCCATCGGCTGCACGCGCTCAAGCCGCAGTCCGACGCCATCAAGGCCCTGCGCGGCCTGGTCCGCGGCCGCGACGACCTGGTCTCCACCCGCGTCGCCCTCGCCAACCAGCTCACCGCCCTGCTCGACAGCTTCTGGCCCGGCGCCGCGGCCGTCTTCGCCGACATCGCCAGCCCCATCGCCCTGGCCTTCGTCGAGCGCTACCCGACGGCAGAGAGCGCCGCCCGGTTGGGACCCGGACGCATGGCCGCCTTCCTCGCCCAGCACAGCTACTGCGGCCGCAGATCGCCCGAAGCCCTGCTGCAACGGCTGCACGCCGCGCCCGGCGGCCACGCCGGCGAGGCCGAGAGCGAAGCCAAGGGAGAACTCGTGCGCGCCCTCGCGCGCACTCTGCAATCCCTCGTCGCCGAGATCGCCCGCATCACCCACCGCATCGAGCACACCGTCGCCCAGTTGCCCGACGGCCGGATCGTCATGTCCTTCCCCAGGACCGGCAAGATCTGCGCCGCTCAAATCCTCGCCGAACTCGGCGACGTGCGCGAGCGCTTCCAGACCGAGGATCAACTCGCCGCCGAGGCCGGCCTCGCCCCCGTCACCTACCAATCCGGAAAGTCCCGCGGCGTCGCATGGCGATGGGCCTGCAACAAGCGCTTGCGCGCCGCCATCACCTGCTTCGCCGACAACTCCCGACACCAGAGCCCCTGGGCCGCCCACGTCTACAAGCGCGCCAGGGCCCGCGGCTGCGACCATCCCCATGCCATCCGCATCCTTGGCCGCGCATGGGCGCGCGTCCTCTGGCGCGCCTGGACCGATCAACAGCCCTACGACCCCGCCAAGCACACCGCCGCAAAGACCTTCAGGGCCCCGCCCACACACTCTGGTTGACACAGGAAGTCTCATGCCGNGCCATCCGCATCCTTGGCCGCGCATGGGCGCGCGTCCTCTGGCGCGCCTGGACCGATCAACAGCCCTACGACCCCGCCAAGCACACCGCCGCAAAGACCTTCAGGGCCCCGCCCACACACTCTGGTTGACACAGGAAGTCTCATGCCGTCACCCGCGGGTCGAACAGGGGGTAGAGGAGGTCGACGATCAGGTTCACCACGACATAGATGCCGGCGATGAACAGCAGGCAGCCCTGCACCACCGGATAGTCACGGGCATAGATCGCATCGACCAGCAGCCGGCCGAGGCCGGGGATGGTGAACACCGTCTCCACCACCGCGATGCCGCCCAGCAGGTTGCCCAGCATCAGGCCGATCAGCGTCCAGGTCGGGGCGAAGGCGGTGCGGAAGGCGTGGCGCCACAGCACCGCCCCTTCCGACAGCCCCTTGGCCCGGGCATGGGTGATGTATTCCAGCCGCATCACCTCGATGGTGCTGGCCCGGGCCATGCGGATGACCACCCCGGTCTCGACCAGCACCAGCGTCGCCACCGGCATGATCATGTACAGCAGCGCGGCGCCGGGATCCTCGGCGAAGGGCACGTAGCCGATCACCGGCAGCCATTGCAGCTTCAGCCCGAGGAGGAGGAGCATCAGCAGGCCCAGCCAGAAGGTCGGGATCGACAGCAGCAGCGTGGCGCCGGAGATCACGGCCAGGTCCAGCGGGCTGTCCTGGCGCCAGGCGGCGATCATGCCGGCGGGCACGGCGACCAGGCTGGCCAGCGCCACCGCGACCAGGACGATGCTGGCGCTGACCGAGAAGCGGTCGATGATCAGCGGCAGCACCGACTGGCCGGTGCTGATCGAATGGCCGAAATCGCCCGACAGCGCGTTGCCGAGCCAGTACAGGAACTGCACCGGGATCGGCTGGTCGAGGCCGAGCGACCGGCGCAGGTCGGCGACGGCGGACGGGTCCGCCATGTCGCCCAGCATCAGGGTCACCGGGTCGCCCGGGATCAGCCGGATCATGGCGAAGACGATGACGGCGACGACCAGCAGCGTCGGCACCGCCATGCCCAGCCGCTGCAGCAGGAAGCGAACCATCGGCAGGCTCTCCCGACGTTGGGATCAGTTCTTGATCGCCACGTTCCACAGCCGCGGCTTGGACGCGGTCCAGGGCTTGTAACCCTCGAGCCGGTCGGACACCGCCGCGATCTCCGCCCCGTTATAGGTGACGATCAGCGGCACGTCCTCGATCTGCATCCGGTGCAGCTTGTCGAAGATCACCTGGCGCTGCTTCGGGTCGCTGGTGATCATCGCGTCCTGGATCAGCTTCAGAGCCTCGGGGTTCTCCCACACCTTGCGCGGCTGCTTGTCCTTGGGGCCCGAGACCATCTCGTAGCTCAGCGCCGGGTCCATCCGGGCGGAGTAGCTGAAGGACATGGTCTGGTAGTCGCCGCTGGTGTAGCGGTCCAGCTGGGCGCCCCAGTCCAGCACCTCCAGCTCGATGGCGATGCCGGCCTGCTGCGCCAGCGCCTGGGCCAGGATCGCGGTGTCGTAGACGCTCTGGTACTTGCGGTTGACCAGCATCTTGATCGGCTGGCCGCTGTAGCCGGCTTCGGCCAGGAGCTTCTTCGCCTCCTCGACATTCGGCGTGTAGCCCTGCTCCTCCACCGCGGTGTGATACGGGCTGGCGCTCGGGATCACCGAGGGGTTGGGCGGCGAGGTGCCCTGGGTCACCGCCTGGGCGATCTGGCTGTTGTCGATCGCCAGGGCCAGGGCGCGGCGGATGCGCACATCCTTCATCAGCGGGTCGCGCGTCTGGATCAGGATCGCGCTCATCGACAGGGTCTGCGCCAGCTCGGTGCGCACGCCCTTCTGGCCGTCGATCTCCTGCTTGTCGGCGATGCTGACATCCGGCACCAGGTCGATGTCGCCGGACAGGAGCGCGGTCTTCGCCGCGGCCGGGTCGCCGATGATGGCGAAGCGCACGGTCTCGGCCAGCGCCTTCTTGCCGCCGGTGTAGCCGTCGCGGTCGCCGTCGCGCGAGGCATAGCCGTCGAAGCGCTTCAGCAGCACGTACTGGCCCGGCTCCCACGTCTCCAGCCGGTACGGGCCGGTGCCGATCGGCTTGATCCACTTGCCGTCCGCCCCGACCGAATCCGGATGGATGACCGCGCCCTCGGCGCAGTCGGTGCGGGCGATGGTGGCCAGGAACAGGGCGCTCGGTGCGTTCAGCTTGAACACGACGGTCTTCGGGTCCGGCGCCTCGACGGATTCGATCTTCATCCGGCCGCGGCCGTCGAGCTCCGGCAGGCAGCGCCATTCGGTCTTGGGGTCGAGCCAGCGCTTCCAGCTCCACACCACCTCGGCCGAGGTCATCGGCGCGCCGTTCTGGAACTTCACCCCGTCGCGCAGCGTGAAGGTGTAGGTCTTGCCGTCATCGGAGACGGCCCAGCTCTCGGCCAGCATCGGCCCGACCGAGGCGTCCTCGCGATAGGCGACCAGCCCCTCGACGACATGCAGGATCACCGCATCGGTGTTGTCGTCGCGCTTGGTGCCGGGGTCGGTCGAGCGCAGGTCGCCGTTCAGCGCCACGCGGATGGTGTCGGCGGGCGGCGCCGCCAGGGCCGGCACGGCCAGCCCCAGCGCCGCCGCGAGCGCAAGAAGGGAAAGACGGGACATAGAGGCCTCCCTGTGTTGAGGCGTTGCTATCAGCCGGACCGCGTTAGGCCGCGTTCTTCGTCCGGCGGGACAGGTCGAGCGAGTAGGTGGTGAAGGTCCGGTTCAGGGCGGGCAGCGGCGCCACCTCCATGGTCCCCTCGGCCGGGCGCATGATCACCATGGCGACCGTGGCCGACAGGTTGTTCCGCGAGGAGGGGCGCGGCGGCCGGCACACGGCGTAGGGCGCGCCGAAATCGTCGAAGAAGGCTGCCTTCATGTCCTCGGCCGTCAGCTGGCCGCGCCTGGCCTGGAGATGCTGCTGCACCCGCCAGTCGCGGTAGTAGCTCTCGGGCGAGCTCGGGATGCCGGCCTCCCTCAGCTTGGTCAGCGCCACCGGGCTGCGCCAGTGGTTGGCGTGCACCAGGAGGCCGTCCTCCGGATACAGCGGGAAGGTCTCGTCCGGCGCGCATTCGAAGTCGATGGCGAAGCCGCCGGCATTGCTCAGGATCATGTTGTTCGAGGCGGATTTCGGCGTCACCGCGATGGTCCGCATCGAGATGGCGAAATGCTCCTGCTCCAGCGCCTTGCGCCGGATCAGCGGCAGCGGCACGCCGACATCCAGCTTGTAGTCGCGATCGGATTCCAGGTAGTTCGCGGTGATCGCGGTGCCGACCGAGTTCAGGCCGTTGCGGGCCAGGCCGCCGGCCTCGGTGAAGGTCAGAACGTCCGGCCCGTCCTCGCGCCGCACCCGCAGCACGATCGCGGTCTCGGCGCATTCCGCCCGCCAGTCCCAGTTCTGGCCGTGGATCAGCTGGCCGTCGGCGCTGGCCGAGCCCAGGATCACGGCGCCGGTGCAGCCGTCCGGATCGTCCTCGACCACGCCCTTCCGGCGGTGCGCCAGCTGCATCACCTCGGTGCGGCAGTTGATCAGCGCCACCGCCTCGAACTCCAGCTCCGCGCCCTCGGCGATGCCGCGCATCTCCTCGATCAGCTCGGGCGCGAACTCGCCCATCTTCGGCAGGAAGTCGGCGACGAAGCCGCGGATCTGCGCCCAGTCATAGCCGAGGTCGCGCAGCTGCCGGGCATAGACCTCGACGCTCTTGCGGGTGCGGTCGGCCGCGGCGGCGCCGTATTGCCGGCCGCGTTCGCGCGGCGTGCCGGAGATGTCGACGAAGGGGAAGGGCGTCATGATCGGGGACCCGTTGTCATCGGATGGTCACACCGTAATGCGCTTTATGGAGACGAAAAACACATTTTTGCGGCATGCTGCGAAGTCGAAAGAATTTTGCGTGGCTGTTGCGCGTGCTTTCCCGGCGCCGCGCCTGGGCTATCATGAGGGGTGGACATCGTGGAGCGCGACGTGACGGCAGCGGTGGAGGCGGCGGGGCGGGCGAGCCCGCTGCAATTGGAACTGGCCCGGCAGATCGTCGAGCGGATGCGCGACGAGGGCTGGGCGCCCGGCATGCGGGTGTCGGAGCAGGCGCTGGCCCGCGCGCTGGGCGTCTCGCGCTCGCCGATCCGCGGCGCGCTCGACCTGCTGGTGGCGCGGGGCGTGCTGGAGGCGGGATCCGGCCGCGGCTTCGTCCTGTTGCGCCGGCCGGAGGGCGATGAGATCGCCCGGCTGATCCCGCGCTCGGAGGGCGAGGCGGTCTATGCCGCGATCATGACCGACCGGGCCAATGGCCGGCTGCCGCAGGAGGTGTCGGAGGCGGAGCTGATCCCGCGCTACGGCGCGCCGCGCGGCGTGGTACGCAAGGTGCTGATGCGCTTCGCCGCCGAGGGGCTGGTGCAGCGCCAGCGCGGCCATGGCTGGCGCTTCGTCGACAGCCTGGAGACCGACGAGGCGGTGAACGAGAGCTACCAGTTCCGCATGGTGGTGGAATGCGCGGCGCTGCGGCAGCCCGGCTTCCGCGTCGACCGCGACCGGGTGCAGCAGCTGCGCCGGGCTCACGAGGACATATTGGCCCGCGCCCCCGGCGGCATCGGCACCGACGAGTGGTTCCGGGTCAACACGGCGTTCCACGAGATGCTGGCGTCGTCGTCGGGCAACCGCTTCTTCCTGCAGGCGGTGCGGCAGCAGAACGCGCTGCGCCGGATGCAGGAATACGCCGATTTCGTGCAGCTGCCGGACGGAAGGGTCGAGCAGTCCTGCCGCGAGCACCTGGCGATCCTGGACGCGCTGGAGGCGGGCGAGGTCGAATGGGCGGCGGCGCTGCTGCACCGGCACTTGGCGCTGGCCGCCGGCACCTATGCCGGCGAGGCGGCGCAGGAGAACCGGCCGCGGGCCGAGCTGAGCGCATGACCGGGCCCTACCGCATCCGCGCCGGCCGCCCGGACGAGGTCGAGGCCGTCCGCGCCATCGAGGTCGCGGCGGCGTCGCGCTTCGGCGCGATCGGCCTGCCGGAGATCGCGGCGCTCGACCCGGCGGAGCCGGAGGAGGTGCTGCTGCGGGCCCGGGAGGGGCGGCTGTGGGTGACGGCCGATGCCGGGGACCGGCCGGTCGCCTTCGCCCTGTTCGGCGAGATCGACGGCACGCTGCATATCGAGGAGCTGGACGTCCATCCCGGCCATGCCCGCCGCGGCCTGGGCGCGGCGCTGATCGACCGGCTGGACGCCATCGCCCGGGAGCGCGAGCTGCCGGAGTTGACCCTGTCGACCTTCCGCGACGTGCCCTGGAACGCGCCGTACTACGCGCGGCTGGGCTTCGCGCCGATGCCGGACGAGGCGCTCGGCCCGGGCCTCGCCGCGATCCGCGACATGATCCGGGACAAGGGCATCGACGTGATCCCGCGCCTGTTCATGCGCCGGGGGGTGGCGGGGTAGGGCGGGATCGGCGCGGATCGGTTCATCCGATCGCAAGGCGCAATGTCAAAATTGTGCACTGTCACCGAATTCTCTTCCAGCTTGTCGAGATGGACTGCACCCCTGGGGTGAGACAGTGGAGTTTAAGTGACAGGGGGCTGTTGAGGTCAGCGGGGCCAAGGGTTGGTGAGGTCAGCTTCGAATTCGGTTGGGGGTTTGTAGCCGAGGGCAGAATGGAGCCTTTGGCGGTTGTAGGTTG
>NZ_NHON01000171.1 GCF_002195995.1 Inquilinus limosus
CCCAAGGTCGCCATCGTCGCCGTCATGCGCCGGATGCTCACCATCCTCAACGCCATGCTCAGGGACAACGCACCGTGGCAAAACCACGCCGCATGACACCTCTCTCCCAAGACAGTTGCTACCCCCCTCCCGCAAGGGGAGGGGGGACAAGAGGGGGCGCGCAGGGTTGGGTCTATGCTTGGCTGCTTCTTCTCCTGACGCTCCTCGCGCCCCAGGCCGCCTGGGCCCACGCCTCGCTGCTGCGGGCCGAGCCGGCGGAGAATGCGGTGATCGCGGCCGGGCCGGACAGCTTCCGCCTGACCTTCAACGAGCCGGTGTCGCCGCTGGTGCTGCGGCTGGTCCAGCCGGACGGCACGGCCGTCACGCTGGGCGATGCCCGGCTGGAGGATGCGACCCTGGTGATCCCGGCGCCGGCCGGCCTGGGGCGCGGCACCCATGTGCTGAGCTGGCGCGTGGTGTCGGAGGACGGGCACCCGGTCGGCGGCTCGGTCGTGTTCTCGATCGGCGAGCCCGGCGCCGGGCCGCCGCCCCAGGCGGCGGACATCGCCGACCGCCCGGTCGAGGCCGCGATCTGGCTGGCCCGGATCGCGATCTATGCCGCGCTGTTCCTCGGCGTCGGCGCCGTGGCGTTCCGCGCCGCCGTCGCGCCACTGCCGCGCGGCGCCGCCCGCATCGCCGCCGCGCTGATGCTGCTGGGGCTGGTCGCCGCGCCCGTCTCGGTCGGGCTGCAGGGGCTGGACGCGCTGGAGATGACGCTGGCGGGGCTCGGCCGGCGCATCGCCTGGACCACCGGCTGGGGCACCAGCTACGGCCTGACCGCCGCCCTGGCCGCGGCCGCCCTGGTCCTCGGCCTGCTGGCGCTGGCCTTGCGGCGCGGCCGGGCCTCGGCCGCGATCGCCCTGCTGGCCGTGGCCGCGACCGGCACGGCGCTGGCGGCCAGCGGCCATGCCAGCGCCGCAGCGCCGCAGATCCTGACCCGGCCGGCGGTGTTCCTGCACGCGGTCGGCATCGCCTTCTGGGCCGGGGCCCTGCTGCCGCTGGGACTGCTGCTGCGCGCCGGCGGGCCGGGCGCCACGGCGGCGCTGCGGCGCTTCTCCGCCCTCATCCCGGTCGCGGTCCTGCCGCTGGCGGCGGCCGGGATCCTGCTGGCGGTGGTTCAGCTCGGCCAGGTCTCGGCGCTGTGGACCACCGATTACGGCCGGGTCTTCCTGGTCAAGCTGGCGCTGGCGCTGGCGCTGTTCGGCCTGGCCGCGCTGAACCGCTGGCGCCTGACCGCCCCGGCGGAGGCCGGCGATGGCCGCGCCACGCGGCGCCTCGCCCGCTCGGTCGCGATCGAATCGGCGCTGGTGCTGGCGATCTTCGCCGCGGCCGCGACCTGGCGCTTCACCCCGCCGCCGCGCGCCCTGGCGGAGGCCGCGGCCCAGCCGGCCTCGATCCACATCCACACCGCCCCGGCAATGGCCGACCTGACCATCACCCCCGGCCGCGCCGGCCCGGTCACCGCCTCGATCGTGGTGCTGACCGGCGATTTCGGCCCGCTGGACGCGAAGGAGGTGACGCTGGTGCTGTCCAACCCCGCCGCCGGGATCGAGCCGATCCGCCGCAAGGCCGTGCAGCCCGGCGACGGCACCTGGCGGGTCGACGGCCTGGTCATCCCCGTCCCCGGCCGCTGGACCGTGCGGGTCGACGTGCTGATCTCGGATTTCGAGATCGCCAAGCTGGAGGACGTGATCGACATCCGCCCCTAGAGGCCATTCGGAAATGCTACTGGCGTGGCCGTCTGGCGGCGGTTTCTCCGCTTCCGGTGCTCACGCACCAATGTGCGCTGCGCTCCGGTTCTCGAAACCACCACCAGCCGACTCACGCCAGCGCATTTCCAAACGGCCTCCTAGAGTGGCCCGATGAGCCGCATCGCCCAGATGCCGAGGGCCAGCCAGGGGCCGAAGGCGATGGCCGTGTGCCGCGAGATGTCTCCGCGAGCGGTGACCAGCGTGGCGACAAGCGCGGCGCCGGCGCCGACCAGCACCACCCAGGGCAGGGCCTGCCAGCCGAGCCAGGCGCCGCCGGCCGCCAGCAGCTTGGCGTCGCCGAGGCCGAGCCCGTCGCGCCCGCGCAGCCGGCGATAGGCGAAAGCCAGGCCGGCGAAGAGCAGCCAGCCGATGGCGGCGCCGATCGCCCGGTCCGGCCAAAGCGGGCCGGCCGGTTCCAGCAGCGCGGCCAGAAGGCCGGCCAGGATCAGCGGCAGCGTCAGCATGTCCGGCAGCAGCCCGGTGCGGCGGTCGATGGCGGCGAGCAGCAGCAGCCCCCAGCCGAGCAGGCAGGTGCCGGGCATCAGCGCCGGATCGCCAGCCGCGAGCGCCGCCAGCGCGATGGCGATCGCCGCCAGCTCGATCACGGTATGGGCCGGGTCGATCGTGCCGCCGCACATGCGGCAGCGGCCGCGCAGGGCGACCCGGCTGAGCACCGGCACCAGGTCGCGCAGCGCCAGCGGCTGCAGGCAATGGTCGCAGCGCGAACGGCCGACCAGCAGGCCGCGGACGTCGTCCGGCAGCCGATGCGCCGCAGCGGCGAGGAAGCTGCCGACGATCGGCGAGACGGCGACGAGCCCGATCTGCCCCAGGGTCACGTCACAGCTGGCGCGGCCGGGTGGTGGTGCGCGGCCGCAGCGCCTCCATGCGCGAGCGCAGCTCCTCCGCGATCGCCTGGGCGTCGGCGGCGTTGCGGATCACCCGCGGGGTGATGAAGACCACCAGCTCGGTCCGGTCGCGGCTGTCGCTGGTCGAGGAGAACAGGTTGCCGAGCAGCGGGATGTCCTGCAGCACCGGCACGCCGCCGCGGCCGTTCGTCTGGCTGTCCTGGATCAGCCCGCCCAGCACCACGGTCTGGCCGTTGGCGACCGAGACGATCGAGCCGATGCGGCGGGTCGAGATCGTCGGCGCCAGCGCGTCGGCCTGGGTGGAGGCGGCGTCGTTGACGATGCTCGACACCTCCTGCTGCACATCCATGCTGACGTCGCTGTTGGAGTTGATCCGCGGCGTCACCTTCAGGATCACGCCGGTGTCCTTGTATTCGATGTTGCTGATCACCGGCGAGCCGTTGGTGTCGGTCGACTGGCTCTGCTGCGTCCGCACCGGCACCTGGTTGCCGACCTGCAGCCGCGCGGTCTGGTTGTTCAGCACCGCCAGCGTCGGGGCCGAGACCACCCGGACATGGGTGATCGAGGACAGGGCGTTGAGGACGACCCGGGCGCCGCCGGTGGAGATTGCCAGGTTGAGGCCGGAGCCGGCCTGCGGCACCGGGGAGCCGAGTGTCCCGGACGGCGAGCTGCCGGCCGCGCGCGTGGTGAAGCCGGCGGAACCGAAGCCGGTTTCGAGATAGTACTGGACGCCGTATTGCAGCCGGTCGTTCAGCGTCACCTCGGCGATCGTCGCCTCGATCACCACCTGCAGCGGGCTGGCGTCGATCGCGCGCAGCGCCGATTCGATCAGCCGGAACGCGGCGGGCCGGGCGCGGATCAGGAGCGCGTTCTTGTCCCGGTCCGGCACCACCCGCACCTCGCCCAGCTTGTCGAGCTTGAACACCGCCGCCTTGCCGGCCTGGGCGCCGGCGAGGCCGAGGATCGAGGCGTCGCCCTCCTTCTGCTGGGCGTTGAAGTCGATCGGCGCGAATTGCGACGAAGTGCCCGAGCCCGGCTGTCCCGATGCGGTCTGGCCGGTGCCGTTGGTGGTGCCCGTGGTGCCGGAGGCATTGGCCTGGTCGGTGCCGGTACCGTTGCTGCTGCTGCTCGAGACCCCGAGGCCGCGGGCGACGTCCGAGCCGAGCTCGTCGTCGAAGGGCGAGGCACCGGCCTGGTCGACCTTGCCGAAGGCCTGGCCCAGCACCCGCGCCATGTTCGCCGCGGTGCCGTTCTGCACCATGTAGACGTAGACCCGTTCCTCGTCGGAATCGCCCTGGTCCAGCCGCTTGATCCAGCGGCCGGCCTCGTTGAGCTTGTCGACCCGGGACGAGACCACCAGCACGGCGTTCAGCCGCTCCACCGGCATGAAGTTGATCAGGCCCTTGAGCGGGCCGCGGTCGGGCGCGCCGCCGAACACGGCGCTGAGCTCCTTGATCACGGCCTCGGGCTGCGCCTGCTGCAGCGGGAAGATCCCCGACGACATGCCGCGCAGCCAGTCGACATCGAAGGATTCGACGGTGGCCCCCAGCGCCGAGCGGTCGGCGCTGGTGCCGGAGATCAGCACCAGGTTGCGGGTCGAGTCGATCCGCACCAGTTCCGGGTTGACTGCCGGGGCGATCAGCGGGCCGATGGTCTCGGCCGAGACATTGCGCAGCGGGATGATGGTGATGCCGTAGCCGGCCGGCAGCGGCTTCGGATCGTTGCCGAGCTGCAGCACGGTGCGGCCGGACACCGCCTCGCCCAGCGGCACGATCCGGTATCCGGCACGGTCATCCTGCACCAGGGCGGCGCCGGAGGAGCGCAGCGCCGTCTCCAGCATCGCGACCAGGTCGTTCGGCTTGATCGGCCCCTGGGTCGACAGCGTCACCGTGCCGGTGACCCGCGGATCGATGCTGTAAGGCTGATGTAGCAGGTCGCCCAGCACCGCCTGCACCACCTGGGCCAGATCGGCATTGTTGAAATTGACCTGGTAGCCGCCGGGCTGCGCCTGGATCTGGGAGCCCACTGCCGCCGGCTCGCCCGGCACCGCGTCGATTCCCGGGAAGACCTGGGCCTGGCGCACCGGCTGGGTGCGGCCCGCGGAGGCGACGACATTGGAGCGGGACCGGTTGTCCGTGGGCGCGGCCAGCGACTTGTTGGCCAGGTCGTCGAACATCGAGGGCGGCTGATCCGCATTCTGCTGGCCACATGACACCAATGCGAACAGCATTGGAATCGCAAGGATTCTGAAGGAAAACGCCCTGAAAGCCACTGAAGCCATCCCCCGGCAGCGACGCCGAGCCATAACCGACCGGCTGTCGCTCGACAAGTGACAAGAGCAATCGGCCTCGATTCGAATCGAAATTGTTGCATTCTTGTTAAGTTTTATTGAATTCGGGATTGTAACCCTCTGATAAGGCGAAAACATTTCGTTTGACCGCAGTCCCATCACGGCCGAGATTGCCGCTCGCTCGCCGCCCGGCGATGATAGGGGGGCGCGGTGGGTCGCGCAGGGGGACCGGCACCGGAAGGGCAATGTGAAACCGCTCCTGGACATTCTCGTCGAGCTCGGAAAGCTGGGCCCCGAGGACCGGGTTCGGGTCTCGCGCCTGCACGAAAATTCGGGCGACGGCGTGCCGGCCCTGCTGTCGAAGCTGGGGCTGGTGTCCGGCCGCGACCAGGCGCTGGCCCTGTCGGTGCAGCACGGCGTGCCGCTGGTCGGCCCCGATGCCTTCCCGCCGGCACCGCTGTTCGACGGCCGGCTGTCGCCCCGCTTCCTGCGTGAATCCCGGGTGCTGCCGCTGGCCGAGGCCGAGGACGGGGTGACGCTGGCCATGGCCGACCCCGGCGACGCCTATGCCCGCCAGGCGGTGGAACTGGCGACCCGCCGGCCGGTCCGGCCCTGCGTCGCCGCCACCGAGGATCTGGACGACGCCTTCGCCCGCTACTTCGACAGCGGCCGGTCCGCGGTCGAGCGGATCGTCGACGACATCGGGGCCGAGGCCGAGGAGGCGGCCGGCGACCCGGACGTGCAGCATCTGCGCGACCTGGCGCAGGAGGCGCCGGTCATCCGCCTGGTCAACCAGATCTTCAGCGACGCGATCCGGATGCACGCCTCGGACATCCATGTCGAGTGCTATCGCGACGAGGTGAAGGTCCGCTACCGCATCCACGGCCTGCTGCGCGAGATGAAGGGCCCGCCGGTGCGGCTGGCCCCGGCGCTGATCAGCCGGATCAAGATCCTGTCCAAGCTGGACATCGCCGAGCGCCGGCTGCCGCAGGACGGGCGCGCCCGCTTCACGGTCGGCGGCCGCAGCATGGACATGCGCGTCGCCACCGTGCCGACGCTGCATGGCGAGAACGTGGTCATCCGCCTGCTCGACACCGCCGGCATGGACATCGAGCTGTCCGCGATCGGCTTCGCGCCGGAGGTCGAGGCGACGCTGCTGAAGCAGCTGGCCCGGCCGCACGGCATCCTGCTGGTCACCGGCCCGACCGGCAGCGGCAAGACCACGACGCTGTACGGCGCGCTGCGCATCCTCAATCAGCCGAGCCGGAAGATCCTGACGGTCGAGGACCCGGTCGAATACCAGATCAAGGGTGTCAACCAGATCAACGTCCGCCCCCAGATCGGGCTGGACTTCGCCCGGGTGCTGCGGTCCTGCATGCGCCACGACCCGGACGTGATCATGGTCGGCGAGATCCGCGACGGCGAGACCGCGAACATCGCCGTGCATGCCGCGCTGACCGGCCATCTGGTGCTGTCGACGCTGCACACCAACAGCGCCACCGGATCGATCAACCGGCTGCTGGACATGCATGTCGACGGCTACCTGCTGACCTCGACCATCGCCGGCGTGATCGGCCAGCGCCTGGTGCGCCGGCTGTGCCCGGAATGCCGCCGCCCGGTCGACACCCCGGCGGGGCTGGTCGAGCGCGCCGCCGCCGCCCGGCCGCTGGCGACGGCGACGCCGCAGCTTTACGAGGCGGTCGGCTGCCCGGCCTGCGACGACCTGGGCTACACCAGCCGGATGGGCATCTTCGAGTACTTCGCGCCGAATGACGAGATCCGCGACCTGCTGCGCGACCGCATCTCCACCGCCGCCCTGACCCAGGCGGCGCGCCGCGCCGGCATGGTCACGATGTATGAGGACGGGCTGCACAAATGCCTGGCCGGGCTGACCACGCTGGACGAGGTCCACCGCGTCACCGAGGAGTGGTGACATGCCGGTCTTCGCGTACAAGGCGCTCGACGGCAGCGGCGCGGTGGTCGAGGGCCGGGCCGAGGCGGCGGACGAGGCCAGCCTGACGGCGAAGCTGGAGGCGACGGGCATCCTGCCGCTGAGCGTGGCGCCGGTGCGCGGCCAGGCCGGCCGCGGCGGCGGCGCGGCTGCCGGAGG
>NZ_NHON01000172.1 GCF_002195995.1 Inquilinus limosus
GCGGACGCGCGCAGACCCCTCCCCCTACCCCCTCCCGCAAGGGGAGGGGGGACTGGAGAAATCAGGGAGCCGGCTCGTTATCCCGTCGCCAGGCCGCGCAGGTTGCGGTTGGCGACGGCCAGCATCGACAGGTCGACCTGGTCCAGCGCCTTCAGCTCGGACACCAGCTGGTCGATCCGGTCCACCGGCGCCTGACGATGGCCGACCCAGGCCTCCACCGCCTCGGTCCCGGCCGCGCCCGAGGGCGCGTCCTGCAGGGCGCGCACGGCGAGGTCGGCCTGCAGCGTGTACAGGTCGTCGACGATCGCCCCCACCGCCTGCTTCTGCCAGTGGTTGCTGGCCGGCATCCGGCTGGCGCCGTCGCGCAGCCAGGCCAGGCCCAGCCGGCGCCCGGTCTCGAAATACACCGCCGCCACCTCGGTGACGCCGCGCCCGGCCTGGTCGGCGATGCGGATGATGTCCAGCCCCGCCGCCCACAGGTTCAGCCGGGCGACGCGGCGGGCCAGATCCTCCGGGAAGCCGGCCTCGACGAAGCCCAGGGCGCGGGCGTCGATCACGGCGCGGGCGTCGTCGAAGATCGCCGCGTCCAGCTGGCTCTCCAGCTCGGCCAGGCCGGGCTTGAGATGCGCCACGTCCTGGCTGATGTTCAGGCCGCGGCCCTGCTGGCGCAGGATCCAGGCGACGCTGCGCTCGATCAGCCGCCGCGTCGCCAGCATGGCGCGGATCTGGGCCTGGGCCTGGGCCTTGTTGTCCAGCGCCTCGACCGCCGCCCAGATGTCGCGCAGGCTGAAGCTGTCGCGCACGATCAGATAGGCGCGGGCGATGTCGGCCACGCCCATGCCGGTCTTGTCCATCAGCTCCGACACGAAGGTGGCGCCAACCCGGTTCACCATGCTGTTGGTGATGGCCGTCGCCACGATCTCGCGCCGCAGCCGGTGCTGCGCGATGGCGTCCTTGAAGCGCTCGCGCAGCGCCGTCGGGAAGTACAGCACCAGGTCGTCGACCAGGGCCGGGTCGTCCGGCAGGTCGCTGGCCAGCAGCGCGTCGTAGATGGTGATCTTGGAATAGGCCAGCAGCACCGCCTGCTCCGGCCTCGTCAGCCCCTCGCGGTTGCCGGAGCGCTGGGTCAGCTCCTCATCGGTTGGCAGCATCTCGATCACACGGTCGAGCTTGCCGGCCTTCTCCAGCCCGCGCATCAGCCGGGCCTGCTGGTCCAGCACCTCGAAGCCCTCGCCGACCGCCAGCGACAGCGCCTGGCTCTGCAGGTAGTTGTCGCGCAGCACCAGGTGGCCGACCTCCTCGGTCATGCTCTCCAGCACCACGTTGCGCTGCTTCAGCGTCAGGT
The DNA here is from genome assembly GCF_002195995.1 of Inquilinus limosus. Classification (GTDB taxonomy): domain Bacteria; phylum Pseudomonadota; class Alphaproteobacteria; order DSM-16000; family Inquilinaceae; genus Inquilinus; species Inquilinus limosus_C. The sequence goes on from NZ_NHON01000172.1 coordinate 1,346, forward strand.
CGCCGGCCTGGACCACGGCCCCAAGAAGGACCTTGATGTTGACCTCGTGGTCCGAGGTGTCGACGCCGGCCGAGTTGTCGATGAAGTCGGTGTTCATCTTGCCGCCCGACCCGCTGGCGCCGCCCGTGCCGCCGGCACCGATGCGGGCGTATTCGATGCGGCCGAACTGGGTGACGCCGAGATTGGCGCCCTCGCCGATCACCCGGGCGCGGACGTCGCGGCCGTTGATGCGCAGCGCGTCATTGGCCTTGTCACCGACATCGGCGTGGCTCTCGCGGCTGCTCTTCACATAGGTGCCGATGCCGCCGAACCACAGGAGGTCGACCTGGGCCCGCAGCATCGCCTGCATCAGCTCGTTCGGCGTCACCGTCTCGCGCTCGATGCCGAAGCGGGCGCGCACCTCGGGCGACAGCTTGATCGACTTCGCCTTGCGGTCGAACACGGCACCGCCGGGCGACAGCTTCGCCTGGTCGTACTGGTCCCAGGAGCCGCGGGCCAGGTCGAACAGCCGCTTGCGCTCGGCGAAGCTCGTGGCCGCGTCCGGGTCGGGGTCGACGAAGATGTGCAGGTGGTTGAAGGCGCCGAACAGGCGGGTGTGCTCGGACAGGATCATGCCGTTGCCGAACACGTCGCCCGACATGTCGCCGACGCCGACGCAGGTGAAGTCCTGGCTCTGGATGTCGGTGCCCAGCTCGCGGAAGTGCCGCTTCACCGATTCCCAGGCGCCGCGGGCGGTGATGCCCATCTTCTTGTGGTCGTAGCCGGCCGACCCGCCCGACGCGAAGGCGTCGTCCAGCCAGAAGCCGTAATCCTGGCTCACCCCGTTGGCGATGTCGGAGAAGGTGGCCGTGCCCTTGTCGGCGGCGACGACGAGATACGGATCGTCCTCGTCATGCCGGACCACGCGCTCCGGATGCACGGTCTCACCGCCGGAAATGGTGTCGGTGATGTCGAGCATCCCGCGCATCAGGATCTTGTAGCATTCGACGCCTTCGGCCTGGAACGCCTCGCGCCCGGCCGCGGCGGCCGGCGGCCGCTTCAGCACGAAGCCGCCCTTCGAGCCGACCGGCACGATGACGGTGTTCTTCACCATCTGCGCCTTCATCAGCCCCAGGATCTCGGTGCGGAAATCCTCGCGCCGGTCGGACCAGCGGATGCCGCCGCGGGCGACCTTGCCGCCGCGGAGGTGAACGCCCTCCATCCGCGGGCTGTAGACGAAGATCTCGCGCCAGGGCCGCGGCAGCGGCAGCTCCTCGACCGACGGGCTCTCCAGCTTCAGCGACAGGTAGGATTTCGGCCGGCCCTGGTCGTCGGCCTGGAAGTAGTTGGTGCGCAGGGTCGACCGCACCAGGTTCAGGTAGCGGCGGAGGATGCGGTCCTCGTCCAGGTTGGTGACCGCGTCCAGCGCGTGCTCGATCTCGACCAGCATGCCGCGGATCGCCACCTCGCGGTCGCCGGTCAGGTCCGGGTCGAAGCGGGTGGTGAACATGCGGACGATGGCGCGCGTCGTTTCCGGATGCGCGACCAGCGTGTCCTCGATCGTCTCCTGGCTGAAGGCGAAGCGGGCCTGGCGCAGGAACTTGGCATAGGCGCGCAGGAGCGTCACCGAGCGCCAGTCGAGGCCGCCGGCCAGCACCAGCCGGTTCAGCCGGTCATCCTCCATGTCTCCGGTCCAGATCCGCTCGAAGGCGGTCTGGAACACGGCCTTCAGGCGGTTCAGGTCGATCGCGTCGCCGCTGCGGCTGCGCATCTCGAAATCATGGATCCAGACCGGCGGCTGGCCCGACAGCGCGACCTCGGTCGGGAACTCCGACACCACCTTGAAGCCGAGATGCTCCAGCATCGGCAGCACGTCGGACAGCGGCACCGGCGTGCCGCGGTGGTACAGCTTGAAGCGCAGCTCGTTCGGCGCCGCCTCGATCGGGCGGAACAGGTGCAGCCCGATCTCGCCGTCCTCGTCGATCTCCTCGATCCGCTCGATGTCGACGATGGCGGCCGCCGGCGTCGTCTCCTCGCGGTAGCCGGCCGGGAAGGCTTCGGCATAGCGGCGCAGCAGGATCAGCCCCTGCTCCTCGCCCTTCTTCTCGACCAGGGCCGATTGCAGCAGGTCGGACCAGCTGCGCCCGGCCTCGACCAGCTTCTCCTCGATCACGTCGACCGGCTCGTCGGTGCCGGCGCCGGGCTCGGTCTTGATCAGGAAGTGGACGCGGGCATGCGCCCCTTCGGTCATCTGGGTGGTGAAGGCCGTGACCGCGCCGCCATAGGCCTTCTGCAGGATCTTCTGGATGCGGTGGCGCAGGTCGGTGTTGTAGCGGTCGCGCGGCACGTAGACGAGGCAGGAGACGAAGCGCCCGAACGGGTCGCGGCGCACGAACAACGCCGTCCGCTGCCGCTCCTGCAGGTGCAGCACGCCCATGCCGATGTCGAGCAGCTGCTCCTCGGAGATCTGGAACAGCTCGTCGCGCGGATAGGTGTCGAGGATGTGGCCCAGCGCCTTGCCGTCATGGCTGCGCGGGTCCATCCCGGCGCGCGCCAGGGTGCGGCTGACCTTGGTCCGCAGATAGGGGATGTCGCGGGCGCTGCGGCTGTAGGCGACCGAGGTGAACAGGCCGACGAACAGGTGGTCGCCCACCACCTCGCCCGCCTCGTCGAAGATCTTGATGGTGAAGACGTCGAGATGCACCGGCCGGTGCACGGTCGCCTTCAGGCTGGCCTTGGTGACGGTCAGCGGCGCCGTGCTGCGCAGCATCGACTGCGCCTCTTCCGACAGCTTGTCGTAGCGGCGGGCGCCGTCGAACACCGAGACCTCGGCCTGGCGCAGGATGCCCAGGCCGCTGTCCGGCACGATCTCGATCTCCAGCCCCTCGTCGCTGCGGGCGAAGTCGTAGCGGCGGTAGCCGAGGAAGGTGAAATGGTCGTCCTCGAGCCATTCCAGGAAGGCGATGATCTCGCGCGTCTCGCCGGGGTCGACCGGCAGCGCCTTGTGGTCCAGCTCCTCCAGCACGGTGCGGATCTGCTGCCGCATCGCGGCCCAGTCCTCGACCGCGGCGCGGACATCGGCCAGCACGCCGCGCAGCGTCGACGCGATCCGGTCCAGCGTCGCCTTGTCGGTGCGTTCGTCGATCTGCAGGTGCATGAAGCTCTCGGCCGGCGCGCCCTCGGGCGCCGCGGCCGGGTCCTGCACGTCGGTCAGCCTTCCCTGGGCGTCGCGGGTGACCGCCAGGATCGGGTGCACGACCAGATGCACGGTCAGGCCGAGCTCGGACAGCGCCGCGGTCACCGAATCGACCAGGAACGGCATGTCGTCGTTGATGATCTCGACCACGGTGTGCGGGCTGCGCCAGCCGTAATCGTCATAGACCGGATTGAAGATCCGGATCTTGACCTCGCCCTTGCGGCGCTCGCCGCCGAACTGCAGCAGGCCGAGGGCGACGCTGTAGAGTGTGTCCCCGCCCTCGCGCAGCACGTCGTGCGGCGGCACGTTGCGGAAGTACAGACGGATGAACCGCTCGGCCATCCCTCCCTTCGCCGGGTCGAGCCGCTGCTTGGCCAGGGCCACGACACCATCGACGATTTCGGCCTTATGCTGGTCGGCCTTTGACATCCTGCAGACTCCAAAGAGCGTGCGGCCCGAACGGTTGGGCCGCATCAGGGCCCCAAGGGCATACAATCAACCCGAGTAAAAGGAAACCGCCGAACCGTGACGGTTCGGCGGCGGCCATCGACCCGCCGGCGGGAAAAATCGGCCCGGCGACATCTCGGACCATAAAACGCCGCAATCCGGTTCGATTGATGCGAAGCGCGGTTTCCCGGGCTTCGCTTTGATCGCCGGCTGGACGCAGGCCCCGCTTCGACTGTATTGAAAGAAAAAGACTCCGGTCGCCCGAACGAGAAAGAGAGCGCGTGTTGACGATCCACTTCCGCCCCTCGCCGACCCTCTTCATCGCGCTCGCCGCGGCGACCCTGCTGGGCGCCTGCCAGACCGCCAGCCAGCAGTCGGCGCAGATCCCGCCCTACGACTTCCCGAAGGTGTCGACCGAGTGGCATGACGATGTCGGCGTCGTCTACACCGGCACGCTCCAGGTCGGCCGGCCCTGCACCGTGCTGCGCCGCGACGACGGCAGCGAGGTGGCGATCCAGGGCAAGCCGGTGCCGGTGCGGATCGGCGACCGCGTCACCGTCTCCGGCCCGACGGCGAAATGGTCGCTGTGCCAGACGCTGGAGACGGTGCGCGCCGACAAGATCGACGTCATGACCAGCGCCTATCTGCCGGCGGCCAACGGCACGGCCGTGACCGTCGCCCCCGGCGCCGTGGTGGTGCAGCCGGCGCCCTGACCGCGCCGGCCGGGATGGCGTGACGGGGCCTCTCCGGGCATACTCCCCGCCCGGACTGGGAGGGGGAGGCCCGGATGCTCTACGCCATTCTCTGCTACAACTCGGAAGAGGCCGTCGGCGCCTGGACTCAGGCGGAGGACGACGCGGTCATGGCCCGGCTCGACCTGGTCCACAAGCGGCTGGCGGCGGAGGGCAAGCTCGGGCCCGCCGCGCGGCTGGCCTTCACCGCCGATGCCACCACGCTGATGAAGGGCCACCAGCCGCCGCTGGTGGTCGACGGCCCCTATGCCGAGACCAAGGAGCAGATGCTCGGCTTCTACATGGTCGATTGCGAGTCGCAGGACGAGGCGGTGGCGATCGCGAAGGAGCTGGAGCGGGCGAATCCCGGCATCGGCGGCTATGAGATCCGGCCGGTCCGGCTGTTCCTGCCCGACAGCCGCCCCGGCTGATCGGCGCGGCGGCCACTCCCGTTCCTGGCCTGAGCCCCAGGGCAATCGCTTGAGACGATGATCTCAGATTTCCTCTCCCGCCGGACGCGGGAGAGGTCGACAGCGCGCAGCGCTGGCGGGTGAGGGCTGGTCCCGGCCTCGACGAAGCCCCTCACCCGGAGCCGCTTCGCGTCTCCGACCTCTCCCGCAAGCGGGAGAGGCAATACGAGAAAGCGCCTTTTCCTCTCAAGCGATCGCCCTGGCCTGAATCCCGAGTCGGCTTGACTCTCGGGCGGCGTGGTGGATTCATATTGGAACAAATACGGAACATCATGACCCGCCATGTCCGCCCTCGCCGCCCTGCGCGAGCGCCTGAACCGGTTCGGATCCGCTGTCGAGGATCCGGGAGTCCTGTCGCTCGTTTCGCCCCCGATCGATGACCGCCTGCCGCGCGGCGGGCTGGCGCTCGGCCGGCTGCACCGCATCGCCGGCACCGGCGACGATGCCGCCGGGGCGCCGGCCACCGGCTTCGCCGCCCGCCTCCTGGCCCGGCTGCAGCGCCGCGGGCCGGTGCTGTGGTGCGCCGCGGCCGACGACCTGTACCCGCCGGGCCTGGCCGCGCTGGGGCTGATGCCGGACCGGCTGGTCCTGGTCCGGCCGCGCGACGAGAAAGGCGTGCTGGCGGTGGCGGAGGAGGCGCTGCGCACCAAGGGATTCGGCGCCGTGCTGGCCGAGGCGGCGCGGACCGACCTGCTGGCCGAGCGGCGGCTGCAGCTGGCCTGCGAATCGCACGGCACCACCGCCCTGCTGCTGCAGCGCCGGCCGGTCGCCCCGCGGGCCGGGGCCGACGGCATCGTC
>NZ_NHON01000173.1 GCF_002195995.1 Inquilinus limosus
GTCGAGGCCGGGGCGCGCGGCGCCCGCGGCGGCGGCCATGGCCACGGCATGCCGCAGCCGGCGGGTCTCCTCCGGCTGCGCCGCGGCGATGCCGGCCGGTCCGGCCGTCAGCCCGTCCGGCCGGGCGACCAGCGCCTCGGCCCGCCGGTTGAGATAGGCGGGCCGGCCCGCGGCGTCGCACAGGATCAGCCCGAGATCGATCCGGTCGAGCACGGCCATCGCGCCGGCCAGGCGCAGATCGGCGATGCCGATCGTCCGGCGCAGCTCCAGCGTGCGGGCGAGATGCGGCAGCACCGCCTGCAGCGCCGCCACGTCGCGGTCGGCGAAATCCGGCGCGCCCAGCACGCGGCGGACGGCGACGTAGCTGCGATGCGTCGGCGTCTGCTGCACCAGCGCCACGACGCCGTAGAAGTCGCCGTTCGGCCGCACCACCTGATTGTAGAAATCGGAGCGGAGGAAATCGCGCTCGGGCTTCAGCTCCAGGCTGCGCACGGCTCGGCCGAGCGGCAGGCCGGCGGCCCAGGGCGCGGTCCGCGGCGCGCCGGGGGCCGACATCCGGCTCAGATGGTCCGGATCCCAGCGCCAGCCGATCATCAGCTCGGCCCGTCGCTGCGGCTGGTCCTCGACCAGCAGCGATCCGCGCTGCCCGTCGGCCGCGGCGGCGATCGCCTCGACCGCGCCGGGCCAGGCATCCGGCGACGCGGCGGCATCGTAGATCCGCTGCACGGCCTTCAGGATCGCGTCCGCCCGGTCCATCCCCCCGCCCGCCGGAACCGCCACGCCAGCCTGAATCCTATCACAATCGGCGGCTTTGCGGTACGCGAGGCCGCGGGTTCAGGCCGCAATTCCCATGAATCAGGCCCCGCCGAGATGCTCGACCAGGATCCTGGCGCCGACCAGGACCAGGCCGAGCCCGCCCAGCACCTCGGCCAGCCGGCCGAGCCGCGCCCCGGCGCCGCGGCCGAGCAGGAAGCCCAGCAGGCACATGACGAAGGTGACCGCGCCGATGGTCAGGCTGGCGCTCCAGATGTCGATCCGGACGAAAGCGAGGCTGACCCCGACCGCGGTGGCGTCCAGGCTGGTGGCGATGCCGGCCATCGCCAGCGCGCCCAGGCTCGACCGCCGGTCAGGCGCCGCAACGCGGTCCGGCGTCAGCCCGTGCCAGGCCATGCGGCCGCCGACGGCGCCGAGCAGGACGAAGGCGACCCAGTGGTCGATCGCCGCCACCGCCTCGGCGAAGGCGATGCCCAGGGCCCAGCCCAGCAGCGGCATCACCAGCTCGAACCCGCCCAGCACGACGCCGACCCGCATCGCCTCCACCGCCTGGGCGCGGACCGGGATGCGGCGGGCGGAGGCGCCCTTGCCGATGGCGGCGGCGAAGGCGTCCATCGACAGGCTGAAGGCGAGGCCGAGCGTGGTGGCGAGGGGCACGGGTGACATCCGGGTGACGGTCGATGCGCCCCGGATAGCCGCGCGGATGCAATGGGTCAACAGCGCAAGTCTTTGTTCTGTAAAGGATATTTTGATGTCGCTATAGAATGAAGCCGGGGCTGAACCCTGTGCCGCCGGCTCGCTCCGCCGGGCTGCGGCGCGGCCGCCTCTAGGATTCGGAACGGGGGCCCGCCGCCTTCAGGTCCTCCGCCTCGCGGGCCTCGCGCTCGCGGTTCAGATAATCGGCCAGGGTGCGGCCGCTGACCGGCTCGAACCGCTCCTCCAGCGTCTCCAGCGCGTCGATGCGGTCGAGGCGGAAGCTGCGGAAATCCTGGCGCATCTCGCACCAGGCCGTGGCGGTCCAGCGGTTGCCCCAGAAGAACAGGCCGAGCGGCTGCACGATCCGCTCGCTGGTCGCTTCCGGCGCGCTGTAATGCAGCCGCAGCTTGCGCCGCCCGGCGATGGCCAGGCGGATCGGCTCCATCAGCTCGACCGGATAGGGTCGGCGGCCGGGGGCGTGGATCGGCACCTCGTCGAGCGAGGCGGCGCTGGCCTCGGGCAGCACGCCGGAGATCTTGCGCGCGGCGCTGCCGGCGGCGCGGGCCAGGGCCGGGTCGGTCCAGGCCGCGACCATGCGGGCGCCCAGGCTCAGCGCCAGCAGCTCCTCGGCGGTGAACTGCACCGGCGGCGGCTCGAAGCCGCGGCGCAGGCGATAGCCGACCCCGGCCTCGCCGTCGATCGGCGTGCCGCTGGCCAGGAGGTCGGCCATGTCGCGATAGATGGTGCGCTCCGAGACTTCCAGCGCCTCGGACAGCTGCTGCGCCGTGACCAGGGTGCGGCCGCGCATGAACAGCAGGATCTGGATCAGGCGGTCGGCTCGGCGCATCGGCGGCAGGCCCGCCGAAGGGGCAGGCAGGGTCAGAGGGAACGGCTCCTGAAGTGATAGAGCCGAACGCCCGGCCCGTCGATGACCTGCATGAAGCGGCCGAGGCCGGGCAGGGTGGGGGCCGCGGCGGCCGCCGCCTCCGCGCTCGCCATGTCGCGCCAGCGCACGATGTCGCCGAACAGCCCGTCGGCGCTGACGCCGAAGCTGCGGTCGATATAGCCGTCCAGCCCGGCCAGGGCCGCGCGGCTGCCCTCCGCCGCCTCGACCACGGTCTCGACTGCGGTCTCGACCGCGAGGCCCGGCCGGGCCCGGAACAGCACGACCTCGGTGACGAAGGCCATCGGTGTCTCTCCATGCGGGACGGCTCCGGAACGGGCCGTCGATGATGGAGAATACGACACCCCTCCTGACAGCATTCTGTCAGGAGGGGTGGGCTTTGGTGCAGCAACCGGAAACACCAAACCGTCATGGCGAGGCGCGCAGCGCCGTGGCCATCCAGGGGCCGATGCGAGCGGCCCTGGATGGCCACGCCCCCCAATTGGCGTAAATGGCGCGCCTCGCCATGACGGTGTTGGAAGGGGCGGCGGCAAGAACTCCCGCCGCCGCTCTCACACGTTCAGCTTGCGCACCGACTGGCGGAACTGGGCGCGGGCGGCGTCGATCGCCTTGCGCAGCTTGTCCAGGCCGGTGCCGACCTGCTCCAGCTCGCTCTCGCTGTCGTTCAGCTTGCCCAGATAGCGCTGGAACAGGTCGCTGTCCTTCGGCACGGCGCCGAGATTCTCGCGCAGCCGCGCCTGCTCCTGGCCGATCTCGGCCTGGCGCTGCTCCAGCCGCTGGGCGTCGGCCTCGCGGTCGCGGATGGCCGCGAGCTGGCCGGCGAGCTCCGCCATCGCCTGGCGCAGCTTGGCCGGCAGGGTGCGGTCCTCGGCCCAGGCGGCGATCTGGTCGTCGGCATCGTCGGCCAGGTCGACGCTCTGCGACACCGGCTGCTCCTGCGTCACCGTCACGGTCTCGGTCTTGCCGGCCGGCACCGCCTGGCGGATGCGGTACTGGCCGCCGACGATCTCGACCTTTCCCTTGTCCGGCGCCGTGAGGGTCCAGCTCTCGTAGCGCGGCGTCTGCAGCAGCACCGTGCGCTCCTCCCCGGTGGCGCCGGTGACGGCGTAGCTGACGGTCGAGCTCTGGGTGCTGGTCAGCTCCATCACGCCGTCGACGATGCGGGCGCGGGCCAGGGTGCTGTCCTGCTTGTCCTCGCGGTCCACCGTGACCTTCTGGTCGACGGCGAAGCTGACCAGCCGGGTCTCGCCGGTCGGCAGCGCGCCCAGCCGGGCGTCGCCGACATAGGCGACCGCGCCGTCGGCGCCGCGCTCATAGAGGGTCAGCACGCCGGGGGGCAGGCCGGTCTGGCCGTCATTCTTCAGGTCGACCGCGGCCAGCGGGTGCTTCGGCTCGGTCTGCGGCAGGTACAGGTCGACCCGGCTGGCCGGGATCTCGCGGTCGACGATCGGCACCAGCAGCGAATGGCCGGCGGCAACCGTCACCGGCTCCGGCAGGTGGAAGCTGACCTGGGTCGCGGTCTCGCCCGATTCGGCGGCGGTGACCTTGGCCAGCTGCTGCCGGGTGCGGCCGACCAGGGCGTCGGAGGCGCCCATTTCCGCGGCCGGCGCCGCCATCATCCGCGCCATCGGCGCCGGCGGGGGCGCGGGTTCGGCCGTGGCCATGCCGCCCTGCCCGTACCCGTCGGCGTCGCGGGCGCGCTCATCGACCGGCGGCAGCACCCGGCCGGCCACCTCCACCGGCACGTCCGGCCGGGCGACGGTGTAGCTCTGGTACAGCGCCTGGCGGAAGGTGACCGGGTTGCCGGAGACGACGGTCAGGTCGACCTTGTCCCAGTCGGCGCCGCTCATGTTCTCCAGCACCGCCCAGCCCTGCAGCCCGGCCTTGTCGGCCTTCGGGTCGGCGGCCAGGGTCAGGCGGTAGCTGGTCTTCCACAGCGGCGCCGCGACGACATAGCCGACGCGCAAGGTGCGCTCGCCGTCGCCGGTGGCGCGGATCGCCAGGGTGCGGCGGTCCTTGGCCGAATCGCGGGCCAGGGCGGCCAGGGCCGAATCCAGCTTGGCCTGCAGCGCCGGGTCGGCGAATTGCAGCCCGTCCGCCTCCTCCAGCAGGAACTGGCGCACCCCGCCCGTGGTCATCAGGCTGACGCGGTGGCGGGTGATCTCGGCGCCGTCCTTGTCCTTCGACGTCTCGGCCACCACCGACAGGATGCGGCCGGAGACGGCGCGGGCGCCGTCGACCCGGACCTCGGCGCCGCGCAGCGCGTTCAGGAGGTCGGCGGGGGAGGACAGCGCCTCCGGCCCGAACGGCATCTCGCGGAAGGCGGCGGCCAGCGGCTCGCGCCCGGGCAGGCTGATCTCGCCGATGCCGCCCTTGTCGTCATAGACGACGATGCTCTTCATCACGTCGTCGACCTGGTCGAGCGGCACGGCCAGGTCCAGCGTCTCGTTGCCGGTGACCTTGGCCTCGTACTCGAAATAGCCGACGCCGCCGGTCGACAGCAGCACGCGCTTCAGCGCCAGCGGCTCGGCGGCGAAGGCCGGCATGGCCAGGAACGCCGTGGCCATGACGGCCGGCAGGGCAAGGCGGATCGGTGTCATGCGGGGCCCCCTTCAGGATCGGTCGCGGCACCGACCATGGCGGCCGATCATGGCGATGCCGCGGCCGTGTGGGGTCGAGAATGGCGGAAAGATGCCCGCAGCGGGAGCCCGTTCGAGACTGCGCTGGCGTGAGTCGGCCGGCGGTGGTTTCGAGAACCGGAGCGCAGCGGACGTTAAAGTCCGTGAGCACCGGAAGCGGAAAAATCGCCGTCAGGCGGCCACATCAGTAGCGGTATCGGGCGGGCTCTCAGTCGAACGGCCAGCCGTCGTTGTTGTCGTTGCCGCGACGGTCGCGGCGCCGGCCGCCGCCGGTGCAGTCGGCGGTGTCGGTGCCATCGGTGCAGCGGTTGGTGCCGCCGTAGCGGCCTTCGTCGCATTGGCCGTTATAGGCGCGGCGGCAGCTGTTCGGGCCGTGGTCGCGGTCGCGGCTGGCATAGCCGCGGCAATCGGCGGTGTCGGTGCCGTCGTCGCAGCGGTTGGTGCCGCCGTAGCGGCCCTCGTCGCATTGGCCGTTATAGGCGCGGCGGCAGCTGTTGGCGCGGTCGTTGCGGTCGCCGCGGTAGCGGTTGTCGATCCGGGTGTAGCCGCCGTCGTTGTAGTAGCCGCTGTCGGCGTAGCCGCCGTCATTGCCGTAATACCCGTCCTGCGGCACGCAGGCGATGGCGCCGACGGCGACGGCGGTCAGGACGATGGTGCGCAGGAAAGTGGACAAGGGGTGGTTCCTCGAAGGCGTTTCTGGCCGGCCGCGATCCTCTGCGGGGCGGCGGTGCGGAATCAAGGCGCGACACCCCGTCCGGGTTCCGTTGTTTCAGGTGGAAGGATCGTGGACAGCGGGCGGCGGCGTGAGGCATGGTCGGTCGTTGCGTCGCCGCGGGGAAAAACTTGCGGATCCATCGCCGGGAACGCGAAGGGAGAACGATCCATGCGGATAGGTGTGCTGCGCGAGCGGCGGGATGGTGAGCGCCGGGTGGCGGCGACGGCGGACAGCGTGAAGAAGCTGGTGGCGCTGGGCGCGACGGTCGTTGTGGAGACCGGCGCCGGGCTCGGCAGTGCCGTGACCGATGACGCCTACCGGGCGGCGGGGGCTGAGGTGGCGCCGGACGCGGCCGCGGCTCTCGCGGGCGCCGACGTGGTGCTGAAGGTGCGCCGGCCCTTGCGGGGCGGCGAGGGCGAGGTCGACGAGCTGTCCCTGATTCCGCGCGGGGCGACCCTGATCGGCGTGCTGGAGCCCTATGACGACGCCGACAGCCTGTCGGCCTATGCGTCGGCGGGGATCGAGAGCTTCGCGCTCGAGCTGGTGCCGCGGATCACCCGGGCGCAGTCGATGGACGTGCTGTCGAGCCAGGCGAACCTGGCGGGGTACCGGGCGGTSYTGGAGGCGGCGTCGGTGTTCGGCCGGGCCTATCCGATGATGATGACGGCGGCGGGCACGGTGCCGCCGGCGCGCGTCCTGGTGATGGGCGCCGGCGTGGCGGGGCTGCAGGCGATCGCGACGGCGCGGCGGCTGGGGGCCGTGGTGTCGGCGACGGATGTGCGGCCGGCGGCCAAGGAGCAGGTGCAGTCGCTGGGCGCCAGCTTCGTCGCGGTCGAGGATGACGAGTTCAAGGCGGCCGAGACCGCGGGCGGCTACGCCAAGGAGATGTCGGCGGAGTACCGGGCCAAGCAGGCGGCGCTGATCGCCGAGACGGTCAGGAAGCAGGACATCGTCATCTGCACCGCGCTGATCCCGG
>NZ_NHON01000174.1 GCF_002195995.1 Inquilinus limosus
TGGAGAACGCCAAGACGGTCTTGTTCGTGAAGCGGTCGATGGCGTCGGGCTATGCCGGGGTCGAGAACGAGCTGTTCTTCCGCGACAACACCCTCATGCTCTTCGGCGACGCCAAGAAGATGTGCGAGGACATAGCCAAGAGCCTGGCTGCGTGACGTAAGGACTATTCCTCCTGTTTGTCATTGCCGGGCTTGATCCGGCAATCCAGGGCCACCGAGAGCCGCTCTGGCCGCCCCTGGATCCTCGGGTCAAGCCCGAGGATGACAATAGAGGAGGGAAGACGCGGTCTCCCGCCGCACAAGTTTCCTCCCGACTGGGGCCGTGTCATCCCGTGGCACGGCCATCTTTTTGCGCCGCAACATAAAGAGCTCGTATATCCCAATAAAAAAAGACGATCGCTTCCGCTTTCCCGGCTTGCCGGACCGATTCTTCTGGTATACAAAATTCTGAATTCAGTCGACCAAAGAGCCTTCGCGGCCGGTCGTACGCTCTGGGACGGAACGCCGATGCTGGTGGATGGGGTGACGCTCGATGTCGCGCCGCTGGCCGCCAAGGCCAGCTACAAGGCCAAGGCCTACCAGGCCCTGCGCGACGCGATCGTGCGCATGAACATCTACGGCCACAGCCGCCCGATCCGGATCGACGAGCGGCAGCTGTGCGAGGCCCTGGGCATCAGCCGGACCCCGGTGCGCGAGGCGATCGCGTTGCTGGAGCAGGAAGGCCTGGTCCGGTCGATGCCGCGGCGCGGCGTCTTCGTGGTGCGCAAGACCCGGGACGAGATCCGCGAGCTGATCGTGGTCTGGGCCGCGCTGGAGGGCATGGCCGCCCGGCTGGCGGCGGCGCAGGCGGGCCCGGGCGAGATCGAGGGCCTGCGCGCCATGATCGCCGGCCAGGCGGCGGAGGCGGACTGTCCGGACCGGTTCGCCGCCGCCAACATCGATTTCCATCAGGCGCTGATCCGCCTCGGCGGCTGCGCCCTGATCACCGAGATGACCGAGTCCCTGTTCCTGCACATCCGTGCCATCCGCTGGTCCCTGATCGGCCGGCCGGAGCGGGCCGAACGATCGGTGGCGGACCACGCCGCCATCGTCGAGGCCCTGGCGCGGCGCGACGGGGATCTCGCCGAGACGCTGGTCCGCAACCATGCCCTCGACCTGTCGCGGTCGGTCGAGCGGCACGGGACCGGCTTTGAATGACCGCCCGGCGCCGCGCGATGCCGCGCATCCCGAGCAAGAGGTGAGGAGGAAGCGATCATGCCCGATACTGCAGTGAAGGAAGCGGCCGCGACGGAGGAGGTCATCTCCGGCGGGCACCTCGTGGCCAAGGCGCTCAAGGCCGAGGGCATCGACACCATCTTCACCCTCTGCGGCGGCCACATCATCGACATCTATGATGGCTGCCTGGACGAGGGCATCCGCATCATCGACGTCCGGCACGAGCAGGTCGCGGCCCATGCCGCCGACGGCTATGCCCGTGTCACCGGCAAGCCCGGCTGCGCCGTGGTCACCGCCGGCCCGGGCACGACCGACGCCATCACCGGCGTCGCCAACGCCTTCCGCGCCGAGAGCCCGTTCCTGCTGATCGGCGGCCAGGGCGCGCTGGACCAGCACAAGATGGGGTCGCTGCAGGACCTGCCGCATGTCGACATGATGAAGTCGATCACCAAATTCGCGGCCAATGTGGTGACCACCGAGCGCGTCGCCGACATGTGCTCGATGGCGTTCCGCGAGGCCTTCGCCGGCGCCCCCGGCCCGGTCTATCTCGAGATCGGCCGCGACATCCTGGACGGCCATGTGCCGCTGAAGAAGGCCCGGCTGCCCGAGGCCGGCCACTACCGCTGGTCGACCAAGAGCATCGGCGACCCGCGCGACGTCGAGAAGCTGGCCGACATCCTGGTCCACGCCAAGAAGCCCTGCGTGCTGCTGGGCCAGCAGGTCTGGACCTGCCGCGCGGCCGACGACGCGATCGCCTTCGTCCGGGCGCTGAACATCCCGGCCTTCATGAACGGCGCCGGCCGCGGCACGCTGCCGCCGGGCGACCCGCACCACTTCCAGCAGACCCGGCGCTACGCCTTCGACAACGCCGATGTGATCCTGATCGTCGGCACGCCCTTCGATTTCCGCATGGGCTACGGCAAGCGCCTGGGCCGCAACGCCACGGTGGTGCAGATCGACCTCGACTACCGCACCGTCGGCAAGAACCGCGACGTCTCGCTCGGCCTGGTCGGCGATTGCGGCGCCATCTTCGCCGCCGTCACCCAGGCCGTCTCCGGCCGGGTCGACAACGGCGCCAAGGGCCGCGAGCCCTGGCTCGAGGAACTGCGGGCCGAGGAGGCGAAGATGGAGGCGGCGCGGCTGCCCAAGCTGCGCTCCGACGCCTCGCCGATCCACCCGCTGCGCCTGGCCTATGAGCTGAACGAGTTCCTGACCGACAACACCGTCTATATCGGCGACGGCGGCGACGTCGTCACCTTCTCCGGCGGCGTGGTCAAGCCGCGGGCCCCGGGCCACTGGATGGATCCCGGCCCGCTCGGCACCCTCGGCGTCGGCGTGCCCTTCGCCATGGCGTCGAAGATCGCCCAGCCGGAGAAGGAGGTGCTCTGCCTGTTCGGCGACGGCACCTTCAGCCTGACCGGCTGGGACTTCGAGACCATGGTGCGCTTCGACCTGCCCTTCATCGGCGTGGTCGGCAACAACTCGCACATGAACCAGATCCGCTACGGCCAGATCCAGAAATACGGGCCGGAGAAGGGCAATGTCGGCAACAAGCTGGGCGACGTGCACTACTCGAAATTCGCCCAGATGCTCGGCGGCTATGGCGAGGAGGTCTACGAGGCCAGCCAGATCCGCCCGGCGCTGGAGCGGGCGCGGGAATCCGGCAAGCCGTCGCTGATCAATGTGTGGATCGACCCGGACGCCTACGCCCCGGGGACCATGAACCAGACCATGTACAAGTAAGCGGCCGCGGGCGCGGGCCGGACCAACCGGCCGCCCGCGCCCCGTCCTGAACCGGCACAGATAGGGAGAGAGACCATGGGCAAGGCCCTGGATGGGGTGCGCGTTCTCGACATGACCCATGTCCAGTCGGGACCCTCGGCGACGCAGATCCTGGCGTGGTTCGGGGCCGATGTGATCAAGGTGGAGATGCCCGGCCGCGGCGACATCACCCGGTCGCAGCTGCGCGACAAGTCGAATGTCGACAGCCTCTACTTCACGATGCTGAACAGCAACAAGCGCAGCATCACCATCAACATGAAGTCGCCGCAGGGGCAGGAAGCCTTCATCAAGCTGCTCGAGCAGTCCGACGTGCTGATCGAGAATTTCGGCCCCGGCGTGCTCGACCGCCAGGGCTTCCCCTGGGAGAAGATCCAGAAGATCAACCCGCGGGTGATCTACGCCTCGGTCAAGGGCTTCGGCCCCGGCCCCTATGTCGACTGCAAGGCCTATGAGACCGTGGCCCAGGCCATGGGCGGGTCGATGAGCACCACCGGCTGGCATGACGGCCCGCCGACCTCGACCGGCGCCCAGATCGGCGACAGCGGCACCGGCATGCATCTCGTCGCCGGCGTGCTGGCGGCGCTGCTGCAGCGGACCCAGACCGGCAAGGGCCAGCGGGTCGAGGTGGCGATGCAGGACTGCGTGCTGAACCTCGTCCGGGTCAAGATGCGCGACCAGCAGCGCCTGGTGCACGGCCCGCTGCGCGAATACCCGAACACCGAGTTCGGCGACGCCGTGCCGCGCTCCGGCAACGCCTCGGGCGGCGGCCAGCCGGGCCAGGCGCTGCGCTGCGCCCCGGGCGGCGAGAACGACTACGCCTATGTCATCATCCAGCCGCAGGGCTGGGCGCCGCTGATGCGGCTGGTCGGCCGCGAGGAGCTGATCGAGGACCCGGCCTATGCCACGCCGGAGGCGCGGCTGAGCCACCTGCCGGACTGCTTCGGCATCATCCAGGCCTGGACCAGCCAGCGCAGCAAGATCGAGGTGATGCAGGCGCTGAACGAGATCGACGTGCCCTGCGGCCCGATCCTGAGCATGAAGGACCTGATCGAGGACCGCTCGATGTACGACCGCGGCATGCTGGTCGATGTGCCGCATCCGGAGCGCGGCAACTACGTCCAGGTCGCCCTGCCGATCCGGCTCTCCGACAACGACGTGCCGATCGAGCGCTCGCCGCTCTTGGGCGAGCACACCGAGGAGATCCTGGCCGGGGTCGGCTACGACGCCGACGCCATCGCCGCGATGCGCACCGCAGGCGCGATCTGAGGAAAGCGCGGACCCCGTTTTGTGCCTCTCCCGCCTGGCGGGAGAGGTCGGGCGTCCGCAGGACGACCGGGTGAGGGCTGGCACCGGCCTCGACGAAATCCCCTCACCCGGAGCCGCTTCGCGTCTCCGACCTCTCCCGCAAGCGGGAGAGGCAATGAATGATCCGACGGCCCTGCCGTCGCCCTGAACTCACTGCGACCGGGCAGCCTCAGGTGGGTCCGGTCCTCCCCCACATCCTTTGCTGAGCGAGGACCGCCATGAATGGCCATGTCGACGTCCTGGACGATGCCCGGACGACCGCCCGCCGCATCCTTGACGCCGTGAAGCGGGACGGGCGCACCAGCCTGACCGCCCCCGAGGCCCGCGAGCTGTGCGAGGCCTGGCAGATCCCGATCCCGAAGGAGGCGCTGGCCACCACCGCCGACGAGGCGGCCGAGCAGGCCGCGGCGATCGGCTTCCCGGTGGTGCTGAAGATCGTGTCGCCGCAGATCCTGCACAAGACCGAGGCCGGCGGCGTGCTGGTCGGCGTCAAGTCGGCCGACGACGTCCGCGCCGGCTTCAAGCGCATCGTCGAGAGCGCCGGCCGCTACGACCCGAAGGCCGAGATCCTCGGCGTCCAGGTCCAGCAGATGCTGGTCGGCGGGCAGGAGGTGATCATCGGCGCCGTCACCGACCCCAGCTTCGGCAAGCTGGTGGCCTTCGGCCTGGGCGGCGTGCTGGTCGAGGTGCTGAAGGACATCACCTTCCGCCTGGCCCCGGTCGATCATGACGAGGCGCTGTCGATGCTGGACGGCATCCAGGCCGCCGCGGTGCTGCACGGCGTGCGCGGCGCGCCGCCGGTCGACCGCACGGCGCTGGCCCAGCTGATCGTCCAGGTCTCGCGCCTGGTCGACGCGGTGCCGGAGATCGTCGAGCTCGACCTCAACCCGGTCTTCGCCCGCACCGACGGCGCCATCGCCGCCGATGTCCGCGTGGTCGTCGATTTCGAGGAGAAGGAAGCGCGGCCGCGGCCGGCGAAGGACGCCATCCTGGCCAAGATGAACCGGATCATGCGGCCCGACGCGGTCGCCGTGATCGGCGCCTCGGCCGAGGACGGCAAGATCGGCAACTCGGTGATGAAGAACCTGATCAATGGCGGCTACAAGGGCAAGATCTACCCGATCCACCCGAAGGCCACCGAGATCCTGGGGCTCAAGGCCTATCCCAGCGTCAAGGACGTGCCGGGCGACATCGATGTCGCGGTGTTCGCCATCCCGGCCAAGTTCGTGGCCCAGGCGCTGACCGAGGTCGGCGAGAAGAAGATCCCGGGCGCCGTCCTGATTCCCTCCGGCTTCGCCGAGACCGGCAACCATGAGGGCCAGGACGAGATCATCGCCATCGGCCGGAAATACGACATCCGCCTGATGGGCCCGAACATCTATGGCTTCTACTACACGCCGAAGAACCTGTGCGCGACCTTCTGCACGCCCTTTGACGTGCAGGGCCGGGCGGCCCTGTCGTCCCAGTCCGGCGGCATCGGCATGGCGATCATCGGCTTCAGCCGGTCGACCAAGATGGGCGTCTCGGCGATCGTCGGCCTGGGCAACAAGTCCGACATCGACGAGGACGACCTGCTGACCTTCTTCGAGCAAGACGACGCGACCGACGTGATCGCCATGCATCTCGAAGACCTGAAGGACGGCCGGGCCTTCGCCGAGGTGGCGAAGGAGGTGTCGAAGAAGAAGCCGGTGGTGGTGCTGAAGGCCGGGCGCACCTCGCTCGGCGCGCGGGCGGCCAGCTCGCACACCGGCGCCCTGGCCGGCAACGACAAGGTCTATGACGACGTGCTGCGCCAGTCCGGCGTGATCCGGGCCAAGAGCCTGCAGGACCTGCTGCAATTCGCCCGCGGCATCCCGGTCCTGCCGGCGCCGAAGGGCGAGAACGTGGTCATCATCACCGGCGCCGGCGGCTCGGGCGTGCTCTTGTCCGATGCCTGCGTCGACAACGGCCTGTCGCTGATGACGATGCCGGCGGATCTCGACGCCGCCTTCCGCAAGTTCATCCCGCCCTTTGGCGCGGCCGGCAACCCGGTCGACATCACCGGCGGCGAGCCGCCGACCACCTACCGCAACACGGTGAAGCTGGGGCTGGAGGACGACCGCATCCATGCGCTGATCCTCGGCTACTGGCACACCATCATCACGCCGCCGATGGTGTTCGCGAAGGTGATCACCGAGGTGGTGGACGAGATGCGGGCCAAGGGCATCAACAAGCCGATCGTGGCCTCGCTGGCCGGCGACGTGCAGGTCGAGGAGGCGGCGCAGTACCTCTACGACCACGGCATCGTCGCCTACCCGTACTCGACCGAGACGCCGGTCGCGGTGCTGGGCGCCAAGTACCGCTGGGCCCGCGCCGCCGGGCTGCTGTGAACCAGGCATAGGAGCAGGGCGGGGGCG
>NZ_NHON01000175.1 GCF_002195995.1 Inquilinus limosus
GGGTTCGCGGGCGAAGGGAGCGGCCCGATCCCTGACCGGCCGCCTCAGAAGCCGCCGAAGGTGCAGGCGCTGCGGTTGCCGAGGCCGGCGGCGGCGCCGAGGAAGGCCAGGATCGCCGCCACCGCCACGATGGTGCGCAGCCAGCCGCGGGTCGGCGCGCGGCGGATGGCCAGCACCAGCGCACCGCCCAGCAGCACCGCGGTCGCCGGCCAGAAGACGACGCCGGCCACGACCACGACCAGGACGGCCCAGCCCACAGGGTCGCCGGAGGTGCAGCTGGCCAGCGTGAAGGCCACCGCCCCCGCGAAGATCCAGGCCAGGGCCACCAGGATGTTGAGCAGGAAGCGGCCGAGGATGCGGAGGATGGTGTCGATATCGGGCATGGCCGCATCGTCCCGTCCGATTGTGGCGGATCTGCGAAGCCGGGCGATGCGGCCCGCCGGAACGGAAACCGGCCGGGAGGGTCGCCCCTCCCGGCCCGGCTCTTCCATCCCGCGGAGCGACGGCATCGCTCCGAAAATCCCCGGCCGCCCTGGGGACGGACGCTTGACGGCCGGGTGAGGTCCTGGGGGGCCGGCGCGGATGCGCCGGCCCGGTCGCCTAGTTCGCGCTGGCCAACCGGCCGCTGTGGCTGGCCGCCCGCTCCGGCTGTGCCGCGGCCAGGGCCGAGGCGTTGCGGGCATGGTGGCGCTGCAGCATCGGTCGCAGGATCAGGATCGCCGAGAAGGCCGCGATCAGGTCCATGCCGGCAACGGTGTACAGCACCGTCGACCAGGTGCCCGTCGCCTCCATCAGCAAGTTGCCGAACGGCACCAGCAGGGCGGCGACGCCCTTGGCGCAGTACAGCACGCCGTAGATCTTGCCGACATGCTTGGTGCCGAAGGTGTCGCCCGCGGTGGCGCTGAACAGCGAGTAGACCTCGCCCCAGGCCAGGAACACCACGCCCGACAGGATCAGGAACGCCCACGGGTTGTGGCCGAAGGTGCCGAGCGCGACGATGCCGATGCCTTCCATGCTGAAGGCGATGAACATCGTCTTCTCGCGCCCGATATGGTCGGACACCCAGCCGAAGAAGGGCCGCGAGATGCCGTTCATGATGCGGTCCAGCATCAGCGCGAAGGGCAGCGCCGCCATGGTGAAGAAGAACAGGTTCACCGGCATGTCCTTGACGCCGAGATCCTGGGCGATGACGCCGAGCTGGGCCACCGCCATCAGGCCGCCGGTGACGGTGCAGATGAACATGCCGAGCATGACGTAGAACACCGGGGTCTGCAGCGCTTCACCCAGCGTGTAGTCGCGCCGCGACTGGGCGACCTTGGTCGAATGCCGCACCTCCTCCTTGTCCGGCGCGCGCAGGAACCAGGCGGCGGCGAAGATGATGCTGCCCTGGATCAGGCCGAACCAGAAGAAGGCGGTCTGGTAGCCCGAGCCGGCGATGACGTTGGCGATCGGGATGATGGTCAGGGCCGAGCCGGCGCCGTAGCCGCCGGCGGTCAGGCCCACGGCCAGGCCGCGCCGGTCCGGGAACCATTTCAGCGCGGCGTTGACGCAGGTGGCGTAGACGCAGCCGACGCCGATGCCGCCGATCGCGGCGCCGACATAGAAGCCGGTCAGCGAGGTGGCGTAGGAGTTGACGACCCAGGACAGGCCGGTCATGACGCCGCCGACCAGCACCAGGGCGCGCGGGCCGTACTTGTCGATGAAGTAGCCCTCGATCGGGGTCAGCCAGGTCTGGACGATGACGAAGATGGTGAAGGCGGTCTGGATCGCGGCGCGGCTCCAGCCATAGGTCTCCTGGATCTCGGGGACGAACAGGGTCCAGGCGTACTGGATGTTCGCGGCGGCGACCATGCAGACGATGCCGGCGATCAACTGGATCCAGCGATTCGTCGGGGCTCTCCCCGTCCCGGCGCTCGCGTTGGAAATCGCACTCATGGCGATGGCTCTCCCGGTGTTGTGTCGTTCGGCCGGTCGTTGGCTGCCGGCGGTTCTTTGGCCCCTGAAGGCCTAGGCCGAGGAGGGATACGGGATCGGACCGGCCGACCGGGGCCTCCGGCGGACGTCCCTGGCTGATCCCGAAACTCCGGGCCGGGCCTGCAAAGGCGTGGGGGCGCTGAGCGCCAATCGAGTGGATGTCAGGCGCTGAGCGCCGCTGCTGCATCGACGCCGGGCCGTCGCGTCACGTCGCCCGGATGCGCGACCGGCAAGGACGGGCCGACCGGGGTCACTCAGTTGTCGGCCGGTCCGCCCGCGACCAGTCATGATTGGCAAGAGTCCAACTGGTATACAATATGTAATATGTCTGAACCGATATCCCCGCGCAACAGATTTGCAATCGGGCATGAGCGAGTCACGCGGTTTGCGTGACTCCCGGCGTCGACTCCGGCTCCGGCGCCGTGTCGGCGGTCAGGGCCTCGGCCATGCCGCGGGCGATCTCGCGCTCGCCCATGATCACCGCATCGGCGCCGAGGCTGCGCAGATGCTCGACCTCGGCGTCGGAATGCGCCCGGGCGATGATGGCGATGCCCGGGTTGGCCGCCCGCGCCTGGGACACGATCTGGCCGGCCTCGAAGGCGTTCGGCACGGCGACGGCGAGCTGCCGGGCGCCGGCCAGGTTGGCCAAGCCCAGCACCTCGGGCACGGCGGCGTTGCCGATGATGGTCTCGATCCCGGCCTCGCGCAGCCGGGCCAGCGGCTGGTCGGCGTCCTCGATCACCAGGAACGGCCGGCCGGCCGCCTGCAGCGCCGCGCCGATCAGGCTGCCGACCCGGCCATAGCCGATCAGCACGACATGGTCGGTGAGCGCGGTCGGCACCGCCGGCTCGCCCAGCGTGTCCAGATCGGCTGCGGGCGGCGGCGCGGCGGGGGCCGGCGCGGGCTCGGCCGACGGCGCCTCCTCGTCCGGGAGAACCGCCGGGCCGCCGGCCGGCACCGGCACCGGCGCCACGCGCTCCAGCAGCGGCCGCAGCCGGCCGAAGGCGTTGAACACCACCGGGTTGAGCAGGATCGACAGGATCGCGCCGCCGAGGATCAGGTCGCGCCCCGCCTCCGGCAGCAGCTGCAGCTTCACCCCGAGCTCGGCCAGGATGAAGGAGAACTCGCCGATCTGCGCCAGGCTGGCGGAGATCAGCAGCGCCGTCGACACCGGGTGCCTGAAGATGCGGACGATGACGAAGGCGGCGACCGACTTGCCGATGACGATGATGAACACCACCGCCAGCATCGGCAGCGGGTCGCGCCACAGGCTGGTCGGGTCGAACAGCATGCCGACCGAGACGAAGAACAGCACCGCGAAGGCGTCGCGCAGCGGCAGCGTCTCCTGCGCCGCGGCATGGCTGAGCTCGGATTCGCTCAGCACCATGCCGGCGAAGAAGGCGCCGAGCGCCAGCGACACGCCGAACAGCTTGGCCGAGCCGAAGGCGACGCCGAGCGCGATCGCCAGCACCGCCAGGCGGAACAGCTCGCGCGATCCCGTATGGGCGACGTAGTGCAGCACCCAGGGGATCACCCGGCGGCCGACCACCAGCATCAGCGCCACGAAGGCGGCGACCTTGAGCAGGGTCAGCCCCAGGATGCCGCCGACGCCGAGGTCGAGGCCGAGGGAGACGGCCAGCGGGTCCGACCCGACATCGAGATTGCCGTTGACCAGCCCGGCCAGCGCCGGCAGCAGGACCAGGGCCAGCACCATCGCCAGGTCCTCGACGATCAGCCAGCCGACGGCGATGCGGCCGCGCTCGGTCTCGACCAGCCGCCGCTCCTGCAGCGCCCGCAGCAGCACGACGGTCGAGGCGACCGACAGGGCCAGGCCGAACACCAGCCCGCCGGCGACGGTCCAGCCCAGCATCAGCGCCAGGCCGAGGCCCAGCGCCGTGGCGAAGCCGATCTGCACCACGGCGCCGGGCACCGCGATCGCCCGCACCGACAGCAGGTCCTTCAGCGAGAAGTGCAGCCCGACGCCGAACATCAGCAGGATGACGCCGATCTCCGCCAGCTCCGGCGCCAGCGCCTGGTCGGCGACGAAGCCCGGCGTGTGCGGCCCGACCAGGATGCCGGCCAAGAGGTAGCCGACCAGCGGCGGCGCCTTCAGCCGGTTGGCGATGGCGCCGAACACGAAGGCGAGGCCGAGGCCGGCGACGATGGTGGCGATCAGGGGGGTGTCGTGCGGCATGGATGCGCCTCGGCCTCCGGAAGCAGAGATGGTCGGGGATGCATCGGCCAGGCCGACACGGTGCCTATCATTTATGAACGACAGACCCGATCACAACCTTTGATCTGCGATCCGGCGAGATTTTCCGCCGGCTTCGGGCCCGAAGGTCCGCGGCGGCGGCTTGTCGGCTTGTCAGACAGCCGCCGGGCGACGATTGTAGCGCGGATCCGGATTCGGCGATGCCCTCGGGCAGCCGCGTGGACCGCCCCGGACGATCCGACACAAGCCGCCAGGAACCGAACGCCTTCGGGAGGATGACGATGAAATACCTGCACACCATGGTCCGCGTGACCGACCTGGAGCAGTCGCTGCACTTCTACCGCGACCTGCTGGGCCTGAAGGAGACCCGGCGCATCGAGAACGAGAAGGGCCGCTTCACGCTGATCTTCCTCGCCCCGCCGGGCCAGGAGGACGCGCCGGTCGAGCTGACCTACAACTGGGACCCCGAGGTCTACACCGGCGGCCGCAACTTCGGCCACCTGGCCTATGAGGTCGACGACATCTACGACTTCTGCGACCGGGTGCAGAAGGCCGGCGTGACCATCAACCGGCCGCCGCGCGACGGCCACATGGCCTTCATCCGCTCGCCGGACAACATCTCGATCGAGATCCTGCAGAAGGGCGAGTCCAAGGCCCCGGCCGAGCCCTGGGTCTCGATGCCCAACACCGGCGCCTGGTAGGAGACCGTCCGGAAATGCTACTGGCGTGGCCGTCTGACGGCGCCGTCTCCGCTTCCGGTGCTCACGCACCCATGTGCGCTGCGCTCCGAGTCTCGACGGCACCGCCAGCCGACTCACGCCAGCGCATTTCCAAACGGTCTCCGGGATGTCTCTAGGATGACGAGGGGCGCATGGGGCCGGTGACGATGCTGCGACTGGCCGCGCTGGCGGCAACCGCGCTGCTGGCGGCTTGTGCCGGTCCGGGCGTCCCCTCCTCTCCTCCGGCCGCGGCGGCGGAGGCGCCGCTGCGCTGGAAGGCGCTGCTGGTCGCCGCCGACGATGCCGAGCCGGTGTTCGACAACGGCGTCGATTCGCTGCGGCGCAGCCTGGTGTCCTTCGGCGTGGCGCCGGCCGACATCGCCGTGCTCAAGGCCGATGCGCCGCAGCCCGGCGCGGTGGCGACCAAGGCCAATTTCGACCGCGCGGTGGCCGACCTGGCCGGTCCGGCGGGGACCGGCTGCTTCGTCTATCTGACCTCGCATGGCGTGCGCGACCGCGGGCTGTACGCCGCCGCCGAGAATGCGGTGATCCCGCCCGGCTACCTGGCCCAGGCCCTGGACGGCGCATGCGCCGGCCGGCCGACGGTGCTGGTGACCTCCGGCTGCTATTCCGGGATCTACACCGACACGCCGGCGCTGACGACGCCGGACCGGATCGTGCTGACCGCCGCCCGGGCCGACCGGCCGTCCTTCGGCTGCGGCACCGGCGACCGCACTACCTATTACGACCAGTGCTTCCTGGACTCGCTGAAGCGCGGCGCCGCCTGGACGGCGATCGCGGCCGAAATCTCCGGCTGCGTCGCCCGGCGCGAGCAGGCCAAGGGCTTCCCGGCCTCCCAGCCGCAATCCGCCTTCGGCCGCGACGCAGCCGGCTTGACGGCGTTCTAGGGCGGCTGAGCGAGGCCGGTCGGCGCATCCAGGCAAGGACCGGTTTTCCAGTGCCTCTCCCGCTTGGCGGGAGAGGTCGACAGCGCGCAGCGCTGGCGGGTGAGGGCTGGCCCAGGCCTCGACGCCCTCCCCTCACCCGGAGGCGCAAGCGCCTCCGACCTCTCCCGCAAACGGGAGAGGCAAAACACTTCGCCCCTATCCCCCTGGATCCTCGGGCTTGGCCCGAGGATCCAGGGGCTTTCAAGAACCGCTCTCGGTGGCCTCTGGATTGCCGGGTTGATCCTCGGATCAAGTCCGAGGACGGCAATGACAGTGGAGAGAGGGCGTCACCCCGTATCCGGCGGCTCCGGCCGGTCCTTGACCGGCGGCAGGTCCAGCCGCGCCAGGTATTGGTCCGATGCCTCGACCCAGCGCTCCGCCTCCTCCGGCGGCAGGCCGAAGACCGGGCACAGCCGGGCCACCGCCTCCGCCGCCGGGAAGCCGTCGGCGATCTCGACCAGATCCGGCCGGTCCATCTGCTCGGCCATGGCGAAGAAGCGGCGGTCGCACTCCGCCTCGTCCTCCGTCCCCGCCTGGATCGCGGCGCCCAGCGCCATGATCACCCGCAGCCGCCGCCGGATCACCGCCTGGTCCGGGACCGGGGCAGCCTCCCCATCGTCGGCCGGCGCGTAGCCCAGCTGCTCCAGCGCCGCATCCGCGGTGGCGAGCCATTGCCCGGTGTCCGCCGGCAGCCCGAACTCCCGGCACAGCCGGGCCACCGCCGCCGGCGCCGGGGTGGTCTCGACCATCTCCGCCACCTCNCTGGCAATAGTCGACACCCGGCTGCGGCGCCTCCACCGCCTCGGTGCGGGCGGCCTCCATCACCTCCATCTGGATCTCGGCCGCCCGGGCCAGCAGGCGCAGATGCCGCGCCGCCCGCTCCTCCTGGGGAGCGGCCGGGGCCTCCGATACCTGGTCGGTCTGCGCCTTGTCCATGGAACGTATCATGAACAAGAATCAGAGTTAAGGCAATGACACGATGTGTTTGCAACGAGCGCTCGCCCGGAATGGTCCGGAAAGGGTATGGAAGCGATCATCGCGCCTGGCTCTCACAAGCGGACATGGCTCGATTCGGCCCCGTTGCGGACGTTCTCCATCAGGCTCATCATCCTCCGATGAGGCTTATTTCGATTACTGCGAACCTGCACAGTTTCAATGGAGAGTTGAACTGGACAGACCCAACCAGGGTTCGTCTCGCGTTCAGCAATGGAAGCACGGTTCGCATACGTGTCGCCGCGGAGGGTGAGGGTGTGATCCTCGACGACTTGCCTCTCGACGAACCGTTCGACATGGGAGAATACGGACGCGTAGAGGTGCACGATTTTCAAGACCGGGTTGACCCTCTGCTGCTCAGCGCCGAAATCGCGACTTTGAACGCCATCCATAGTGGCGATGGACGAATGATTGGACTGGCAGTGCAACGAAGTGGAGGAATCTCATTCTGTTTCTGGAACTACGGCGATGAATTGCACTATGGAGATTTCGGTGCATTGCTCGCATACGACTGGGGAGCGCAGGCGAAGCCAATGATCGGATCGCCTATCAGGCAGTTGTGAGTGACGTTCCCAATCCGCCCGCCCCAGTCAGCCGGTGCCCCAGTGAGGCGCCCGAAAGCGGTCGTCACCGTCAGGGGCGTCTAGGATAGGAATGGACTGCCCCCCTGGACTGAGACAGAAGAATTAGGGTGACATGGGCGATCGGAGGGTGAATGCCCGACAAGCCCAGGACGCGCACTCGTAGTTTTTCCTCCTCTTTGAAGCAGGCGGCGATGATCCGGCTTGAAGCCGGCGAGGC
>NZ_NHON01000176.1 GCF_002195995.1 Inquilinus limosus
GGTCGACGCCGCCAGGGTGACGTCGCTCTCGGTGATGGCGCCGACCGCGGAGTGCAGCACGCGGACCTTCACCTCGACATTGTCGCCCGCGGCCCCGCCGAAGCGCGCCCCCGGCGCCGGCAAGTCCGAGCCGAAGCGCCGCTCCGGCAAGATGACCGTGGTGCAGGCGCTGAGCGACGACGGCGAGACCCGCGGCCGCAGCCTGGCGGCGATGCGCCGGGCCCGCGAGCGCGAGCGCCTGGCGATGCAGAGCCAGAACCAGGAGAAGATCGCCCGCGAGGTGGTCGTCCCCGAGGTCATCACCGTGCAGGAGCTGGCCAACCGCATGGCCGAGCGCGGCGGCGACGTGGTCAAGTCGCTGATGCGCATGGGCGTGATGGCCACCATCACCCAGTCGATCGACGCCGACACTGCCGAGCTGGTGGTGGCGGAGTTCGGCCACAAGGTGAAGCGCGTGGCCGAATCCGACGTCGAGATCGGCCTGCGCGGCGACGAGGACGTGGCGGAGAACCTGCAGCCGCGGCCCCCGGTCGTCACCATCATGGGCCATGTCGACCACGGCAAGACCTCGCTGCTGGACGCGCTGCGGCACACCAACGTGGTGTCCGGCGAGGCCGGCGGCATCACCCAGCATATCGGCGCCTATCAGGTGCAGGTCGCATCCGGCCAGCGCGTCACCTTCATCGATACGCCGGGCCACGCCGCCTTCACCGAGATGCGCGCCCGCGGCGCCAACACCACCGACATCGTCGTGCTGGTGGTGGCCGCCAATGACGGCGTCATGCCGCAGACGATCGAGGCCATCCGCCACGCCCGCGCGGCGGAGGTGCCGATCATCGTCGCCATCAACAAGATCGACCTTCCGGATGCGAAGCCGGAGCGCGTGCGCACCGAGCTGCTGCAGCACGAGATCGTGGTCGAGGAGATGGGCGGCGAGACCCTCGACGTCCCGGTCTCGGCCAAGACCGGCCAGGGCCTGGACAAGCTGGTCGAGGCGATCCTGCTGCAGGCCGAGGTGCTGGACCTCAAGGCCAACCCGGACCGTCCGGCCGAGGGCACCGTGGTCGAAGCCAAGCTGGAGCGCGGCCGCGGCTCGGTCGCGACCGTCCTGGTCCAGCGTGGCACCGTCAAGGTCGGCGACATCTTCGTCACCGGCGGCGAATGGGGCCGCGTGCGCGCCCTGCTCGACGACCGCGGCCAGACCCTGAAGGCGGCCGGGCCGGCCCAGCCGGTCGAGGTGCTCGGCCTCAACGGCACGCCGCTCGCCGGCGACGACTTCGTGGTCGTCGACAGCGAGAGCCGGGCCCGCGAGATCACCGAGTTCCGCACCCGCAAGCGGCGCGAGGCGTCCCATGTCGCCACCGCGCGCGGCTCGCTCGAGCAGATGTTCGAGAAGATCCGCGAGGGCGAGGCGAAGGAGCTGCCGGTCATCATCAAGGGTGACGTGCAGGGCTCGGTCGAGGCCATCGCCGGTTCGCTGGAGAAGGCCGCGGGCGACAATGTCGAGGTGAAGGTCCGCGTGCTGCACTCCGCGGTCGGCGCCATCACCGAGAGCGACGTCACCCTGGCGGCGTCGACCGGGGCCATGCTGATCGGCTTCAACGTCCGCGCCAACCCGCAGGCGCGGGAGATGGCCAAGCGCGACGGTGTGGAGATCCGCTACTACTCGATCATCTACAACGTGATCGACGACGTGAAGGCGGCCCTGACCGGCCTGCTGGCGCCGAAGATGCGCGAGAACTACATCGGCAATGCCGAGATCCGCGAGGTCTTCAACATCACCAAGGTCGGCAAGGTCGCCGGCTGCATGATCACCAACGGCGTGGTCAAGCGCGGCGCCGGCGTCCGCCTGCTGCGCGACAACGTCGTGATCCACGAGGGCACGCTGAAGACCCTGAAGCGCTTCAAGGACGAAGTCCGCGAAGTGCGCGAGGGCTACGAATGCGGCATGGCCTTCGAGAATTACGACGACATCCGCGCCGGCGACGTGATCGAGTGCTTCGAGCTGGTCGAGGAGGTCCGCGCGCTCTAGCGCCCGGCCCCTCCTGCCCCAGCGCCGCCGGCCTTCGGGCCTGACGGCAGGTCCTTCCCCGGTCCGGCCGGGCGGCACACCCGCCCGCCGGACCGGCGCCGTTTCGAGTACAGACCATGCGACACACCCCTGCCAACGGCCCGAGCCAACGCCAGCTGCGCGTCGGCGAGGAGCTGCGCCATTCCCTGGCCGCGATCCTGCTGCGCGGCGAGATGCACGACCCCGATCTTGCCGGCGTCTCGATCACCGTCTCCGAGGTCCGGCCCAGCCCGGACATGAAGCACGCCACCGTCTTCGTCACCACGCTGAACGGCGACAAGATGGACGTCGTGCTGCCGGCGCTGCGCCGGGCCGCGTCCTTCCTGCGCGGCCAGGTGGCGAAGACCGTCCGGCTGCGCCACACGCCTCAGCTCAGCTTCCAGGCCGACACCTCGTTCGACTATGCGCAGAAGATCAACACGCTGCTGCACCAGGACGTGATCGCCCGCGACCTGTCCGACGACGAAGAGCCGTCGGACGATTCCGATGGCGCGTAGGAAGCGCGGCCGCCCGGTCCATGGCTGGGTGGTGGTCGACAAGCCGGTCGGCGTCACCTCGACCCAGGTGGTCGGGCGCGTCCGCCGGATCTTCGACGCCGAGAAGGCTGGCCATGCCGGCACGCTGGATCCGCTGGCCAGCGGCATCCTGCCGATCGCGCTGGGCGAGGCGACGAAGACCGTGCCCTACGCCATGGACGGCGAGAAGACCTACCGCTTCACCGTGCGCTGGGGCGAGGCGCGCGACACCGACGACGCCGAGGGCCAGGTCACCGCGACCAGCGATGTCCGGCCCGACCCGGACGCCATCGCCGCAGTGGTGCCCCGCTTCATCGGCGAGATCAGCCAGGTGCCCCCGGCCTTCTCCGCCATCAAGGTCGACGGCGAGCGGTCCTACGACCTGGCCCGCGCCGGCGAGGCGGTGCAGCTGGCGCCGCGGCTGATCCGGATCGACGACCTGCGCCTGGCCGAGATCCCGGACCGCGACCACGCCACCTTCGACGTGCAGTCCGGCAAGGGCGCCTATATGCGCGGCCTGGCCCGCGACATCGCGCTGGTCCTCGGCACGGTGGGACACATCGTCGCATTGCGCCGGACCGCGGTTGGCCCCTTCGGCCTTGACGACGCGGTCCCCTTGGAGCATATCGACGCGCTAGCCAAGCAGCCGGGGGCCGAGCAATCGGCCCTCGACGGCATTCTGCTTCCGGTCGAGACCCCGCTGGACGACATCCCGGCGGTGGCCCTGACGGAAGCTGAAGCGCAACGGATGCGGCACGGCCAGTCGGTCGCGCTGCTTCGGCGCTCGGATCGGGAGCGGATCGCCGCCCTCGATCTCGATCCGGACAACCCGGACGCCATCGTTCTGGCCTTCTGCGGGGACGCCCCCGTGGCCCTGGCCCGCATCGACGGCGGCGAGATCCGGCCGGTGCGCATCCTCAACCTCTGATCTAGGAGACCACGATGTCGATTACGCCGGAGCGCAAGCAGGAAGTCATTGGCACCTACGCCCCGAAGGCCGGGGACACCGGTTCGCCGGAGGTGCAGGTCGCGATCCTGTCCGAGCGCATCGCCAACCTGACCGAACACCTGAAGACCCACTCGAAGGACTTCCACAGCCGTCGGGGTCTTCTGATCATGGTCGGCCGCCGCCGCCGCCTGCTCGACTATCTCAAGCGCAAGAACAACGCGCGCTACGAGGACATCGTCAAGCGTCTCGGCCTGCGTCGCTAACAACCGCATGCACTCTCCTTTCCATGTCATTCCCGCGAAAGCGGGAATCTCCACCCGGTTTGGACGTGATGAGATCCCCGCTTTCGCGAGGATGACGATCGGAAGAGAGTCTCTGATTTCGTGACATCGGCGCCGCCGGCCCCCCAGCCGGCGGCGCTTGTCGTATTTCGCCCCCGGGCCCGGCGTGGAGCGGCCCGACCCCGATAGGCCCGAAGTGGCGCGGGGTGTCCGATGAAGGAAAAAGCGATGTTCAACATCTATCGCAAAGAGATCAACTGGGGCGGCCGCAAGCTGGTCCTCGAGACGGGCAAGATCGCCCGCCAGGCCGACGGCGCCGTGCTCGTCACCTATGGCGAGAGCGTCGTGCTCTGCACCGCGGTCGGGTCGAAGCAGAAGTCGAAGTTCGACTTCTTCCCGCTGACCGTGAACTACCAGGAGAAGGCGTTCGCCGCCGGCAAGATCCCGGGCGGCTTCTTCAAGCGCGAAGGCCGCCCGTCCGAGAACGAGACGCTGGTCAGCCGCCTGATCGACCGCCCGATCCGCCCGCTGTTCCACCCGAGCTACCGGAACGAGACCCAGGTCGTCGCCACGGTGCTGAGCCACGATCTGGAGAATGATCCGGACATCGCGGCCCTGGTCGGCGCCTCCGCCGCCCTGACCATCTCCGGCATTCCGTTCCTGGGCCCGATCGGCGCCGCCCGCGTCGGCTACATCGACGGCCAGTACGTGCTGAACCCGACGCTGGAGCAGACCAAGGAGAGCGCGCTCGACCTCGTCGTCGCCGGCACCGAGGAAGGCGTGCTGATGGTCGAGTCCGAGGCGCAGGAGCTGACCGAGGAGGTCATGCTCGGCGCCGTCGCCTTCGGCCATGCCGCCTCCCGCCAGGTGATCCAGGCGATCATCGAGCTGGCCGAGATGTGCGCCAAGGAGCCCTGGGCGCTGGGCGAGGAGCCGGCCGAGGTCGCCTCCGTCAAGGCCAAGTTCCAGGCCGTCGCCGGCGAGCTGCGCGACGCCTACAAGATCGTCCGCAAGCAGGACCGCTACGCCGCGGTCGACGCGGTCAAGGCGAAGGCGCTGGCCCTGCTCGAGGGCAACGACGCCGAGCTCGCGGTCGGCCCGGGCGTGTTCAAGGATTTCGAGAGCGACATCGTCCGCGGCAACATCCTGGACACCGGCCTGCGCATCGACGGCCGCGACACCAAGACGGTCCGCCCGATCGTCGCCGAGGTCGGCGTGCTGAAGCGGGCCCACGGTTCGGCGCTGTTCACCCGCGGCGAGACCCAGGCGCTGGTGGTCACCACGCTGGGCACCGGCCAGGACGAGCAGATCATCGACGCGCTCGAGGGCGAGTACCGCGAGAACTTCATGCTGCACTACAACTTCCCGCCCTATTCGGTCGGTGAAGCGGGGCGCATGGGCAGCCCGGGCCGCCGCGAGATCGGCCACGGCAAGCTGGCCTGGCGCGCGGTGCACCCGATCCTGCCGACCAAGGAGCAGTTCCCCTACACCATCCGCGTGGTGTCGGAGATCACCGAGTCGAACGGCTCCTCCTCGATGGCCACGGTCTGCGGCTCGTCGCTGGCGCTGATGGATGCCGGCGTGCCGCTGGGCAGCCCGGTGGCGGGCATCGCCATGGGCCTGATCAAGGAGGGCGAGCGCTTCGCCGTCCTGACCGACATCCTGGGCGACGAGGACCATCTCGGCGACATGGACTTCAAGGTGGCCGGCACCGAGCGCGGCGTCACCAGCCTGCAGATGGACATCAAGATCACCTCGATCACCGAGGAGATCATGAAGATCGCGCTGGAGCAGGCGCGCGAAGGCCGTGTCCACATCCTGGGCGAGATGTCGAAGGCCCTGTCGGCGGCCCGCGGCGAGGTCAACAAGAACGCACCGCGCATCACCACCTTCTCGATCCCGAAGGACAAGATCCGCGAAGTGATCGGCACGGGCGGCAAGGTGATCCGCGAGATCACCGAGACCACCGGCGCCAAGATCGACATCGAGGACGACGGCACCATCAAGGTGGCGGCGGTCGACGAGAGCGCGGCCGAGGCGGCGATCAACTGGATCAAGGGCATCGTCGCCGAGCCCGAGGTCGGCAAGGTCTATAGCGGCAAGGTGGTGAAGACCGTCGATTTCGGCGCCTTCGTCAACTTCCTGGGCAGCCGCGACGGCCTGGTCCACATCTCGGAGATGCGGCCCGGCCGCGTCGCCAAGGTGGCGGACGTCGTCAAGATGGGCGACGAGGTCAAGGTCAAGGTCCTGGGCTTCGACGACCGCGGCAAGATCAAGCTGTCGATGAAGTTCATCGACCAGCAGACCGGCGCCGAGTTGCCGCGCGAGGAAGCGCAGCGCCAGACCGACACCGCCAACTGAGGCTTCGCCTCGGTGGAACGGACAGGGGCGGCCTTCGGGCCGCCCCTTTTTGTTGGCGGAGGCTCGCACCAACGCCGACGAAGAGCGGAACGAGTCCCCCCCTCCCCTTGCGGGAGGGGGATAGGGGGAGGGGGTTCGCACCGCCAGAGCCGGCCAAAACTCTGACGTTTTGCCTCTGGCAGCGAGACTGCTCTCTGCACATTCGCGCGCGGACGCGCGCAGACCCCTCCCCCTTGTGTGTTGAAGATCTGCGAGGATGGTGGAGATGCGGTGCCGGGCAATGCCCGGCACCGCATCGCGGTCGTGAGCCCGTATCCCCCTTGGTTTGCAGCCCGTGGGGTAGCTTGGCGCCGCGGCCGCATCTTCCAAGC
>NZ_NHON01000177.1 GCF_002195995.1 Inquilinus limosus
GGTTCCCTCCGCCGGAACCGGCGCCGTCCCCCTCCGCCCCCGCAGAGGACGCCCCCGGCATCGACATCGGCGGCCGGCTGCGGCGGCTGCGCGAGGAGCATGGCCTGAGCCAGCGCGAGCTGGCACGCCGCGCCGGCGTCTCCAACGCCACCGTCTCGCTGATCGAGCAGAACCGCGCCAGCCCCTCGATCGGCTCCTTGAAGCGGGTGTTGGACGGGCTGCCGCTGAGCCTGGCCGCGTTCTTCGCCCTGCCCGAGGGGCCGGAGGACCCGGTGTTCTTCCCGGCGGCCGAGCTGACCGAGATCGCCGGGAAGCTCGCCGGCCACGGGGGCGGCAGCACCGGCGGCCTGATCTCCTACCGCCAGGTGGGCTGCGACCTGTCGGGCCGGGCGCTGCAGATCCTGCATGAGCGGCTGGCGCCGGGCGCCGACACCGGCCCGACGGCGCTGAGCCATGCCGGCGAGGAGGGCGGCGTGGTGATCCGCGGCCGGGTGGAGCTGACGGTCGGCCCGCGCCGCCGCATCCTCGGCCCCGGCGACGCCTATTACTTCCAGAGCCGCCTGCCGCACCGCTTCCGCGTGGTCGGCGAGGAGCCGGCGGAGATCGTCTCGGCCTGCACCCCGCCCTCCTTCTGAGAGCCGGGCTCGACACCCGGAAGCGGCCCTCCTTGTGCCTCTCCCGCCGGGCGGGAGAGGTCGACAGCGCGCAGCGCTGGCGGGTGAGGGCCGGCACGGGCCCCGCCGCCCTCCCCTCACCCGGAGGCGCAAGCGCCACCGGCCCCTCCCGCGGACGGGAGAGGCGAACCACATCGATTCATCTTGAAGGAAGGGCACGTCGCGACCGCGGCGACGGTCAGCTGCTGTCCGGCGTCGGCTGCCGGGGCGGCGGACAGCCCTCCGCAGACTCCTCCGTCGGCTCAGCCCAGCCTTCCCCGCCCCCGGCGCGCGCGGCGGCGCCCCCGGCGCCCAGTCCGGAATTGTCGTTGGCGCCCTCGTCCGGGCCATCGAGATCCTCAAGGCCCGGCGGCAGCGGGATCGAGGGCGGCGGCCGGCCGATCTTGCGGCAGACCTCGCGCAGGAACTCCTCGGGCGACAGCAGGTCGAGCTGCGCGTCGAGGACATCGTCCTCGTTCAGCCTCTCCCGCACCGCCGAGCGCACATAGTCGGCGTCCCAGTCCTTGTCGGGCGCCGCCACCGCCTTGACGGCGGCCTCGGCCACCTGCTCGCGCAGCTTGCGGCGGCGCGCCTGCTCGCCCGACTCCACGCGCTCGTCCTTGCGCAGCAGATAGTCGGCGCGGATCCGCTCGCTCATGGCGAGCGACAACCGCACGGAGCGGGAGAGCCGCGACTGCTTCAGGTCGAAATCGGGCGCGTCCGGCCCCGCCGAGGTCTGCAGCTGCTGGGTCGCGGTCATGCGCTTGGTGCGCATGTCGATCGAGACCATCTCGCGCAGCGTGTCCAGCGCCCACCCCGTCCAATGCAGGTCGGGATCGGCCGGCCGAAGCTCGCGGGACTCGGATGGCGCCTCATTCATAGAACGTATCATGAACGAGAATCTAGGGTGAGCGCAATGAACAATATGTTTTCTAGGAATCGCCGCATCTAGGGGATCACAGACATTTAGACGAATGCTCGCGGCATGCTTTAACTGACAAAATAATCATCGCAATTCAAGCACATAATTCTCTGCGCAAGCTATTCAGGTTTCTGCAGAATCGAAATATAATTCATCTATAATAAAATTATAGAATTTCTCCAAACCTCAATTATTCTTCAGCGGACTTAGATCCATACTCTGGATCTGAGATTGCCAACACACCGCCGAGCAACGCGCTGTCATCCAACTCCATTTCTGGTTCTGAAAGCCTTACCCTATCAATCAACTGCATGACATCGGGAGGGACAGCCCGACCCAGCTTGCGCATCCTCTCAACCACCGCCTCGACATTAGCGATTAGGGCCATGGTCATAGGTCGGCTTATTCGCATGATCTCCTTTGACAGATGCGCCGCCGCCCTAAGCCATACCTCTGGGAGGCGATTCTGCACAGCAGCGTCCATAGCCCGCTTATACGACTCTATACCTCTATTCACGTCACCGCGCCGAAAGGCGATCAAACCCTCGGTGGCGTCCCAGATTATCGAATTCTCGACAGACTGAGGATGGCGGCGCGCGACATTTAGACAACTGAGAGCTTGATCAACCATGCCGCGATAAGCGAGTCCAACTGCTAGATTATTGAGTATTCCAGGATCATCTGGATTGGAAAGCAGCCCCCGATTTGCGATATCAATGGCGAGATCCAAGTGATCCGTTAACACTATTGCAACAAAACTTCCATGAACAAAGGGTCCCGGGTTAAATGGCTCGATCTTAATCCATCCTTCTGTTGCTGATAAGCTCGCCCTCCAATCGCCTTGTGCGTACGCCGACCAAGCCTTCGCCTCAAACGAGGTCCGAAATACCTCCGGATCAATATTCTGAAAGACCAATCTATCCTGCCTACCAGCCCATTCGGCTTGAGCGATGGCATTTTCAGTAGGCTCGACTAAGCTCTGGCGAAAGCGCCGCCGCGCCTGCTTGTGATCACCCGCCGAAAGGTGAACCGTACCTACCGCGGACGCTAACTCCGAGAGGTCGAAGGACCTAAACCGTTGATCATCCAAAAGTTGGAGCGCTCGACGGAATTGGATAGGTGACCGACCCGCAGCAGAAGCAGCGCCAAGTCCTGCCGCCAGGATCCATGGGTCATCAATAGCGGCTGGCGAGTTCCGCGCCAACGATAGCGCCTCCTCAAACTCACCAATATGTACCAAAAGTCGAATTGCCGATCGCAGTACATAGCGGTTGTGTGGCGTGATGGCCACAGCCTGCCGCATGAGCGATTTAGCCTTTCTGCCATGCCCTAGCATCGTTTGAAACAATGCCGTCTCGGTAATAAGCAATGAATCTCTCGGCGATCTGAACAATCCTTTTTTACTATTCCTTATTAGCTCATGCAATTCAAACTCATTTGGCAATCCAACACGCATCTCTTCATTGGAAAATCCAAGAATACTTCTAGCCAAAATCCGAGGGCCGAATCTCGATAGAGGGTCATTTAAAATATGTGCGGCTGCATCCAATAAGGGCTCATCAGGGCTTCGATTGAGAGAGATTGCTGCCGCAACTAGTTCCTCTGCCGACGCCGTATCGTTGACAAGAAACCATTGTTGCCGCTTGATGTCCAACTGCTCCAATCCAGCACGACGTTCCCTGTCCCGAACCAGATTTTGAAAGGGTGATCGCTCCAGCGAAGACATCTCTCCCGCAGCGGCAGTCTCTTCAATAGTCCGCCATCGTGGAACAATGTCTCTTCGGCGACTGTTCTCTGCCCGAATCACGCTACACTGCCCCTTGCTATGATTTCGGATTTTCGCGCGAGACGATCAAAAATAGAGATAAATCTGGAGAGATCGTGTCGGTTTGCAAATGCTTGAGCCCTAGCTAGCGGATGCCCTCGAAAAAGTGGATCCGGCTCGCATAGCTGAATCAAGACAGAAGTCAGTTCACCTTTTAATCTTTCTTCAACTTCGCTTGAAAAATCATCGATAACGTTTGTAAATGCATTCCGGATATTAGGCAGGACGTCGGAGTATGAGCCGATCCACCTACCGTTCCAGATCTGTGGGCGATGAGCAGGAGCGAGACGGCCCATTAACAGCGGGGTCGTTCCCTCCCCAAGAACAAAAAAGCAAAGCATGCTGCCAAGTAAATATATATCACAACCCATTCTCCGAGAATTCCAATCCGGATCGACCTGTCCATATAGAAGCTCAGGAGGAGCATATGTCGGATCTCCAGCAACAAGGAAATCCTCATGAGGAGGTTGCGCTCCTTGCCGCACGGCCCGACCAAAATCGCCTATTTTAAACGCTTTCTGGTCACCAAAATTGAGAAGGTTAGACGGCTTTAGATCCTGATGCGCGATGCCTCGCTTGTGAATCTGAGCAAGGCCGGTGGCTGCATGATGTAGAGCCCGCAACCCCCAAGCCAGCCGAAAACTATTATCCACTATGCGCAAACGCCTCCTGACGTCGCCATCAGCTAATTCAAGTATCAAGTATGGGACTGTATCCTGAAGGTTTACACCAATCTTGATTTGGCCCGACGCCACCGCCAAAACGACGCGATCCATCTTATGCTGGGAGCAAACAGCATGAATGCTAGCCTCAAAGATAGCAGCCTCAGTCATCGATTTTAAGGCACCAAGAACATCTGCGGAGTGCATTGCGCTTGCGAGGTTTAAGGCTTTCAGAAACGCGCGCCTTCCCTCCTTTTCAACTATATAGCCAACAGAGAAGTTTCCTCCAGTACCATAGATATCGGCCCGCAATGGCAATCCGGATTGCGTATCAATTCTCCATCCCAGTGGCTCTCGCACCACCCAGTTGTCGGGAATTGTTACCCCGAGCAAACGATACGCCGCAGGCACCTCGAAATCAGCTTCACTCATGCTGGCCCTCTTAGGCGCGTTATTCCCGTTAATATAGCAAAGTTTCGAAAAATTTTATTATGCTTGCCTATTTCAGGCCCACGATCAAGAGCCTATTAGGATCCGCATCTCCATCACTGCGCGCTATGCGCGAATGGGTGACTCATGCCGCATTCGCCCACCTAAGCTCTCTCGGTCACAGCGTGACGGGAAAGCTCAGGAAAGAAGCATGTTCGTGGAATAGAGAGCGCGCTATACGAGGCTCATGGGATTCGGGGTCTTCATCCATCGCTCAGATTCGATTTACGACGACAGCCCCGCTGAGCGATACCAGTTTCCCAGCCAGTATCTCGGTCGGGTCCGAGCCTGTGTCGGCAGCTGGATCATCTACTATGAACCGCGGAAGGTCGTCGCAACCCGCGGCTACTTCGCCGTTGCGAAGGTCCAGCAGGTTATTCCGGATCCCGGCACTCCCGGCATGTACATCGCCCTGATCGAGCCTGGGAGCTATCTCGACTTTGCCAACCCTATTCCGTTCAGCAACCCCAGCGGTTTGGTGGAGCGAGGCCTTCTAAACGAAGAAGGGCAGATCTCGGGCCGTGCCCAATCGGCTGTCCGCCCACTCTCGCCGGCCGACTTCAACCGCATCATCTCACTGGGCCTCGATCCAACCGAACCGATATTGCCGCGCCTCGGCGAGCCTGCACCGCTTGTCGGCCTTCAGGAAGAGCAAGCCCCGACAGAGTTCGAGCAGAGCCGTGAGAGACTAAGCGCCATCACGTCGCGGATCGTCCGCGACCGCGTTTTCCGCCAGATCGTCCTGCGGGCCTATGATCAGCGCTGTGCGATCACCGGGCTCCGCCTGATCAATGGTGGCGGGCGGGCGGAGGTCGACGCCGCGCATATCCGGCCAGTCGAGCAGAGAGGGCCGGACATCGTCAGCAATGGGCTCGCCTTGTCCGGCACGGCGCGTTGGATGTTCGACCGCGGGCTGATCAGCCTGGCGGACGACATGGAGATCCTGGTCTCGCGGCAGGCCAATGACCAGGACAGCATCCGGGCCTTGGTCAACAGGAGCGGCCGGGCGCTTGTGCCTCAGCGAGCGTTGGAGCGGCCGCACCCGCACTTCCTGCAATGGCATCGTGAGCACTGTTTCAAGCAGTGACGCGAGGCGGGTTCCCTCCCCCTCCATCCTGCGATAAACCAGCCTCGCCCCCCGGCCGCTCCGGCCTTCTGCATCGGACCCCGCCATGCCCGACTGGTTCTCGCTCGCCGAGCTCACCGCCCTGGTCCAGGTCGTGATCATCGACGTGGCGCTGGCCGGCGACAACGCCATCGTCGTCGGCATGGCCGCGGCCGGCCTCGCGGCCGATGAGCGGCGCCGCGCCATCCTGTGGGGCATCGGCGCCGCCACCGTGCTGCGCATCGTCTTCGCCCTGTTCACCACCCAGCTGCTGCAGATCGTCGGCCTGCTGTTCGCCGGCGGCATCCTGCTGCTGTGGGTGTGCTGGAAGCTGTGGCGCGAGATCCGCGCCGACCACGCCGCCGAGGCCGCGGCGCTGGAGGCCGCCGACGGCGAGGCCGGCGGCAACAACGGCAAGACCGGCCCGGCCAAGACCTTCCGCCAGGCCGTCACCCAGATCGTGGTCGCCGACGTGTCGATGTCGCTCGACAACGTGCTGGCCGTGGCCGGCACCGCGCGCGACCACATCGAGGTGCTGGTCGTCGGCCTCGCCCTCTCCGTCGCGCTGATGGGCCTGGCCGCCAACTTCGTCGCCCGGCTGCTGCACCGCCACCGCTGGATCGCCTATGTCGGCCTGCTCATCATCCTCTATGTCGCCGTCGTCATGATGTGGGACGGCGCGCACGAGATCTGGTCGGCTGCCAAACCCGCCCTGGCGGACTGAGGCCGGAGCCCGCCCCCTCACCCTC
>NZ_NHON01000178.1 GCF_002195995.1 Inquilinus limosus
GGCCCAGGCCGCAGGCCAGACCGGCCATCACCGAGCCCAACGGCCGGTCCTCGACCCGGAGGGTCTCGTCATCGTAGAGRTCCTCGACCCGCTCCTCGAGCTCGGCATGCAGGGCCTCGACGCGGGAGAAATCCTCGATCTCGTCCCAGATCATGTGGCGCAGCACGCCCTCGACCTCGTTGCGGTGGCGGTCGCGGCGGTCCTGGCGGGCGGCCTCGCGGTCGGCGGCCTGCGCCTTGTCGCGGGTGCACAGGCTGTCGGCGGCGCGGCTGCGCAGSGCCAGAGAGCGGTGCACCGAGCGGGAGAAGCGGCTGAAGGCCATCCCCGCCTCCTGCGCCTCGGCCCGGGCGTCCTGCACCGCGGCCTCATCGGCCTTGGGCTGGACGGCCCTGGCCTGGGCGGCGACGGCGCGGGCGCCTTCGGCCTCGGCGAGCTGCATGGCGATCTCGGCCAGGCGCGTGAGCATCTGGATCTGCTGCAGCGCGAGGCTGCGGCAATAGGCCTGGACGTCGAGATCCTCTGGTGCGGGCTCCATAGAACGTATCATGAACAAGATCGCGAGGCCGCGCAATGAAACATTGCGTGACCTTAACCGGCGCGGCCGGCGCCAACCTGGATCGCCACGCCCTCCGGGCTCGCGATGACGGTGAGGGGTGGCGGGGGTGGATCACCCCGAACCGTCATTGCGAGNATCATGAACAAGATCGCGAGGCCGCGCAATGAAACATTGCGTGACCTTAACCGGCGCGGCCGGCGCCAACCTGGATCGCCACGCCCTCCGGGCTCGCGATGACGGTGAGGGGTGGCGGGGGTGGATCACCCCGAACCGTCATTGCGAGGAAGCGAAGCCGACGAAGCAATCCATCCTGCAGCACGAACGGTGCCGGACCGGATCGTTGCACCGGCAACAAGCGGCTAGCTCAGGCCAGATCCTCGTACAGATCCCGCCAGTCCGGGTTGATGGCCTCGATCAGAGCCAGCTTGGCCCGCCTCGGCCCGGCCTTGATCTGCTTCTCGCGGGCGATGGCGTCGAGCATCGATGCGTGCGGCTCGTACCAGACCAGCAGCTTGCAGCCATATCGCGAGGTGAAGTCCTTAGTGGCGCCGGTGCGGTGCTCGTGCGCCCGACGCGAGAGATGGGACGTCACACCGGTGTAGAGGGTTCCGCTGGGCTTGTTCGCCATGATGTAGACGACGGGTTGCATCAAGTCGGGAGCCTGTCATCGGGCGTGTGGTGACGCAATCCACTTCAGCCGCTCGGACGGCGCCAAGCTGGATCGCCACGCCCCTTCGGGGCTCGCGATGACGGTGAGGGTTGGCGGGGGCGGGGCGGCTCCCCCGCACCGTCATTGCGAGCGCAGCGAAGCAATCCATCCCGCAGCACAAGCCATTGCCAGCCTGAATCGCCGGGTCCCGAGACGAGGCAGCGGAGGCTGATGTCGCAGGAATCGGCGATTTCCCGCAGGGGCCGGCGGCGGCCGTCGAACCCGGCGGCCACCGCTCCCTCCTCAGATCAGGCTCAGCGTCGAGTTGGTGATCGGGTAGCGGCGGTCGCGGCCGAAGTTGCGGCGGGTCAGCTTGACGCCCGGCGGGGCCTGGCGGCGCTTGTACTCGGCGCGGTCGAGCAGGCGCCACACCCGCGCCACCGTGGCCCGGTCATGGCCGCGGGCGACGATCTCGTCGACGCTCTTCTCCTCCTCCACCAGGCAGTTGAGGATGTCGTCCAGCGCGTCATAGGGCGGCAGCGTGTCCTGGTCGGTCTGGTTCGGCTTCAGCTCCGCCGTCGGCGCCTTGGTGATGATCCGCTCGGGGATCACCCGGCCGGCCGGGCCCATCGCCCCCTCCGGCAGCACCTGGTTGCGCCAGCGCGACAGCTCGTAGACCGTGGTCTTGTAGACGTCCTTCAAGACCGAATAGCCGCCGCACATATCGCCGTACAACGTCGCGTAACCCACTGACATCTCGGATTTGTTGCCGGTAGTCAGCACCATCTTGCCGAACTTGTTCGACAGCGCCATCAGGGTGACGCCGCGGGCGCGCGACTGGATGTTCTCCTCGGTGATGTCGGGCGTGGCGCCCTCGAACAGCGGCGCCAGCATCGCCTCGAAGGCCTGCATCGCCGGCGCGATCGAGATGCTGTCGAGCCGCACGCCCAGCGTCTCGGCGCAGCCGGCCGCGTCATCGAGGCTGTCCTGGCTGGTGTAGGGCGACGGCAGCATGACGCAATGCACCCGGTCGGCGCCCAGCGCGTCGACCGCCACCGCGGCCGAGAGCGCGGAGTCGATGCCGCCGGAAAGTCCAATCAGAACACCAGGAAAGCGGTTCTTGTTCACGTAATCTCTGAGGCCGAGCACCATCGCGCCATAGATCGCCTCGACCCCCTCCGGCGGGGCGATGCGCTCGCCCTCGACGCAGTCCCAGCCCTCCTCGCCGCGCACCCATTCGGTGATGGCGATGTGCTCGCGGAACGACGGCAGCTGGCGCCGCAGCCCGCCATTCCGGCCGATGACGAAGGAGGCGCCGTCGAACACCAGCTCGTCCTGGCCGCCGACCTGGTTGAGATAGGCCATGGCCAGGCCGCTCTCGGTCACCCGGTTCAGCACGATCTGCAGCCGCTGCTCGGCCTTGCCGGCCTCGTAGGGGCTGCCATTCGGCACCAGCAGCAGCTCGGCGCCCGTTTCCTGCAGGCACTCGACCACGTCGGGGGTCCAGATGTCCTCGCAGATCGGCACGCCCAGCCGCACGCCGCGGAACGGGATCGGCCCCGGCATCGGGCCGGCGGCGAAGACCCGCTTCTCGTCGAACACGCCGTAATTCGGCAGGTCGTGCTTGAACCGCGACGCCGCGACCTTGCCGCCGTCGAGCAGCAGCACGGCGTTGTGGACGCGGCCGTTGTCGCGCCAGGGCGTGCCGATCAGCAGCGCCGGGCCCTCGACGGTCTCGGCCGCCAGCTCGCGCACCCCCTCCTCCACCGCGTCGAGGAAGAAGGGCTTCAGCACCAGGTCCTCGGGCGGGTAGCCGCTGACCGCCAGCTCGCTGGCCAGCATGAGATCGGCGCCAGCCTGACGCGCCTCGTCGCGGGCGCGGCGCAGCTTGTCGATGTTGCCGCGCACGTCGCCGAGCGTCGGGTTCAGTTGGGCGAGGGCGATGACGAGACGATCGGTCATGACGAGGTCCACAGATGAGGTCGGAGGCACCCTAGCAGCGCTCCCGCGGCTTACCAAAATTTACCTTACGACTATTCTCAATTTGAGAATATGGATGCGGATCCTGCGCCGCAGCGCGGCAAAGTTGCATGCCTCCCCTCGCAGGACGGCAGGCCTCGCCGGGTGGGTAATTATGTTACCTCACGCAACAATATTATCTGACTCGCCGCGACGGCCCGGGACGGCCGCGCGGTGTTCGCCCGGCTCCCCCGAGACCCGTCATGAACTGGCACCTGTACGGCACCTTCCTGGTCACCGCGCTGATCCTCAGCGTCACGCCGGGGCCGGTGAACATCCTGGCGCTGTCGCACGCGCTGGCGCTGGGCTGGGTGCGCACGGTGACGACGGTGGCCGGCGCGACGCTGGCGATCGCCATCCAGGCGTCGCTGGCGGTGGTCGGCATCGGCTCGTTCCTGGCGCTGCTGGGCCAGTGGTTCGACCTGCTGCGCTGGGCCGGCGCCGGCTACCTCGTCTATCTCGGCATCCAGCAATGGCGGGCCCGCGGCGGCATGGCGGCCGAAGCGGGGGGCGAGGCCGGCGCCGTCATCCCGGTCGGGGCGCGGTTCTGGAAGGGGTTCCTGATCTCGGCCACCAACCCGAAAACGCTGCTGTTCTTCCCGGCCTTCTTCCCGCAATTCATCGACCCGGCGCTGCCGGCGACGCCGCAGCTGTCGCTGCTGGCCGCCAGCTTCACCGCGATCGGCTTCCTCGGCATCCTGACCAACGCCGTCGCCGCCCATGCGCTGCGCCGCTGGCTGCAGCAGCCCGGCCGCGCCCGGCTGTGCAACCGCCTGTTCGGCGGCGCCCTGGTCGGGATGGGCGCGTCGATGCTGCAAAACTGAAACTGCCCCGCCGATTGTCGGTGCGCTGCAGCAAAAATCGGACATGAAGCCTTGTTTTCGACACCCGCTTCGCCTGAAATCCCAGCAGGCACAGGGGAGTCGCCGCTTTCATGCTGATCGAGCGCGAGGAGCCGCTTGACCGACTGATCGACCTGGCCCGACGCGCCGCGGAGGGGCATGGCGGCACCGTCGTGCTCGGCGGCGAGGCCGGGATCGGCAAGACCGCCCTGCTGCAGGAGTTCACCCGGCGCCTGGGCCCCGGCACTCGCGTGCTGTGGGGCGGGTCCGAGGCGCTGTTCACGCCGCGCGCGCTGGGCCCGCTGCAGGACATGGCGCATGCCCT
The DNA here is from genome assembly GCF_002195995.1 of Inquilinus limosus. Taxonomy (GTDB): domain Bacteria; phylum Pseudomonadota; class Alphaproteobacteria; order DSM-16000; family Inquilinaceae; genus Inquilinus; species Inquilinus limosus_C. Next base: position 4,392 of record NZ_NHON01000178.1, read on the forward strand.
CGGCCCCCGGATGGCGGCGCTGCTGGACCAGACGGCAGCGCCGGAGCGGCTGTTCCCCGCCTTGCTGAACACGCTGCAGGAAGCCGTGGAGACCACGGTGCTGGTGTTCGAGGACGCGCATTGGGCCGACAATGCGACGCTCGACCTGATGAAGTATCTCGGCCGCCGCATGCCGGTGCTGCCGGCGCTGCTAGTGCTGAGCTATCGCAGCGACGAGGTCGGCCCGGACCATCCGCTGCGGCAGGTGCTGGGCGACCTGCCGGCCACGGCCGTGCGCGTCGCCATGCAGCCGCTGTCGCCCGAGGCCGTGGCCGCGCTGGCGCGCCAGGCCGGCCGCTCCGCCGCCGAGCTGCACCGGATCACCGCCGGCAACCCGTTCTTCGTCACCGAGCTGCTGGCCAGCCAGGATTCCGGTGCCCACGGCATCCCGGCCTCGATCCGCGACGCGATCTGGTCGCGGCTGTCGCGGCTGGCGCCGGACGAGCGCGAGGCGCTGGAGACGGTCAGCATCGTGCCCGGCGCCATCGAGCCCTGGCTGGCCCGGGCGCTGCTGGGGGCCAGGGCCGACGCCGCGGTCGACCGCTGCATCGCCCGCGGCATGCTGCTGCGCGACGACCACGGCGCCATCGGCTTCCGCCACGAGCTGGCGCGCCTGGCGACGCTCGACCAGATCTCGCCCGCCGTGCAGCAGTCGCTGCACGCCCGGGTCGAGGCGGCGATGGCCTATGCCCCGACCGCCCTGGCCGGCGCGCTGCTGCCGCGCCAGGTGCACCATGCCGCGGCGGCCGACGATGGCGGGCGCGTCCTGGCCCTGGCGCCGCAGGCCGCGGCCCAGGCCTCGCGCCTCGGCGCCCATCACCAGGCCGCGGCGCATCTGGCCACCGCCCTGCGCTATGCCGGCGAGGCGCCGAGGATGGTGGCGGCGCAGCTGCACGAGGACTGGGCCAACGAGGCCGGGCTGGCGCTGCGCATCGACGACACGGTGATCGAGGCGCGGCAGAACGCCATCGCCCTGTGGCGCGAGCTGGGGCGGATGGACAAGGTCGGCCTCAACCTGCGGGCGCTGGCGCGGCTGCTGTGGTCGCGCGGCGAGGTGCGCCAGGCCGGCGACTGCGTCGACGAGGCGGTGCGCGAGCTGGAGCGCCTGCCGCCGGGGCCGGAGCTGGCGATGGCCTACAGCGTGCGGTCGCAGCTGCACATGCAGCAGAGCCATGTCGACGACGCGGTGAAATGGGGCTGGCGGGCGATGGCCCTGGCCGACCGGCTGGGCGATGTCGAGACCCGGGTGCATGCGCTGAACAACGTCGCCACCGCGCTGCTGTTCGTCGCCCGCCCGGGCGGGCTGGAGATGATGGAGGAGAGCCTGGCCCTGGCGCTGCGGCACGGTTTCCGCGAGCACGCCGCCCGGGCCTATATGAACCTCGCCGAGTATGCGGTGACGTTCAAGGACTTCGCCCTGGCCGAGCGGGTGCTGGCCGAGGGCATCGCCTACCAGACCCGGCACGACCTCGATTCCTGGACCCATTACCAGCTCGGCTGGCAGGCCCGGCTGCGGCTGGAGCAGGGCCGGTTCCGCGAGGCCGAGTCGATCGCCGGCGGCGTGGTCGGGCTGGAGCTGCTGGCGCCGACCATCCGCCTGCCGGCCCTGATCGTGCTGGGCCGGGTGCGGATGCGGCTCGGCGAGGCGGACGGCCTTTCCCTGCTGCAGCAGGCGCTGCGGCATGCGCTGGAGACCGGCGACCTGCACCTGATCGCGCCGGTGCGCTTCGCCCTGGTCGAGGCGGCCTGGCTGGCGGGCGAGCTGGACACGGCCCATGAGGAGCTGGCGGCCGTGGCGGCGATGGACCTCGACAGCTTCGACCCCTGGGCGCTCGGCGAGCTGGCGGTGTGGTGGCGGCGCTGCGGCCTGTCGGCGCCGCTGCCGCCGGCGACGGCGCGGGCCCCGGCGCCGCGCTCAGCCGAGCTGGCCGGCGATCCCC
>NZ_NHON01000179.1 GCF_002195995.1 Inquilinus limosus
AGATAGACCACGCCGATCCGGCACATGGCCAGCCGGATCGGCGTGGTCTATCTCGGCCGGATGGTCGAGCTGGCGCCGGCCCGCTCCCTGTTCCGGGCGCCGCGCCATCCCTACACAAGGATGCTGCTGGACGCGCTGCCGGACCTGGAGATGACCGGCCGGCCGCGGCGGCGGCGCGGCTGCCGGAGGCGGGCTGCGCCGGCGGCGCGGGCCGAAGCCCGGCGAGATCACCCAGATGACGCGCGAGCTGGCGATCCTGGTCGCCGCCGGCCAGCCGCTGGAGCAGGCGCTGGTGACGCTGTCCGCCGGCACCGGACCGGTTCCCGCCATGGCCGCCCAGGTGCTGGCCCGGGTGCGGGCCGGCGCCAGCCTGAGCACGGCGCTGGAGGAGCAGGGGCCGGTGTTCCCGAAGCTCTACGTCAACATGGTCCGCGCCGGCGAGAGCTCCGGCACGCTCGACGTGGTGCTGGAGCGGCTGGCCGACCTGCGCGAGCGCGGCGAGAAGACCCGCGAGATGGTGGTCTCCGCCATGCTGTACCCGGCCATCCTGATCGTCGTGTCGCTGGCCTCGGTGTTCCTGCTGCTGACCTTCGTGGTGCCGCAGTTCGAGACCATCTTCAAGGATGCCGGGGCGGCACTGCCGACCCCGACCGCCATCGTCATCGCCATCGGCCGCTTCTGCCAGGACTATGGCTGGATGGTCGGCCTCGCCGTCGTCGCCGCGGTGATCGTCGTCCGCCGGGTCCTGACCCAGCCCGGGCCCCGCCTGGCCTGGGACCGCGCGGCGCTGCGCCTGCCGCTGATCGGCCCGCTGGTGCGAACCCTGGCGACCGCCCGGTTCTGCCGCACCCTCTCCACCCTGGTCGGCAACGGCGTCGACCTGCCCTCGGCCATCGCCCTGTCGCGCGACGTGGTCTCGAACAGCGCCGTCGCCGCCGCGATGGAGACTGTCATCACCGGCGTGCGACAAGGGCGGGGACTGGCCGACCCGCTGGCCGAGATCGGGCTGTTCCCGCCGCTCGCCGTGCAGATGCTGCGCGTCGGCGAGGAGACGGGGCGGATCGACATGACCTCGGCCCACATCGCCGAGGCCTATGAGCGCAAGCTGGAGGCCGCGATCAAGCGGCTGGTCACGCTGGTCGAGCCGGCCCTGATCATCATCCTCGGCTTGGCGGTGGGCGGCATCGTCATGTCGATCCTGCTGGCCGTCATCAGCATCAACGACCTCGCCTTCTGAGAGACCATAGACCCCGATGCAGACCTCGCCCCAGACCGCCAACGACGCAACCGTCAACGACACGCCCGCCGCCCGTCGCCGCCGCCAGGCCGGCTTCACCTTGATCGAGCTGCTGGTCGTGCTCGTCATCCTCGGCCTGCTGGCCGGGCTGGTGGGCCCGCGGATCCTGTCCTATCTGGGCGGCGCCCGGGCGGATTCGGCGCGGCTGCAGATCGAGAACTTCAAATCCGCCCTCGATCTCTACGCCATCGATGTCGGCGGCTATCCGACCACCGCCCAGGGGCTGAAGGCGCTGATGGCCAATCCCGGCGGGGTGCGCGGCTGGAACGGCCCGTATCTGCGCAGCAACGCGCTGCCGGAGGATCCGTGGGGCAGCGCCTACAACTACCGCGCGCCGGGGCAGCACGGCGCCTATGACCTGTATTCCCTGGGCGCCGACCGGAAGGAGGGCGGCAGCGGCGATGACGCCGACATCACCAGCTGGTGACCGCGCCCATGGTCAGGGCAGCCGCGGCTTCACCCTGCTGGAGCTGCTGGTGGTCCTCGTCGTGCTCGGCACCGTGGCGGCGCTGGTGCCGCCGATGCTGGCGCGCGGCTCGGCCCAGGCCCAGCTGAAGCGCACCGTGGCGACGCTGGCGTCGGAGCTGCGCCAGGCGCGCAGCGACGCCATCCTGCACGACGGGCCGCAGGGCGTGGTGATCGACCCGGTGGGCCGCAGCTTCGGCCCGGTCGCGGCGCCGCTGCGCCACCGCATCGCCGACGGCATCACGGTCGACGTCACCAGCGCCGAGATCGCCGCCGACCGCAGCGGCCACCCGGGCATCCGCTTCCTGCCCGACGGCCGGTCGACCGGCGGCACCATCCGCCTGGCCGGCCAGGGCCGCGCCTATCAGGTCGAGGTCAACTGGCTGACCGGCCGGGTGCGGATCGTGGAGCCCGGCAATGAAAGCTGAGCGCGGCTTCACCCTGATCGAGGTGGTGGTCGCCCTGACCATCCTGGGGCTGATCCTGACCGTGATCTTCCGGATCTTCGGCACCGGCATGACCGGCATGGCCCGGGCCGACGGGCTGCAGCGCGCCGCCATTGTGGCCGAGGGGCTGGCCGCCCAGCTGGACAGCCTGCCGACGCCGCTGAAGCTGGGCAGCACCCTGTCCGGCGAGACCGATGACGGCTATCGCTGGCGGATCGTCGCCGACAACTGGGACCAGGCGCCGCGCCAGACGGTGACGCTGGGCGCCCGCCAGGCCCGGCTGGCCCGGCTGCGCATCGCCGTCGAGCCCCGCTCCGGCCCGCGCTTCGAGATGACCACCCTGGCCCTGGTGTCGGTGCAATGACGACAGGCACCGACAGCCAGCGCGGCTTCACGCTGCTCGAGACCATCATCGCCATGGTGGTTCTGGCGCTGATCATGGTGCTGCTGACCGGGGGGCTGCGCTTCGTCACCGCCGGCTGGGACCGCGGCGCCCGGGCCGCCGACGCGTCGGAGACGATCGCCCTGGTGCAGTCGACCTTGCGGCGCGAGGCGGCCGCCGCCCGGCGGCTGACCTGGCAGGCCCAGCCCGGCGCCAAGCCGGCCGTGACCTTCCGCGGCGATCCCGACCGGATCGGGCTGGTGGTGGCCGATCCGGGCTTCCCTGGCGACCCCGGCCTGGCCATCGCCTTCTTCTACGTCGATGTCGTGCCCGGCCAGTCGACCCTGCGCTATTCCCGCGCCGGCTTCGACCCGCGGCTGGCCGGCTTCGCCGATGCCAAGCCGACCGACGACTTGGTCCTGGCCCGCGGCCCGGTGCAGTACCGCTTCGACTATTTCGGCACGGTGCCCGGCGAGCAGCGGCCGCGCTGGGTGTCGCCCTGGCCGGACCGCGAGGCGCCGCCCCGGCTGATCCGCCTGAGCAGCCGCGACGCCGAGGGGCTGGCGGTGTGGCCCGATATCGTGGTGCCGCTGCCGGTCGACCTGGAGGCCGCCTGCGTCCGCGTCATCACCTCCGGCAACGGCCCCGCCCCGGACGGGCAGCAGCCGAACGCCCCGTCAGGGCAGCAGCAGGCCGGACAGCAACAGCAGGCCGGCCAGGCGCAGCAACCGCCCCAGCAGCAGCCGCAGAATCAGCCGCAGCAGGGCGCGCAGGCCGCGGCCGATTCCGCCAACGCCTCCACCGCCTCGACCGCCCCGGACGGGAGCGATTTCTGCAGCCTGTCGGCGCAGCGCGATGCCAAGGCCGGCTGACCCCCGCCCCGCCGCGACCCGCGACCCGCGCCGCGGCGAGCGCGGCGTGGCGCTGGTGGTGGTGCTGTGGACGCTGGTGATGCTGTCGATGCTGACCATCGGCTTCAGCCTGAGTAGCCGCACCGAGGCCCGGGTCGCCGCCAACGGCGCCGAGGAGATCCGGGTGCGGGCGTTGCTGCGCGGCGGCGTCGAGCTGGCCGTGCTGGGGCTGGGCACCGCCGACGACAACCGCGGCTGGCGCGCCGACGGCACCCCCTACCCCGCCGAGATCGATGGCGACCGGCTCATCGTGCGCATCCGCGACGAGGCCGGCCGGGTCGACCTGAATCGGGCCGATGAGGAGACGCTGACGCGGCTGCTCACGGTGGTGCTGGGCACGCCGGATGCCGCGCCGCGGCTGACCCAGGCGATCCTGCGCCGGCGCGGCGGGCCCCAGGCCGCCCCCGGCCAGCCGGCCGGCGGGGGCGCGAACGGCCAGAACGGGCAGAACGGCAACCGGCCCCCGCCCGCCGCCCGCGCCGCCCCGGCGGCGGATCCGGACGACCCGGCGGAGCTGGCCCGCCCCTTCCAGTCGGCCGAGGAGCTGCGCAAGGTCCCCGGCATCAGCCGGCAGCTGGCCGACGCGCTGATGCCGCTGGTCACAGTCCTGTCACCGGCCGGGGGTATCAATCCCTTCGCGGCCGACCCGCTGGTGCTGCAGGCCCTGCCCGGCGTCACCAGGGCCCAGGCCGAGGCGGTGGTCCGCGCCCGGCAGCAGCGGCCGGCGCCGACGCCCGAGCGGCTGGCCTCGCTGCTGCCGCCGGATGCCGGCAAGCTGCTGCGGCCTGCGCCCGGGCCGGTCTACAGCGTCAGCGTCGAGGCCGCGACCGCCCGCGGCGCGCGCGGACGGGTCGAAGCGGTGATCTGGGTCGCCGCGGACGGCCAGAGCTTCTATCGTATCCTGGACTGGCGGGAGGCCGGCTTCGGCCGGCGTGTGGGGGAGGACCCGGCATGATCGCCGGCATGATCCGTCGAGCGGCGGTGTTTCTGCGCTGGTGGGGGCGCGAGCTGGCCGGGCTGGTGCCCGACCGCTGGCTGTTCCGCCCGGTCCTGCGCCGGCGGCGGCTGATCCTGCTGTGGCGCGACGACGGCGCCCGGCTGGTCGAGAGCCGCGGCCGCAAGGTGCTGCGCAACGTGCCGCTGGGCCATGTCCCGGCCACGACCCTGAACCGGCGCGGGGCCGAGGTCGTCCTGCGCTTCCCGGCCGAGGCCGGGCTGCGCCGCCGCATCGTGCTGCCGCGCGAGGCCGAGGCGTCGCTGGGCCGGGTGCTGCGCTTCGAGATCGACCGGCTGACTCCCTGGCCCCCCGGCACCGTCGCCTTCGGCGCCCGCCGCCTGCCCCCGACCGGCGACGCCGCCACCATGGCCGTCGAGCTGACGGCGATGCCGCGCGAACAGGTCGACGTCGCGGTGCAGGCCGCCGGCGCCGCCGGCTGGGCCCCGGATGTGGTCGATCTGGCCGGCGAGGATCCGCTGGCGCCGCCGGGCCCCGACCTGCGCCGCGACATCGACGCCGAGCGCCGCCGGGCGCTGCGCCGGCTGGGCTGGATCGGCGGGCTTGGCCTCGGCGCCCCGGCCGTCCTCGCCGCGGCCTGGCTGGTCTGGACCGTCGCGGCGCATTGGTCGGTGGTGTCCGGCCTGCGCGACCAGGTGGCCGCCGCCCGCGCCCAGACCGCATCGGCCAGCGCCCTGCAGGCGGAGATCCGGGCTCTGGAGGAGGCGGGCTCCTATCTCGGCGCCCAGCGCCGGGCCATACCCTATGTCTCGAAGCTGATCGAGACCGTCAGCCAGACGCTGCCCGACGGCGCCTGGCTGACCGAGCTGTCGCTGGAGCAGGGCACCCTGCGGCTGGGCGGCTTTGCCGATGATTCGGCCGGGCTGATCCCGGTGCTGTCGGCATTGCCGCAGTTCCAGTCCGTCGCCTTCGCCGCGCCGAGCGTGCGCGACCCGCAGCGAAGCCAGGACCGTTTCGCCATCAGCGCCGCGCTGGTGGCGGGAGGGCCGTCGCCATGAATATCGATCTGAGCCCCGCCGCCCGCCGCTTCATCGCCATCGGCCTGCTGCTGCTGCTGCTGGTCGGCATCGGCGCCGGCTTCGCCGCCGGGGCGGTCGCCATCCGCGACGCCGACGACACCGCCGCCGGGCTGCGGCAGGAACTTGCCTTGCTCGCCCGGCTGTCGCTGACCCGCGACCGGCTGGAGGAACGCCGCGCCGCGCTGGTCGCGGCGGCGGGCGGAGAGACGCCGGCGCTGCAGGGCGCCACCCCGGCCATCGCCGGCGCCGCGCTGCAGCAGCTGGTCTCCGGCGTCGTCGCCGCCCAGGGCGGCCGGGTCGACAGCATGACCGTGCTGCCGGCGGTGGAGGATCCCGGCGGCTACAGCCGGGTCGGGCTGCGCGCCAGCTTCGGGGCCCGGATCGAGGTGCTGCGCAACATCCTGCAGGCCTTCGAGGCGGGGGCGCCGCCGCTGTTCATCCCCGCCTTCGCGATCCGCACCGAATCGTCCGAGGGCGAGGAGGATCCCGAGCTGACGGTCTCGGTCGATGTCTACGGCGTGATGCGCCGGCCGGAGGGCAGCTGACATGGCGTGGCATCCCCTGACCCGCATGCTGGTCGTGCTGGGACCGCTGGCGATCGGCGTTTCCTACCTGCTGGGGCCGGACGACCCGGCCGCGGTGCCGGCCGTGGTCCGCTCCGGCAACGCCCAGGCGGCGCTGCCGCCGGCGGCGCCGGCCGAGGATCCGCGCCCGGCGCCGCTGGTGGCGCCGCAGCTGTCGGATCTGGCCGCGACGGTGGATCGGCCGCTGTTCAACCCGAGCCGCCGCGGCCCGCAGCCCCCGCCGCCGGTGGCCGAGGCGCCGCCGCCC
>NZ_NHON01000180.1 GCF_002195995.1 Inquilinus limosus
CGCACCGGGCGCGGGCGGCCAGCGGCAAGCCGGTGGTGATCGTCTCGAACCACCAGGGCAGCGGCGGCGACCCGGCGGCCGTGGCCTCAACCCGCGCCGGTCGAAGGCGAGGCGGCAGGCGCGCAGGACAGCCGGCACCCCGTCCAGCACCGGCACACCGGCGCGGGTTGAGGCCACGGCCGCCGGGTCGCCGCCGCTGCCCTGGTGGTTCGAGACGATCACCACCGGCTTGCCGCTGGCCGCCCGCGCCCGGTGCGCGACCTCGAGATACAGCGGCGTGACCTGGCCGCCGGCCGAGCGGTCCAGCGCCAGCGCGCCCAGCGCCGTGTCCGGGTCGGCCATCAGCGCCTGGAAACAGGCCTCGAAATCGGCCGGGTAGTTGCGGCCGGTGCCCCAATGGTCCAGCGGGTTGACCGGCGGCAGGCCGGGATCCAGCGCCGCCTCCAGCCGCGCCACGGTCTCGGGCGACAGGGCGGCGAAGCGCACCCCGGCTTCGGATGCCAGGTCGACCATAAGCCCGCGCTCGCCGCCGCTGTCATGGGTGCTGGCCAGCCCGCCGGGGCCGAGATCGGCCGCGACCGGCAGCAGCATCATCGCCGACGCCAGCTCGTCCACCGAGCGCACCTGGCCGACGGCAAAGCGCTCGAACAGCGCGTCATAGACGGCGTGGTCGCCGGCGATGGCACCGGAATGGCTCAGCGCCAGGGCGGCGCTCTCGCGCGTCCGGCCGACCTTCAGCGCGACGACGGGAATGTTGCGCGCCTGCGCCTTCGCCAGAGTGGCGACGAAGCGCTCCGGGGCCCGTGCCGCCTCCAGGAACAGCCCGACCACACGCGTCTCCGGCTGGTCCAGGGCGAAGTCCAGGTAGTCGGCCAGGGTGGTGGTCAGCTCCTGGCCGGAGGAGACGGCGAGGGCATAGTCGATCCGCGCCTCGGCATCGACCAGGGCGGTGAACAGCGATCCGGAATGGGTCAGCAGCACGGCGCCGCCGGGCACATGGTCCGGCCGGGTGGCGAAGCCGCACAGCCTCACCCGGTCGGTGAAGTTGTAGAAGCCCATGCCGTTGCCGCCGCACAGCACGATCCCGGCCTCCAGCGCCATCGCCCGGATGCGCTCGCGCAAGGCCGGGTCGGCCAGCGGCGCGACGATGGTCGCGGCCTTCACCCCGTGCCGCAACGCCGCGTCGAAGGCCTCGGCGATGGTCTCGTCGCCGAGGCAGAAGGCGGCGTGCTCCACCGGCTCCGGCAGGTCGGCGATCGACGTCAGGCATGCCAGGCCCCGCAGCGTCCCGCCCTTCGGGTTGACCGGATGCACCGGGCCGAGGAAGCCGCCCTCGACCAGCTGCCGCAACATCACCGCGCCGACCGAGCCGGCCCGCGCGCTGGCGCCGACCACCGCGATCGATCGCGGGCGCAGCAGCGGGTCCAGCCGGTGCGGCGCCACGCTCAGGTCTCGGCCGGCGGCGTGGCCCGGCGCCGCGGCGGGTCGTAGAAGGGGCGGTCCACCACCCGGGCCCGCACCATCAGCTTGTGATAGACCAGTTCGCGCAGGGCGTAGATCTCGACCCAGAGGTCGTCCTTGACCGTGTCGCCATAGGGCCGGCGCAGCGAGGCCAGCGCGATGTTGCGCTTGGCCGAGGGTGACCAGGCGGCGGCGGTGATCTGCCCGGCCTCGGTCTTGCCCTTGTGATAGACGATGGCGTGGTCGGCCGGGACATTGCCGTCGATGTCGAGCCCGACCAGGCACCAGCGGGCCGACCGGTCGCGGCGCTGCGCCAGGACCGCGCGCTTGCCGGTCCAGTACGCGGCTTTCTTCCCGTCCACCAGCCAGCCCAGGCCGATCTCGTCCGGCGTGCGGCGACGGTCGACGCGGATGGCGGTCTCGGCGGTGATGAAGTCGCTGTTGGCGATGATGAAGCCGGCCTCCAGCCGCGCCAGGTCCAGCGCCGCGAAGCCGATCGCCTGCAGCCCGTGCCAGGGGCCGGCGGCCCACAGCCGGTCCCACAGCTCCAGCGCCGCCTCGGGCTCGGCGAACAGCTCATAGCCCAGGTCGCCGGTGAAGCCGGTGCGGGACACGGTGACCCGGCCCTCGTCCAGGTGAAAGTCGCGGATCTGGAACGGCTTCAGCGTCTCGATGCCGTCGAAGCCGGCGCGGGTCAGCAGCGCCCGGCTGGTCGGGCCCTGCAGCGCCAGGGCGGCCACCTGCTCGGTCTCCTCGGCGATCTCGACCGCGAAGCCGATGGCGGAATCCAAGAGCCAGTTCAGGTGCCGCTCCTGGCAGCACAGCCGGAACTCGGTGGGGGCCAGGCGGAACAGCGTGCCGTCGTCCAGCACATGGCCTTCGTCGTCGCACCAGCAGGTGTAGTGCACCCGGCCGATGGCGAGCTTCGAGACATCGCGCACGGTCAGCCGGTCCAGGAAGGCCTCGGCCTCGGGCCCGGCGATGCGGTACTTCACCATCGGCGTCAGGTCGAACAGCGACGCGGCGTTGCGGATGGCGAAGTATTCCTGCTCGGCGTCGCGGATGGTGCGGGCGGAGACATAGCCGCCCCAATTGGTCCAGTCCTCGGCCTGCATCAGCGCGGCCAGGCGCGGATGGAACGGCGTCTCCAGCAGCGGCTTGCGGAAATGGTCGCGAGGCAGGGGGCGGCGCATGTCAGCGAGCCTCGGCCAGATCGGGAAGGCTGTGAGGCCTCCCCCTCACCCTCCCATTCGCAAGCGCGAATGGGCCCCTCCCTCTCCCCAGGGAGAGGGGATCTTTTCGCCTCTCCCTTGGGGAGAGGTCGGACCCGCGACAGCGGGGCCGGGTGAGGGGGCGGCACCGGCCGATCCGCTCGGGCAGGATCACCGGCTGAGCTTCACCCATCGCTCCCTCCCGCCAGGATCCGGCGCGCGGCGTTCAGGCCGGCAGCGCCCATCACCCCGCCGCCGGGATGGCTGCCGGCGCCGCACAGATACAGGCCCGGCACCGGCGTCGCGTACTGGCCGGCGCCATGCACCGGGCGCAGCATCAGCAGCTGGTCGACCGCCAGCTCGCCGTGATGCCAATGGCCGCCGGGCATGCGGTAGCGCGCCTCCAGGTCGGACGGGGTCAGCAGCTCCGCCGCCAGCACCCGCGCCGACAGGCCGGACAGATGCCGTTCCAGGACCGCCAGGATGCGGTCGCGGAACTCCGGGCCGCCGGCCTCCCACCCGCCGCGCAGCCCGGCCGGGGCGTATTGCGCAACCACCGACATCACATGCTTGCCGGCCGGGGCCAGGGACGGGTCGGTCAGGGACGGGATCACCGCCTCCAGCACCGGCTCGGGCGAGGCCTCGCCGTATTTCGCCGGGTTGAACGCGGCCTCGACCGCGTCGATGCCCGGCGCCACGACCAGCCGTCCGGCCAGCAGCGCCGGGTCCAACCCGTCCGGCAGCCCGTCCAGCGCCAGATGCAGCTTGGCGGCGTTGCCACGCATGCGGACATGGCCGATGCGGCGGACGAAGCCGGCGTCCAGCGCCCGCGGTCCGAGCAGGTCGAGGAAGGTGGTGCGCGGATTGGCGCCCGAGACGACGATGGGCGCGCGGATCTCCGCCCCCTCCGCCAGCGCGACGCCGACGGCGCGGTCGGCCTCGACCAGGATCCTCGCGACCGGCGCAGTGGTGCGGATCTCGACCCCGGCGGCCCGGGCCGCGGCGGCGATGGCGGCGGCGACCGTGCCCATGCCGCCCTTCGGCAGGGCCAGCGCCGCCGGCACGCCGTCGGCCTGCCCGGCCAGCCGATGCAGCAGCGCCAGCAGCGAGGTCGGGGACCGGGGGCCGAGATGGGTGCCCAGCACCGCGTCGAAGGCCACGGCGCCCATCAGCCGCGAATCCGACAGCTCCTCCTCCAGCACATCGGCCACATCCATCAGGATCATGCGCAGGAACTCGCGCATCTCCTCGCGGCCCAGCCGGCGGATCGTCCAGCCGAGCTTACCCAAGGCCAGGACGTCGCCGCGCCCACTGCCGCGCAGCCGGGGCGGAATTTGGGTCAGGAAGGGCTGCAGGGCTCCGGCGAAGCGCAGCAGCCGGGCGCGCAGCAGGGCCCAGGTCTCGGCCTCGCCGAGCGGCAGCTCGCCCGCCAGCCGCTCGCCGAAGGCGCCGTGCAGGGTCAGGTGCCGGCCGTCGTCGGACAGCGCCGTGGTCGGGATGTTGGTCGCCGCGAGGGCCAGGCCGTGCCGCGCCAGGTCCAGCGCCCGGATCACCTCCGGATGCAGTTGGTTCAGCACATGCGCGACATGCGACACGCGGAAGCCCGGCGCGAACTCCACCGTCCGGGCGGCGCCGCCGACCTCTTCGGCCGCCTCCAGCAGCACCACCTTGCGGCCTTTCCGCGCCAGCAGCGCGGCGCAGACCAGGCCGTTATGGCCGCCGCCGATGATGATGGCGTCACAGGACGTCATAGGCGTCGCTCATCATCGCGGGCTTGCGCTTCAGGTCGCGCAGCATCTCCGACGCCGCGTTGCGGCCCGGCGCGCCCATCACCCCGCCGCCGGGGTGGGTGGACGATCCGCACATATACAGCCCCGCCACCGGCGATCGGTACTGGGCATAGCCGGGCACCGGCCGGTTGAACAGGATCTGGTCGAAGGTCAGCTCGCCCTGGAAGATGTTGCCCTCGGTCAGCCCGACCTCGGCCTCCAGCTCGCGCGGGGTGCGGATCTCGGCATGCAGGATCAGGTCGCGGAAGCCAGGCGAATACTCGGCGATCTGGTCGATCACGGTCTTGCCGAAGGCGTCGCGGTCGGCATCGGTCCAGTCGCGCCCCTCGACCCTGGGCGGGCAGTACTGGACGAAGCAGCTCATGAAGTGCTTCCCCGGCGGCGCCATGGTCGGGTCCAGCGTGGTCGGGATCATCATGTCCAGGAACGGGTCGGCCGACCAGCGCCCGGCCTTCCAGTCGTCATAGCCGCGCTCCATCCGCTCGACGCTGTCGGTGAAGTGCATGTCGCCGCGCAGGCACGGCGACCCCTCGGGCAGCGCCGGAAAGCGGGGCAGGGCGTCCAGCGCAATGTTCACCTTGCCGGAGGAGCCGCGGATCTTGAAGTTGCGGACGCGCTTGACGAAGGGGACCGGCAGCTCCGTCTCCTCCACCAGCGTCAGGAAGGTGCGCTTGACGTCGAGGTTGGACACGACCTGCCGGGCGCGGATCTCCTCGCCGCCGGCCAGCACCACGCCGGCCGCCTTGCCATGCTCGACCAGGATGCGCTCGACCGCGGCGCCGGTGCGGATCTCGCCCTTCGCGGCACGCAGCGACCCGGCCATGGCCTGGGTGATGGCGCCCATGCCGCCGCGGGCGAAGCCCCAGGCCCCGGTGGCGCCGTCGACATCGCCCATGTAATGGTGCAGCAGCACATAGGCCGAGCCGGGCGAGCAGGGGCCGAGCGCGGTGCCGATGATGCCGGACAAGGCGAAGCTGGCCTTCACCACCTCGCTCTCGAAATACTCGTCCAGGAACTCGGCGATGCTCATGGTCCAGAACCGGATGGTGTCGGCCATCTCGGTCTCGGTCAGGCCGTGGAACTTGCGGCCGAGATACAGCATCTCCTGCAGGTCGCGCGGCCGCAGCGACGCCGGGTCCGGCGGGGTGCGCAGCAGCAGCGGGCGGATGAAGCGGCATTGCCGGGTGACGTCGGCGGAGTAGCGGTCATAGGCCTCGGCGTCGCGCAGCGAGAAGCGCTGGATCTCGCGCCGGTGCGAATCGTGCTGGCGATAGGTCGCCAGCGCATCGCCGTCGCGGGTGAACACCGCGCCGCCTTCGTAGGGGATGACCTGCAGCCCGTGCCGCGGCAGCTCCAGGTCGCGCATGATCTCCGGCCGCAGCAGGCTGCAGACATAGGAGCAATTGGAATAGAGGATGCCGGGATGCAGCGACCGGCTCACGGCCGCGCCGCCGACCCAGTCGTTCTTCTCCACGACCAGCACGTCAAGCCCGGCGCGGGCCAGGTACCCGGCCGCCACCAGGCCATTGTGCCCGGCCCCGACGACGATGACGTCCCAGGTCTTCATGAGGCGGGACGGAGAAGAGGTGAGCGGGACTGATCACCTTTGAGTCCCCCCTCCCCTCGCGGGAGGGGGGACTCAAAGG
>NZ_NHON01000181.1 GCF_002195995.1 Inquilinus limosus
CCGCGCCCGCGCACCGCCGCGGCCAGGCGCTGCCGCGCCGCCGCGTTCTCGGCCCCCGGCGTCAGCCGGCTGCGCGGGTTGTCGGCGCTGATGAAGCCGGCGCCGGCCGCGCCGCGCCCAAGGGCGCCCTGCTTGGCCAGCCAGGCCTCGGCCGCCGGGTTGCGGCGGTCGATCCGCACCTCGTGCCCGGCGCCGTCGGCGGTGAACAGGTAGCGGGTGTCGCGATAGGCCTCGAGCAGCCGGATGAACTCCGACAGGCCCATCGCCAGCCCCGCCCGCAGCCGGCGATCCGTCAGCCGGCCCGCTCGGTGGTCGGGTCGATCATCTTGCGGATCTCGGTGATCCTGGTCGCCGGGAAGCCGCTGATCTCGGCATGCTTGCGGATCACCGCCTCGTCCTTGGCGAGGTAGACGCAGAAGGTCTTGTTGTCGGCGACATAGCTCTCGACCCACTGGATGTCCGGGCCGATCTCACGCAGCGCCTCGTTCGACTTGGCCGCGGCGCCGCGCAGCTGCTCGCGCTCGAGGGTGCCAACATCCGGGATATCGCGCTCGATGATGAACTTGCGAAGGGCCATGCGTTCCTCCTGGGTTGGGACGGGTGATCGTGCCTGTCCCCATTGCTGTGCGTCGTCCGGGTTGCGGCGGGCGGATCAGTACAGCCCGCCGGTCCCGGTGGTCGCGTCGGGCACGGTGTCGCCGAAGCCGGTCGTGCCCTGGTCGGTGGGCGTGCCGCCGCCGCCGTCGAGCCGGTCGAGGGCGTAGCCGGTGCCGGGCTCGGTGCCCGGGCGGAACGCCTCCCAGATCGTGTCGCCGCCGCTGCCATAGGCGG
Organism: Inquilinus limosus; assembly: GCF_002195995.1. Classification (GTDB taxonomy): domain Bacteria; phylum Pseudomonadota; class Alphaproteobacteria; order DSM-16000; family Inquilinaceae; genus Inquilinus; species Inquilinus limosus_C. The sequence goes on from NZ_NHON01000181.1 coordinate 832, forward strand.
GCTGGCCGGTCAGCCGGTCGATCTTGACCAGATTGACCCCCGGCGGGATGCGGAAGGGCGGCACGTCCTTGCCCTTGAGCGCCGCCGACATGAAGTCGCGGAAGATCGGCAGCGCCGCGGTCGACCCCCATTCCCGGGCGCCCAGCGTCCTCGGGTCGTCGAAGCCGACATAGATCGCCACCACCAGGTCGGGCGCGAAACCGACGAACCAGGCGTCCTTGGCGTCGTTGGTGGTGCCGGTCTTGCCGGCCAGGGTGAAGCCCAGCTTGTTCAGCGCCGAGGCGGTGCCGCGCTGGACCACGCCCTGCAGGATCGAGGTGATCTGGTAGGCCGAGACCGGGTCGGCGATCTGCTCGCGCGTGTCCGCGATCACCGGCGTCGCCTGGTCGGCCCAGGGCTGGCCGCAGGCCTCGCAGGGGCGGTCGTCATGCCGGTAGATGGTGCGGCCGGTGCGGTCCTGGATCCGGTCGATGAAGGTCGGGACCACCTTCTTGCCGCCATTGGCGATCTGGGCGAAGCCGGTGGCCATCTGCAGCGGCGTGGTGGCGCCGGCGCCGAGCGCCATCGAGTAGAGCAGCGGCATGTCCTTGTAGACGCCGAACCGCTCCGCCGTGTCCTTGACCTTGTCCAGGCCGACCGCCTGGATCAGCCGCACCGTCATCAGGTTGCGCGACCGCTCGACGCCGACGCGCAGCGGCATCGGGCCCAGGAACCGGTGGTCGTCATTCTCCGGCGTCCAGTCGGTGGTGCCGACATCGATCGTGATCGGGGCGTCGTCGATGATGGTGGCCGGGGTGTAGCCGGCCTCCAGCGCCGTCAGATAGACGAAGGGCTTGAAGGTCGAGCCCGGCTGGCGCACCGCCTGGGTGCCGCGGTCGAACTCGCTCATCGCGTAGTCGTAGCCGCCGGTGATCGCCATCACCCGGCCGGTGTTCGGGTCCAGCGCCACCAGCGCGCCCTGCACATTGGGGATCTGGCGCAGGCCGAACTCCTGCGGCACCGACTTGTCCTCCGGCACCGCGCCGGTCGGCTCGACCAGGATCACGTCGCCCTTGGCTAGCACGTCGGACGGCCTGCGCGGCTCGGCGCCGACGGTCTGGTTCTCGCGCCAGGGCCGGGCCCATTTCATCTCGGCGAAGGGGATGGTGCCGTGGCTCTTGTCCGAGAAGCCGATCGCGGCGGCCTTGGCGTCGACATCGAGCACCACCGCCATCTGCCAGTCGCCCGCGCCGGCCGGCCGCTGGATCGCGGCGAGCTGCCCGGCCCAGTCGTCGAAGCCCTCGATCTTCTTCAAGGGCCCGCGCCAGCCATGCCGCATGTCGTAGCTGCGCAGGCCGTCGCGCAGCGACTGGTCGGCCAGGTCCTGCAGATGCGGGTCCAGCGAGGTGCGCACCGACAGCCCGCCCTGGTAGAGCGCGTCGTTGCCGTAGAGCCGCTGCAGCTCGCGCCGCACCTCCTCGGCGAAGTAGTTGGCGCTGACGAACTCGATCTGCCGCCGGTCCTTGGTCACCAGCGGCTCGGCCCGGGCGGCGTCGGCCTGCTCCCGGGTGATCGCCCCGTCCTCGAGCAGCCGGCCGATGACGTAGTTGCGGCGGTTGACGGCCGCGTCCATCCGGGTCTTCGGGTCGTAGCTGCTGGGCGCCTTCGGCAGGCCGGCCAGGAAGGCGGCCTCGGAGACCGTCAGGTCCTTCAGCGGCTTGTTGAAATAGGCCAGCGCCGCCGCCGCCACGCCATAGGCGCCGCGGCCGAGATAGATCTGGTTCAGGTACAGCTCGAGGATCTGCTGCTTGGTGAAGGCGCTCTCGATCCGGAACGCCAGCAGCATCTCGCGGATCTTGCGGCTGATCGCCCGGTCCGGCGTCAGGAAGAAGTTGCGCGCCACCTGCTGGGTGATGGTCGACGCGCCCTCGACCCGGCGGCCGGAGGCATAGTTCTGGATCGCCGAGATCCCGGCCCGGGCGACGCCCTGCAGGTCGACGCCCGGATGGTCGTAGAAGCGCTGGTCCTCGGCCGACACGAACGCCTGGGCGACAAGGGGCGGAATCGCCCCGAACGGCACGAACAGCCGGTTCTGGCTGGCATACTCCGCCATCAGCCGGCCGTCGGCCGCGTGCAGCCGGGTGGTGATCGGCGGCGCGTATTCGGCCAGCTGCGCCGTGTCCGGCAGGTCGCGGCCGAAATAGCTCGCGGCGGCGAAGACCCCGACGGCCGCGATGACGAGGAGGAGGATGAGGGAGGACAGGAGCCAGCCGATCAGGCGCATCGGACCTTGGGGGCAATGAATGGGCGGTGGCGGCCGCCCCGGAATGGCGGAACCGGCCGTCGGGGCCGGCCTCGACGGAGAAGCGAATAGGCCGCGATTGTGTTCCGTTGATGACCGCGCGGGCCGGCGGGGCCTCCTGTTACCATAGCGCCAACCCCAAGTCAGGTCCCTGCGACCGCGCGTGCCTGTTACGCTCGAAATCTCCCATTGTCGGAACCGCGGGGCCTCGGTATCGTGACGGCGCGACAGTCTGTCCGATCGGCCGATCGGGTTTCCAGGTCCCCTGGGCATCCGCGTCGGCCGCGCGGCGGCACATCGATTTCCGCCGGGAAACGTCCATCGTCGAACGGCCGGCACGCGATGCGCGGCTGCGGATGTCGGGCGGCATTGAGATCAACTCGAGGCCGTGCCCCGGCGCATCCGCGCCGGACCGGTGGTCGCGGACCCTCCCGTCTGGCCTGCTGCGAAGCGCCGTTCTCGGGTGATCACGGTTCGCGCCCCCGGCGGCTTCGGCAGGACAAGGACGTGCCGCAGCCCCGTTCGTCGCGCGGGGCCGCTGGCTGCGTCGCAGGGTTTGTACATGGCAAAAAGAATGCTGGTGGACGCCACCCATGCGGAAGAAACGCGGGTGGTGGTGCTGGACGGCAATCGGCTCGAGGAATTCGACTTCGAGACCGAAGCCAAGAAGCAGCTGAAGGGCAACATCTACCTGGCCAAGGTGACGCGGGTCGAACCCTCGCTCCAGGCCGCCTTCGTCGAGTATGGCGGGAACCGGCACGGTTTCCTGGCCTTCTCGGAAATCCATCCCGACTACTACCGGATCCCGATCGCCGACCGCGAGGCCTTGCTGGCCCGCCAGGCGGCGGAGGCCGACGAGGCCGAGGCCGTCGAGGCCAAGCCGGCCGAGCCGGCATCCCGCCGGCGCCGCGGCCGTGACCGCCGCCCGGCCCGCGCCGAGGCCGCCGAGGCCGGCCCGAGCGAGATCGTCGAGGCCGTCGAGGCGGCCGGCGACGCCGTGGCGGGCGAGGTGATCGCCGCCGAGGCCGCGGGCGAGGGCGGCTTCGGCGAGACCCTGTCGACCGAGGGCGACAGCGGCCCGGTGGCCCTGCTGGCCCCGGCCGAGGCGCCGAAGGGCGACGACCCGGCCACGGCCGAGGGCGAGAACGGCAACGGCAACGGTCATGGTCACAGCCATGACGGCGAGCACGAGCCCGTCGAGGTGCTGGGCGGCGACGAGGCCGAGGAGGCCCGCGACCGCCGCTCGAAGCTGCCGAACTACCGCAACTACAAGATCCAGGAGGTCATCAAGCGCCGGCAGATCATGCTGGTGCAGGTGACCAAGGAGGAGCGCGGCAACAAGGGTGCGGCGCTGACCACCTACCTGTCGCTGGCCGGCCGCTACTGCGTGCTGATGCCGAACACGCCGCGCGGCGGCGGCATCAGCCGGAAGATCGCCAATCCCAAGGATCGCAAGAAGATGAAGGCGATCATGGATGACCTGGACGTGCCGGACGGCATGGCGGTCATCCTGCGGACGGCGGGTCTGGAGCGGACCAAGCTGGAGATCCGGCGCGACCTCGACTACCTGCTGCGACTGTGGGATTCGATCCGGCAGACGACGCTGCAGTCGACCGCGCCCTGCGCCATCCATGAGGAGGCGGACCTGATCAAGCGGGCGATCCGCGACCTCTACTCGAAGGATATCGAGGAGGTCCTGGTCGCCGGCGAGGAGGGCTACCGCACCGCCAAGGACTTCATGCGCATGCTCATGCCGAGCCATGCCAAGAAGGTCCAGCCGTACCAGGACGAGAACGTCCCGCTCTTCCACCGCTTCAACGTGGAAGGCCAGATCGATGCGATGCACAGCCCGGTGGTGCAGCTGCGCTCCGGCGGCTACATCGTCATCAACCCGACCGAGGCGCTGGTCTCGATCGACGTCAACTCCGGCCGCTCGACCCGCGAGCGGAACATCGAGGAGACGGCGTACAAGACCAACCTGGAGGCCGCCGACGAGGTGGCCCGCCAGCTGCGCCTGCGCGACCTGGCCGGGCTGATCGTCATCGACTTCATCGACATGGAGGACGACCGCCACAACAAGGCGGTCGAGCACCGGCTGAAGGAGGCGATGCGGCAGGACCGCGCCCGCATCCAGATCGGCCGGATCAGCGCCTTCGGCCTGCTCGAGCTGTCGCGCCAGCGGCTGCGCCCGAGCCTGATGGAGACGCATTTCGAGACCTGCGCCCATTGCGGCGGCCTGGGCATGACCCGGACCACCGGATCGGCCGCCCTGTCGGTGCTGCGCGCGATCGAGGAGGAGGGCATCCGCAAGCGCGCCTCCGAGATCACCGTGCATGTCGCCACCGCGATGGCGCTGTACCTGCTGAACCAGAAGCGCGACGCCCTGGCCGACATCGAGCGGCGCTACGGCGTGCGGGTGATGGTCGAGGCCGATGACAGCCTGATCCCGCCGGCGCACCGGATCGAGCGCACCCGGGCCCGCAGCGCCGAGCTGCCGGTCCTGCCGGCTCCGGTCGACAACACCGCCCGGATCATGGCCGAGACCGACGCCGCGCTGGAGGCCGAGGCCGAAGAGGTCGAGGACGAGACCGAAGAGGTCGAGGAAACGGCCGAGGCCCGGGAGCCTGCGCGCCAGCAGCAGCGTCCGGGACAGCCGCAGCAGCATCATGGCCAGCAGCAGGCCGATGGCGASGGCCGCGGCCGCCGCCGCCGCCGGCGGCGCGGCCGCCGGCGCGGTGACGGTGAGGGTCATCGCGGCGACCAGCCTGCGGCCGTCGCGGCCGATGGCAGCTTCGGCTACGACCCGCGCGACGAGGGCGAGGAAGGTGGCGCCGAGGATCAGGCGGCCGAGCCGTTCACCCTCGAGGCCGCGGATGCCGTGAGCCATGCCGAGCCCGTCGAGGAGGCCGCTCCGGTGGCCGCCGAGCCGGCCGTCGCCGCCCCGGC
>NZ_NHON01000182.1 GCF_002195995.1 Inquilinus limosus
CACCCCACCGGCCCCATCACCCCTGGAGGAACCCGTGCCCGACCCGATCCTGACCGTGTTCACCAAGCCCTGGACGGGCCCGCTGCCGGAGCTGGCCGACACGGTGGCCGGCCTCGGCCTGCAGGGGGTGGAGTTGCCGGTGCGCCCCGGCTACCAGGTGACGCCGGAGACGGCAGTGGCCGGCCTGCCCGCCGCCGCCCGCACCCTGGCGGCGCGCGGCCTGTCGATCCGCAGCATCGCCGGCCCGGTCGACGAGGCCACGGTCGCCGCCTGCGGCGAGGCCGGGGTGCCGATGATCCGCATCTGCATCGCGGTCGACCCGGCGGAGGGTTTTCGGGCCACGGTCGACGGCTGGCGCCGCCGCTTCGACGCGCTGCTGCCGGCGCTGGAGCGGCACGGCGTGGCGATCGGCATCCAGAACCATTCCGGCGCCCAGATCGGCAGCGCCGCGGGCGTGCTGTACCTGATCGAGCGCACCGACCCGAAGCATGTCTGCGCCGTGCTCGACATGGCGCATTGCGGCGTGGCGGGCGAGCCGGTGGAGCTGGCGGTCGACATCCTGTCGGACCGGCTGCGCCTGGTGAACTTCAAGAGCGCCTATCAGCGCCGGCTGACGGCGCCGGAGGAGGATGCGGTCTACAAGGTGCACTGGACCACGCACCAGCACGCCGCCTATTCCTGGCGCGGCTTCGTCCAGGCCCTGCGGAAGGTGGGCTATGACGGCGCGTATTGCCTGCCGGCGGAGTACAGCCACCCGAGCGGCCAGGGCCAGCGCATGGGCGACGAGGTGCTGCCGTTCCTGAAGGCGGATGTGGCGTATTTGAAGGGGCTGTTGGGGGAGGTGGGTTAGCGAGCAAAAAATTTGCACACCCGATTCCGACGCGCGCTACCAAGCCGCTCGCCAAGCTGCAGAGCCGTCCTCACATGCTTCCCGCAAAGCCTACTGAATTCAACTTCGCCTATTCGCCGCTGGTGATTAATCGGCTATCGTAAGGAACATGGTGAATACGATGGACGCCTCTTTGTTTGGACAATGACCTTGTATTTCTCAGCCCTCAAAACCGCGATTCAGCATCTCGACGAGAAGCGCTTCTACGATGTTGCGCTTATGTACCTCGAACAACGAGGCTATCAAGATATACGTATTGTCGATGGCTCGGGCGATGGCGGCCGTGATGTGATGTGCTCCCGCACAGATTTGCGCATCCAGCTTAGCGTCCGAAAGGATTGGGAAACAAAAATAAATGATGAAGCGTCCAGAACGCTTCATGAAGGCAAACGAAGCCTCATATTTGTCACCAATCGACAGATAAGCCCAGATTCGGAACAAAGTTTTCTTGAAAAGAAGTATAGTAAAAATGGACTCGTTGAATTATTGATCATCGATTTGCGTCGAATTTCGACTGCACTTTCCCGCCCGGGCGTTATCAAGCGATCCTACGAGATGCTTGGCATGGCGGTGCCGAGCGAGCTTCATGCCGCACCAAAAGACATCGCCATCAGCACGGTTGTCCTGTTTTCACAAGAGGCCCGCGAGCTTCGCGATGAAGTCATCGAAGCCAATCTGCGGGCACAACTTTTGAGACACCCAAGCGCTTCAGACGTAGATCTTATTCGATGGGTTGCAGCATCAATTCCGGGCGAGAATGTCGATCGCGCAGCTAGATCCGCGTTGTCGCGCCTCCAGTCCGAGGGACGCGTGCAGAAAGAACCAAGCGGATTCCAGCTAAGCGCTGCGGAACTGCTTGTGATGCAAGCAGCAGAAGCCGAGTTTCTTGCAGCTCGCAAAGCCGATGTGGCGGCGCTGGTAGAGGTAACGGGACTGCAGGACAAAGATGCTGAGAAGCTACTAGATATAGCTCTGGAGCTGCTCGTCCGGAATCGTGACCTCGACGGTCACGGCCCTTTAGAGGCATCTCTGAGTGATTTCCTCGGCACACACGGACTGAGCCGCAAACGAGCCAAAGTCTTTGAGTCATTGGCAATGACAAGCTGTGCCCGCCTGAGACAGTACGGCGCAACAGTCGATAGAGTATTCTCAACAAATACCTTTGATATATATCGGGCTCTAGGACGTCGAACACAGATTTCGATGGTTTTAGATGCAAGTGTCGCGATGCCTGTTTTATTTGGACTAGCGTTTGGCAACGCAAAATCGCGTTATGGCTTAGCAGCTGCTGCCCTAAAGCAAGCATGTGATACACATAACATTCAAATAGTTCTTCCTCGCGTTTATCTCAATGAGATGGCGTCTCATGGCTTAAAAGCTCTGGAATGGCTAGAAATTTATGATGCCTTGCCGTCTGAAGCGCGCGCACCACTTCGCTCTTCGGAAAATGCATACATTAGTCACTACACTCATATTTCCGAAACTTTAGTAAGGCAAGGAGACAATTTAAGTTTATCAGGATTTCTTAGACATTTTGGCATATCAAAAGGGAAAAATTTAAATTCCATAGAAAACAGAATTCAAACTTTAGTTGAAAATTACAATATCTCTATTGTGGATTGGAGAAACTATAATGAAGATATATTTCTTCGAATTAAAAATGAGAAGAAATTTCAACCTAAGATTCTCGTGAAACACGACTCGATTGTTGCAACTATGCTGAAGGAAGAAGATAAAAAGGGCTTCGTGCTTGCTACGTGGGATGGTGTGATGATCGATTTGGTAGAGGAACTCGCACGAATCTACGCTGACACGCCCGCCCGGGTAATCGACTTCCTATCTATGGCGACTGCCACGGATTTTGAATCCGAGCAAAGCTATGAGCTTATGACCACTCTACTACATATCGATGAACGCTCGGCCGCCCCACTGGCACAGCTGATTGAGAAAATTAGCTCTGTCGAGCAAGCCTACAAACTTGATACATTCATTCGAGAAGCACGAGATCGAAATGGTGCGACATGGACGTTGAGCCCGGCAGACGTCGAACCTTTCATTGATAAGGCGGAACAGATAACTGATCAAAACAATGATGATGGTGATTAAGGTTAAGGTGGCGGCGCACAAATTTCTTAGATCGGTTCGAACGCCAGAGTGCCTCTTGTTGGCAAAGTAACAGCAGATCCTTAGGAGCGTACCGTCAACGAATTGCCGGACGGCTCGGCCCGCCCGTCTGATGCATCGTCGCCCCCCCTCCGCCTCCCCCAAGAAACCCACCGCATCCCCCCCATATGGATGATGCGGAGCCGTCCTCCGCCTGCCACCCTTTCCGGGTGAGCCCGACGGCTCTCTCCCCGTCCCCGGGGGTCCGCGCGCAGGCATAACGATGAATTCACACCCCGGCTGAGACAGTGAGCCATCGGCATTTCCCACCACCGCCCCGTTTCCAGGGCGTTCGCGGCACGGCCCCATAGCGGCGGCCGGGCCGGCAGGAACCGCACGCCATGCCCCTTCAGGTCGTCAACACGGCGCAGATCGCCTGCAGCTTCGGCACCACCCCCTCGGTGCTGACGGTGCTGCCGGTCAACCGGGTCAATGCCGGCCACCAGCCCGCCGCCACCATCATGGACCACCAGCCGATGGTCAACATCGCCCCCTTCGGGATGTGCCTGAGCCCGGCCAACCCGCAGGTGATCGCCGCCACCGCCGCGGCGCTGGGCGTGTTCACGCCCCAGCCCTGCATTCCGATGACGCTGGCCCCCTGGGCGCCGGGCGCGGTGACGGTGCCGATCGCCGGCCAGCCGGCGCTGGACAATGTCTCGACCTGCACCTGCCTGTGGGCCGGCATCGTCTCGGTCGTGGCGCCCGGGCAGCCGGCCGACTTCATCCCGTGAGCACGGTCATGGATGTGGCGGCGGGGGCGGATGACAGCCAGGAGGAGAGCCCGCAGAAGGACGCGCTGATCCAGCTCGACATCGGCAATGAGCGGCAGGATGTGCTGCTGGTGACCGGGATCATCGGGCAGGAGGCGATCTCCCGCCCCTTCCTCTACACCCTGTCGATGGTGTCGAAGGCGTTCGACATCACCCCCGACCGGATGCTGGGCCGCACGGCGGGCTTCCGCATCCGCTACCACGCCTGGAACACCGACGAGGACACGCCCAGCTATCGCGGCTTCAGCGGCTTCATCAGCTCCTTCTCCGCCGGCGAGCTGGTGCCGACGCGGCCGGAATACCGCACCTATTCCATGCGGGTCGCGCCCGGGCTGGCGCTGCTGGACCAGGGCACCAACTGCCGCATCTTCCAGGACAAGGACGTCCTGCAGATCATCGACGCGATCCTGAAGGACGCCAACCAGGACCGGTTCCGCGGCCGCTTCACCCTGAACTACAGCATCCGAATCCGCTCCAGCGACAAGTTCCCGCCGCTGCAATACTGCGTCCAGTACAACGAGACCGATTTCAACTTCATCTCCCGGCTGATGGAGCAGCACGGGCTGCACTATTTCTTCCAGCAGACCGATGCGTCCCACAAGCTGGTCATCGTCGACGGCCCGCCCTACGATGTGAACGAGGTCTCGCCGCTGTCCTTCGTCTCCTCCAAGGATGCGCGCGGCCAGCTGCATGGCTGGACCCACGGCTTCGACCCGCAGCTGAGCCGCTGGGTCTATCGCGACCGCGAGTACCGGCGCAGCCCGCCGCTGTCCGAGGAGGGGCAGGACACCGTCATCCCCGAGGCGGTCACCGCCCTGGACGGCGAGCATTACGAATATCCCGGCGGCTTCGCGACGCTGACCGTGCCCGGCCAGACCACCGGCTACGCCAAGGGCCTGGTGCGCAACCGGATCGAGGAGGACGAGACCCGATACGAGAGCTTCTCCGGCGCCTCGTTCAACGTGCCCTTCGCCGCCGGCACGCGCATCCGCATCATCAAGGTGGCCGAGCAGAAGGACGAGATGCGCATCCCGGTCGAGGAGGAGAAGGAGTACCTGCTGACCTCCGTCTCCTTCACCGCGACCGAGGGCGCCTACACCCAGGAAAAGGCGCTGGAGATCCTGCTGCGGATCCTGAAGGACGCGGCCAAGGATGGCGGGCTGGCCGGCCTGGGGCCGCTGACCGACGCCGCCAAGGCCAACCTGCCGGACGTGAACAAGACCATCAACGAGCTGCCGCGGCTGGGCAGCCTGGTCGGCGCCTTCTTCGGCGGCTTCGCGGGCAAGGCGGCGTCGATGCTGCTGGACGTGCTGCCGGAGGGCCTGCTGCAGGCGCTGTCGCATGTGCCGATCATCGGGCCGTGGATCAAGCCGCCGGTGAAGCATCCCTACAGCAACACCTTCACCGCGTCGCCGATCCTGCCCGGCCGGCAGTACCGCTCGCCCAGCATCAGCCGCAAGCCGCGGGTGCCGGGGCCGCAGACCGCGACCGTGTTCGGCGATGCCGATGACGAGGATGTGGCGACCGACGAGCTGGGGCGGGTGCGGGTGAAGTTCGACTGGGACCGCACCGCGCCCGGCGGGCCGCGGCCGGAGACCAATTCCTGCTTCCTGCGCGTGGCCCAGCCCTGGGCCGGGCCGAAATGGGGCATGCAGTTCCTGCCGCGCATCGGCGAGGAGGTGGTGGTCGACTTCATCGACGGCGACCCCGACCGGCCGCTGATCACCGGCCGGGTGTACAATGCCGAGCAGGAGCCGCCCTTCGACCTGCCGAAATACCGGCTGCGCAGCGGCATCAAGACCCGGTCGGTGCCGCTGCAGGAGGAGGAGCGGGCGCGCTTCCACCTGCAGCGCTTCGACGACACGCGCGGGCACGAGCAGCTGCTGCTGCGCAGCCAGGGGCGCACCGACGTCACCTCCTTCGGCACCTATTACGAGACGGTGCATGCCGACCGGCACGCGCTGATCGGCGGCAAGGACCCGAAGACCGGCAAGTCCGGCGGGTCGCTGGTCACGACCGTGGGCGGCGAATCCGACCTGCATGTGATGAAGGACCGCTACGAGGCGGTCGATGCCGGCTACCAGCTCAGCGTCAAGGCCGACACGGTGTTCGGCCTGCAGGGGAACTGGAACACGGTCGTCGACGGCGCGGCGACGCTGAACGCGACGTCGGTGGTGGTCGAGGCGTCGATGAAGATCACGCTGAAGGTCGGCAACAGCTTCGTCGTGGTCGACCCGGCCGGCGTGTTCATCAGCGGGCCGATGGTGCAGATCAATTCCGGCGGGTCGCCGGGCAGCACCTCGGACGCCGACCTGACCGACCCGCTGGACGCCGCCATGGCCGATCCGGGCGACCCGGAGGACTGGATCGAGAAGCACCCGCCGTGGAGGGGCGGCGGCGGGCGCAGGCACCACACGGCCAAGGCGCATCACGGGCTGGCGGTCACCGCCAATGCCGACGGCACGCTGCAGGTCGGGCCCGGCATCAAGGTCGCGGGTGACGCCGCCTATCAGGACACGGTGGTGCAGCAGCTGGCCCTGATGAACGAGACCCCGACGGGCCGGGCGATGCTGACCGACTACAACGGCACCGGCCGGACGATGACGATCCGGCCGCAGACGCCGCCGCCCAACCCGCCGAACGCGTTCGCCAAACCGACCAACGGCACCAACGCCTCCAACGGCACGGGCTCGGATTCGAATGTCGACTATAATCCGGAGCAATGGCCGAATCCGGTGAACGCGCCCAACGCCCCCGGCGACGTCATCCTGTTCCACGAGATGACGCACGCCCAGCACAACGCCCACGGCACGCAGGACATGACGCCGCGGGCCGACAATTTCGACAACAATGAAGAGTTCAACACGATCGGGCCCGAGAACCAGTATCGCGACGAGCGCGGCATCCCGCGCCGCGCCGATCACCACAGCCTGTAGTGCCGGAGACGGAGAGCATGACGGTCGAGATCGAGGATGCCGGGGGCGAGGTGACGCTGGACTGCCAGCCGACACGGGACGGCGACGAGCTGGTGTTCGCCTACACCCTCACCAACACCGGCGGCGGCGACATCTATGTCCTGGACGCGCTGCCGGAGATGGACCCGGAGACCGGCCAGGCGCGCGTCAATCTCGACAGCGCCGTGATCACCCGCGGCGAGGATGACTTCGCCCATATCCTGCGGGGCATCGCGCCCCTGCCGAAGGACCGCACCGTGTCGGTCCGCATCATCCCGCTGGCGACGAAGCTGCCGGCGGGCGCCACGCTGGAGCGGCGCCTGACGGTCGACATCCCGCTGCACGAGACCGGGCCCTACCACCCCGACCTGCCGATCGGCAAATACCGCCAGCGCGACATCCGCGGCGTCATCCTGACGGCGCAGTACCTGGCGGCCTCGGCCGAGGGGTTCGGCGCCACGCCGGTCGACTTCGCACCCGGGCTGTTCCGCGTCTTCGCCAGGAACACGGTCGGCGAGGCCGCCTCCGTCTCCTGCCGCTTCTCCACCCGCGGCCTGTCCATCCTGGTCCGCACGGATGATTTTCCGCGGCCCTGAGACCTCCGTCCCAGGACCGGCAACGCCCCTCGGGAGCCGCGCCAAGGTAATTTGACAGCCCCCAGACCCTGCGCTACGGTTGTTTGTGTACAAACAATAACCGCCGGGGAGCGTTTCATGTCCATCCTGTTGAATCGGCGCCGCTTCGGCGCCTTGCTCGGGGCCGGTGCGCTGGCCGGGGCCATGCCGCTGCGCCGGGCGCGGGCGGCCGAGACCATCTACGTCCTCAACTGGCAGGGCTACGGCACCGACGAGGCCTGGGCCCTGAAGGCCTTCACCGAGAAGACCGGCATCGAGGTCAAGCACGACTACTTCAACTCCGAAGAGGAGATGCTGACCAAGCTGCGCACCAACCCCGGCACCTATGACGTGGTGCTGATCAACAGCGCCCGCACCCTGCAGGCCCAGGCCGAGGACCTGCTGGAGCCGATCGACCTGGCCAAGGTGGCGAACGCCGCCGATTTGTCGCCGGCGCTGCGCGACCACGCCAATTTCCACAAGGACGGCAAGGCCTACGGCGTGTCCTGGCTGTGGGGCATCAACGCGCTGGGCCTGCGCCGCGACAAGGTGAAGTCCGACACCCTCACCGTGCTGGCCGACCCGGCCTATGCCGGCCGCATCGCCCTGTTCGACGACGCCGTCACCGCGATCGGCATCGGCGCCCTGCTGACCGGGCAGGACATCAACGCCCCCAAGGACATGGCCGCCGTCGCCGCCAAGCTGAAGGAGCTGAAGCCCGGCGTGAAGCTCTTGTGGTCCAGCGAGGACCAGTGGAACAAGGCCTTCGCCGCCGGCGAGTTCGACGTGTCGATCTACTGGTCGGGCGCGGCGGTGCGGTCGCAGCGCAACTTCAAGCTGGCGGTCGACTTCGTGGTGCCGAAGGAAGGCGGCATCGGCTGGATCGATGGGCTGTCGGTGCCGGCCACCAGCACCCGCAAGGAGTCGGCGCTGGCCTTCATCAACTACATGATCGACCCCGGCTTCTACGACTATTGGGCCACCAATATCGGCGCCCCGGCCTCGGCCAACGCCAAGGCCATGGCGGCGCTGCCGGCCGACGACCTGAACAAGCAGATCCACAAGGCCGAGTACCTGTCCCAGCTGCAGTTCATGTCGCCGCTGAGCGACGACCAACGGACGGCGTTCTCGGATCTGTGGCAGGAGACGAAGGCGTTCTACGCGGGATAGCTCCGGGCCGGTGCGGCCTGCCCAAGTGAGTCCCCCCTCCCCCTGCGGGAGGGGGTTGGGGGAGGGGGTTCGAGCCGCTGGAGCCATCGGCCGAGTTGGGCCGGTCCCCACCATCGACA
>NZ_NHON01000183.1 GCF_002195995.1 Inquilinus limosus
CCCCCCCTCCCCCGCCTTGGTTCTCGAAGGAGTTCCGTCGTGAAGGTCATCGTCCTCGGCGCCGGCGTCATCGGCGTGACCACCGCCTTCTACCTCGCCCGCGCCGGCCATGAGGTGACGGTGGTCGACCGGCAGGAAGGCCCGGCGAACGAGACCAGCTTCGCCAATGCCGGCCAGGTCTCGCCCGGCTATTCCGCGCCCTGGGCCGCCCCTGGCGTGCCGCTGAAGGCGATCAAGTGGATGCTGATGGAGCACAGCCCCTTCGTGCTGCGCCCGCAGCTGGACCCGCGGCAGTGGCTGTGGCTGGCGCAGATGCTGCGCAACTGCACCGCCGCCCGCTATGCCGTGAACAAGGAGCGGATGGTCCGCCTGGCCGAGTACAGCCGCGACTGCCTGCGCCAGCTGCGCGCCGACACCGGCATCGCCTATGACGACAAGGCCCAGGGCACGCTGCAGCTGTTCCGCACCGGCAAGCAGGTCGACGCCGCGGCCAAGGACATCGCCGTGCTGCAGGAGGCCGGGGTGCCCTACGAGGTGCTGGACCCGGCCGGCTGCGCCGTGGCCGAGCCGGCGCTGGCCGGGGTGAAGGACAAGCTGGCCGGCGGCCTGCGCCTGCCGGGCGACGAGACCGGCGACTGCTTCAAGTTCACCAACAACCTGGCCAAGCTGGCCGAAGGGCTGGGCGTCAGCTTCCGCTGGGGCGCCCGCATCGCCGGGCTGATGACCGACGGCAACCGCATCGGCGGCGTGGCGCTGGAGGGCGGCGAGACCCTGCGCGCCGACGGCTACGTCCTGGCGCTGGGCAGCTACTCCCCGCTCCTGCTCAAGCCGCTGGGCATCGAGATCCCGGTCTATCCGGTCAAGGGCTACTCGATCACCGTGCCGGTGACCGAGGCGGCGGGCGCGCCGGTCTCGACCGTGATGGACGAGACCTACAAGGTCGCGATCACCCGGCTGGGCGACCGCATCCGCGTCGGCGGCACCGCCGAGCTGGCCGGCTACAGCAGCAGGCTGTGGGACGCCCGGCGGCGGACGCTGGAGCATTCGGTCACCGACCTGTTCCCGGCCGGCGGCGACGTCTCCCGCGCCAGCTTCTGGACCGGCATGCGGCCGATGACGCCGGACGGCACCCCGGTGGTCGGCCGCACGCCCTATGGCAACCTGTTCCTCAACACCGGCCACGGCACGCTGGGCTGGACCATGGCCTGCGGCTCCGGCCGGGTGATGTCGGACATCGTCTCCGGCCGCCGCGCCGAGATCGACCTGGAAGGCCTGGCGATGGACCGCTACCGCTGGGCCGACCTGACCGGCATCCGCGGCCCGAAGGGTGGCCGCCCGACCGGAGCTCCCCTGCCTCAGGCCGGGTAAACCGCGAAGGCCGTAGGCCACCGTACCGACGGCCTTCGCGATCCCCCCGCCGGCCCGGCATTCTGCCGGGCCGTGCTCAAAGCACGAAGTCGCCGGCGACCAGCGCAATGTGCCCGGACAGCACGATGTGGAAGTCCGAGGTGCCGTTGCCGTCGAGGTCGCCGGCCACAATGGTGGTGTTGACGCTGGTCTGGGCATAGCGCAGTTGCCCCGCGACGCCGGTGTAGGCGCCGCTGCCGATGAAGGTGAAGGCCTGGTCGCCAGCCGCGGTCGTGTTGGCATCGATCGCCGCGAGATCGATCTTGTCGCCCTGGGCGTGGCTGAAATCGGTGATCAGGTCCGCCCCGGCGCCGACCGGGCTCTGCGCCGCGCTGCCGTAGACGAAGCGGTCCGCCCCGGCCCCTCCGGTCAGCGTGTCCCTGCCGCCCGCGCCGGTGAGCACGTCGTTGCCGTTCCAGCCCTGCAGCACATTGGCGCCGGTGTTCCCGACCAGGCTGTCATTGCCCTGGCTGCCGGAGATGTTTTCGATCCCGTTCAGGAAATCACCCTGGGCGTCGCCGCCGCTGCCGGTGCCGGCCGTCAGGTCGACCACAATCCCGACAGAGCCGGTGTAGTAGCTGGCGGTGTCGTTGCCGCTGCCGCCGTAGAGGCTGTCCCCGCCGGCGCCGCCGCGCAGCACATCGTTGCCGTCGTCGCCGGAAAGATAGTCGTTTCCGGCATCCCCCAACAGGGTGTCGCTGCCGTTGCCGCCGGACATGGAATCATAGTCTCCGCCGCCGGAGAGCACGTCGTTGCCGTCATAGCCGTAGAGGCCGTTGCTAGCGGCATTTCCGGTCAGCGTATCGTTGAACTGACTGCCGGAGACATTCTCGAAATTCGAGATGGTATCGCCCTGCGCATAACCCCCACTCGCGGCGTCCAACGCCAGGTTCACGGCCACTGCGGCGGTGGAGGAATAATAGTTCAGGTTATCGCTGCCGGCGCCGCCATCGAGCAAGTCGCCGCCGGCACCACCATCTATGTAGTCGTTGCTATCGCCGCCGAGAATGGAGTCGATGCCTGCTCCGCCGTAGAGGGAATCACTGCCGCTGTTGCCGTGAAGCGTATCGTTTCCCTCGTCGCCGGACAGATAGTCGCCGCCGCTGCCCCCGGATATGATGTCATTGCCCAGACCGCCGTTTGCGCTGTCGCGGCCACTGCCGCCGTTGAACCTGTCGCTCCCGGCATTGCCGGAGAAGGAGTCGTCCCCGTCGCCCCCGGTCACGATGTCGTCGCCGGAGCCGAGATAGAAGGACAGCTTCTCGAAATTGGCGAATTGCACACCGGTGGAGGTCGTCGTGATCCCCCCCGGCGTCGTGTTGGCCGTGACGGTGAACGCCACTGTATTATTATAATAATAGAAGGAGAGGGTGTCCTGCCCGGCTCCGCCATTGATGGTGTCAGCGCCGGCGTAGGTATAGACATAGTCGTCGCCGTCGCCGCCATTGATGGTGTCTGCCGCGCCGGGCAGCGAATCGCCGTCGAAGATCGTGTCGTCGCCGCCGGCGCCGGTGATCTGGTCGCTTGCTGATGTGCCGTTGAGAGTGTCGTCGCCCGCAGTTCCCGGAATGATGGCCATCGTCCTATCTCCCCCAGTGGGCTAAGAAATAAGTCGCAGAATTTCGTGGCAGAAGAGTAATTTTGCGCAAAACTATGGCTTTATTCGGGACCGATCACGCGGGCGAGCTGGCGTCGACTGCACTCGCGGAGAAAAGACTATGGCCGTCCCTTTGCCCGCCGCGCCCTAACCTGGTCCTGCAGGCAGCGGACCAGGTCCCGCAGCGTGGGGTCGGCGATCGGCTCGGCCAGCTCCAGCGTGCGGCTGCGCCCATCCTGCTCCACCGTCACGGTGAAGCTGCGGGCATCGGGTGTCGGCCGCGCCAGGCTCTCCAGCGCCGCCGCCGGCCGGTCGAGGAGATGGGCGTCGCGCACCAGCGCCGCGATCCGCGCCGCCTCGGCCTGCGGCAGCGCCGCCAGGTCGAGCACCGCCGGCTCCGCCAGCCCCGGCGAATAGAACAGCCCCGTGCTCGACATCGCGAAGGTGATCCGCATCGCCCGCTCCTGCCCGCTGTCGCTCAGTTCAGGAAAAGTCGCGACTTGGGCGTGTCGATCTCAAATTTTCACTCCTTTATTGTCATCCTCGGGCTTGACCCGAGGATCCAGGGGCTTTCGAGAGCCGCTCCCGGTGGCCCCTGGATTGCCGGATCAAGCCCGGCAATGACAACACAAGGTGAGACCAGAGGTTCTATCCCGCACCCCTAAAAGCTGAACCGGCCCCCCGTGGCTCCTGCCCCGGAGGCCCCAACTCCGACAGCCTCAGCCGGTCGGGATGCCGACCTGCTTCCAGGCATCGGCCACGGCCTTGACCTCGGCCTTCTTCGACCCGGGCAGCCGCCCCGCCACATCCACCGTCACCGCGGCGAAGTCGGCGAATTTCGTGGTTTCGGTCACCCGGGCGTCGCGCAGCGTATCGTACCAGATCCGCCCCGCCCGCTCCCAGGCATTGCCGCCGATCGCGGTGGCGGCGAGGTAGAAGGCCCGGTTCGGGATGCCGGAATTGATGTGGACGCCGCCATTGTCCTGCATCGTGTCGACATAGTCCTTCATATGGCCGGGCTGGCGGTCCTTCCCCAGCACCGGATCGTCATAGGCGGTGCCCGGCGCCTTCATCGAGCGCAGGCCGACGCCGTGCACCTTCTTGGTGAACAGCCCCGCGCCGATGATCCAGTCGGCCTCCTCGGCGGTCTGCTTCAGCACCCATTGCTTGACCAGCGAGCCCCAGACATCGGACAGGGATTCGTTCAGCGCGCCGGGCTGCTGCATGTAGACTAGGCCGGCCTCGTCCTCGGTGACGCCGTGGCCCAGCTCGTGGCCGATGACGTCGAGCGAGGCGGTGAAGCGGTTGAACAGCTGGCCGTCGCCGTCGCCGAACACCATGCGCTGGCCGTTCCAGAAGGCGTTGTTGTAGTCCTCGCCGTAATGGACCGTGGCGTCGAGCGCCAGGCCGTCATCGTCGATCGAGTTGCGGCGATAGGCCTCGAGGAAGAAATCGAAGGTATGGCCCAGCGCGTCATAGGCCTCGTCCACCGCGGCGTCGCCGGACGGCCCCTGCCCCTCGGCGCGCACCAGCGTGCCCGGCAGGGTCTCGCTGTTGCCGGCGGTATAGATGCTGCGCTGCCGGGCCGCCGGCAGGGCCAGCTTGCGGTGCCGCCGGTCCGTGACCGACTGCGCCACCGCCAGGCGGACGCGCATGGTGCGGAACGTCGTGTCGATGCCCAGCGCCCGGCTGGCGGCCGCCTTCTGGGCCTTGCTGCCATTGGCGAGGATCTCGCGCAGCAGATAGGGCGGCAGGATGCAGAAGATCGAGTGGCGGTGATGTCGGGTGCACATGCGGATCTCCCTTCCCGGCCCGTCACCGGATAGAAGCCGTGACGGCCGGGTTCGTTCCTGGAAAAGCTTCCTAGATCAGGCGATCGGCCCGGGGCCGGCCGCTTCTGTCTGGCGGGACCGTTTCGGAATTTCCAGCGCCGTCATTGCGAGCGCAGCGAAGCAATCCAGGGGCCAGTGCGCACCGGCCTCTGGATTGCTTCGTCGGCTTCGCCTCCACGCAATGACGACGAGGGAGGGGCGTTGTGACGCGCATGATCGCCGCTTCCGGCATCACGCGTGCCGGAAGATATGGGCCATCATCATCATGCGGCGTCCTTCGGCGTCGCGCTCGCGCCTCAGGCGCTTGCGCTCGGCCTCGTCCGCGTCCTCGCCGGGCGCGGCCGTTCCGGATGGCTCACCGCCGGGATCCGGCGGCGCCGTGGCGGGCGGCGGCGTGGCGGGCGGGGCAGCGGCCCCGCCGGTGTCCGGCGGCCGGTCGTCCATGGGCAGGGTGCGGAAGAGGGTCCAGTTCTGGTCGAAGATGTCGCCGGTGGCGGTGTCGATGATGTAGGTCTCGCCCGCC
>NZ_NHON01000184.1 GCF_002195995.1 Inquilinus limosus
GCCTCCGCAACGCCGGCAAAAAGCCCAAGGTCGCCATCGTCGCCGTCATGCGCCGGATGCTCACCATCCTCAACGCCATGCTCAGGGACAACGCACCGTGGCAAAACCACGCCGCATGACACCTCTCTCCCAAGACAGTTGCTACCCCTCTCCCGCAAGGGGAGGGGGGACTCTGTCTGCTTGGGGTGACAGAGCGGTCTCCCAACCCGAAAAGCCTTAGTCCCCCCTCCCCTCGCGGGAGGGGGCTAGGGGGAGGGGGTTGTCGATCGGAGGAACGGAAGGCCGGCTCTCACGGCCCTCTACCCCGCCGTGAGCCTGGCCTCGATCCGGGCCATCGAGCGGCGGAAGGCGGCGGGCTCGTCCAGCGCCCGGGCCAGGACCAGGGCGCCCTGGATCGCCGCCACCGCCTCCTCCGCCCGGTCGCGGGCCGTGTCCTCGGCCTGCCCCGATCGTGCCAGCCCCTGGGCCAGCGCGTCGGTCCAGGCGGCGAAATAGCCCTGGATGGCAGCGCCGAAGCGGTCGCGGACATCGCCGAGCGCGAAGGCGCCGACCAGGCACACCCGGCGGCCGGAGCGGAAATAGCCGTCGACCGCGCGGATCATCTCCGCCACCGCGCGGCGCGGCTCCTCCTCCCGCAGTGGGCGGAAGATGTGCTGCTCGAACCAGGCGTCGATCTCTGCCAGCACCGCCGCCGCCATCTCCTCCTTCCCGCCCGGGAAGAAGTGGTAGAGGCTGCCCTTGCCCAGGCCGGTGCGCTCGCCGATCAGGGCCAGGCTGGCGCCCTCGAAGCCATGCTCGCGGAACACCTCGGCCAAGGCCGGCAGAACATCCGCCCGCTCGGCGACGATCCGCGGCAAGGCTAGAGCCCGAGGTCGCTGAGCCCCGGATGGTCCGCCGGCCGCGGGCCAGACCGGTCCCAGTGGAACTTGCGCTCGGACTCGGCGATCGGCCGGTCGTTGATCGAGGCGTGGCGGGCCCGCATCAGCCCGTGCTCGTCGAACTCCCAGTTCTCGTTGCCGTAGGAGCGGTACCACTGGCCGGAATCGTCGCGCCATTCATAGGCGAAGCGGACGGCGATGCGGTTGCCCTCGAAGGCCCACAGCTCCTTGATCAGCCGGTACTCCAGCTCCCGCGCCCATTTCCGGGTCAGGAACTCGACGATCTGGGCGCGGCCCTGCGGGAACTCGGCCCGGTTCCGCCAGCGGCTGTCCTCGGTGTAAGCCAGGGCGACGCGCTGCGGGTCGCGGCTGTTCCAGCCATCCTCGGCCCCCCGGACCTTCTGGATCGCGGTCTCGCGGGTGAAGGGCGGCAGCGGCGGACGGTCGGCGGTCATTGCGGCTCTCCTCGATGATTGTACCGAACGGAACTGACTTTACCGATTGGTACAGATGAGGCTGCGCACCGTCAAGCCGGCCCTCCCCTGCGGCACTTGACCGCAAGCGAGTCGAGGGCGGAGGGTTCCCCCGCCGCCGAACGCCCGGGCCGATGCGGCGCCCGTCTTTCATCGGAGCAACTCCCTTGCCCCTCTCCCTCCACGAGATCTCGGTCGGCGTGATGCTGCCGAAGCTGCGCATGCTGTCGACGCTGCTGGACAAGGCCGCGGCCCATGCCGAGGCCGGCGGGATCGACCCCGCCACCCTGGTCGAGGCGCGCCTCGCCCCCGACATGTACCCGCTGTCGGGCCAGATCCAGCGGGTCAGCGACGCCGCCAAGTTCGGCGCCGCCCGCCTGGCCGGCCTGACCCCGCCGGCCTTCGAGGACAACGAGACCACCTTGCCCCAGCTGAAGGACCGTCTGGCCAAGACCGTCGCCTATCTGGAGAGCGTCGGCCCCGACCAGATCGACGGCCGCGAGGAGGAGACGGTTATCCTCCCGCTGCGCGACCGGAAGGTGGAATTCACCGGCCGCAATTACGCGCTGACCATGGTGCTGCCGAACTTCTATTTTCACGTCGTGACCACCTACGACATCCTGCGCCACCAGGGCGTGGAGATCGGCAAGCGGGACTATCTGACGCTCGTCGCCTGAGGCTGGCTGCTCGAGACAACAATCCGTCACGGCGAGGCGCGCAGCGCCGTGGCCGTCCAGGGGCCAATGCGAGCGGCCCCTGGACGGCCATGCCCTTCGGGCTCGCCATGACGGCATCGGGCGCGGCCTCGCCCCTGAACTTTCGCTGAACTTTCGTAACAACCAAAAAACATTTGTGCAGAGACGCCTTCCCCGTCCCCGGCAAAGTGTCGTACCAAGGAGGGGTGGGGCCGGCCGCGCGTCCGGCCCGCATTCGGGAGGAAGCGAGATGCGTGCCTTGGTCCTGGAGCGCCAGAGGGAATTGTCGCTGCGCGAGATCGACCTGCCCCGGACCCTTGGGCCGGGCGACGTCCGGATCAAGATCGACACCGTCGGCGTCTGCGGCAGCGACGTGCATTACTACACCCATGGCCGGATCGGGCCCTTTGTGGTCAAGGAACCGATGGTGCTGGGCCATGAGGCCGCCGGCACCGTGATCGAGGCCGGCCCGGGCGTCACCAGCCTGAAGCCGGGCGACCGGGTGTGCATGGAGCCGGGCATCCCAGACCTCACCTCCAAGGCCTCCAAGCTCGGCCTCTACAATGTCGATCCCAGCGTCGTGTTCTGGGCCACCCCGCCGGTGCATGGCTGCCTGACGCCGGAGGTGGTGCACCCCGCCGGCTTCACCTTCAAGCTGCCGGACAACGTCTCCTTCGCCGAGGCCGCGATGGTCGAGCCCTTCGCCGTCGGCCTGCAGGCGGCGGTGAAGGCGCGGATCCAGCCCGGCGACTTCGCCGTGGTGATCGGCGCCGGCCCGATCGGCATCATGGCGGCGCTGGCGGCCCTGGCCGGCGGCTGCAGCCGGGTGCTGATCTCCGACCTGCTACCGGAGAAGCTGGCGATCGCCGAGCGCTACTCCGGCATCACCGGCGTCAACATCCGCGAGACCAAGCTGGCCGACGCGGTGGCCGCGGCGACCGATGGCTGGGGCGCCGATGTGGTGTTCGAGGCCAGCGGCAGCCCGCGCGCCTATCCCGGCATCTTCGACGTGGTGCGCCCCGGCGGCTGCCTGGTGGTGATCGGCATGCCGGTCGAGCCGGTGGCGGTCGACCTGGTCGCCGCCGCGGCCAAGGAGGTGCGGATCGAGACCGTGTTCCGCTACGCCAATGTCTATGACCGCGCCATCGCCATGATCGCGTCGGGCAAGGTCGACCTGAAGCCGCTGGTGACCCACACCTACGGCTTCGAGGACAGCATCAAGGCCTTCGAACGCGCAGCCGAGGGCCGGCCGGCGGACGTCAAGCTGCAGATCAAGCTTTAGCCGCGCAAAGCGCCGGCCTGGCACGGCCGGCGCTTGATTCCTCGTTCGCCTTATGTTCCAGTGGAGCCAGGCCAACGGGGAGGACGCCATGGCGGCGAAGCAGGCAACCGGGATTCGCGTCGGCATCGGCGGCTGGACCTTCGAGCCCTGGCGCGAGACCTTCTACCCCAAGGGCCTGGCGCAGAAGCGCGAGCTGGAATACGCCTCGCGCCAGGTCACCTCGATCGAGATCAACGGCACCTATTACGGCTCGCAGAAGCCGGAGAGCTTCGCCAAATGGCGCGACGAGACGCCGGAGGGCTTCGTCTTCTCGGTCAAGGGTACCCGCTTCACCACCAACCGGCGGGAGCTGGCCGAGGCCGGCGAGTCGATCGACCGCTTCGTCAACAGCGGCATCACCGAGTTGAAGGAGAAGCTGGGGCCGATCAACTGGCAGTTCCTGCCGACCAAGCAGTTCGACCCGAAGGATTTCGAGGCCTTCCTGAAGCTGCTGCCGCATGAGGTCGACGGCCACGCTTTGCGCCATGTGGTCGAGGTCCGGCACGACAGCTTCCGCACCCCCGACTTCATCGACCTGCTGCGCGCCCACAAGGTGGCGGTGGTGCTGACCGACAAGGAGGGCTTCCCGGAGATCCCGGACGTCACCGCCCCCTTCGTCTATGCCCGGCTGCAGGGCGCGTCGGAGGAGGTCGAGACCGGCTACACGCTCAAGGCGATCGACCAATGGGCCAAGCGAGCCAAGGCCTGGGCCGGGGGCGGCGCGCCGGACGACCTCAAGCTGGTCGGGTCGCCGGAGGCGAAGCCGCCGAAATCGCGCGACGTGTTCGTGTACATGATCAACGGCTTCAAGCCGAAGGCCCCCGCCGCGGCCATGGCGCTGATCAAGACGCTGGGGTGAGCAGGCCCACGGCTCCTTTTCTCGTCATGGCGAGGAGCGCAGCGACGTGGCCATCCAGGGGCCGGTACGAGCTGCCCCTGGATGGACACGCCCCTTCGGGGCTCGCCATGACGAGAAAGGAAGGCCCTGCCCCCTTCCCTCACAACCTCTCGTTGAACCGCAGCTCGTTCAGGCGGCGCTTCATCGTCTGGAAGCGCTGGAAATGGGCGTCGTTGCGGCGCAGGGCCACCGCCGTCGACAGGATGTCGATCACCACCAGCGCGGCGATGCGCGAGATCGTCGGGGTGTAGACGCTGGTGTTCTCCAGCGTCTCGGCCACCAGGGCCACGTCGCTGTAGGGCACCAGCGGCGAATCCGTGCCGGTCAGGCAGATCACCTTGGCGCCGTTCTCGCGCGCGGTCCGCGCCACCTCGATGATCGAGCGGGTGCGGCCGGTGTTGGAGATCACCACCGCCACGTCGCCCGGCTGCATCATCGACGCCGCCATGATCTGCTGGTGGGAATCGAGCTCGGCCGAGCAGGGCACGCCGAACAGCGGGAATTTCTGCTGCGCGTCGCGGGCGACGATGCCGGAGGCGCCGAAGCCGAAGAAAGCGATCGACCGGGCTTTCTCCAGGATCGCCACCGCCGCCTCGATCGCCGCCTTGTCGAGATGGTTCCGGGCCCAGTCGAGGCTGGACAGGGTGTAGTCGAAGATCTTGTCGACCACCGCGGCCAGGGTGTCGGTGTCCTGCAGCACCGAATGCGTCGCCGGCAGGCCCAGCGCCAGGCTGTGAGCCAGGCGCAGCCGGAACTCCTGGTAGCCGGCGCAGCCGATGGCGACGCAGAAGCGGATCACCGTCGGCTGGCTGACCTCGGCCAGCAGCGCCATCTCCGCCACCGTCGCCTTGAGCACCCGCGCCGGATCGGCCAGCACCGCATCGGCGACCTTGCGGTCCGACTTGCGCAGTTCGGGCCGCAGCGTGCGCACCACCTCGAGGATGTTGGCGGGCCGGTCGGCCGTCTCCGTCAGCATGAATTCCCGCCCCTGTCGCTCCCGAGCGGCAGCTTACGCCGGGAAGAAACGCGTTGCCTCTCCCGCGTGGCGGGATCACGGAGCGGCCCAGGCTTTCCTCGCCCCCCTCCCGAAC
>NZ_NHON01000185.1 GCF_002195995.1 Inquilinus limosus
CCCTGATCGCTTTCCTGCTGCTCCGCCTGAGCCAGGCGGMGCAAAGCTCGGTCAAATCACCGCTCGCCTTCGCTCGCCTGGTCCGCGCCAACCTCATGCAGCGCAGGCGCATCGACCGCCTGCTCCTGCCCGACCCTATCCCTCTCTCCAATCCAGACCAATTGATGCTCCAATGGGCCTGAAACTAAACCGGACAGCCGTGGGTCAAGCCCGAGGATGACAGCTTGGGGGCGGTGTGGTCAGACACACCCGCGTCCTATCCGACAGTTGCGGCGGGGCGGGATGATCGGTCAGGCTGTCGGCACCACCTCGGAGTCTCGGATGAGCGGTTCGATCCAGACCTTCCTGCTCACGCTCTCCGCCCTGTTCTCGATCGTGAACCCGATCGGGGCCGCCCTGATCTTCAGCCAGATCACCGCCGCGCGGTCGCATGGCGAGCGCCTGATGCTGGCGCGGAAGATCGGCGTCTATTCCGCCCTGGTGATGCTCGGCGCGCTGTGGGGCGGCGCCTACATCCTCAGCTTCTTCGGCATCAGCCTGTCGGCGCTGCGCATCGCCGGCGGGCTGATCGTCGCCGCCAGCGCCTGGCGGCTGCTGCAATCGCCGGAGCAGCAGGAGGAACGCAAGCAGGAGCAGGCGTCGGAGGCCGAGGGCATCGACGCCGTCGCCTTCTATCCGCTGACCATGCCCTTCACCACCGGGCCCGGCACCATCTCGGTCGCCATCGCCATCGGGTCGAACCTGCCGGTCGGGCAGCCGGATTTCCTGCCCTTCGTGCTCGGCGCCTCGGCTGCGGCGCTGGCGATCTCCGCCAGCGTCTGGGTGGCCTACTCCTCGGCCGACCGGCTGGTGGCGCTGCTGGGCCAGTCCCAGGTGCGGGTGCTGTCGCGGCTGATGGCCTTCCTGCTGCTGTGCGTCGGCACCCAGATCACGCTGGGCGGCGTCAGCGATTTCGTCCATTCGCTGACACCGCCCTGACGCGAGGCCTCAGAAACCGTAGCGGGCAGCCGGGACCGCATTGGACAGGTTCGGGGCCAGCGCCCGGCGGGCGGTCTCGACCGCGTCCCAATCCTTGATCTCCGGCAGCGCCGGGATGGTCACGACCTCGCCCTGGTCCAGGCCGGCCAGCGCCGCGTCGACAAGGTCCTCGGCCCGCATCATCCGCTCCTGGATCTGCTGCGGCAGGACGGCGATGGGTGCGCCGGCGATGTCCCAGAACTCGGTCGAGGTCGGGCCAGGCAGTACCGCCTGGACGCGGATGCCCTTGGCCCCGAGCTCGTGCCGCAGCTGCTGGCTGAAGGCCAGGACGAAGGCCTTGCTGCCGCCATAGACGCCGTTCAGCAGCTCCGGCGCCACGGCGACGATCGAGGAGATGTTGATCACCGTGCCGCCGCCGCGGGCGACGAAGCCGGGCACGGCCGCATAGGTCAGGCGGGTCAGCGCCGTGACGTTCACGTCGATCATCGACTGCATCGCGTCGACATCCGCCTGCAGCAGCGGGACGGCGGAGCCGAAGCCGGCATTGTTGACCAGCACGGCGATGCGCGGATCGGTGCGCAGCACCTCCTCGACCTCGCGCAGATCGTCCTTGTCGGTGAGGTCGGCGACCAGCGGCGTCACCGTCCGGCCGGTCTCGGCGGTCAGACGCCTGGCCAGGGCGTTCAGGCGCTCGGCATTGCGGGCGACCAGGATCAGGTCGTGGCCGCGCCGGGCCAATCGGTCGGCATAGATCGCTCCGATGCCCGAGGAAGCGCCGGTGATCAGGGCGGTGGTGTTGTCGGTGGTGCTCATGATGATTTCCTTTAGAAAGGGCATATGCCCATATTTGAGAAAGGACATATGCTCATTTCTGATGACAGGAGGTGACGGCTTGCGGCTCGTCCTCCGATGGGAAACTCAGTCCTTCAGCGTGCCCAGCCGCTCGTCATAGGCGATGTCGAGCAGCGCGCCGCGCAGCGCCTCGGCCTCGCTCTGGCCGAATACCGCATGGAACCGGGCCTGCGCCGCCTCCCAGAGACCAAGGGCCTGCTGCAGCGTCGCCAGCCCCTGCGCCGTCAGCACGATGTGGCGGCGGCGCCGGTCCTCGACGCCCTCCCTCAGGACGACGAGGCCGTCCCGCTCCAGCGGCCGCAGGGTGTGGCCGAGGGCCGAGCGGTCGACGACCAGCGCCGCGGCCAGCTCCGCCAGGGTCGGCGCCTTGTCCCCCAGCTCGTGCAGCTCGGCCAGGATGGCGAACTGGGTCGAGCGCAGCCCGGAGGGCGCCAGCGCGTCGTCATAGAGCTGCGCGATCCGCCGCGACGCCTTGCGCATCGCGGTGGCGTTGCAGGCCAGGACGCCTTCCCTGGTGTTGCGCACGGTCTTCATGGATCGGGATATGGTGCATATGCCCATTTCCCGTCAAGGGGCATGTGCCCCTTTCTGTGATACCGGTTCGGGCTTGCCTGCCGCCGCCCCGCCGGATAGGTAATTAGCAATCCGACGAATTCCTTGGCCGAGCGCCGATCCGAGACGGGAGACGGGACATGGGCGAGCTGACGGTGGATCGCGACGGCATCGCGCGGATCGAGCCGCTGATCCGGCCGCATATCCGGCGGACGCCGGTGGTCGAGACGGCGGGGCGCGATCTCGGCATCGACGCCGGCGCCGTCACCCTGAAGCTGGAGCTGCTGCAGCATGCCGGGTCGTTCAAGACCCGCGGCGCCTTCGCCAACCTGCTGACCCGCGACGTGCCGGCGGCCGGCGTCGCGGCGGCCTCGGGCGGCAATCACGGCGCGGCGGTGGCCCATGCCGCGGCATCGCTGGGCCTGCCGGCGCGGATCTTCGTGCCGTCCATCTCCTCCCCCGCCAAGATCGAGCGCATCCGCCGCACCGGCGCCGAGCTGGTGGTGGGCGGCGACCGCTATGCCGACGCCCTGGCCGCCTGCGATGGCTGGGTCGCGGAAACCGGCGCGCTGTCGGTCCACGCCTTCGACCAGGCCGAGACCATGCTTGGCCAGGGCACGCTGGCGCTGGAGCTGGAGAGCCAGGCGCCGGAGCTCGACACCGTTCTGGTCGGGGTCGGCGGCGGCGGGCTGATCGGCGGCATCGCCGCCTGGTATGCCGGGCGCGTCAAGGTCGTCGGGGTCGAGCCCGAGGCCTCGCCCACCCTGCACAAGGCCTTCGAGGCCGGGCGGCCGGTCGACGCCCCAACCGGCGGCATCGCCGCCGACAGCCTGGCGCCGAAGCGGATCGGCGAGCTGGTGTTCCCGGTGGTGCGGCAGCATGTGGCGGCCACGGCGCTGGTGACCGACGAGGCGATCCGCGACGCCCAGCGCGCGTTATGGGCGGGGCTGCGTGTGGTGGCGGAGCCCGGCGGGGCCGCGGCCTTCGCGGCCCTGCTGTCCGGCCGCTACCGCCCGGCGCCGGGCGAGCGGGTCGGCGTGGTGGTCAGCGGCGGCAACACCACGGCGGTGGATTTCGACCGGTAGGGAGAGCCTCTCCCCTGATCGTCATTGCGAGCGCAGCGAAGCAATCCAGGGGCCAGTGCGAACCGGCCCCTGGATTGCTTCGTCGGCTTCGCCTCCTCGCAATGACGGTGTGGAATGGCCGTCAGCCCGACACCTCCCTCAGCCCGACACCTTCAGCACATCGGCCGAGCGCACCTGGCCGCCGCCTTTCAGCACCAGGATGGCGCTGCCGGTGTCGGGCGAGAAGATCACCTCCTTGACCGTGTCGGTGACCACCACGGCGGCGTCGACGGCGTCGCCCGCCTCGCTCTTGGCCACCGCCTCGACCAGATAGGTGCCGGCCGGCGCCGTCTTGCCGTCGTCCTGCATGCCGTCCCAGGCGATCTCGTGCCGGCCCTCCGCCGTCTCGCCGGTGACGCGGCGGATCACCGTGCCGTCCTCCGCCTTGATCTGGACCTCCACGGTCTTGGCGTCCTTGCCCACGGCATAGGCCAGGGCGGCGCTCTTGCCGTCGAAGGCGAAGCGGTCGGTCTGCGCCTCGACGGTGCGGCCGATATAGGCCAGGTCCAGCCGGTTGGTGTTGGCGCCGGTGGCGTCGACCAGCTGGGTCAGGCCTTTGTTGGCACTGACCAGCTGCTCGACCTGGCTGAAGGTCGCCAGCTGGGTGACGAACTGGGTCGAATCCATCGGCGCCAGCGGGTCCTGGTTCTTCAGCTGCGCCGTCAGCAGCTTGAGGAAGGTCTGGTAGTCGGTGGAGGTCTGCGGCGTCTGGGCGGCGCCGACGGGGTCGACCATCGTGCGGGTCCTTCGGATGCGGTGCGGCTCACACCAGGCTGTCGAGGCCGGAGGCCGGGAGGCCGGGAGGCCGGGCGCCGGGCCGAGGGCGGTTTCGGGCCGGGACGGCAGGGCCGGCTGCTCCTCCCCGCGCCCGGCCGGGCTCTGTGGCGACGGCGGTTCGCGGCCGCGGCCGCAGTCGCCGCGCAGCGAGAACTCGATGCCGCGGCGGCCGGGATCGATTCCGGCGTCGGTCAGCGCCTTCTCCAGCACCCGGGATTCGCTCATCAGCAGGTCCAGCGTCTCGCGCCGGTCGGCGGTGATGCGGCTTCGGCCGGATCGCCGATGCGAGGTCGGCCACCGGCGCCTCGACCATGGCCGCTCCGGCGGCAGGGCCCGCCGGCGGAATCACGAGGGGCGGTTCCGGGAGTTGCGGAGGCGTGCCGCTATCCGGGGTCGCCGCGATGGACCGGGCCGGATCGGCGGGAGGGGAAATGCGAGGGGCCTGATCCCGCAGCGCCGTCTCCGACGGTGCGGCGCCGTCGCCCGTCTCGGCCGCAGGCATCGCCGGGCCGGCCGGAGGATCCGGACGAGGACTCGCCGGGATCGGCCAGGGAAAGATCCAAGGTGCCGCCGACACGTCCTTGCGCTCGGATGCGGAAGCGGGCCCGGACGGCGGCGCGGCTTCAGCCCCGAGCGCGATCAGCGC
Organism: Inquilinus limosus; assembly: GCF_002195995.1. GTDB lineage: Bacteria > Pseudomonadota > Alphaproteobacteria > DSM-16000 > Inquilinaceae > Inquilinus > Inquilinus limosus_C. The sequence goes on from NZ_NHON01000185.1 coordinate 4,930, forward strand.
GGCGAAGGGCGCCCCGCCCCCTTGCCGGCCCGACCGGCCGCCGGCGCCGTCGGGCGCCGCCTGGCCGATCTGGAGGGGAAGGAGGCTCGTGACCATGCATCCGGTCGGATTGGCGGAAGGACCGCCGCCATCCTAGAGCGGGATGAATTTATCTGAGGTCATAACCGGCCTGGGCGAAGAAGTTGCGGCACTGTGGCGGGGTGACAGTGTCGAGGATGGAGGCGATGGCGTCGCAGATAGCGTCGGGGTTGCGTCGAGCGGCCTTGCGCAGGAGGTGCT
>NZ_NHON01000186.1 GCF_002195995.1 Inquilinus limosus
GCCCCACCCGGCGGCCCGGCCGCCGGTGCAGCCGCCGCGCAACGCCGCGGCCGCGCCGCGCCCGGTGCCGCACGAGGCCCAGCCGCAGCCCCATCGGGCCCCATCGCCGCAGATGACGCAGCAGCGTCGTCCGCAGCCGCAGGCCGAGCATCGGCCGCCCCCACCGCCGGCAAGGCGCCCGCTGCCGCCGCCCGACAAGCGGCAGCAGCAGGACCAGAACTGACCCCGCCCGGCCTCCCCATCCCGCGCGGACCGGGAGGCCGCGCACCCTCACCGCCGGTTATGACGTCCCCAAGCCCCGATCCTGGCCTGACCCCGGATTCCCGCTACACTCGCCGCGACCGTTGGTGAGGAGCCCGCATCGTGGATATCCGGCGTCCCTATCTGCTGTTCCTGGGGGATGCCCCCGACCAGCTTGCCGCCAAGACCGCCTATGGCGTGGCCCAGTGGCGCCGCGAGGTCTGCGTCGGCCAGCTGCGGCTGGACGGCTGCCGCGCCACCTGCGGCCTGCCCGACCTGACCTTGGAGGAGGCCGCGGCCAAGGGCGCGCAGACGCTGATCATCGGCGTCGCCAACCGCGGCGGCCGGATCTCCGCCGCCTGGCAGGCCACCATGCTGCGGGCGCTGGAGCTCGGCATGGACATCGCCTCGGGCCTGCACAACCGCATCGCCGACCTGCCGGCGGTGGCGCAGCGCGCCCAGGCGCTGGGCCGCAGCCTGTTCGATGTGCGCCACCCGGACCGCGATTTCGACGTCGCCACCGGCATGCCGCGCCGCGGCCGCCGCCTGTTGACCGTCGGCACCGACTGCTCGGTCGGCAAGATGTTCACCTCGCTGGCGCTGGAGCGCGAGATGAAGGCGCGCGGCTTCAAGGCCGATTTCCGCGCCACCGGCCAGACCGGCATCCTGATCGCCGGCGGCGGCGTCTCGGTCGACGCCGTGGTGGCCGACTTCATCTCCGGTGCCACCGAATGGCTGGCGCCGGAGGCCGAGACCGACCATTGGGACCTGATCGAGGGCCAGGGGTCGCTGTTCCACGCCTCCTATGCCGGGGTGTCGCTGGGCCTGCTGCACGGCGCCCAGGCCGAGGCGCTGGTGATGTGCCATGAGCCCGGCCGGCCGCATATGCGCGGCCTGCCGAACTTTCCCCTCCCCGACCTGGCCGACTGCATCGCCCTGAACGAGCGCTGCGCCCGGCTGACCAACCCGAAGGCAAAGGTCGTCGGCCTGGCCTTCAACACCTCGGCGCTGGATCCGCAGGCGGCGGAGCGGGCGCTGAAGGAGGCCGAGGACCGCTTCGGCCTGCCCACAGTCGACCCGGTGCGCACCGGCGTCGCCGCCATCGTCGACCGGCTGCCGGCCCCGGTGCACGCGTGACCGGCCGCCTTCTGTCGGTCCGCCAGGCGGTGTGGCCGATCCGCGGCGTCTTCACCATCTCGCGCGGCAGCCGCACCGAGGCGCGGACCCTGATCGCCGAGATCGTCGCCGGCGGCGCGGTCGGCCGCGGCGAATGCACGCCCTACGCCCATTACGGCGAGAGCCTGGAGAGCGTGACCGCCCAGATCGAAAGCGTGGCCCAGGCCATCGCCGACGGCGCCGACCGGCCGGGGCTGGAGGCGCTGCTGCCGCCCGGCGCCGCCCGCAACGCGGTCGACTGCGCCCTGTGGGACCTGGAGGCCAAGCTGGCCGGGGTGCCGGCCTGGGCCGTGGCCGGGATCCCGGAGCCGGGTCCCGTCACCACCGTCTACACGCTGAGCCTGGACACGGTGGAGCGGATGGGCGAGGCGGCGCGGCAATCGGCGCACCGGCCGCTCCTGAAGCTGAAGCTGACCGGCGACGGCGACCTGGAGCGGGTGCAGGCGGTGCGGGCGAACGCGCCGAGCAGCCGGCTGGTGGTCGACGCCAACGAGGCCTGGTCGATCGCCCATCTGGAACGCTTCGGCCCGGCCTTCGCGGCGCTGGGGGTGGAAGTCATCGAGCAGCCGCTGAAGGCGGCGGAGGACGACGCGCTGCTGGGCTTCGAGAGCCCGATCCCGCTCTGCGCCGACGAAAGCTGCCACGACACCGCCAGCCTGGACCGCTGCGCCGGCAAATACGCCATGGTGAACATCAAGCTGGACAAGGCCGGCGGGCTGACCGAGGCGCTGCGGCTGCGTGCCGCAGCCCGCGAGCGCGGCTTCAGCGTGATGGTCGGCTGCATGGTCGCCTCCTCCCTCGCCATGGCGCCGGCGACGCTGGTGGCCCAGGGGGCGGAGGTGGTGGACCTGGACGGGCCGCTGCTGCTGGCCCAGGACCACGATCCTGCCCTGCGCTATGACGGCGCCACGGTGTATCCGCCGGAGCCGGCGCTGTGGGGCTGAGGCGGGGCCGAGGACGCCGCTACGGCGCGGCTCGGCACGCCGTGCAAGGCAGCTTTTCCTTTCATCGGTAAGAGGCTGACTCGAAATCTGGACGCGACACCCCTAGATGATGGAGGCTGTGCTGCGAGGGGCGGACCATGGGCGTCGTGATCGAGAAAGACAATCCGATGACGAGCTGTACTGGCTCACCCACGTTGGACTGGCTCCTCTATGAGGCGCCGGGCATCCGGGACATCGGCCAGCTGCTCGAGGAGTTCTGCAACCGCCTGGTCGCGGAGGACGTCCCGGTCGCGCGCGGCCTCGCCATCATTCCCGCCCTGCATCCGCTTTATTTCGGCACCGCCTATATCTGGCGCGGCACCGGCGCGATCGAGCGCCGCCGCGGCCTGTGGGAGAACCGCAACGCGCCCGAATACCTGGACAGCCCGATCCGCGTGGTGATCGAGGAGGGGGCGGATGCCGTGCGCCGCCGCCTGACCGGCCCGAAGGCGCAGCTCGACTTCCCGGTGCTGGAGGAGTTCCGCGACGAGGGGCTGACCGACTACGCCCTGTTCGGCCTGGCCTTCACCAGCGGCCGCCGCTCCGCCATCTCCTTCGCCACGCGCGCGGAGGACGGGTTCGGTGAGGCGGCGCTGGAAAAGATCGACCGGCTGATGCCGATCCTGACCCGGCTGGTCGAGATCCACACCCTGCGCGCCACCGCGGTCGACCTCCTGGACACCTATGTCGGCCACGACGCCGGCGCCCGCATCCTGAACGGCCAGATCCGCCGCGGCATGTCGGAATCGCTGCATGCCGCCATCTGGTACTGCGACCTGCGCGACTTCACCGCGATGAGCGAGAAGGTCGGGCGCGAGGAGATCGTCGCCTCGCTGGACAGCTATTTCGAGACGATGGCGGCCGCAGTGCAGGAATCCGGCGGCGAGATCCTGAAGTTCATCGGCGACGCCATGCTGGCGATCTTCCCGGTGGATGAGGAGCAGGGCGTGCAGGATGCGGCGACCAAGGCCCTGACCGCCGCCGCGGTGGCCGAGCACGGCATGGCCGCGCTGAACGCGAAGCGGGTCGAGGAGGGCCGGCCGGCGCTCGACTACGGCCTGTCGCTGCATATCGGCGAGGTGATGTACGGCAATATCGGCGCCGCCGACCGGCTGGACTTCACCGTGATCGGCCCCGCGGTCAACCTGGCCAGCCGGGTCGAGGCGCTGTGCCGCATCACCGGCCGCCGCCCGCTGATGACCGAGCCCTTCCGCCGCGCCGCCGGCGTGGACGCCGAGCCCATGGGCCGGTTCAGCCTGCGCGGCGTGTCGGAGGACCAGGAGGTGTTCAGCCCGGTGCGGCTGCCGCTCCCGGCCACGGCCGAGGCCGCCGCCGAGTAGCTTTCCCCCTCACCCTCCCGCCGCCAACGCGGCGGGCCCCTCCCTCTCCCCGAGGAGAGGGAAATGAGCCGCGTCGCCCCTTACCTCTCCTTGGGGAGAGGTCGAAATCGCGGTAGCGATTTCGGGTGAGGGGGTGGCTCCGGTCCATCCTCCTTCCGCCGCGTCTGGACTCTGTCAGGGTCCGCCCGACGCCTGCAGATCCGATCCCGGGACCGCACCGTCGGCCATGGCGCGGCGGGCCTGGCCGCGCAGCTCGGCGCCCGACGGCAGGCTCGGCCCCGGATGCAGCACCCAGTCGGCGACATCGCGCTGCGGCGTGCGCCGGCCGAGATCGCGCAGCAGCCAGTGCCAGCCGCGGCTGTAGGAGGCGACGACCAGGTCCGACCGTTGCGGCAGGCGGCGCAGCAGCCGGTTCACCGAGGCCGGCGCCAGCACCTGCTCATGCTCGCCCAGCAGCACCAAGGCCGGCTCCGGAATCTCCGCCGCCGCGTCCGAGGCGCGGCCCATCAGGTCGACCAGCCCGTCGATGGTGTCGACCCGGGTCGCGCGGATGTACAGCGGGTCGCGGCCCAGCGCGATCAGCATCGGGATGTTGTCGCTGGCCTGGACGCCGAGATCGCGGCCGGTGAAGGTCATCGCCGGGATCAGCCGCCGGGTCAGCCACAGCGCCACCCGGGGAATGGTCGCCATGCTCTGCCTGCCCCAGGTGGCCGGGGCGGAGAGGATCAGCCCGGCCATCGGCGGGTGGTCCGGCCCGGTCGCCGTCAGGATGGCGACGGCCCCGCCCATGCTTTCGCCCAGCAGATAGACCGGGACGCCCGGATAGCGCGCCTCCAGCAGCCGCAGCGTCGCGGCGGCGTCGGCGGCCAGGGTCTGCGTCCCCGGCCAGATGCCGCGCCGGGCGGTGGCGCCGAAGCCGCGCTGGTCATAGGCGTAGGTGGCGATGCCGAGCTGGCCCCAGAACCGGGCCGGATCGTCGAAGGCGCGGCCATATTCGTTGAAGCCGTGCAGCGCCAGAATCACCGCGCGGGGCTTCTCCACCGGCCCCCAGCTGCGCAGCGGCAGGCGGTAGCCGTCGGCCGCGATCACCGCATCGGCCTCCAGCCTCGGGGTAGCGGTCCCGTCCCCCATCGGCTGCACCATCGCCCCGCAGGCGGCGACCAGGAGGAGGGCGAGGCAGATCAGGATTCGGCTGGCGATCTTGATCTTTCTTGTCCCCCCTCCCCTCGCGGGAGGGGGGTAGGGGGAGGGGGTTCGGGCAGCAAGAGCCGGTGCGTGAGACACAAGGAAGGGCGCCCCGTCGATCCTGCCGACGGCGGCTCTCTTCGAT
>NZ_NHON01000187.1 GCF_002195995.1 Inquilinus limosus
CCGATATCCCTCTCCCCAAGGAGAGGGATATCGGAGCCGGCCCCCTACACCTCTCCCCAGGGGAGAGGTCGAAATCGCAACGCGATTTCGCCGATATCCCTCTCCCCAAGGAGAGGGATATCGGAGCCGGCCCCCTACACCTCTCCCCAGGGGAGAGGTCGAAATCGCAACGCGATTTCGGGTGAGGGGGTGGCCCCGGTCCCTCCTTACGCGCTCTACTGCGCCGCCTGGGCCGAGGCGAGCTGGCGCGACACCAGCTGAGCATAGAGTCCGCCCCGGGCCAGCAGCGCCGCATGCGTGCCGGTCTCGGCCACGCGGCCTTCGTCCAGCACCACGATCAGGTCGGCGTCGCGGATCGTCGACAGGCGGTGGGCGATGACGATGGTGGTGCGGTCCGACTGCAGCCGGTCCAGCGCCCGGCGCACCGCCTGCTCGTTCACCGTGTCGAGATGCGACGTCGCCTCGTCCAGGATCAGCACCGAGGCGTTCTTCAGGAAGGCGCGGGCGATGGCGACGCGCTGGCGCTGGCCCCCGGACAGGGCGGTGCCGCGCTCACCCACCGGCGAGTCGAGCCCCTCGGGCAGGGTCTCGACCAGCTCGGCCAGCGAGGCATGCTCGATCGCGGCCGCCAGCTCCGCCTCGCTCGCCTCCGGCCGGGCGATCAGGATGTTGGCGCGCAGCGTGTCGTTGAACAGATAGGTGTCCTGGGCGACGAGGGCGATGCGCCGGCGCAGGTCGTCGAGATTGTAATCGCGCAGATCGGATCCGTTCAGGGTGATCCGGCCCTCATCCGCGTCCCAGAACCGCATCAGCAGCTGCGCCGTGGTGGTCTTGCCGGCGCCGGAGGTGCCGACCAGCGCCGCAGTCTTGCCGGCCGGGATCTCGACCGTCACCCCGGCCAGGGCGCGCCGGCCCTGGCCCGGATAGGTGAAGCCGACGCCCTGCAGCGCCAGCGCCACCGGGCCGGCCCCCCCTTGAACGTCCACCGGCACGCCCGGCCCGTCGGTGACCGGCACCGGCTCGGCCTTCAGCCCATAGATGCGGCGGGTGGCGCCCAGCGTGTCGGCCAGCTGGCGGCCGAGCTGGGCGATCTCCGACACCGGCAGGAAGGCGGCCATGGCCAGGATGGTCAGCAGCGGCAGCAGGCCGGGGTCGATCGCGCCCTGGGCCGACAGCGCGGCGCCGGTCACCACCACGGCCAGGCCGCCCAGGCCGGTCAGCACCTCCAGCAGGCTCTGCTGCCGGGTCAGCTCGGCGAAGAAGGGCAGGCGCAGCCGGATGAAGCGCTGCGACAGCGCGTCCAGCTTGTCGCCCCGCGCGCCCTCCTGCTGGAAGGCGACGATCTCGCCCAGCCCCTGCACCGAGTCGACGGCGAAGGCCCCGAGCTCACCGGCCGCTTCCCGCGACTCGGAGCCGAGGCGGTCGACCCGGTCGCGCATCAGGAACGGGCTGACGGCGACGGCCAGCAGGAAGGGCAGCAGCGCCAGCGCGATCCACGGGCTGGCCCAGACCAGCACCGCCAGCACCGCGGCCGGCACCAGCACGGCGACGAAGGCCGGCGCCACGGTGTGGGCGAAGAAATACTCCACCAGCTCGATGTCGTGGGTGACCAGCGCCATCAGGTCGCCGGTGCGCCGCCGCACCAGATAGGCCGGGGCCAGGGCGTCGAGCTTGCGGAACACGTCGGCGCGCATATCGGCCAGCAGGCGGAAGGCCATGTCGTGGGCGATCCAGGATTCCAGCCAGTGCAGCACGCCGGACAGCGGCGCCACGACGGCCAGGGCCCACAGCAGCGCGCCATAGGGCTCGCCGTTCTTCAGCGCCAGCAGCACCAGCGCGCTCAGCACGCCGACGCCGATGAAGGCGACGACGCGCAGCACGCCGAAGGCGAAGGTCAGGGCCAGCTTGCCCTTCCAGGGCATGGCCAGCTTCATCAGCTCGGCCACCAGCCGGCCCCAGCCCAGGCCTTCGGCCTTGAGGATGCCCTCGGTCTCCAGCTTGGTCGCGGCCGCAGGCGCGGTCGGCGCCGACTCGGCGGTGCGGGCAGCGACCGGCGCATCGATCACGGCGCCGGCGGCGGATTCGCGCGCCTGCTCGGCCATCAGCCCGGCATAAACGCCGCCCTGCTGCATCAGCGCGGCATGGGGGCCGCTCTCGACCACGCGGCCGCGATCCAGCACCAGGATGCGGTCGCAGCCGATCACGCTCGACAGCCGGTGCGCCAGCACCAGGGTGGTACGGCCCTGCATCAGCCGGTCCAGCGCCTCCTGGATCACCGCCTCGTTCTCGGCGTCGACCGCGGACAGCGCCTCGTCCAGCACCAGGATCGGGGTGTCGCGCAGCAAGGCGCGGGCGATGGCGACGCGCTGGCGCTGGCCGCCGGACAGCTTCACCCCCTTCTCGCCGACCACGGTGCGGTAGCCCTGCGGCAGCGACTGGACGAAGCCATGGATGTTGGCGGCGCGGGCGGCGGCCTCGACCTCTTCCTCGGTGGCCTCCGGCCGGCCCATGCGGATGTTGTCCTCGACCGTGCCGTGGAACAGGAAGGTGTCCTGGTTCACCACCGAGATCATCGACCGGATCTGGTCGAAGGACAGGCCGCGCAGGTCGTGGCCGCCCAGGCGGATGCTGCCCGCCTCCGGGTCGTAGAAGCGCAGCAGCAGGCGCACGATCGACGACTTGCCGCCGCCGGACGGGCCGACCAGGCCGATCCGCTCGCCGGCCTTGGCCTCGAAGCTCAGCGCTTCATGGATGGTGCGGCGGGTGCCGGGGTAGCGGAAGCGCACGCCGTCGAACTGGATGGTCGGGGCCAGGGGGCCGGCCAGCGCCGCCGGGGCGGCATCCGCCACCTCGGGCGTGTCGTCCAGCACCTGGTAGATGCCCTGGGCGGCGGACAGGCCGACCATGCCCTGGTGCAGCACCGACCGCAGCTCGCGCATCGGCCGGAAGATCTCGACGCCCAGCATCAGGATGACCAGCAGCGCCGACAGGGCCATGGCGCCGGACTCGACCCGCCATGCGCCCAGCGCCAGGGCCGCGGCCGCACCGCAGGCGATGGCGCTGTCGGTGATGCCGCGGGCCAGGACGTTGGTCCCCAGCACCCGCATGGTGCTGCGGAAGACGGACTGCGCCTTGGTCCGCAGCGTCGTGCCCCGCGCGCCGCTCTGGCCGAAAGCCTTCAGCGTCGCCAGGCCCTGCACCGAATCCAGGAACTCGGCGGCGAAATCGGCATAGACCTGGCGCAGCTGCAGCGAGCTGCCGGTCTCGCGCCGGTGCCACAGCGCCGGGCCGAACAGGGCGATCAGGGCGAAGGCCAGCATCACCGCCGCCACCGGCAGGTCGACGAAGGCGATGGCGGCGAAGATCAGGATCGGGGTCAGCAGCGAGATCAGGAACTGCGGCAGGAACTGGCCGAAATAGACCTCCAGCTGCTCCACCCCGTCGATCAGTGACAGGGTCAGGGCGCCGGAGCGGCGGCGGGCGACCGTGCCGGGCCCCAGCGCCGCGATCCGGTCGAAGATGGTGCGGCGCAGCCGGGCCTGGACCTGCGATGCGGTCTCATGCGCGATCATCACCCGCCAGTGCTCGAACACGCCGCGCAGCACCATGACGCCGGCGATCAGGGCGATGGAGGGCACCAGCTCGGCCAGCGGCCGGCCGGCGAAGACCTGGCCGATCAGCCAGCCCAGCAGGGCCAGCCGGGCGACGCCCAGCGCGACCGAGACCAGGCCGATCGCCACGGCCCAGACGATGCGCAGGCGGACGCCTTGCGTGAACTGCCACAGGCGCGGTTCGAAATGCATCGCGCGTGTTTCCCTCTGATGGAATGACGCCGCCGGTCGCCTGTCGTTCGGATGGGTCGGGCCGGCCCCGACCTGACGATAATGTGAACGCTGGTGAACGGAATTCGACAAATTCGAGGAGGGGCTGTACGTTTCTGTTCAGGCTCATCGATGCAGGAGACGCGGGCCATGGCCGCCGACTGGGACGATTTGCGCGTGTTCCTGACCCTGGCGCGCGAGGGCAACCTGACCGCCGCGGCGCGGCGGCTGCAGGTCAGCCACCCGACCGTGGCGCGCCGGGTGCGCGGGCTGGAGGAGGCGATCGGCGCCCGGCTGTTCGACCGGCTGCCCGACCGTTTCGTGCTGACCGCGGCGGGTGAGGAGCTGCTGGCCGATACCGAGGCGATGGAGCGTGCCGCCGAATCGATCCAGCGCCGCAGCGCCGGCCTCGGCGACACCGCGCACGGCACGGTGCGGGTCTCGGCCGGCGAGGCGATGGCAGGGTTCCTGGCCGACCACCTGCCGCGGCTGCGGCGCGGCCTGCAATGCATCGAGATCGAGCTGGCGGCCAGCCACATGCTGGTCAACCTGTCGCGGCGCGAGGCCGACCTGCTGATCCGCGAGCAGGTGCCGGACATCCCGAGCCTGGTGGCGCGGCGGCTGGGCCGGGTGGAATACGCGATCTACGCCGGCCGCGGCCGCGATGTCGCCGACACGTCGCCGGGGGGGCTGCGCGGGGTGACCTGGGCCGGCTTCGACGAGGAGCACGCCTACATGCCCGGCCAGGCCTGGGTGGCGGAGCTGCTGCAGGGGGCCCGGCCGGCGGTGCGGGTCAACAACTGGCTGGTGCTGCACCAGGTGGTGTGCAGCGGCGAGGCGGTGGGCCTGCTGCCCTGCTATGCCGGCGACCGGGATCCCGGCCTGCGCCGGCTGGGGCCGGTGCTGGAGGAGGTCGGGGTCGACCAGTGGCTGCTGGTGCATCGTGACCTGCGGGCGCTGTCGCGGGTGCGCCGGGTGATGGATTCGCTGGTCGCCCTGTTCCGCGAGCGGCGCGACCTGCTGGAGGGCCGGCTGCCGCAGAAGGAGGCCGTGGCGCCTTGATCCTGCCGCGGCCGGCGGCTGAAATGGGGCCATGGTGAGCGATCTGACCGTGACGAAGACACAGCCTAGTCCCCCCTCCCCTCGCGGGAGGGGGSTAGGGGGAGGG
>NZ_NHON01000188.1 GCF_002195995.1 Inquilinus limosus
CGGCGGCCAGCGCCCTGGCCTGGAAGACGCGGGCCAGCTCCAGGGCCAGCTCGGTCAGCTCCGCCAGCACCTCGGCATAGCGGCCGGCCTGCGCCGTGGCCGGCGAAGCGGCGGCGGGAGTTCCGGCTCTGATGGCACCATCGACCATTCTTATATTAGAACAAAAGAAGAACATTAAAGCCAGCAGAATCGTCCGGCAGTTGTCGCCGGGCGGTGGATGTGACATCGAGCGGTACCGTGAGGCTTGACTTGCTACCTACTAGAAGGTAGGTAGGCGACATGAAGAGCCCAGCCTCTACCGCAGACGACATCCTGGCCTGCGCGCGATCCCTGATCGTGGCCGGGGGCTATAACGGTTTCAGCTATGCCGACATCGCCGATGTGGTCGGCATCCGCAAGCCCAGCATCCATCATCACTTCCCGAGCAAGGCCGACCTGGTCCGCACGCTCGTCTCCCGCTACCGGCAGGAGGCCGTGGCGGGGCTGGCGGAGCTCGAAAGCCTGGTCCCGGATCCGGCGGAACGGCTCCGCGCCTATGCCGGGTTCTGGGAAACCTGCATCGCCGATGCCAGCCTGTCTTTCTGCGTCTGCGCCCTGCTGGCGAGCGAGCTGCCCATGCTGCCGGAAGCGGTGGCGCTCGAGGTCACGGCGCATTTCCGCTTCCTGTCCGGCTGGCTGACCACGGTGCTGGAGCGCGGCGTGGCGCAGGGCCGCCTGCAGGTCACCGGCACGCCCCGCGTCGAGGCGGAGGCGTTCATGGCGGCCGTTCACGGGGCGATGCTGTCGGCCCGGGCCTATGGCGATCCGAAGATGTTCGGGGTCATCATGGCCCCGCTCCTCGACCGGATGTCGATCCGGCACTGATCCTTCCGCTCCGCCGGCTTGCGCACGTCCGGCGGCCGCACCGCAAGCGATCCGAAAAGTTGCGCAAGTCATCTACCAACTGGTCGGTAGACGAAATGCCCCGAAGGCGAAGCGGCGCCTTCGGGTTCCCGTTTGGAAAGGACGTTCAATCTTGGACCCGTATGCCGATCCCGCCGGCGCCCAGGAGCGATGGCTCAGGCTCTACTATTTCGGCCGAGCGGCGTTTTCCGCCCTCTGGGTGGCCGCGGCATTCACGCTCGGACAGCATGAATCGTCGATCGCCGCGGTGTTGCTGATCGTCTACCCGGCATGGGATGCCCTGGCGAACTATGCCGATGCCGCGGTCAGCGGCGGGCTGGGCCGGAACCGCACGCAGAGCATCAACGCCATCGTCAGCCTGATCACCGCTCTGGCCGTCGCCATGACGCTGCAGAGCGGCATGAACGCGGTGCTCGAGGTGTTCGGCGTCTGGGCGATCCTCTCCGGATTGCTGCAACTCGGCACCGCGCTCCGCCGCTGGACGAGCCATGGCGCCCAATGGGCGATGATCCTCAGCGGCGGCCAATCGGCGCTGGCCGGCGCACTCTTCATCGTCCAGGCGCAGAAGCCGATGCCGCCGTCGATCGGGACGATCGCCGGATATGCCGCCGTGGGCGCGATCTACTTCCTGGTCTCGGCGGTGTGGCTGTCGGTCGCGATGCATCGCAGGGCCGGTGGACCAGCCCGGAGCGCGCAGGCGAGCTGAACCGGCTCAGTCCTCGTCGCCCGCGGACGTCGGGGCCGGGCGGGCGGCGACGCCGGCGTAGCGGCGCAGGCTCCAGAGCAGGGGGGAGGCGTCGCGGGTCTCGACCTCGGTGACGAGGCCGACGAACAGGATGTGGGTCGACACCTCGGTCAGGCCGATCAGGTGGCAGTCGACCACGGCGACCGCGCCGTCCAGCTTCGGCCGGCCGGACGGCCAGGCGGACCAGCTGCCGCGGGTGAAGCGTTCGGAGCGGGCGATCGGCAGCTTGCCGGCGAAGGCGTCGGCGATCTCGTCCTGGTGCTCCGCCAGCATGGCGACGGAGAAGCCCTCGGTCGCCTCGATCACCCCGGCCATGGCGCTGCTGCGGTCGATCGACACCAGCATGGTCGGCGGGTCGGCCGCCAGCGACATCACCGCGGTGGCGGTGCGGCCGTGCCGGGTGCCGTCGGGCTCGGTCGCGGCCACCACGCAGATGGTCGCGGTCAGGCGCGTCAGCGCCTCGACGAACCGGTCGCGGGGCACCGCCGGCGGGTGCCGCGGGTCCGGGTTGTAGCGAAGCGAGGTGCGCGCGACCAAGATCTGTCCCTGAGGGCCGTCGGGTAAAGCCGCCCGCCAGTCGGCCGGACTGGCGGGCGGGGTCGGCGTCAGGCGGCCTTGAGCTGGGCCTCGGCGAACTCGTAATTGGCGAGCTTGTCGAGGAAGTTCTGGGTGTAGTCCGGACGGCGGTTGCGGAAGTCCAGATAGTAGCTGTGCTCCCACACGTCGAGGCCGAGCAGCACCTTGCCCTCGCCGGTGGCGAGCGGGTTGGAGCCGTTCGGGGTCTTGGTGACCTTCAGCTTGCCGTCCTTGCCCAGCACCAGCCAGGCCCAGCCGGAGCCGAACTGGCCGATCGCCGCCGCCTTGAAGGCGTCCTTGAACGCCTGGACGCTGCCGAAATCGGCGTTCAGCTTGGTCTCCAGCGCGCCCGGGACGGCGCCGCCCTTCGGCGACAGGTTCTGCCAGAACAGGATGTGGTTCCAATGCTGGCCGGCATTGTTGAACACCGGGGCCAGGTTGTCCTTGCCATAGGCGAAGGTGACGATCTCCTCGAGCGACTTGCCCTTCAGCGCGTCGTCCTTCTCGACGAAGCCGTTCAGCGCCGTGACATAGGCCTGGTGGTGCTTGCCGTGATGCAGCTCCAGCGTCTCCTGGCACATGCCGCGCTCGGCGAGGGCGTTCTGCGAGAACGGCAGCTGGGGAAGTTCAAACGCCATTGTGGTGCTCACTTTCTGATCGGCTTGATTGTGGAAGGATGCGGTAGGCGCAACGGCGCGCCCCCGCCTGGATATGCTCCGTGCGCTCGACCCGGGCCTCCGGCCCGAGCACGCGGCGGAACAAGTCGAGCTCAGAGCGGCAGAAGCCCTGGCAGGCCGCCGCCGCGGCGCAGATCGGACAATGATTCTCGACCAGAAGGAAGCCGTTTTCGTCTTCCTCCCACCCAGCCATGTAGCCCTCGCGGGTGCGAAGGCCAGCCAGCGCGGCGACCCGGTCGCGCAGCGTCGCCGCGGCCGCCGTCGCCTCGGCATAGCGGGCCAGGGTCTCGGCCTCGCGCGCGGCGATCAGCCGGTCCAGCGCCGCCTCGCCCAGCTCGCGCCGGACGCCGGCGATCAGCCCGGCCACCATCTCGGCATGGCCGTCGGGGAAGCGGGCATGGCCGGCGGCGGTGAGGGACCAGAGCTGGACCGGCCGGCCGACCCCGGCGCGCTGCGGCGCCGAGTCCACCAGCCCGGCCTCGGCCAGCTTGACCAGCTGCTGCCGCGCCGCCTCCCCGGTGGTGCCGAGCGCGGCGCCGAGCGCCGCCGCGCTCTGGCCGCCGCGCGTCTTCAGCAGCAGGAGCAGCCGCTCCGCCGCCGTCGCCGGCTCCCGGGGATTATTGTCAAAGTCCATACTTTGAAAATAAACGCCCGGTCGCCGCGCTGCAAGCGTGAGATCGCTCCGACGCCGCGTCATGGCTGGTCGGCGCGACGGCCGCTTCCGTCGGGCGGGCGGATGCGTCGAAGCTGTCGCCATGTCATCCCAGCTTCGAATCGACGCACCCCAGATGAGCGACCCGATCTGCCGGTGGATGCGGCCGGAGGAGGCCGAAGCGCTGACGGCGCTGCTGGCCGCGGCCTTCGGCAATCCGCGCTTCGGGCCGACCGTGGCCCGGCTGTCGCGCATGGCCAACGCGGCGATCCATGTGCTGGAGGCGGATGGCGCGATCCGCGCGGCGGCGGCGGTGGTCGACTACGGCCGCGCCGCCTATCTCGGCATCGTCGGCACCGACCCGGCAATGCAGGGGCGGGGCTTCGGCCGTCGGATCGTCGAGGCGGCGCTGGCCCCGGTGCCGGCCGACCGGGTGATCCTGCTCGACGCCTCGCCCTCCGGCGCGCCGCTCTACGAGAAGCTCGGCTTCGTCGATGTCGACCAGTCGGTGGTGCTGGAGGCGCGGGCGCCGGTCGAGGCGCCGCCGGTGCCCGGACTGGCGGCGATGGCGGAGGCGGACCTGCCGGACGTCATCGCCTATGACGCGGCCGTGTTCGGCGCCGACCGGGCCAGCGGCATCGGCGCCCTGTTCCACGAGCATCCCGGTGGCGGCATGGTCTGTCGCGACGGCGGGCGGGTGGTCGGCTACGGGCTATGCCAGCCGGACCGGATCGGGCCGGTGCTGGCGGAGACCCAGGCGATCGGCGCGGCCCTGGTGGCGGCGCTGTCCGAATTCGGGGCGGAGGGGCCGGCGACCATCACCGTGCCCTCCAGCAACGCCGCGATGCTGGACCATCTTCACCGCCGCGGCGTGCCGGAGCTGCGACGGCTGCGCCACATGCGCCGCGGCGGCGACCGCCACCCGAGCGACCGCGGCCGCATCGCCGTGATGGCCAGCTTCCATCTGGGGTGACGAAAGCTACCCACCCCCTCTCTCGCTGTCATTGCCGGGCTTGACCCGGCAATCCAGGGGCCCCCAAGAGCCGCTCTGGCCGCCCCTGGATCCTCGGGTCAAGCCCACGGGTGTCCGGTTGAGGTTTCATGGTCACAGAAGGACGATTTGCCTTGGGTCTGAGCGTGGTGTGGGCTTTGCTCCGCTCAGGCGATCGATGGATCGTCGGTGCATGAGGTTGAGACGGACGAGACGAGCGAAGGC
>NZ_NHON01000189.1 GCF_002195995.1 Inquilinus limosus
GCACCGGGTGGGGACCGGTGCCCGCTGCCGCCTCAGCCCGGCCTCGCGTCCGAAGCCGGCGCCGGGGCCTGCGTGGTGGTCGGGCTGCTCTGCCCGGCCTTGGCATTGCGCTGGATGCAGCCGTCGCCCTGGGCCAGGGCGGTGCCGATGGTCGCCAGCAGGGCAAAGCCGGCCAGGACCGGAACGGGAATTCTGGTGATCACGTCACGTCTCCTGAGGTTGTTGCACGGGGAGAGCCTGGACGGCGGCTGTCGCAGAACCTTGTCCGGCAGCCCCGGCCTTTGTCGCGAGCCGTCCCGAGAGGGCCCGCTGACACGGTTTGATACAAAGTCCCGGCCGCCCGGCTCAGCGGCCGGCGGAGAGGTAGGCGATGATCGCGGCGCGCTGCGCGGCGTCGGTGAGGCGGACCGTCATGCTGGTGCCGGGCACGGCGCCGCGCGGATCGGCCAGGAAGCGGTCGAGCGACGGCGCGTCCCAGGTGATGCCGGAGTCGCGCAGGGCCTGCGAATACCGGGCGCCCTCGACGCTGCCGGCCTTGCGGCCGACCACACCGGCGAGGCTGGGCCCGAGCCGGTTCTGCCCGGGTTCCACGCTGTGGCAGGTGGCGCAGCGGGTGCGGAAGGCGCGCTCGCCGGCGGCGGCATCCTGCGTGGCGTCCTGGGCCGCGGCGGGCAAGGAGGCGCCGAGCAGCGCCGCGAAGGCCAGCAGCACGGCCGGGCGGGCCAATGTCGTCACGAAATAGCTCTCCATTCTGTCCACGATCTATCCGGTTCGGACCCGGGTTTTGCCTCTCCCGCTTGCGGGAGAGGTCGGAGACGCGAAGCGGCTCCGGGTGAGGGGAGTTTGTCGAGGCCTGGGCCCGCCCTCACCCGGTCTCGCTGCGCGAGCCCGACCTCTCCCGCCAGGCGGGAGAGGCAACGCAACCTCATTCTCTTCGGTCTCGAGCGATTGCCCACGGTTTGTCAGGCCCGACCCGGCGGCCGCGGGGCCAGGATAAAGGGATTGGCGACCTTGGCGGGCGTCGGAGCCTGGCAGATCTCGGCGCCGACCGCGGGGCTGATGCCGGGCAGCCCGGCCGAGCGGTAGACGGGGTCGCCCACCGGCTCGCGGCCGAGGATCGCCGCCACGCCCAGGATCGCCAGCAATCCGCCGGCCGCCAGCCAGCCGGCCGCCACCTCGTTCCAGCTGAGGGCCAGCCGGTCGACCGGCGGCCGCCAGCCGGGCTCGATGCGCTCGGGGTCGATCGCCGGGGCGGCCGCCAGGCCGGTGCCTGCCGGGGCGGGGCGGATCTGTGTCGCGTCGTGCATGGGGGTCATCCCTTTGCTGATGCTCACGCACCATGCCGGCCGCCTGTCGCAGAACTGTGCCGAGGCGCCGGCGGGTTTGTCGCGGAGTGTCGCGTCAAGGACTGGATCGCGCAGGTCGACACGATATTCCCCCGCCGCTCAGGCCAGCGCCGCCATGCGGATCGCCACCCCTTCCGCCCGGCCGGGGATGTCGGCGCGGCTGGCGGCGGGGAACGAGGCCAGTCGCCGCTCCGCCGGGTGGTGCCGGGCCACGGCGCGGAACAGCTCCTCCGACACGATGATGTCGCTGCGGCGGGTCCGGGTCATCCGCTCCAGCCGGTGGGCGACGTTCACCGTGTCGCCGAAGGCGCCGAGCTTGCCGTGCCCCGCGGCGCCGACCCGGCCGATGATCACCGGGCCGGCATGCAGGCCGACGCCGATGCGCAGCGGCAGCCCGTCACGCCGCGCCCGGTTCCAGCTGTCGATCGCCTCCAGCATGGCGAAGCCGCAATGCAGGGCGGCGCGCGCCGCGGCGGGGGCCGGGCCGCACCATACCGCCATGATGCCGTCGCCGACCGGGTCGCCGAGGACGGCGTCGTGGTCCGCCACCGCCAGCGCCATGCGCTCGTGGAAGCCGGACAGGAGGGCGAAGGTGCCCGCCGGCTCCAGCGTCTCGCACAGCCGGGTGAAGCCGACGATGTCGGCGAACAGCACCGCGGCGAAGACGGAGCGAGGGGCCGCGGACCGGTCCGGCCCGAGCCCGGCCGCGTGCGGCGCCGGCATCCGCCCGCCATCCCATCCGAATCCCAGCATTGCCCTCGACCGTCGCTGTTGCGTCGAGGGCACTATGGCCGGCAGTTGTCGCAGGGTTCTGTCGCCGGACCCGGTTTTGAGTCACGGAGTGTCGCAAACCCCGGATCCGACACAGACTGATACAATTTCCCGCGCGGGATCCGGCGCCGTTTTCGGTATGTTCGGCGGTGGAGCGCCCATGGAAGCCATACCGCACATCGCCGTCGTCGACGACCATCGCGACATCCGCGACCTCGTCGGCAAATACCTGTCCCAGCACGGCTACAGGGTCAGCGTCGCCGAGAATGCGGCGGCGCTGCGACGCATGCTCGAGCGCAGCGCGCCCGACCTGGTGGTGCTGGACGTGATGATGCCGGGCGAGGACGGGCTGTCGCTGTGCCGCTATCTGCGCGGCACCAGCAACCTGCCGGTGATCCTGCTGACCGCGATGGCCGAGGACACCGACCGCATCATCGGCCTGGAGATCGGCGCCGACGACTATCTGACCAAGCCGTTCAACCCGCGCGAGCTGCTGGCCCGCATCAAGGCGGTGCTGCGCCGGGTGCACAGCCTGCCGCCGCAGCGCGGCCGGCTGAAGGCGAAGACGCTGCGCTTCGACCGCTGGCTGCTGGATGCCGGCCGGCGCGAGCTGGTGGGCGACGACGGCGTGGCCGTGCCGCTGAGCACCGCCGAATTCCGGCTGCTGAACGCCTTCCTGGACCATGCCGGGCTGGTGCTGAGCCGCGACCAGCTGCTGGACCTGACGGTCGGCCGCGCCGCCGACAGCTTCGACCGCAGCATCGACAACCAGGTCAGCCGGCTGCGCAAGAAGATCGAGGCCGACCCGAAGGTGCCCTGCCTGATCAAGACCCATTGGGGCGGCGGCTACAGCTTCGTGGCGGAGGTCGAGCCGGCATGAGGCGGTGGTGGACGCACAGCCTGGCGGCGCAGTTCATCGGGCTGATGCTGCTGGCGCTGGCCTTGTCGCAGGGCATCGGCTTCCTGATTTCGTGGGACGAGCGCGGCCAGGCGCTGAAGGCGGCCGCCAAGGCCGAGTTCTTCAGCCGCACCGCGTCGTTGGCCCGGCTGCTGGAGTCGACGCCGCCGGCGCTGCGGGAGGACATCCTGAAGGCCAGCGGCACCTCCTACAGCCGGTTCTGGGTGTCGTCCGACGGCCCGGGCGATGCCATGGCCTGGCGGCGCGAGGCCTGGATCCATCTGGCCAAGCCGCTGCCGAGCCTGACGCCCTGGGGGCCGAAATCCCCGAAGCCGTACAAGGACCAGGACCGGGACGACGATGAGCCGCGCCAGTCGGTGCAGGTCCCCGGCATCGGCATCGCCACCGCGGCCGTCACCTCGCCCTGGGTGGACGTGCCCGCCCATGCCTGGCCGCTGCCGGGCCTCTGCAAATTCCTGTATCTCGACCAGGCCTACGGCATGGGCCTGTCGGTGCAGCTGAGCAGCGGCACCTGGCTGAACAGCGCCTATGCCAAGCCGTCCGGCAACTCGTTCTGGACCAACCAGTCAATGGTGTCGGTCGCGGTCACGGCGATCGTGCTGTCGGTGTTCGGCATCGTCGTCGCCCGCGGCATCGCCCGGCCGATGCGGCGCCTGGCCGTGGCCGCAGAGGCGCTGGGCCGTGGCGAATCCGTGGCGCCGCTGCCGGAGGCGGGTCCCGATGACATCCGCAACACCGCCGAGGCCTTCAACCGGATGCAGGAGCGGCTGCAGCGCTTCGTCAAGGACCGCACCCGCATGCTGGCGGCGATCGGCCACGATCTGCGCACGCCGCTGACCTCGCTGC
Organism: Inquilinus limosus; assembly: GCF_002195995.1. Lineage (GTDB taxonomy): Bacteria > Pseudomonadota > Alphaproteobacteria > DSM-16000 > Inquilinaceae > Inquilinus > Inquilinus limosus_C. The sequence continues at coordinate 3,883 of NZ_NHON01000189.1, forward strand.
GCCTGCGCGCCGAGTTCGTGGCGGATGCGGAGGAGCGGGAGAAGATGCTGGCGACCATCGCCGAGGTCCAGAAGATGACCGAGGCGACGCTGGCCTTCGCCCGCGAGGAGGCGACGGCCGAGGGCACGCGTACCGTCGACCTGTCGGCGCTGGTCGAGAGCCTGTGCGACGACCTGGCCGAGCTGGGCCAGGACGTCACCGTGCAGGAGGGACCGCGGATCAGCTATCGCTGCCGGCCCGACGCGCTGCGCCGCGCCATCCGCAACCTGGTCGAGAACGCGGTGCGCTACGGCGAGCGCGCCCGGGTGCATGTGGCCCGGGCCGGCGACGGCATCGAGATCGTGATCGAAGATGACGGGCCCGGCATCCCGGCGGATGTCGGCGAGCAGGTCTTCGCCCCGTTCTTCCGGATCGAGAACTCCCGCAACCTGGAGACCGGCGGCGTCGGCCTCGGCCTGTCGATCGCCCGCACCATCGTGCGCCACCATGGCGGCGACATCGTCCTGGCCAACCAGGCGAAGGGCCTGCGCGCCACCATCAGCTTGCCGCGCGTGGGCTAGAGCCGCGTCCGCCGCACCCTATACCCGGGTATAGCCCCCTAGCCCGGTCGGTTAGGCCCTTAACCATCTATATGATGGTGCGGGGGCCGCAAAGGGCGTCTTCTCCCTCCATCGATGGTCGCACGGCGTCGGGGCCGGATCGGCGGTTTTCCCCGGGTTACGGACGAAACCCGCTGCCCCCGCCCCGCCGCCGCCGATCGTCGAGCCAGCGTGCCAATCGGCTTGGGCCGAAGGCGCGGG
>NZ_NHON01000190.1 GCF_002195995.1 Inquilinus limosus
CGATGGCGGCGCGGTCGAGATCGCCGGCCCGATCGGCGGCCAGCGCCCTGGCCTGGAAGACGCGGGCCAGCTCCAGGGCCAGCTCGGTCAGCTCCGCCAGCACCTCGGCATAGCGGCCGGCCTGCGCCGTGGCCGGCGAAGCGGCGGCAGGAGTTCCGGCTCTGATGGCACCATCGACCATCCGTTCATTAGAACAAAAAGCGAACATTAAAGCAAATGGTTTGTTCTGGCCGCCCATCGGCCCGCTGCTGCCAGGGCCCGCCCTGTCTGCTATGTCAGGCGGGGCTGCCCTGGAGGAGATCGCGTCCTTGGCCGTCACGCTGGTCTACGAGACCCATTCGACCACCGAGGACAACGAGGCGGGCATCGCCACCGGCTGGCGGCCCGGCCGGCTGTCAGAGGCAGGGCGGGCGCAGGCCGCCAGGCTGGGCCTGCGCCGGCGGGATGACGGGCTCGCCGCCGTGTTCGTGTCGGACCTCGCCCGCGCCGTGGAGACGGCGACGATTGCCCTTGCCGGGTCTCCCCTCCCCGTTCACCAGGACAGCCGACTGCGCGAATGCGACTACGGCGCGCTGACCGGCTGCCCGGCCGACAGGCTGGCGGCGGCGCGGGCGCGGCACGTCGACCGCCCCTTCCCCGGCGGGCAGAGCTATCGCCAGGTGGCCGAGGCCACCGCGGGCTTCCTGCGGGATCTCAGGGACGGGTGGGACGGCGCCCGGATCCTGGTCATCGCCCATTCGGCCAATCTGTGGGCGCTGGAGCATCTGCTGGCCGGCGCCCGGCTGGAGGATCTGGCGCGGGCGCCGCCGCCCTGGCGGCCGGGCTGGACCTATGTGGTGCCGTGAGGGAGCCTCCGCAGGGCGCCCACTTGCGGCCGAAGGGCCGCTCCGCCACGCTGATCCGCCCGCCATGCCGGCCGGCGCCGCCCGAGAAGCCTCACCATGGCCAGCGCCTTCGCGATGAACTCCTTCCTCGGGCAGCGGATCCTCGCTCTGGTGCGGGACGGCGACTACGCCCATGCCGGCGAGGAGGAGGCGATCGAGCTGGCGATGGCCGGGATCGGCAAGGATGCGGGCCGGCTGATCCTGGACACCGGCTGCGGCCGGGGCGGCACGGCCGAGTATCTGCGCCGGCACGGCTGGGGGCGGGTCGTCGGCCTCGACATCCAGGCGGAGTCGATCGCGGCGGCGCGGCAGCGCTATCCGGAGTGCCGCTTCCTGGTCTGCGACGTGGTCGACGCCGACCGGAGCGTGGATGAGATGCCGGACCTGATCTGCCTGTTCAACGCCTATTACTGCTTCCCGGACCAGGACGGGGCGCTGCGGGCGCTGGCCCGGGTCGCCCGGGCCGCCGGGGCCGCCCGGCCGGGCACGCGGCTGGTGCTGTTCGACCATGTCGACCGCGACGGCTACCAGGACGCGCCGCTCATGGATGCGGGCGAGCCCTTCCTGCGCAACCCGCCCCGCCTGGCCGGGCTGCCGGAGCGGCTGGACGCGGCGGGCTGGCGGGCGACCGGGATGCGGGAGATCCACGACCGCTATATCGGCTGGTACGAGACCCTGGTCGGCAAGATCGAGCAGTCGCGCGACCGGATCACCGAGATCGCCGGCCGGGAGGGGTACGACCATGTCCACGCGCTGTACCGCGGGCTGCTGGATGCGGCCCTGGCCGGGAGGCTGGGGGCGGCGATCGTGACGGCGGAGCGGGTGTAGCGGCGCGAGGCCGGGGACGGCAGAATGTGACGATCACCGGCGGACGATCGAGACATGCTGAAGACGGAACTGATCTATGCCGAGCAGGGGATCACCATCCCCTATCCGCCCATTCCCCGCGAGGGCGGATCCAGCAATCACGGGTTCATCGATGTGCGCGGCCGCCCGGACCTGGCCGCCGCCATACCGGAAACCTCGGACTCCGAGGCGCTGAGACGGATGCTGGTCGAGCTGGCCCAACCGTCATCCCTGTTCGCGACAGTCGGATGCGCGGTGGGCGCGTATGAGGAACCGGAGAGCGAAGCCGATATCCGCTATCTGTGTGGCGGCTATGTGCAGCTGTTCTTCATCGATCATTCCGAGCGATGGAAATTCGACTACGAAAATATCATCACCGATACGGCAGATTTCATGCATTCGAAAGTCGACAACCACAAGTGGTTCGTAAGATACGAAATCATGGATATATTGCTGAAGGTCGACAATATGGCAGACACGATCCCGTCGATCCGGATCTGGTTCCACTGCGCGGGCCGGAGCCCGGAAGCGGCCTTATCCTCCCGCGAGGCCCTGATCGACACCACCCGGGAGGCGCTTGCCCGGTTCCGCCCGAGGAAGAGGACTCGGCCCGATTCCTGAGCTAACCGAACTATGGGCGAGCGGCCGTTGCGGCCGAACCGCCAAGTCGGATGCTGCCACTCCGGTCAAGCACCTAGGCCTCCATTCGACTTGAGCCGACGAGAGGGTTCCGGGTGATCAGGCTCGGGAGTCGGATGAGCCAGAGTTTGAGTAAGGAGTGAAGAATGGGATTCTCTATTGCACTCAGCGTGGCCTATAATAGACAACAATCAAAAGATGTGTCAAACAAGGAATCACTTAGACAATCTGCTGGAAAGACCAGGATCCGATTCATCAATAACTACTTGTGCATTTTCGTAATTTCCGACTCTACTCGTGATCGACATATCCTTTTATAATTTCTAAGTTGATTAGATATAGGTGATCCTAGAGCACCGAATGTATCGATAGATCTTTTAGCGTATGTCCAGAAAGTCCAATCTCTATAGTCCGACTCGACCTCAAAATCTAAAACTCTTCCGTATCTCTTCATAAAAGCAGAATGATCAAATTTCTCCAAAAGATACTTCAAATCCTTATTTTTATATCTCTTTACCTGCTTCCGCGCCACGACCTTTGCGGCGGAAGAAATTTTCCGATATAGTCCGGATATTGTGGCATCTCGAATTCTGATCTTTTTCCCGTCATATCTAAAGCCTAGATATTCAAGATCGTTTCTTCCTTTTCCATCGATTCTTTCAAAAATTTGATTTTTTCCGTCCTGCTTGTAAACCAGAAGCGAAGTTTTACTATCTTTGATCAGCAGATTGTCACCATGCTTCTTAATTTCATTCATGGCAAAATCTCGAGCACAATTTGCCTCTGCGACGCCGCCCGGCACTATAATCAATATGTCATCCGAGTATCGATAATAAGTTCCACCAATATTAATAACAAATTGGTTCACTGCGCGATCAAACTCAATCAAGTATAAATTTGCAAGCATATCCGATATGGGTGAGCCCTGAGGTATACCATATTCTTTTTCATTTTTCCTCACGAGCTTTGAGAAGGCTCCACCCTGACCACATATCTTCACCCGAAAGTCGCCATTCGAGCAGAGCTGTCTTGGCGTTTCTCTAAATTTCTTTGTATAAACGAGTCGTTCATTGCCCTTGACAATCTTTCGCTCTACGTACCCTAGCCTTTCATAAGCCGCTGCTCGGTCCACAACAGCGTAACTTGTGATTGATCGGAACACAGCGGCGTGATCTTTCGGCAGATCTGCTACACCTAGAAGGCTACACCATTGCTTTTTTAAAATTCCGTGGTCAATTGATTCAAAAAACTTGCTTATATCGAGAGCAACAACCCCACAATTCCCCAATTTTCTGATTTCAATAAAAGCATCATATGCAAATTCTACATTTGATTTACCACGACCAGCGCTTGATTTAACCCTTCTATATGCGATAACGTTTTTAGATAATCCGTTTGCCGCGAGTGCATTTTCATAGTATCCAGACAGCATATGCCGATAATAAGAATATATATAAGAATCGCGTCGACTGGCGTACCTAATCTCACGCTCTTTCTTCTCTGGTTTTTGAAAACCAGAAACTGCCTTGTCGAACTCAGACCCGCGAAATGGCTGCCAACGCTTCTCATACTTTAAAAACGGATAAAACGCATTGGCCGCAACTCTGTCCGGATTGCGCACCAACTTCCATATATCAGAGGGCCGGATACTTTTATCAAAGTGCGGATAATGCTTTATCGACGGCACCCAAGTATATGCCATGCGTCCCTTCCAAAAGCGAGAGGGGGTAGAGGAACCGGGTCCAATCCGGCTAGCCCTCTACCCCAACACTACCTTCCGCGAGTAGAATCCTACTCTGTTTGGACAATTATCGACCTAAGCGATTATACTGTCACATGGTATTCCGGCGATTTCATCGCCAGTCACCTCGACCCGTCCCAGGAAGGCGCATTCATCATGCACGCTACGCTGATCCGAATCACCGTTGACGGTATAAACTAACTACTCCGCCCCTCCCCAACGCGGTGAAGCTTGGATATCGGTCAGATAATGCGACCGTTTGAGGAGTGCAAGAGGCCCATTTAAAGAATCTGTTCAGTCATAACGATATACCAACTTGCCGAGCGGCATTCCCTCAAAACCACATCGATCCCTGTGACGCCTCGCCATCGTGGCGAGAATCGCCCCACCCGTCCGGGTAGCCCC
>NZ_NHON01000191.1 GCF_002195995.1 Inquilinus limosus
GGCACGAACGATGCTGGACGTCCTGCTGATCCCGGTCCTGATCCTGGCGGCGCTCGGGTGCCTGTACCTGGCCGCCGACCGTGCCGATTCGATGCGCGAGCGCGAGGAGGTGGCGGCCGAGATCGCGGCGCTGCCCGATGGCGAGGACCAGCGCCGGGCGGTGGGCGAGATCCGCTCGGCCCTGGCCGAGGCGCGGTCGGGGCTGGGCGCCCGGCAATCGGCGCTGGAGCGGCTGCAGCGCGAGGCCGGCGGTCGGCGCGGCCGGCTGCGCGCGATCGAGAGCGAGGTGCAGGGCTGGGACAGCCGCGCCCGTGGCAGCGCCGACCGGCTGGCCGAGCTGGAGGCGCGGCTGGAGGAGAACCGGGCGACGCTGCTGGAGCTGGATGCGCGGCCGGCCGAGATCGCCGCCCGGCGCGAGACGCTGATCGGGCAGATCGACGAGGCCGAGCGCCGCCGCCGCATGGCCGCCGACGCGCTGGCGGTGGGCGAGCAGCGCCAGGAGGCCGCGGACCGGGCCCTGCGCGCCGCCGAATCGGCCCTGGCCGAAGCGCGCGAGACCCGGGTGCGCGGCGAGGCGGCGGTGGTGGCGGCCCAGACCGCGGTCGAGGGGCTGCGCACCCGCATCGCCGAGCGGCTGGACTGCGCGCCGGAGGCGGTGGCCGGCCTGGCCGGGCTGACGCCCGAGGCGCCGCTGCCGGACCAGGAGGACACCGCCCGCAGGCTGGACCGGCTGAACCGCGAGCGCGAGGGCATGGGCCCGGTGAACCTGCGCGCCGAGGTCGAGATCGTCGAGATCGAATCCCAGCACACGCGGTTGTCGGCGGAGAAGGAGGACCTGACCGCCGCCATCGCCAAGCTGCGCCAGGGCATCAACTCGCTGAACCGCGAGGCGCGGGAGCGGCTGGTGGCCAGCTTCGACATCGTCGACGGCCATTTCCGGACGCTGTTCACCCGGTTGTTCGGCGGCGGCAAGGCGCAGCTGTCGCTGACCGACACGGAGGACCCGCTGGAGGCGGGGCTGGAGATCTTCGCCAGCCCGCCGGGCAAGAAGCTGCAGCACCTGTCGCTGCTGTCGGGCGGCGAGCAGGCGCTGACCGCGTCGGCGCTGATCTTCGCCGTGTTCCTGACCAACCCGGCGCCGATCTGCGTGCTGGACGAGGTCGACGCGCCGCTGGACGACGCCAATGTCGACCGCCTGTGCACCCTGCTGGTCGAGCTGGCCGAGGGCGGCCGCACCCGCTTCCTGATCATCACCCACCACCGCATGACCATGGCGCGGGTGAACCGGCTCTACGGCGTCACCATGATCGAGCGCGGCGTCAGCCAGCTGGTCTCGGTCGACCTGGAGCAGGCCATCCGCCACGCCCAGCCGCACCAGCAGGAGCTGGCGATCTAGAGGCCGATGGAGCGCCCCTTTTTCTCTGTCATTGCCGGGCGTGACCCGGCAATCCAGTGGGCGTCGACACTCTCTGGATGCCCGGGTCAAGCCCGGGCATGACACAAGGAGAGAGCAACCGGGCCCCTACGGCTCCGTCTGGTCCACCTTGATCAGCACCTTGTCGATGCGGTTGCCGTCGAGGTCGAGCACCTCGTAGCGCACGCCGTTCTCGGTGAAGCTCTCCGCCACCTTCGGCAGGTGGCCGAGATGCCAGAGCACGAAGCCGGCCAGGGTCTGATAGTCGCCGTCCTCCGAGCGCAGGCCGCGCAGGCGCAGCAGGCGCTCGACCTCGTCGATCGGGATCATGGCGTCGACCAGCCAGCTGCCATCGTCGCGCCGGACGATCGAGTAGCCGCCGGCGATGTCGGTCAGGTCGGCGACCTCGCCGGCGATCGCCGCCAGGATGTCGCTCGGCGTCACCAGCCCCTCGACGCTGCCGTACTCGTCGACCACCACGGCGAGGTGGATCGGCGCGCTGCGGAAGGTCGTCAGCAGCCTCAGCGCCGGGGTGCCGTCCGGCACCACCAGCGGCGGCCGCATGGTCTCGGCCACGTCGAACGGGCCGCCCCCGAGCATGCGGTCGAGCAGGTCCTTGGTCTGGATCACGCCCTGGATCTCGTCCAGCTCGCCGCGGGCCACCGGGAAGCGGCTGCAGCCGCTCTCGGCGATGGTCCTGCGGATCTCGTCCGGGCTGTCCTCGAGGTCGACCCACACCATCTCGTGCCGCGGCGTCATGATCGACCGCACCGACCGGTCGGCCAGGCGCAGCACGCCGTCGATCATCTCGCGCTCGGCCTCGACGAAGACGCCGGCCTCGGTGCCCTCGGCGATCATCGACTTCACCTCCTCCTCCGTCACCGTCTGGGCGGGGACGGCGGAGACTCCGAGCAGGCGCAGCACCAGCTCGGTCGAGCGCTGCAGCAGCCAGACGATCGGGGCACCGACGGCCGCGACCGTCTGCATCGGCCGGGCGACGCGGGAGGCGATGGCTTCGGCGTGGTTCAGCGCGATCCGCTTCGGCACCAGCTCGCCGACGATCAGCGAGAAATAGGTGATGGCGACCACCACCAGGGCGAAGGACAGCTCGTCGGCCCACGGGCCCATGCCGGGCACGGTGACGAGCCAGTCGCGCAGCGGCACCGACAGGGTGGCGCCACCGAAGGCGCCGGCGAAGATGCCGATCAGGGTGATGCCGACCTGGACGGTGGAGAGCAGGCGGTTCGGGTCCTCGGCGAGGGCGAGGGCGGCCCTGGCGCCGCGATGGCCCGAATCGGCCATGTTTTGGAGTCGCGCCCGGCGGGCGGAGACCAACGCCAGTTCCGACATCGCGAAAAAGGCGTTGAGCAGGATGAGAGCCACGACGATGACGAGTTCGACGATCATCGGCGGCCACTAGACGGAGGTTCGTCCGTCTCTTCGCTATGGGAAGCTGGCATAATGCCGGGTGGAATACCCGGTCAGGCCCGCCGCGTCCACCGTCATGCCGTCACATGCCGGCAGGACAGCTGTCCGCACCAGGGCACATCTTCCGGTTTCCGGCCGGTCAGACCGGCATTCCGATCATCATCTGGAACTCGCGGCGCAGCTGCGGCTCGTCGCGGAAGGCGCCGATCATGCAGCTGGTCACCATCTGGGTGCCGTGCTTGTGCACGCCGCGCGTGGTCATGCAATGGTGCTGCGACGACACCATCACCGCCACGCCGCGCGGCTTCAGCACCTGGTCGATGGCGCCGGCGATCTGGGCCGTCAGCCGCTCCTGGATCTGCAGCCGCTTGGCATAGGCGTCGACCACCCGCGCCAGCTTGGAGATGCCGACCACGCGCCGGTCCGGCAGATAGGCGACATGCGCCTTGCCGATGATCGGCACCATGTGGTGCTCGCAATGCGACTCGAAGTCGATGTCGCGCAGCAGCACCATCTCGTCATAGCCCTCGACCTCCTCGAAGGTGCGGGACAGCAGTTCGACAGGATCCTGGTCGTAGCCGCGGAAGAATTCCTCATAGGCCTTGACCACGCGTTTCGGCGTGTCGCGCAGCCCCTCGCGCCCGATATCCTCGCCGGCCCAGCGCAGCAGCACGCGCACCGCCTCCTCGGCCTCGGAACGGCTCGGGCGCTGCTCGGACGCGGACTGCGCCGCGACATTGGCCGCCACAGGGGTGAAGGGGTTACGGGTCATGGTGCCGGCCTCTCCGGGCGGTTGTCGATGGCGGTGTGGTTCCACGCTGCGGCCCGGGCCTGGGTCGCGCGGGATCTCGGGATGATCTTGGTCACGTCAGTTCAATCGGATCGTGCGGTGCGGGCTGTCCAGCGAAAAGGCGGGGATCGCCACGTCGAAACGCTCGCCGGCCGGGGTTTCCATCTGATAGGTGCCGACCATGATGCCCGAGGGCGTCGTGATCGGCGCGCCGCTGGTGTATTGGAACACCTTGCCCGGCTCGATCACGGGCTCGACCCCGACCACGCCGGGGCCGCGCACCTCCTGCACCCGGCCGAATTCGTCGGTGATCCGCCAGTAGCGGCTGCGCAGCTGCACCCGCTCCGCCCCGTGATTGGCGATGCGGACGTGATACGCCCAGACGTAGTGGTTCTCGTCCGGCGAGGACTGGTCCTCGAGATAGACCGGCTCGACCGACACCTCGATCGCCCGGGTTTCCGCAGTGTACATGACCTCGATCCGCTGGCGGGGGCGCGACGGCGCCCCGTGTCTCCCCATGAGACTATATGGGACGCCTTGGTGTCGCGTCCAATCGCGACACCGCCGAGGACTCAAATCCGATCTCGACCCGGTCATTCGCCGGCTCCGCCTGCCCCGCGGGGGCCGGCAGCAGCGGGTCGGCCGCGCCGGCGCCGGCAACCGTGATCCGGCCGGGCGCGATGCCCGCCGCCGCCAGCCGGGCCGCGACCAGCCGGATC
>NZ_NHON01000192.1 GCF_002195995.1 Inquilinus limosus
CACCCGTGGCCGCCCCCGCGCCTGCCGCCTTGTAGCATGCCGGGTTGCCGCCCGCGATTTTGACGTCTATCGTCACGACAAAATTGGCGCCAATTTTGGAGAAAGCCAAATGGCGGATGGCGGGGTGGCGAGATCGGATCCCGGGGCGGGCGCCGGAACGGCCCGCGAGGCATCGGAGGAATCGGCGGCTCGGCCGGCGGCGGCGGGCCCGCGGCGCACGGGCGCCACGCCCCTGCTGTCCTGCCGCGCCGATCCGCGATTCTCCTACAGCCTGTTCATTCCCCCGAGGCTGCGCGCGACCGAGCGGGTGCCGCTGCTGGTGTCGGTGCATGGCAGCCTGCGCGGCGTCGAATCGAGCCGCGACGCCTTTGCCGATTTCGCCCGCTGGCACGGCGCCGTGGTGCTGGCGCCGCTGTTCCCGGCCGACCCGCTCGGCGACGGCAACGAGGACGGCTACAAATACCTGGCCGAGGGCGACATCCGGTACGACCGGCTGCTGCTGGCCATGGTGGCGGAGGCCGAGGCCCGCCTGGGCCTGGGCTTCGACCGCTTCTGCCTGGCCGGTTTCTCCGGCGGCGCCCATTTCGCCCACCGCTTCCTGCTGCTGCATCCGGAGCGGCTGCGCGCCGTGTCGATCGGCGCCCCGGGATCGGTGACGCTGATCGACCCGAAGCGCGGCTGGTGGGTCGGCACCCGCGACATGGAGCGGCTGTTCGGCCGCGCCCCGGAGCTGGAGGCGATGCGCAGGGTGCCGGTGCATCTGGCAATCGGCGACAGCGACCTGGAGACGGCGTCGATCACCCACCGCCCCGGCAGCCGGCACTGGAGGACGGACGCCAACCGCGCCGGGGCCAACCGCATCGCCCGGCTGACCAGCCTGCGCCGCAACCTGCAGGCCCACGGGCTGGCGGTGCGGCACGACATCATCCCCGGCGCCGCCCATGATTTCGCGGCGGTGGCGGAGCGGGCGCGCGACTTCTTCCACGACGTGCTCGGCCCCGGCCGGGCACCGGCCTTCAGCGCATAACCACAAACAAACAGGGGGCAGAATGAACCGGCTCATGCTTCTGGCCGCGGCGGCGACGCTGGCGGCGGTCCCTGCCGTCGCGGCCGAGGCGCCGCAGCGCGGCGGCACCATCACCACGGTGCTGTCGGCCGATATCCGCAGCACCAATCCGGGCGTCGACCGCGACGGCGCCACCGACATCGTGCACCAGCACATCGTCGAGGGGCTGGTCGGGTTCCGCGAGGACCTGGAGGTCGGGCCGATGCTGGCCGACCGCTGGGACGTCTCGCCGGACGGCCGGACCTACACCTTCCATCTGCGCCAGGGCGTGAAGTTCCAGAACGGCGCCACCATGACCTCGGCCGAGGTGAAATGGTCCTGGGACCGGCTGATGGACCCGGCCACCAAATGGCGTTGCCGCGACGTCTACACCGGCGACAACGGGCTGAAGGTCGAGAGCGTCACGGCGCCGGACCCGGACACCGTGGTCTATGCGCTGAACCGCGCGGATGCCGGCTTCCTGTACAATCTGGCGCGGATGGATTGCGGCGGCACGCCGGTGCTGCACCCGTCCTCGGTCAAGCCGGACGGCAGCTGGGACAAGCCGGTCGGCACCGGCCCCTTCATCCTGTCGGACTGGCGCCCGGGCCAGTACATCGAGCTGACCCGCTTCGACGGCTACACCCCGCGCGACGACGCCATGAGCGGCTATGTCGGCCGCAAGGAGGTGTATGTCGACAAGGTCCGCTTCGCCATCATGCCGGACGCGGCGGCCAAGCTGACGGCGCTGCAGGCCGGGGCGCTGGACACCGCGCCGCTGGAATCGCAGGACCGGATCCAGCTGCAGGGCAACCCGAACCTGACGGTCGAATCCGCCGTCACCCCGGGCTGGGAGGCGCTGATCCTGCATTCCGAGGACCCGGTGCTGCAGGACAAGCGGGTGCGGCAGGCGATCGTGATGGCGCTGGACCGCGCCGCCATCGCCGAGGCCGTGACCTTCGGCGGCTCGAAATTCTCGGCGACGCCGGTGCCGGCGTTCAGCCCCTACCACTCCCAGGCCCAGACCGACGCCCTGCCCTACGACCCGGAGCGGGCCAAGGCCCTGCTGGCCGAGGCCGGCTACAAGGGCCAGCGCATCGTCATGACCGCCAACAAGCGCTATGCCGAGATGTATGACTGCGCCGTGCTGATGCAGGACATGCTGCGCGGCGTCGGGCTCAACGTCGACCTCGAGGTGCTGGAATGGACAGCACAGCTGGACGCCTATACCACCGGCAAGTTCCAGACCCAGTCCTTCTCCTACTCGCCGCGACTGGACCCGCTGGGCCAGTGGGAGCGGATCATCGGCCCGCAGCCGCGCAAGATCTGGAAGGACCCGCGCGCCATCGACCTGCTGGCCCAGGCCAACGCCACCACCGACCGGGCGCAGATGCAGTCGGTGCTGGACCAGATCGGCCGCCTGTTCACCGAGGAGGCGCCGGCCGCCAGCCTGTATCTGCACGCCTCGGACTACGCCGTCGCCAGGCGGGTGCAGGGCTTCAAGGTGTGGCCGGCGGACGCGCCGCGCTACTGGAACGTCTGGTTGGCCAAATGACCATCGCTCCGAACGCCTGAACACCAAGGGATTCCGCGGCCCTTACCGACTCCCGGACAATATGACCGCACCGTTCGGCCAGGCCCCCATGATCTCCCCCTTGCCGGATCAGTATCCCGATCGATCTTGATTGGGTCTCATTTGGCAGGTTGGAGGGGCTCCATTGACCAACGGCGCCAATGAGGGGATCATTCCGGCTTCCCATCAGTCAGGCGCATGGCGCAGGACTGCCCGACGCCTCGCCCGGCTCGTCGAGTGACCGAGCCGGCCAGCCGCAGGGAGGAACGGATGCCTCACCGTAAGACGCCGGCCGGCGTCGCGGTTGCCGTCGCCTGGGCGATGGTCTCGGCCCAGGCCGCCGCCCAGACGGCGGCGACCCCGGTGGCCACCACGGCACCGGCCGGCGCCCCCGATGCCGACGCCCGGCCGTCCTATGAGACCGTGTCCCTGAACGGGGGCTTCACGGTCGACCCCTTCCCGATCGGCGTCATCGCCGGCGGTCCGTATTCGGTCGCCGGGCTCGGCCCGGACTGCGTCGGCAACATCACGCCCGGCCGGGCCGACGCCAAGATCGAGTTCGAGAACGGCCAGCGCCCGCTCAGCATCTATGCCGCCGCGGGCTCCGACGTCGCCCTCCTCGTCCACACGCCGGCCGGGGCATGGGTCTGCGCCGACGATTCCGACGATGGCGGCATCAACCCCGCGATCACCTTCCAGAGGCCCGCCAACGGCACCTATGCCGTCTGGGTGGCGGCGGTCGACACCTCGACCCGGCCGGTTCCCGCCGTTCTGGTGATCAGCGAACTTCCTCCCACCTGGTGAGGATCGTCATGACGACCAAGATCCCACGCTCGCCGCTGCTCCTGGCACGGCACTCGGCGATGCTCCTGGCCCTGGCGGCCGCGGGGTGCGCCGACAGCCCGGCGCAGAAGCCCTTCCCCGACTACAACAAGGCGCCGGACGGCGGCACCGGCATGCAGCAGCCGGCGGAGGCCGCGCCCGCCGCCTCCGCCGGGCCCGTCGCCGAGGCCAGCCTGCTGGCCCGCAAGGTCGAGACGACCCGCTCGACCCTCGACCTGGCGGTCGACACCACGCGAAGGCGCCTGACCAAGCTCAAGCAGCAGATCGTCGATGCGAAGCAGATGCTCGACGAGCGTGGCGGACGGCGCGCCAATCCGGAGCAGTATGCCGCGCTGGACGCCGCACGGAACCAGATCGGCCTGGCGCTGTTCCGGACCCGCGCCTCGACCAGCCGCCGCGCCGCCACGGTGCCGGAGCAGGCGGCGACGGTCCGCGACCTGGGCGGCCTGATCACCTCGGTGTCCGGGGTCGTCGGCACGATCGGCGCCGGGTCCGTCGCGCCGCCGGCGGCGGTGTCGGCCGAAACGGCGATCGCGCAGGCGCCACCGCCGGCGATGCCGTCGGGTGCGCCGACGCCGGACCAGTTGGAGATCGCCGCGGCGCTGCCTGGCGCCCCCGGCGCCGCACCGCCTGGCGAGATGCCGGTGGCAAGCGCCGGGCTGCCGGGCGGCGAGACGCCTGTGGCCGGGCCGCAGCCCGGCCAGCCGGCAGCCACCGCGTCCGCGCCCCGGCCGGCCGCCCCGATTGCGCCACCGACGACCACCGCGCAGGCCGACCCCGTCTATGAGCGGATGCTGGCCCGCGCCAGGCCGTCGCGCGCCCTGGAAGAGGTTCCTGCGGCGCTAGGCGCACCGCCTCCCGCCGGCGCCGCAG
>NZ_NHON01000193.1 GCF_002195995.1 Inquilinus limosus
CCGTCGGCGATCGCGGCCTCGGTGGTGGCACGGCCGGCACAGGCGCCGGCGGCCAGCAGCGGGCCGTTGAGATCCGGCAGCACATAGCCGCCGCGGGTCCAGTCCAGCTTCGGGCGGATGCCGCGCTGGCTCAGCAGATGCGTGGTCGGCATCCAGCCGCCGGAGATGGCGATGGCGTCGCAGTCGATGGCGACCGCCCTGCCGCTGCCGCCGGCCGCGCCGATGCGGGCGCCCTCGACGCCCAGCCGGCCCTTGGCGCCGCGCACCGCCGACCCGGCATGGATCGCGATGCCGGCGGCGCGCAGCTCTTCCGACAGCGGGTCGGGCAGGGCGGCGCGGCCGTCGACCAGCCCCGCGACCTCGACCCCGTGCCGCTTCAGCGCCAAAGCGGCGCGGGCGGCGCCGTCATCGATCCCCGCCACCAGCACCCGCTTGCCCGGGGCCACGGCGTAGCGATGGGCGTAGCGATGCGCCGCGCCGGCCAGCATCACGCCGGGGCGGTCGTTGTTCGGGAACACCAGCGGCTGCTCGATCGCCCCGGCCGCGACCACGATCGCCTTGGCCCGGATGGTCCAGAAGCGCTGGCGCGGCAGATGCGCCGGCGGCTCGGCCAGATGATCGGCGACGCGCTCGACCAGCCCGACCGTGCCGTGGTCGTAGATCCCGAAGGCGGTGCCGCGCGGCACCAGCGTCACCCGGTCGCCGAAGCCCTGCAGCGCCGCCAGCCGCTCCGCCACCCAGTCGGCCGCCGGACGCCCCTCGACCGGCTCGTCCTCGCCCAGCAGGCTGCCGCCGAACCGGTCGGTCTCGTCGCACAGGATGACGCGGGCGCCGGCCTCGGCCGCGGCCAAGGCGGCGCTCAAGCCCGCCGGGCCGCCGCCGACCACCAGCACGTCGCAGAAGGCGTGGCGGCGCTCATAGCGGTCGGGGTCGGTCTCGGTCGGCGCGGCGCCCAGGCCGGCGGCGCGGCGGATGATCCGCTCATAGACCGGCTCCCAGAACGAGGCCGGCCACATGAAGGTCTTGTAGTAGAAGCCGGCCGGAAACACCGGGGCCAGGAGGCCGTTGAGCACGCCCAGCGCGTCGAAGCTCAGGGACGGCCAGCGGTTCTGGCTGTTGGCCACGAGCCCGTCATACAGCTCGACCACGGTGGCGCGGGTGTTCGGCTCGTGCCGGCCGCCGGTCCGCAGCTCGACCAGCGCGTTCGGCTCCTCCGACCCGGCCGACAGGATGCCGCGCGGCCGGTGGTACTTGAAGCTGCGGCCGACCAGGCGCACGCCGTTGGCCAGAAGCGCCGAGGCCAGCGTGTCGCCGGGATGGCCCTCGTAGCGCTGGCCGTCGAAGGTGAAGCCGAGCCGCGCCGACCGGTCGATCAGCCCGCCCTGGGCCAGGCGATGGGAGGTCATCGTCCACTCTCCGCCGCCGCCGGGCGCCGCATCGGCTCGGCCGCCGTGATCTCATGGGTCAGCGTGTCGCGAGTGACCAGGATCCAGGACCGGCAGCCGTAGCTGTGCTGCCAGTATTCCCTGTGCGCGCCGCGCGGGTTGTCGTGGCGGTAGACATGGTCGAACCAGGGCACCGCCGCAGTCTCCTCATGCGGCGGGCGCGGCGTCTCGGCATCGCCGCCATAGTGGAATTCGGAGAGGTCGCGCGGGCCGCACCAGGGGCAGGGGATTCGCATATGTCCGCTCCTCAGTGCCGGTTCGCGATCGGGCCGACGCCGTTCTCGTCGATGATCCGGCCGTGCTCGAACCGGTCGAGGGCGAAGGGCCGGTTCAGCTCGTGCGGCGCGCCGTTGGCGATGGTGTGGGCGCAGACCCAGCCGGAGCCGGGGATGGCTTTGAAGCCGCCATAGCACCAGCCCATGTTGAGATAGAGGCCGTCGACCGGCGCCAGGCCGATGATCGGGCTGCCGTCCATCGACATGTCCATCACCCCGGCCCAGTGCCGCAGGATGCGGGTGCGCGACAGGTTGGGCATCAGCGCGATGGCGGCGGTGGCGATGTCCTCCACCACCGGCAGGTTGCCGCGCTGGGCGTAGGAGTTGTAGCCGTCCAGGTCGCCGCCGAAGACCAGCCCGCCCTTGTCGGACTGGCTGATGTAGAAATGGCCACTGCCACCCCAGGAGAAGACGTGGTCGACCACCGGCTTCAGCCCCTCGCTGACGAAGGCCTGCAGCAGGTGGCTCTCGATCGGCAGCTTGAGGTCGAGCTTGCGCGCGAGGGTGGAGGAGGAGCCGGCGGTGGCCAGGCACACCCGGTCGGCGCTGATCGGGCCCTTGGCCGTCATCACCCCGGTGACGCGCTCGCCGTCGCGCAGGAAGTCCAGCACCTCGCAATCCTCGATGATGTCGACGCCCAGATTGCTGGCGCCGCGGGCGAAGCCCCAGGCCACCGCGTCGTGCCGGGCGGTGCCGGCGCGGCCCTGGCGCATGCCGCCATAGATCGGGAACAGCGCGTTGTCGGAATAGTCGAGGTTCGGCGCCATCCGGCGCAGATCGTCCGGCTCCAGCCACTCGGCGTCGATGCCGGCCAGCCGCATGCCGTTGCCGCGGCGGCGCAGCGCCATGGCGCCGCCCACCGAGGTCGCCAGGAAGATCGAGCTGCGGGCCGAGAACATGACGTTGTAGTTCAGCTCCTCGCTGAGGCCGTGCCACAGCTTGAGCGACCATTCATAGAAATGCTGGTTGTCGGGCAGCAGGT
Source organism: Inquilinus limosus (assembly GCF_002195995.1). Taxonomy (GTDB): domain Bacteria; phylum Pseudomonadota; class Alphaproteobacteria; order DSM-16000; family Inquilinaceae; genus Inquilinus; species Inquilinus limosus_C. Next base: position 2,703 of record NZ_NHON01000193.1, read on the forward strand.
AGTTGGAGCGGACGATGGTGGTGTTGCGGCCGACATTGCCGCCGCCGATCCAGCCGCGCTCGATCAGCGCGACATTGGTGATGCCGTGGTTGCGGGCCAGGTAGTAGGCGGTGGACAGGCCGTGCCCGCCGCCGCCGACGATGATGACATCGTAGCTTTTCTTCGGCGTCGCCTTGCGCCACGCCGGCTCCCAGCCGCGATGACCGCCCAGCGCCTTCCGCGCCAGCGAGAAGAAGGAATACCGCTGCATCCTCGCGCCCGCCTCCGCCGGGTTGGCCCGGCACCTCCCGATCCTGCCAGTACAGTACACCACTGTATGTTGGAGGGAAGAGGGATGTCGGCGGGAGCGCTGCGGCTGCAGAGGGATGTATGGCGATCGGACACAATTCCGCTTTGATTCCGAGTCACCGTCCCGACTGGCCGACCACGGGTCGGCAGGAGACGACATGATGACCGGCATCACCACCGGAAGGTTGGCATCCGGTGCCTGGCGGATCGGCGGGGTCGGCGCCCTGGCGCTGCTGGCGGCCTGCGGGCCGACGCCGTCGGAGATGCAGCTGAACTATGCCTCGCAGCGTTGCTCCTACGGCGATCCCTATGCCTGCAACGCGCTGGGCCAGCTGTCCTATCAGGCGCAGGTCGAGCGGCAGCAGCAGGATACCAACACCGCGCTGGCGGTGGGCGCGCTGGCGATCGGCGGCCTGGCCATCGCGGCGGCGGCCTCGGACAACGACCATTATGATGGCTGGCATCGCCGGCGCTGGCGCGACGACGGCTGGCGCGGCCGGGGCCGTCACCGTTGGTGATCCCAGTGGCCGCCTAGCGCCGCGGCACCACCAGCGCGTCGACGGCGACAGCGCCGCGCGGCAGGGCCAGGACCGGGTTGACGTCGATCGCCTCGACCAGGTCGCCCAGCGCCGCGGCGAGGGTGGAGAAGCGCGCCGCGGCCTCGGCCAGGGCGTCGACATCGGCGGCCGGGGCGCCGCGGGCGCCGTCCAGCAGCGGGCGCAGCCGCAGCCGGTCGATCAGCCGCCGCGCCTCGGCAGCGTCGAAGGGTGGCAGGGCGAAGGCGGCATCCCGCAGGATCTCGGCATGGATGCCGCCGAAACCAATCACCACCACCGGCCCGAAATCCGGGTCGCGCTGCAGCCCCAGCATCATCTCGACGCCCTTGTCCCGGACCATCCGCGCCACCACGACGCGCGGGCCCAGCCGCACCGCCAGGTCGCGATGCGCCTGGCGCAGCGCCACCGGGTCGGCCAGGTTCAGCCGCACCCCGTCGACATCGGTCTTATGCGCCGTGCCGGCGGTCTTCAGCGCCACCGGGAAGCCGATCCGCATGGCGGCCTCGACCGCCTCGGACTCGTCCTTGGCCATGGCGCAGGGCGTGACGGTCAGGCCGAAATCGGCCAGCAGGCGCAACGCCTCGGCCTCGGTGACAGGATGGCCGTCGGCCAGCCGCGCCCGCCAGCGCGCGACCGCCGCCTCCGGGGGCAGCGGCGGGCGCATCGGCGGCCGGGCGG
>NZ_NHON01000194.1 GCF_002195995.1 Inquilinus limosus
GGGCTGCAGCGGCGGCGACCGGTTGGGGGCCGGGACGATGGTCAGATGGGCCGAAGATCCGGTAGCCATACAAGCTCCAGCGTGGATGTGGCGATGGCGGTTTGCGCCGGCCGGCCGGGACCGCTGGCGGGCTAGGGCACGGGTCGGGTGGGCATTCGGCGATGATCTAGGGTGGCGGCGTCCCAGCGACCGTTTCAGAAAGCGTTGAAATTGCACGGTGGCAATCGGGCCGCGACGCCGATAGGGTGCGCTTCGGTGGGCGGGGGCGCCCGCCTCCAGGCCCCATGCAGGAGGTCTTTCCTGGATCCGAGCGATGCCTGACGAGCCGCAGCTGACAGTGCGCCTGCTGGGCGGGGTGGAGGTCGCCCGGGACGGCCGGCCGGTGGCCCTGCCGTCCTCCCGGAAGGCGCGGGCCCTGCTGGTCTATCTCGCCACCACGGAGCGGCCGCACCGGCGCGACCGCCTCTGCACCATCTTCTGGGACATTCCGGACGACCCGCGTGGCGCGCTGCGGTCGAGCCTCAGCCTGCTGCGCCGCGTCGTCGACACCCCCGGCCAGCCGCGCATCCTGGCCGACCGCGACACGGTGCGCCTCGACGCCGCAGGGGCCGGGGTCGACCTCGTGGCCATCCGCCGGTCGCTCTCGGCCGGGGTCGAGGTGGCGCCGACCGCGGCGCTGGAGCAGGCCGCAGCGGCCTTCCAGGGGGAGTTCGCCGAGGGGCTGGACCTGCCGAGCTGCCCGGACTTCCAGGTCTGGTGCGTGGCCGAGCGGCAGGAGGTGCGACGGCTGCGCCTGCAGGTGCTGCGCGCCCTGCTCGAGCGCCATGCCGACGATCCCGAGGCGGCGCTGCCGCATGCCCGCGTCCTGGTCTCCGCCGATGTCGACGACGTCTCGGCCCATGTCGCGCTGCTGCGCGTCCTGATCGCCGGCGGCCGCCAGCGCGAGGCGGAGGAGCAGCGCGACGTCTCGGCCCGGCTGCTGGGCGGCACGGGCAGCGAGGCGGCGGAGCAGCTGATCTGGGCCTGGCGGTCGCTCTCCGGCTCCCGCTCGCCGGCCGGTGACCGGGAGCCCGCCGCGCCGCCGCCGTCGCGGCGCGGCGCCGAGGCCGGCCGCCCGCATATCGCGGTCCTGCCCTTCACCAGCATGGGCGGGGATGCCGAGCAGGGGTATTTCGCCGACGGCATCACCGAGGACATCATCACCGACCTGTCCCGGGTCTCCGCCCTGTTCGTGGTCGCCCGCAACACCGCCTTCACCTTCCGCGGCCAGGCGGTGGAGGTGACGGAGGTGGCTCGGAGGCTGAATGTCGGATACGTGCTGCAGGGCAGCGTCCGCCGGGCGGCCGATCGCGTGCGGGTCAATGTGCGGCTGATCGAGGGCGCCACCGGCGACCATCTGTGGTCGGAGCGCTACGACCGGGATTTCGACGACATCTTCGCGCTGCAGGACGACATCTCCCGCAGCGTGGTCGACGCGCTCAGGGTCACCCTGCTGCCGGAGGAACTGCGGTCGATCGAGGGCGGCCCGACGAGCAGCGCCGACGCCTATGAATGCTGCCTGCAGGGCCGTTCGGCCCTGTTCACCAGCTTCGGCAACAAGCCGGCGCTGGCCGAGGCGCGGGAGATGTTCCTGCAGGCGATCGCGATCGATCCGGGCTATGCCCGCGCCTATGCCGGCGTCGCGGCCTGCGACGTGCTGCTGTGGCTGGGCGGCAGCACCGAGATCTCCTACGAGGAGATCCTGCGCAACAGCGACACGGCGCTGAGCTTCGCGCCGAACCTGGCCGAGGCCCATGCCTCCCGCGGGCTGGCGCTGTTCCTGGCCGGCCGGGCCGGGGAGGCGACGACGGCCTTCGAGCGGGCGCTGGCGCTGGACCCCGAGCTGTTCGAGGCGCATGAGTGGTACGCCGAGATGTGCCGGAACACCGGCCGCTACGCCGAGGCCGCCGCCCTGTTCGAGCGTGCGGCCGACCTGCGCGACACCGACTACATCTGCCTGGTGGTGCTGCGGGACACCTATGCATCGCTCGGCCGTGCCGAGGATGCGCTGGCGGCGGCGCGGCGGGGCTTCGCCCGGATCGAGGCGCAGCTGGCCCGGCGGCCCGACGACGCCATGGCGCTGTGCGCCGGCGCGGCGATGCTGGTCTCGCTGGGCGATCCGGGGCGTGCCCTGGCCTGGGCCGGGCGGGCCCTGGCGCTCAACCCCGAGGACTATGTGGTGCACTACAACGCGGCCTGTGCCTATGCCGAGGCTGGCCGGCCCGACGCCGCGCTGGACCGGCTGGAGCACATCTCCGCGCGCACGCCGCGGGTGCGGTCCTGGCTGCTCGGCATCGTGCAGCACGACGCCCAGCTCGACAGCCTGCGCGGCGTGCCGCGGTTCCACGGCTTCCTGGCCCGGCTGGAGGCGGATGTACAGCGCGCCCGCAGCGGCCACGACACAGAGTGCGGCGCTGCCGCCGGCACCGGCCCGGCCTGACCCGTTCGCGGCTCGATGCCCGTCTTGCCGGGCCTAAAGCAGGCCCCGCACCCAGCCCAGCTCGCCCATCGCCTGCCAAACGACGCCGGCGGCGACGGCGAGCAGCAGGGCGGACGCCGCGAGCGCAATGCAGAGCAGGATCCCGTCCTCCTCCAGATAGGCGATGGCGAGCAGGGCGATCGCCAAAGCGGGCGGGATGTTGCTCAAGGGGATCGGGGCCAGCAGCAGCACGCCGAGCAGCAGCACCACCAGGCCGACCCCGCGCTTGGTCGCCCCGAACGGCGTCGGCCAGCGCGGATGGATGAAGCCTTCGATGGCGCGCAGGACCGGCACGGCGCGGCCCAGGGTCCGCGCCAGCGCCGGGGTCCGCACGCTGCGCTCCGCGATGCGCCGGGGGAAGGCCGGGCCGGCGCGGCCCAGCATCATCTGCACCGCCAGGATGGCCAGCAGCGGCGCAACGATGCCGGACACGCCCGGCATCGCCCCGAGCAGGGCCAGCAGCAGCATCACCAGGCCGAAGGAGCGGTCGCCCAGCCGGTGCACCAGCCAGCCCAGGGTCACCCGTTCGGCGTTCGCGTCGCGCAGCAGGCCGTCGAGCAGGGCGGAGGTCGGAATCCGGGCCGTCATCTTGCCGGCAGGATAGCCGAGGGCAAGGTCGCGCGGAGTCAAACCTGGCCGGGTCTCACGGGGGATCGGCGGGGGGCAGCGCCGCCAGGCGGGCGGCCAGGCCACAGGCCTTGGCTCGCCGGCCAGCGCTGAGCCCGGCGGCCAGGGCCCGGTATCCGGCCTCCGCCGCGGCGCGCTGGGCGCCGGTCAGCCGCGCCGCGGCCACCAGGAACCAGGCGCCGGCCCGCACCCGGTCGCCCGACGCCGGGCGGCTGTCGGCATAGAGCGTGGCCAGCCGCAGCTGGGCCCGTGGCAGGCCGCCGGCGGCGGCCTGTTCCAGCCAGCGCAGCGCCTCGGCCCGGTCGCCAGGCACCGCGTAGCCGTTATCGTCGATGCGGCTGTCGCTGAGCACGCCGAGGTTGAACTGTGCGGCCGCATCGCCGGCCTCCGCGGCACGGCGGAGCGCCTTGAAGTCGGACGGCGCCACCCGCTCGGGCGCGCTCATTGGGCAACCTCGGGGAGACGCGGGCTTGTCCGATAGGGTGGGTTCGCGTTGGTCCCGCGCCACTGCCGTGATCGCCAGGTGCGCTCGCCCTTCGAGGGCCCGCATGAGACCCGCGGGGCGGCGGTGGCCGGGAGTCCG
>NZ_NHON01000195.1 GCF_002195995.1 Inquilinus limosus
CTACGCCGCCTCGGCCGCCGCGGTGGTGGTCAACCTGCTGAACGGGACCGGCACGGGCGGCGACGCCCAGGGCGACACGCTGGCGGCCATCGAGAACACCACCGGCTCGGCCTTCAACGACACGCTGACCGGCAATGCCGGGGTGAATGTCCTGGTCGGCGGCGACGGCAACGACGCGCTCCAGGGTCTCGGTAGCGGYGACACGCTGCAGGGCGGCAACGGCATCGACACCGTYWCCTACGCCCTCTCATCCGCGGCGGTCGTGGTCACGGTCAACGGCGCCGCCTCGGGCGGCGATGCCGCCGGCGACGTCCTCTCCGGCATCGAGAATCTCACGGGCTCGGCCCTCAACGACACGCTGACCGGCGATGCCGGGGCCAACACCCTGGCCGGTGGNCATCCGCGGCGGTCGTGGTCACGGTCAACGGCGCCGCCTCGGGCGGCGATGCCGCCGGCGACGTCCTCTCCGGCATCGAGAATCTCACGGGCTCGGCCCTCAACGACACGCTGACCGGCGATGCCGGGGCCAACACCCTGGCCGGTGGCGACGGCAACGACACGCTCATCGGCCTCGGTGGTGCCGACACGCTGCAGGGCGGCAACGGCATCGACACCGCCTCCTATGCCGCCTCGGCGGCGGCGGTCGTGGTCAACCTGCTGAACGGCACCGGCTCGGGCGGCGATGCCCAGGGCGACGCCCTGTCCGGCATCGAGAACCTGATCGGATCGGCCTTCAACGACACGCTGACCGGCGATGCCGGGGCGAATGTGCTGAACGGCGGCGACGGCAACGACACGCTTCAGGGACGCGGCGGCGCCGATGCGCTGCAGGGCGGCAACGGCAACGACACCATCTCCTATGCTCTCTCCAGCGCGGGCGTCGGTGTCAGCCTCTCTGCCAACGCCGCGACGGGCGGCGATGCCGAGGGCGACAGCTTCAGCAGCATCGAGAACGTCATCGGCTCGGCCTTCGCCGACACGATCAACGGCGAGGCCGGGGCGAATGTGCTGGACGGCGGCGCCGGCGACGACGTGCTCGCGGGCCGCGGCCGCCTATGGCGCCTCCGCCGCGGCCGTCACGATCAATCTCGCCACCAACACCGCCAATGGCGGCGATGCCACCGGCGATACCTTCAACAGCATCGAGAATCTCACCGGCTCGAACTCCGCCGACAGCCTGACCGGCGATGCCGGCGCCAACATGCTCGACGGAGGCGCCGGGAACGACGCACTCCAGGGCGGCGCCGGGGCCGACACGCTGAACGGCGGCGCCGGCATCGACACAGCAAGCTATGCCGGGTCCGCCGCGGGCGTCACGGTCAACCTCACAAGCGGCGCGGCGACCGGCGGCGATGCCACCGGCGACACCTTGACCGGCATCGAGAACCTCTCCGGCTCGGCCTTCGCGGATACGCTGACCGGCGACGCCGGGGCCAACGTCCTCAACGGCGCCGGCGGGAACGACCTGCTCGCCGGCGGCGCCGGGGCCGACGCGCTGGATGGCGGTATGGGCACGGACACGGCGACCTATGCCGCGTCCGCCGCGGCGGTGGTGGTGAATCTGGCGACCGGGACGGGCACCGGCGGCGATGCTCAGGGGGATACGCTGACCGGGATCGAGAACCTCACCGGCTCCAGCTTCGCCGACCGGCTGTACGGCTCCGCCGCGACCAATACGCTGAGCGGCGGCGCTGGCGACGACCAACTCCGCGGCGGCGCGGGCGCCGACATCCTCGACGGCGGCAACGGCTCGGACTTCGCCAACTACCAGGGCTCGACTGCGGCGGTGACCGTGGACCTGCTGAACCACACCGCCACGGGCGGCGACGCCCAGGGCGATGTGCTGAGCAACATCGAGAACCTGTACGGGTCGAGCAACGACGATCATCTGTCGGGCGACAACGGCCGCAACATCATCGGCGGCGAGCTCGGCAACGATACGCTCGTCGGCAATGGCGGCGACGACTCGCTTTCGGGCGAGGGCGGCGACGACAATCTCGATGGTGGCGACGGCGCGGACCGGCTGGTCGGCGGCGACGGGGTCGATACCATCCATGGCGGCACCGGCAATGACTCGGTCGATGCCGGGACCGGCAACGACCAGGTCTTCGGCGAGGCCGGCCACGACAACATCTATGCCGGTGCCGGCGACGACACGATCGACGGCGGTGACGGCAACGACACCGTCGAAGGCGGCGCCGGGGCCGACACCATCATCGGCGGCGCCGGCATCGACACGGCCGTCTATGTCGGCTCGGCGTCAGCCGTCTCAGTGAACCTGGCGACCGGCGCGATGTCGGGCGGCGATGCCGCGGGCGACACGCTGAGCGGCATCGAGCAGGTGCAGGGTTCCGCCTTCAACGACGTGCTCACCGGCGACGCCAATGCCAACACACTGTGGGGCCTGGCCGGGGACGACGTCCTTACCGGCGGCGGGGGCGGCGATGCGCTGAAGGGCGGCGCCGGCAACGACACCTTCGTCTACACCGCCCTGTCCGACAGCGCGGTCTCCGGCATCGGCAAGGACGGCATCACCGATTTCTCGGCCGGCGACAGGATCGACCTGTCGGCGATCGATGCGGACGGCAATCCCAGCAATGGCGACACCGCCTTTACCTTCGGCACCGGTGCCTTCACCGGCACGGCGGGTGAACTGCGGGTGGTGACGGCGGGGTCGATCCAGGTGGTCTATGTCGACGCCAATGGCGACAAGGCGCCGGACTTCGCCATCAACGTCATCGCTGACCACCCGCTGTCAGCCGGCGATTTCGTGCTGTAGCCGCGGCTGATCTGGGCAATCTCGCGACCGCTTCCTGCGCAATCCGGACGTCGGGCCAAGCCACCGCGACGTCCGCTCCTCACCCGTTGCGGAAACCAAGCGCATCGGCGCCGCACTTGACCCAAGGTCCGCGCTTCGCGCCTTGCCGACCTGTGCGCACCCGCGGCGCACTTGTCGAATCCGCAATCCGCCTCTTCCCGTCAAATGGCGGGTCTTCGCCGCTCAGCCCTCGTCGGCGGCCCGGGCCACCCAGACCAGCCCGTGCCAGGGCGTGCCGTCGATGATCGAGGTGAAGTCGCGCGCGGGCTCGCGCCGCAGGCCCAGCCGCGCCATCACCGCCTGCGACCGCAGGTTGTCGGGCGCGGTGTAGGCCAGGATCTCGGAGAAGCCGAGCCGCCCGAACCCGTCGCGCAGCGCCGCCGCCGCGGCCTCGGTGGCATAGCCCTGGCCCCAGGCGTGCCGCGCCAGCCGCCAGCCGATATCGACATGGGGACCGGCCGCGTGCTCCGGCCCCGACCGCATCAGCCCGGCATAGCCCAGCACCGCGCCGGAGAGGTCCGTCACCGCCCAGCGGCAGAAACCCTGGCGGTGATAGCCGACGATGTAGCGGTCGAGCTTGGCGTCGCTGCCCGCCCGGTCCAGCGGTCCGCCCAGGTCGCGCATCACCTCGGGATCCGCGGTCAGGGCGGCGAAGGCGTCGCGGTCCTGCACCCGCCAGGGCCGCAGCCGCAGGCGCGGCGTGGCCAGGATCATGATCGATCTCGCATCAGCGCGATTCCCCCGAACGCCGTCAGGCTTTATCACGGCGGAGCCCGCCTTCGGAACCTGCGCCCGCGATCGATGTCGAGCAGCGCGTCTGGTTCAACCAGGAGCTGGTCAGCCGCAACACGCTGGTGCCCGGCGCCATCGCCATCGTCATGACCATGATC
>NZ_NHON01000196.1 GCF_002195995.1 Inquilinus limosus
ATGGCAGGGCGACAAGGTCTTCATCTCCCAGGCCCTGATCGGCGAAACCGTCGGCGTCGCCGAGACCCAGTCCGGCGACTGGATCGTCCGCTTCGCAGACGTCGATCTCGGCCTGATCGACCGTAACACTCGAACGCTTCGCCGCTATAGGGCGGCCCGGCCGGGCCGCCCTGCAGCACCAGAACAAACCGTGGAAACTGTCAACCATGTCCCCGGTCCATAGTGTCAACCATCTCCGGTTGCACAGGCACGAACCCCCTCCCCCTACCCCCTCCCGCAGGGGGAGGGGGGCCTGGAATGGCGTGAGAGACCAGACATGACAAGCATCGGCATCGGCCTGATCGGCACCGGCTTCATGGGCGAATGCCATGCCCTGGCCTTCCGCGCCGCGCCGGCGGTGTTCCGCACCCGGCTCGGCGCCCGGCTCGAGATGGTGGCCGACATCGATGCCGGCGCGGCGCAGCGGGCCGCCGACCGCTTCGGCTTCGCCCGCGCCACCGGCGACTGGCAGGCGCTGGTGGCCGACCCGAAGGTCGACCTCGTCGCCATCACCTCCCCCAACCTGCTGCACAAGCCGATGGCGCTGGCGGCGCTCAAGGCCGGCAAGCATGTCTATTGCGAGAAGCCGCTGGCGCTGACCGCCGCCGACGCGGCGGAGATGGCGGCGGCCGCGGCCCAGGCCGGCGTCACCACCATGGTCGGCTACAACTACCTGCGCAGCCCGGCCGTGTCCTTCGCGCGGCAGCTGATCCGCGACGGCGCCATCGGCCGCGTCACCTATTTCCGCGGCGTCAGCGACGAGGACTACATGGCCGACCCGGCCGTGCCGATGTCCTGGCGCTGCCGGCGCGACCAGGCGGGCAGCGGTGCGCTCGGCGACATCGGCTCGCACATCCTCAGCGTGGCGCTGGCCCTGGTCGGGCCGATCACCGAGGTCTCGGCCGACCAGCGCACGGTGATCGCCGAGCGCCCCCTGCCCGCCGCCGGCGAGGGCCGCGAGCGCCGCGACGGCGCCGCCGCGGTCACCACGGAGACGGCGACGGTGGAGAACGAGGACCAGACCCACGCTTTGCTGCGCTTCGCCGACGGCATCATCGGCACGGTGGCGACCAGCCGGGTGGCCTGGGGCCGCAAGAACCACCTGGCCTTCGAGGTGTTCGGCACCGACGGCGCGATCCTGTTCGACCAGGAGCGGATGAACGAGCTGCAGCTCCACCAGCCGGGCGCCGCCCCGGGCGACCGCAACGGCTTCCGCACGGTGCTGACCGGCCCGGCCCACCCGCATTACGGCGCCTTCAGCCCCGCCGCCGGCCACGGCCTCGGCTTCAACGACCTCAAGGTGATCGAGGTGGCGCAGCTGCTGGAGGCGATCGCGGGAGGGCCTGCGGCCTACCCGGACTTCGCGGCGGCCGCGGCGCTGGAGAAGGTGAGCGAGGCGATCGGGCGGTCGGCGACGGAGAGGCGGTGGGCGGGAGTGGTGGGGTAGGCGCCTGTCGGAGGGAAATGTGCAGATCAACCAATCCGCTCGGAACCCAGCCTGCGTACCGCCATCAGCATCACGTCAGCCAAGTGGATGTTGGCTTCGAAGTTCGCTCCGGCGGCCCATGGAGGCTCTTGAAAACCAAAGCAAATTATTACAGTGTACGCGAGTTAAATTTATCTAACGCCGCCTCAACCTACGACCCGTAAAGGCAGCATTCATGTCCATAGTAACTCCCACCCCCGTATTATCAGAATCTGACAAAAGATTAATATCTCTAATGAGTAAACTATTAATAGATCAAGCCTATCGTGCAGACGGCAGATCAAATGTTTCTGGAAATGCGATAACGTTGACGGATAGTGAAGCGAACGAGTTATTAGAAAGAATAGAGAATCTTGTCACATCACGCCAATTTCTTGAAGCTTCATACTTTGTCGAGGGATTGACAGTTCCGGAAGAGAGTGAAAAAACTAACCTTAGAGAAATATATCTCTCGGCCAGGCAGCGGCGTGGTAGGACGCGTGCACTGGCTTCAACTCATTGGGCCGAATTTCGAGTCAGATTGGGAATTGGTCAGGCTACTCTCTGGGGTGTCAATGCTCGACCAATGAGCATGTCGCACTTTCAGGAGATGGAGAGAAAATTGTTGTTGGCCTCTGGTCTCCACCCTCGCGTTGTTGACCTAGTTATGCACGTCATTGAACTTCAATCTAAAGCAATCGAGGACATAAGGCATAGTAGAAGATCACTAGCTCATGGCGCAATTAAGCAAGCCTTACTCGAGCCGTTTCTTAAACTACGAGACCAATTTTCTCATATTCGAGATCTCCAGATATCGTCAGCAAGAATCTCTGCAGCCATAACTATAGTATCTGACATCTCCATCTTGTTTACCACGAGAGACTGGAGTGTTACGGGAACACTATCGACTATCGCTGGGGCGTCGGCCCAAGCTATATCGAAGTGAACCCTGAATAGAAAGGAGAAATTTCAGATATTAGATCTCATAAATTGGCTTCTTCTCGGGCCTGACGAAATAGTTCGGCACACACTTCGCAGAATATCCGAATATCACAATATACATTGGCTCGTTTTTCCGAGAACTGGCCGCCCAGGTCGATGAGGGCCATGCCGTCGGAGCGGCCGCGCAGGGTGAAATCGAACAGCCTTCCGTAGAAGGTCAGCGCCTCGTCGATGCCGCTGACCTCGAGCGCGACATCGATCGCACGAGCCTTGGGGGCGCGGGCCTTGCGGTCCTCGGGCATAGCGGTGTCCTCCGGCTGCCTGGCCCGCAGGATACCGCCAGAGCGCCGGGACAGCCAAACGGAGCGGAAATCTGCCCCTCCATTGTCGGCGCCACTGGAAGCGCGCAGGCTGTCCGGCAGAAACCACGCGCGGAGACGACCCCATGGGAGGACAGACAGAGACGATCAGGATGGGCGGGCTGGCGCTCGAATTCCTGCACGACAAGGACAGCACCGCCGGCAGCCTCGATGCGTTCCGGATGACGGTGCACCCCAACGCCCGGATGCCGGTGCCGCATTACCATGAGAGCTGGGACGAGGTGGCCTATGGCCTGGCCGGCACCCTGACCTTCCAGGTCGACGGCCGGGACGTGCCGGTCGGGCCCGGCGACACCGTCTTCATCCGGCGCGGAATCGTGCATGGCTTCCGCAACGACACGCAGGCGCCGGCCACCTGCCTGTCCGTCCTCACCCCCGGCGTGCTGGGCCCCGGCTATTTCCGCGAGGTCGCCGCCCTGGCCGCCGGCGGCGCGCCCGACCCGGCGCGGATGAAGGAGGTCATGCGGCGCCACGGGCTGGTGCCGGTCGCCCCCGGCGCGTGACGGGCGCCCCTGCCGGCAGGACCAGGGCCGGATCGCCGCGCCGGTCCGGCATGACGATCCGGTGGCCGATGCAGGGCAATCGCCGCGCCTGCGAACGCCATCGACCGAAAGAGAAAAGAGTCCCCCCTCCCCTCGCGGGWGGGGGGTAGGGGGAGGGGGTTTTCGCCGTCAAGACCGGCCTGAACTCTGGCGATCCGGCCCTGGTCCTGCCGGCAGGGGCGCCCGTCACGCGCCGGGGGCGACCGGCACCAGCCCGTGGCGCCGCATGACCTCCTTCATCCGCGCCGGGTCGGGCG
>NZ_NHON01000197.1 GCF_002195995.1 Inquilinus limosus
GCGGACGATCCAGTCGCCGAGACCCAGTCCGGCGACTGGATCGTCCGCTTCGCAGACGTCGATCTCGGCCTGATCGACCGTAACACTCGAACCCTTCGCCGCTGCAGGGCGGCCCGGCCGGGCCGCCCTATAGCACCAGAACAAACCGTGGAAACTGTCAACCATGTCCCCGGTCCATAGTGTCAACCATCTCTCCGGTTGCACAGCGTCCGCGCGCGAATGCGCAAAGGGCAGGCCTCGCCGTCAGGGCCAGATCACCAGGTGTCAGGCCGGTTCTGGCGTCGGAAACCCCCTCCCCCTACCCCCCTCCCGCAAGGGGAGGGGGGACTCATTTTGCTTCCGACCGATGCCGTCACTAGCCTCCGACACGATCCCGGAGACATTCCGAAAAGGTCTCGCCAGGCGGGAGAGGCGCCGCGAAAGGGGCCGATCCGCCGGGAACGGTTCCCGCGGCCGCAAACCGCACCCGCCACAACCCCGTGGCATCGCGGACTCCGCGCGGTAAGCTGCCGCTTCCGCGGAACCCGGAGCCGCCCGATGCAACCGCTCCTCGTCCGGCGCCTGGTCCAGGCGGTGCCGGTGCTGCTGATCGTCGTCTGCCTGGCCTTCCTGCTGCTGCGGCTGGCGCCGGGCGACGCCGTCGACGCGCTGGTGGTCGAGATGGGCGGCGGCGATGCCGGGCTGATCGCCCGGCTGCGCGCCGAATACGGGCTGGACCAGCCCTGGCCGGTGCAGCTCGGCCTCTACCTCGCCCATGTCGCGCGGCTCGACCTCGGCTGGTCGGTCGGCTTCTCCCGCCCAGTGCTGGGGCTGGTGCTGGAGCGGGCGGGCAACACCGCCCTCCTGATGGCCGCGGCCCTGTCGCTCGCGCTCTCCGCCGGCACGCTGCTCGGCGTCGCCGCGGGCCAGAGCCGGATCCGGGGGCGGGGATGGCTCGACACGCTGCTGACCGGCTTCGGCCTGCTGCTCTACGCCATGCCCGGCTTCTGGATCGGGCTGATGCTGATCGTGGCCTTCGCCGTGAAGCTGCGCTGGCTGCCGCTGGGCGGCATCGCCACCGTGCCCAGCTTCGACACCGGCTGGGCCTATGTGGTGGACGTGGCGGAGCATCTGGTGCTGCCGACCGTGGCGCTGTCGCTGATGTATGTCGCCGTCTATCTCCGGCTGATGCGCGCCGGCATGCTGGAGGTGGCGGGCAGCGACTTCGTCCGCACCGCCCGGGCCAAGGGCCTGCCGCCCGGCCGCATCACCTGGCGCCATGTGGCGCGCAACGCGCTGCTGCCGATGGTCACCGTGTTCGGCATCCATTTCGGCATGCTGCTGGGCGGCAGCGTGGTGGTCGAGAGCGTCTTCGCCATCCCCGGCCTCGGCCGCCTGGCCTATGAGGCGGTGACCCGGCGCGACCTCAACCTGCTGCTCGGCATCATCCTGGCCAGCGCGGTGATGACGGTGCTGGTGAACCTCGCGGTCGACCTGCTCTATGCGAGGCTGGACCCGCGGCTGCGGGGCGAGCGGTGAGGAGAACCCGTCTCTCCGGGGCGATCGGATTGCCTCTCCCGCCGGACGCGGGAGAGGTCGGGCTCGCGCCAGCGAGACCGGGTGAGGGCTGGTCCCGGCCTCGACGAAATCCCCTCACCCGGAGCCGCTTCGCGTCTCCGACCTCTCCCGCAAGCGGGAGAGGCAATCCGAGCGTGCCGGAGAGATCCTGCCGCCACCAGGGGAGGTGGCGATGAGACGCGTCCTCCGGCGCTTCCTGGCCGACCGGGCCGGGCGGCTCGGCCTTGCCGGGCTCCTGCTGGTGCTCGGCATGGCGCTGGCCGCCGGCTGGCTGTTCCCCGGCGACCCGCTGGCGATCGCGGGGCCGGCGCAGGTCCCGCCGTTCCAGGACCCGGCGCATTGGCTGGGCACCGACCGGCTCGGCCGCGACGTGCTGGCCCAGCTGTGCCACGGCGCCCGGGTCTCGCTGCTGGTCGGCGCCGCGGCGGCGGTGCTGGCGGTCGGCATCGGCCTGCTGGTCGGCACCACCGCCGGCTTCCTCGGCGGCTGGGCGGACGAGGCGCTGATGCGGCTGACCGAGGCGGTGCAGACCGTGCCCAGCTTCGTCCTGGCCCTGGCGCTGATCCTGGTGCTGGGGCCGTCGCTCGGCAGCATCGTCGTCGCCATCGGCCTCGGCGCCTGGCCCAGCCCGGCCCGGGTGGTGCGGGCCGAGGTCATGGCCCTGGCGCGGCGCGACTTCGTGGACGCTTATCGCTGCATGGGCATGGGCTGGGCGCGGATCGCCTTCGCCAAGCTGCTGCCCAACGCCCTGGCGCCGGTGCTGGTGCTGGCCACCGTGATCACCGCCAGCGCCATCCTGATCGAATCGGCGCTGTCCTTCCTCGGCCTCGGCGACCCGAACCGGGTCAGCTGGGGCAGCATGATCGCGGAGGGGCGCGCCGTGCTGCGCAGCGCCTGGTGGCTCTCCGCCATCCCCGGCCTCGCCATCGTCGTCGCCGTGCTGTCGGTCAGCCTGCTCGGCGAGGCGCTCACGGCCGCGCTCGACCCGCGGCGGAGGCGGCGGTGACCGGAGCGCTGCTGGCGATCCGGGGGCTCGCCGTCGACTACCCTGGAGAGGGGGCGGTGGTGCGGGCGGTGGACGGGGTCGACCTCGACCTCGCGGCGGGGGAGACGCTGGCGCTGGTCGGCGAGTCGGGCTCCGGCAAGTCGACGGTGGCGATGGCGCCGCTCGGCCTGCTGCCGCCGGACGCGCGCGTCGCCGGCTCGATCCGCCTGCAGGGGGCGGAGCTGCTGGGCCTGGCGGAGCCTGCGCTGCGCCCGGTGCGCGGCGGCCGCATCGGCATGGTGTTCCAGGAGCCGGTGACCAGCCTCAACCCGGTGCTGACGGTGGGCGAGCAGGTGCGCGAGGTGCTGGCGGCGCACGGGATCTGCCATGGCCGGGCGGCGCGGGCGCGGGCGGTGGCGCTGCTGGCCGAGGTCGGCATCGCCGATCCCGCCGATCGGGCGGGCCGGTACCCGCACGAGCTGTCCGGCGGCATGCGCCAGCGGGCGATGATCGCCATGGCGCTGGCCGCGGGGCCGGAGCTGCTGGTGGCGGATGAGCCGACCACGGCGCTCGACGTCACCGTCCAGGCCCAGATCCTCGACCTGTTCCGACGCCTGCGGGACCGCCGCGGCATGGCGCTGCTGCTGGTCACCCACGACCTCGGCGTGGTCGCCGAGCTGGCCGACCGGGTCGCGGTGATGAAGGCGGGGCGGGTGGTCGAGACCGGCGCGGCGCGGCAGGTGCTGGACGCGCCGGCGCACGCGTATACGCGGGAGCTGCTGGCCGCGACCCTCTCCGTCGACGACGCGCCACGATGGACGGGCAACGAATCAACGCTTCAGCCCAAGCCAACCGAGTCCCCCCTCCCCTCGCGGGAGGGGGGTAGGGGGAGGGGGTTCGTAC
>NZ_NHON01000198.1 GCF_002195995.1 Inquilinus limosus
GGGCGGCCCGCCCCCTCCCCCGCCGCCAGGACGGGCGAGCGCCGGCTGCACGGCGCCGGCAGCGCCCGGGTCGCCGCCGCGCCCGAGCGGCTCTGGGCCATGCTGCTGGACCCCGCGACCCTGGGGGCGGTGATCCCCGGCTGCCACGGTGTCGAGAAGCTGTCGGACACCCATTTCCGGGCCGAGGTCACGCTCGGCATCGGGCCGGTGAAGGGCCGCTACCGGGCCGAGGTCATGCTGTCCGACCTCGACCCGCCGCACGCGGTCACGCTGGGCGGCCGGGCCGAGGGCGGCCTGGGCTTCGGCGGCGGCGAGGGCCGGCTGACGCTGGTGCCGGACGGCACCGGCACGCGCCTCGACTACCGCTACGACGCCGCGATCGGCGGCAAGGTGGCCAGCATCGGCGGGCGCCTGCTGGACGGCGCCGCCAAGGTCATCATCGGCCAATTCTTCACGGCGCTGGCGCGCCATGCCGGCGGCGGCGTGGCGCCCTCGGCCGGACTGCTGTCGCTCTGGGCCGGCCGCCTGCGCGCGCTGCTGGGGCGGCAATCATGAAGCCGCCGGCCTTCGACTATGTCCGCGCCGCCACGCTGGACGAGGCCCTGGCGGCGCTGGCGGAGAGCGGCGGCGACGCCCGGGTGATCGCCGGCGGCCAGTCCTTCATGGCCATGCTGAACATGCGCCTGGCCCGGCCCGCGGTGCTGGTCGACATCATGCGCATCGGCGCGCTGGACCGGATCGAGGAGGCGAAGGGCGAGCTGGTGGTCGGTGCCGGCGTGCGCCAGGCAAAGCTTCTGGCGAGCGAAGGGCTGTCGCGCCGGCTGCCGCTGGTGGCGCTGGCCCTGCCCTGGACCGGCCATGTCCAGACCCGCAGCCGCGGCACCGTCTGCGGCTCGGTCGCCCATGCCGACCCGAGCGCCGAGCTGCCGCTGGCCCTGGTGGCGCTGCAGGGCACGGTGCATCTGCGCAGCGCCAGGGCCCGGCGCCGCCTGCCGGCCGAGGCCTTCATCACCGGCATGATGGCCACCGCCCGGGCCGAGGACGAGCTGATCGAGGCCGTGTCCTTTCCGCTGGCCGCGCCGGGCACGGGCCACGCCTTCCGGGAGATCGCGCGTCGGCACGGCGACTTCGCCATCGTCGCCTGCGGCGCCGTCGTCTCCGGCCGCGGCATCCGCCTGACCGTCGGCGGCGTCGCCGACCGGCCGACGGCGCGCGACTGGCCGCTGCTGGAGGGGTCGGCGCTGGACGACGCGCTGAACGCCTTCGCCTATGAGCTGGAAGCCCGCGACGACATCCATGCCAGCGCCCGCTACCGCCGCGACATGGTCCGGCGCATCGGCCGCGCCGTGATCGAGGAGGCCGCGCGATGCCGCGCCTGACCGCCGGGCAGAAGCATATCGTCCGCTTCATCCTGAACGGCCGGCCGGCCGCGGGAGAGGCGGAGCCGCGCCTGCTGCTGTCCGATTTCCTGCGCCACGTCATCGGCGCCACCGGCACCCATGTCGGCTGCGAGCACGGCGTCTGCGGCGCCTGCACCATCACCATCGACGGCGCGCCGGCCCGCGCCTGCCTGACCCTGGCCGTGCAGGCCGAGGGCTGCGATCTGCGCACGGTCGAGGGGCTGGCCCCGGCGCCGGACCGGCTGGGCGTGCTGCAGGCCGCTTTCCGCCGCCACCACGCGCTGCAATGCGGCTTCTGCACCGCCGGCATCCTGATGTCGCTGGACACGTTCCTGCGCGACCACCCGCAGCCCGGCGAGGCCGCCCTGCGCGACCTGCTGTCGGGCCATCTCTGCCGCTGTACCGGCTACACCCCGATCCTCCGCGCCGCCCTGGAGGCGGCGGCGGAGCTGGCGCGCAATCCGGAGGGCGCGGCCCATGCTTGATCTCGGCACCAGCTTCCTCGCCAGCGTGGCCCGCGACCCGGAGGCGACCGCCATCGTCGACGGCCCGCTGCGCCTGACCTACCGCGCCTGGTACGGGGCGATCTCCGCCACCGTCGCCGCGCTCGACCGGGCCGGGCTGGGGCCGGGCGACCACCTGGTCACCCTGCTGCAGAACCGGTGGGAGGCGGCGACGCTGCACTGGGCCTGCCAGCTCGCCGGCATCATCGCCACCCCGATCAACTGGCGCGCCAAGGCCGACGAGCTGGATTACTGCCTGGAGGACTCCGGGGCCCAGGCCCTGGTCTACCAGGACGTCTCCGCCGACGCGGTGGCGCAGTCGCGGCTGGCCCCCGGCCTGCACCGCATCCGCGTCGGCGAGACGCTGGAGGCCGCTGCCGACGAGGCCGCGGTCCCCTTCGCGGCGATGATCGCCCGGCCCGCCGCCGATGCCCGGCCACGCGCCGACGCGGAGGCGTGGTCGATCATGCTCTACACCTCGGGCACCACCTCCCGGCCCAAGGGCGTGCCGCGCCGGCACCGGGCCGAACGCGCCGCCGGCATCGCCCATGTGGCGCAGAACCTGTACCGGCGGGGCGAGGTGACGCTGGGCGTCATGCCGCTGTACCACACCATGGGCGTGCGCTCGCTGCTGGCCATGGCCGCGATCGGCGGCACCTTCGTCTGCCTGCCGCGCTACGACCCTGAAAAGGCCCTGGCCCTGATCGAGCGGGAGCGGGTGACGACGCTGTACCTCGTCCCCACCCTGTATCACGACGTGGTGCACCATCCGCGCTTCGACGCCACCGACATCTCCAGCGTGCGCAAGCTCGGCTTCGCCGGCGCGTCGATGACCGACGGCCTGCTGCGGACGCTGGACGAGGCGTTCCGGCCCGAGCTGTTCGTCAATCATTACGGGTCGTCGGAGGTCTACACCTGCACCATCGACCAGGCGGCGGTGGCGAAGCCCGGCTCCGCCGGCCGCGCCGGGCTGAACCAGATGGTGCGCGTGGTGCGGCTGGGCGCCGCCTCGCCCGCCGATCTCGCGGTGCCCGGCGAGGAGGGCGAGATCATCGCCCTGCTGGCCGGCGACGAGGCCTTCGAGGGCTATTGGCGCCGCCCGGACGCGGACGCCAAGGCGCTGCGCGACGGCTGGTATTTCACCGGCGACACCGGCCTGTTCGACGCCGATGGCGACCTGTTCGTGACCGGCCGGGTCGACGACATGATCATCACCGGCGGCGAGAACGTCTCGCCGGTCGAGATCGAGAGCTGCCTGTCCCTGCATCCGGCGGTGTCGGAGGTGGCCGTGGTCGGCCTGCCGGACGAGAAATGGGGCCGGATCGTCGCCGCCTTCGTCAAGCGCCGGACGGCGGTGGCGGCGGAGGAGTTGGACCGGTTCTGCCGCACCTCCGGCCTCGCCAACTTCAAGCGGCCGCGCCGCTTCGTCTTCGTCGACGACATCCCGAAATCCCCGGTCGGCAAGCTGCTGCGCCGCAAGCTCGTCGCCGGCGAATACGAGCCCGAGCGGGCCGCGCCCGCCGCCCCCTGACC
>NZ_NHON01000199.1 GCF_002195995.1 Inquilinus limosus
TCTCGTCCGTCTCAACCTCATGCACCGACGATCCATCGATCGCCTGAGCGGAGCAAAGCCCACACCACGCTCAGACCCAAGGCAAATCGTCCTTCTGTGACCATGAAACCTCAACCGGACACCCGTGGGTCAAGCCCGGCAATGACAGAAGTGGGGAGGGACGCTCGGGTCTTAAAAGCCTGGATTCGGAACCCTGCTACGCCACCGCCTCGATCCGCACCTCGCGGCTTTTGGCGCCTTCGCAGACCAGTGCCAGCAGCCTCTCGCCCTCCTCGGTCACCGCGGCGGTCTCCGGTTTCGCCAGCGGCTCGAACATCTCGATGCGCAGCACCGCGGCGCCGCGCGCCTGGGTGGCCTTCCAGCGGCCGCGCACCAGCCCGTCCACCAGCAGCACCGGCGGCATGAAGTTGCCGTAGACCAGGGGCTTGTGGCGGTCCGCGATCACATGCTCGCGCCCGGCATGGGACAGCAGCAGGTTGTCGTATTCCGGCAGGAAGCGCGGCGGTGCCGGCACGTCCGCGCCGGGGCGCGGCGCATCGGGCAGGTCGAACAGCTCGCGGCCGTCCTCGTCGCTGAAGGTCACCAACTGCGGCCGCAGCGCATCGACCACCGGCTGCAATCGGGTCAGGCCGGACCAGGTCTGCATGTCCGGCACGCTGGCCGGGCCGAAGGCGGCGAGATAGCGCAGCAGCATCGGCTCCGGCGCCGTGTCGGTGCCCAGCGGTTGGCGCAGCCAGCTCTCCACCGTGCTGCACAGCGGCAGGCCGCCGATGCCCCACAGGCCGCGCGGCGGCACCTGCACCAGCGGCGCCAGGTTGCGCATGGCATAGGCCAGCGCCTTGGCGTCGCGGTCCGGCCACTGTTTCTGCAGCAGCCGGCCCATCTCCTCCACCGTGCGCGGCTGGTCGACCAGCAGGCGCCGCCCGGCCGCCACCACCGCCTCCAGGTCCAGCCCGGCGAGCTGCTTGCCATAGGGCGTGCCGGCCAGCAGCAGCCGCTCCTGCACCCCCTGCAGCACCGGGCGCAGCGCCCGGCAGTCGCGGGCGGTGACGAGGTGGATGGTCGACCGCATCAGGGCGATGCGCACTGCCTTGCGGTCGCGGATCAGCCGGGCCAGATCCTCCAGCTCGAACCGCTCCAGCCGGCTCCACAGCCCGACATAGGGCGCGGTCGGCGATTGCGACTGCATCCCGACCAGCCGCTCGATCGCCTCGGCCGCGCCGATGCTCCAGCGCCGCAGCAGCCCCTGCCGGGCCAGCAGCGCCCGGTTGCGGCCGCGCCGGCCCAGCGTTTCCCCCGCGCCCGCCTTCGCCATGTGTCCCCCGATCCGAACCCGGCGCCACCCTGTCGCCGATCGGGGGCGGGGCACAAGCCCCGGCGCGAGGCCGGGCGGGCCCCTCCCGTCTGGGGGCTTGCATCCGGCCCGCCAAGGCGTGGACAATCGGGGGACTATCCCGCCCGATACCCATGGAGGCCGCGATGGCCCTCGGACCGGACGACTGGGAAGTGCCCGTGCGGGCGCAGCCCGACCCCGACGACTACGCCTACGATCTCGACCGCGCCCTCGACGCCGTGGTCGGCCTGACCGCGCGCGTCCCGGTCGACGCCTACACCGCCGGCACGCTGGGCACCGAGAGGGCCGGCAACGGCGTGGTGATCCGCGACGACGGCATCGTCCTGACCATCGGCTACCTGATCACCGAGGCCGAGGAGGTGTGGCTCACCACCAACAACGGCCGCGTGGTGCCCGGCCATGTGCTGGGCTACGACCAGGGCACCGGCCTCGGCCTGGTGCAGGCGCTGGGTCCGCTCGGCGTGCGGGCGCTGAAGCCCGGCTATCGCCGCGACGCCTCGCCCGGCACCGAGGTGGTGATCGCGGGCGCCGGCGGCCGCCGGCGGTCGCTGGCCGGGCGGATCGTCGCCCGGCAGGAATTCGCGGGCTATTGGGAATATGTGCTGGACGACGCGATCTTCACCGCGCCCGCGCATCCGCATTGGGGCGGCACCGCGGTGATCGGCCCGGGCGGCCACCTGCTGGGCATCGGCTCCCTTCAGATCCAGCACCAGGCGGAGGACGGGCGGGTGCTGCCGCTGAACATGGTGGTGCCGATCGACCTGCTGCAGCCGATCTTCGACGATCTGAGCACGCTCGGCCGCGTCGACACGCCGCCGCGCCCCTGGCTGGGCCTGTTCGCGACCGAGGATGAGGGCCGGGTGGTGGTGGTCGGCTTCGCCGGCAACGGCCCGGCCCGGCGGGCGGGGCTGCGCGAGGGCGACGCCGTGCTGGCGGTGGATGGCGAGGCGGTGTCCGACCTGGCCGGCTTCTTCCGCGCCGTCTGGGCGCTGGGCGAGGCCGGGGTCGAGGTGCCGCTGACGCTGGACCGCGAGGGCGACGTGTTCGACGTCGGCATCAGGTCGGCCGACCGGGCCCGGTCGCTGAAATCGGCGAAGCTGCACTAGGACCGGGGATGCGGCCCGGCGACATGGTCCTGGCCAAGCGCGCCGGCCTCTACCGCGAGGCGCCGCCGGTACCGGTGCTGGCGCCGCATCTGCTGTGCCGCTGGACCCATGGCATTCCGCGGGGGCCGGCCGTGCCGGTCGCGGTGGTGCCGGATGGCTGCGTCGACCTGCTGTGGGTCGGCGGCCAGCTGGTGGTGGCCGGGCCGGACGTCACCGCCGCGCATCCCGTGCTGCCGCCCGGCGATCCGGTGGTCGCGGTCCGCTTCCGGCCCGGTGCCGCGCCGCGCTGGCTCGGCCTGCCGATGTCGGAGATCACCGGCCGCCAGCTCGACCTGTCGGAGTTCGGCCGCCCCTGGGCGCGCGACCTGGCCGGGCGGATCGGCGACGCGCGGGATGTGGCGGATCGGATGGCCCGGCTCGAGGCCGGGCTGGCGCGCGTGGCGCCGGGGATCGCATTGCCGGCGCCGGAGATGGCATTCGTCTTCCGCCGGCTCGGCCGCGGGCCGGAGGAGGCGGGGTTGGCGGCGCTGCGCGACCGGCTCGGCATCAGCGAGCGCAGCCTGCGCCGGCGCTGCCACGAGGCCTTCGGCTACGGCCCCAAGACGCTCGACCGGATCCTGCGCTTCCAGCGC
>NZ_NHON01000200.1 GCF_002195995.1 Inquilinus limosus
CGTCCGCAGGCTCATCATCTCGTCGGTCATCGGTGGTCCTCCGATCAGGTTGGTTCTCGCAAACCCGACCCTAACGGGAAATCGCCGATGACCACCCATCCCGGCCGCCGGAGCCGTCCCTACACCACTCCCTGGGACACGACCCTGGCCCCTGGATTGCTTCGCTGCGCTCGCAATGACGGTTCTGGGAACTCCGAAAAGGTCTCGAATACGTCAGAGACCGTCTGGAAATGCGCTGGTGTGAGTCGGCTGGCGGTGGTTTCGAGAACCGGAGCGCAGCGGACGTTAAGTCCGTGAGCACCGGAAGCGGAGAAACCGCCATCAGACGGCCGCACCAGTAGCATTTACGGGCGGTCTCTCACGCCGCGGCGATGCGCCGGCCCTTGAGCTCGAAGCCGCCGCCGTCCAGGCGGTGCAGGGCCGGGGCGGCGGCCAGCAGCTCGCGCGTGTAGTCGTGCTGCGGGTGGTCGAACACCGTGTCGCGCGGCCCGGCCTCGACGATCTTGCCGGCCTGCATCACCGCCACGCGGTCGGCCACCTGCTCGACCGCGCCGAGGTCGTGCGACACGAACAGGCAGGCGAAGCCGTAGCGGTCCTGCAGCGCCCGGAACAGCTCCAGGATCTGCTTCTGCACCGTCATGTCGAGCGCCGAGACCGGCTCGTCGGCGATGACGAAGGCGGGGCGGCGGATGATGGCGCGGGCGATCGCCACGCGCTGCCGCTGCCCGCCCGACAGCTGGTGCGGATAGCGCCCGGCGAAAGCCTGGGTCAGGCCGCAATCGGCCAGGGTTTCGGCCAGCCGGTCGGTTTTCTGCTTCGCATTCATCTCCGGCGCCAGCCGCAGCGGCTCGGACACGATCTGGCCGATCTTCATCCGCGGGTCGAGCGAGGAGTAGGGATCCTGGAAGATCATCTGGCAGTTCAGCCGGTGGTCCCGCGCCGCGGCGCCGTGCCGGTCGCCACCATGGACGTCCTGGCCGCGGAACAGGATGCGGCCGGCGCTGGGCCGCAGCAGGCCGACGATGGCGCGGCCCAGCGTGGTCTTGCCGCTGCCGCTGCCACCGACCAGCGCCACCGTCTCGCCCGGATGGATCGCCAGGCTGACCCCGTCCACCGCCCGTTTCGGCGGGGTGCGCGAGAACAGGCGCTGCCGGCCGGCATGGTCGATGGTGACGTCCTCGACCGCGATCAGCGGCGCCGACTGGTCGACCGGCGGGCGGGCGGGCCCGCGCTTCGGCAGCGCGTCCAGCAGCTTGCGGGTGTAGTCGTCGCGCGGGCTCAGCAGGACCTGTTCCGTCGGCCCGCCATCGACGGCGCGGCCGTGCTGCAGCACCACCACATGGCGGGCATAGCGGGCGACCATCGCCAGGTCGTGGCTGATCATCAGCACCGCGGTGCCGTTCTCGCGCGTCAGCTCGACCATCAAATCCAGCACCTCGCGCGCCACCAGCGTGTCCAGCGCCGTGGTCGGCTCGTCGGCGATCAGCAGCGCCGGCTTGGTCAGCATCACCGAGGCCAGCATGATGCGCTGCCGCATGCCGCCGGAGAATTCATGCGGATAGGCGGTCAGGCACCGCTCCGGGTCGGCGATGCGGATGCGCTCCAGCATCGCCAGGCTGCGGCGGCGGATCTCGGCATCGTCCAGGCGGAGGTGCAGCTTCAGCGCCTCGGCCATCTGCCGGCCGATCGGCATCGCCGGGTTCAGCGATACCATCGGCTCCTGGAACACCATGCCGATGCGGGCGCCGCGGATCTTGCGCAGGGCCTTGGGCGGCAGGCCGGCCAGGTCCTGGCCGTCGAAGCGGATGCGCCCGCCGATCCGCTGCATCGGCGGCGGCAGCAGGTCCAAGACGGCGCGCGCCGCCATGGTCTTGCCGCTGCCGGATTCGCCGACCAGCGCCAGCATCTCGCCGGCCGGCAGGGCGAAGCTGAGGTCGTCGACCACCACCGGGCCGCCGTCGCCGGCGCGGATGGTCAGGTGCTCGACCGAGAGGAGGGGGCTCATCGCTGCATCCTGGGGTCGAGGCGGTCGCGGATGGCGTCGCCGAACAGGTTGATGCCGAGCAAGGTGAGGGAGATGCACAGGCCGGGGAAGACGCCGAGCCAGGGGGCGGTGCCGATATAGGGCCGGGCGGCGGCCAGCATGTTGCCCCAGGTCGCGGCCGGCGGCGGCACGCCGAGGCCGAGGAAGCTCAGCGCGCTCTCCGACAGCAGCACCCAGCCGAACATGCTGGTGGCCAGCACGGTCAGCGGCGCGATGCAGTTGGGCAGCACGTGCCGAGCCATGGTGAACAGCTCGGAATTGCCCATGATTTGCGACGCCTCGACATATTCCCGGCCGCGGATCGACAGCACCGTGCCGCGCACGACGCGGACCACCGAGGGCATGTAGGCCAGGCCGAGGGCCAGGATGATGCCGTATTTGTTGGCGCCGAGGATCGCCATGATGCCGAGCGCCAGCAGGATGCCGGGAAAGGCCAGCAGGGCGTCGTTGAACACCATGATGACGCGGTCGA
Organism: Inquilinus limosus; assembly: GCF_002195995.1. Lineage (GTDB taxonomy): Bacteria > Pseudomonadota > Alphaproteobacteria > DSM-16000 > Inquilinaceae > Inquilinus > Inquilinus limosus_C. The sequence continues at coordinate 2,517 of NZ_NHON01000200.1, forward strand.
CCCAGCCGCGCATATACCCGGTCAGCACCCCGACCAGGGTGCCGCCGGTCACCGCGGTGGCGACCGTCAGCAGGCTGATCCAGGCGCTGGTGGCGGCGCCGCTCATCGCCCGGCTCAGCACGTCGCGGCCGAACTCGTCGGTGCCCAGCCAATGCGCGGCAGAGGGCGGCTTGAAGCGCGACAGGATGTCGATCTTCAGCGGGTCGTACGGCGTCCACACCGCGCTGACCAGGGCGGTCGCGACCAGGATGCCGATGATCAGCCCGCCGATCGCGGCATTGGCGCGGATGCGCCGGCGCGGCAGGCCGGCGGAGGGGGAGTCAGCCTGCGCGCTCATTGGGCAACCTCGGGGAGACGCGGGCTTGTCCGATAGGGTGGGTTCGCGTTGGTCCCGCGCCACTGCCGTGATCGCCAGGTGCGCTCGCCCTTCGAGGGCCCGCATGAGACCCGCGGGGCGGCGGTGGCCGGGAGTCCG
>NZ_NHON01000201.1 GCF_002195995.1 Inquilinus limosus
GAAGATGCGGCCGCGGCGCCAAGCTACCCCACGGGCTGCAAACCAAGGGGGATACGGGCTCACGACCGCGATGCGGTGCCGGGCATTGCCCGGCACCGCATCTCCACCATCCTCGCAGATCTTCAACACACAAGGGGGAGGGGGTTCGAGCCGCCAGAGCCGACCCGAAACTTTTGTCGTCGGTTGAAGCGCGTCCGCGCCTCAGCCCCGACCCTCTCTCAGAAACCCGACCAGCGCCTCCGCGACCTCCTCCGGCCGCTCCTCCTGCAGCGCGTGGCCGCAGGGCAGGGCGCGGCCGCGGACATCCGCCGCCTTCTCGCGCCAGGTCGCCAGCACGTCGTAGAGCTCGCCGACCACGCCCTTGGCGCCCCACAGCGCCAGCAGCGGCGCCGCGACCCGGCGATCGGCATCGGCGGCGTCATGATCCAGGTCGATCGTCGCCGCCGCGCGGTAATCCTCGCAGATCGCGTGGACCGCGCCGGGCTGGCGGTAGCAGCGCAGATATTCCTGCACCAGCGCCTCACGCGGCACGCCCGGTGTCCGGCTCTGTCCGGCCAGGTGAGAACGCAGGTAGAATTCCGGGTCGGCCTCGATCAGCCGCTCCGGCAGCGGCGCCGGCTGTATCAGGAAGAACCACCAGAAGTAGCGGGTGGCGAAGGCGCGGTCGGTGCGGGCATACATCGTCGCCGTCGGCGCGATGTCCAGCACCGCCAGACGGCTGACTGCATCGGGATGGTCCAGCGCCATGCGGTGGGCGACGCGGCCGCCGCGGTCATGACCCACGACCGCGAAGCGCTCGTGCCCCAGGGCGCGCATCACGGCCACCTGGTCCGCCGCCATCGCCCGCTTCGAATAGTTGACGTGGTTCTCGCCGCCCTCCGGCCGGGAGCTGTCGCCATAGCCGCGCAGATCCGTGGCGACCACCGCGTATCCGGCCGCGACCAGGCGCGGCGCCACCGCGTGCCACGTGGCATGGGTCTGCGGATGGCCATGCAGCAGCAGCACCGGCGGCCCGTCGCCGGCGCGCGCGCCATGGATGCGCAGGCCGGGCGCGGCCTCGATGTCGAAGGGGGCGAACCCGGGCATCAGCGGGCCGGTCATCGCACTGCCTCCATTACTGCGCCAGGCCGGCGCCGCGGCTCAATGCGCCCGGTCGGCGGGGGCCTGGGACAGCCGGTCGACCAGGGCGATGCCGATCGCCGACAGGATGAAGACGCTGTGGATCACCGTCTGCAGGATGATCCCCGTCTCGGTGTAGCTGGTGTTGTCCGGCGACCCGACATTGCCGGCGCCGATGAAGGTGCGCAGCAGGTGGATCGAGGAGATGCCGATGATCGCCATGGCGAGCTTCACCTTGAGGATGCTCGCATTGACATGGTCCAGCCATTCCGGCTGGTCCGGATGGCCGCTCAGGCCCAGGCGGGAGACGAAGGTCTCGTAGCCGCCGACGATCACCATCATCAGCAGGTTCGAGATCATCACCACGTCGATCAGCCCCAGCACCACCAGCATGATCTGCTGCTCGCTGAGCTCGGGCGTGTGGACGACCAGGTGCCACAGCTCCTTCAGGAACAGGAACGCGTAGACGCCCTGGGCGACGATCAGCCCGAGATACAGCGGCAGCTGCAGCCAGCGCGATCCGAAGATCAGGGCCGGCAGCGGCCGCAGGCGGGGCGAGATCGGGGAGGTGTCCTGCGGCATGTCCGGCTCCGGAAGCGAAGATCCGCGACCTTATACGGTGCGGCGGGGCCTGCCGGAACGGGATTTGCCGGAACCCCGCCCTGCGCCTCGATTCGCGGGGGCTGCCATTCTTTCGACAAACATGATAGGTTTGAATGGGTTGTCGTTGATCCCTGTGATCACGATGTAAGAAGGGGCGCTTATGCCCCGGGGGAGTCTGGAGGGGGCCGCCATGGCCGGTTCGGGACGCTGGCTGAGGACCACAGCACTGCTCGGTCTGGTCGCCGGGATCATCGCCGGCTGCGGCAGTGACAAGCCTCGGCCGTCCGGCAGCAACGTCGCCTATTGGGAACCGCAGATCCAGAAGGCGTCGAAGCGGTTCAATGTGCCGCCGGAATGGATCCGCGAGGTGATGCGGATCGAGAGCGGCGGCCGGTCGACCTGGAAGGGCGGCCAGCCGATCACCAGCTCCGCCGGCGCCCAGGGCCTGATGCAGGTGATGCCGGCGACCTATGATGAGCTGCGCCAGAAGCACGGGCTCGGCCGCGACCCCTACGACCCCGAGAACAACATCATGGCCGGCACGGCCTATATCCGCGAGCTGTATGAGATGTACGGCTCGCCCGGCTTCCTCGGTGCCTACAACGCCGGTCCCGGCCGCTACCGGCAATATGTCGAGAACGGCCGCAGCCTGCCGCCGGAGACCCAGCGCTACATGGATATCGTCGGCACGCAGATCGCCGGCATCGAGCCGGGCTCCAGCCGGCCCGACCGGATGACGCAATATGCCGAGCAGCAGATCCAGAACCGGGTCGACGGCGCCATCCAGGCCCGCACCGGCCAGCCGGGCAGCCGCTCGCCGGTGGTGATGGCGATGGCGCCGATCCCAGACCGGCTGTCGCCGGAGGAGCAGGGCACCGCGGCCCGGGTCGACGCCGCCATCGCCGCCCGCACCGGCCAGCCGATCCCGGCCCAGCCGGCGGTGGTGGCGATGCAGCCGATCCCCGACCGGGTCGCGCCGTCCCGGCCCGTGGTGGCGATGGCGCCGATCCCCGACCGCGTGGCGCCGATGCCGGCGCCGGTCCGCCAGGCGGCGGTGCAGCCCGCGCCCGTCCGCATGGCGCCGATCCCGGACCGGCCGCAGGTCGCGCCGGTCGACGACGTGCTGCTGGCGATGGCCGCCTCGGAGCCCGAGCGGCCATCGCC
>NZ_NHON01000202.1 GCF_002195995.1 Inquilinus limosus
GCGCCTCGCCGGCTTCAAGCCGGATCATCGCCGCCTGCTTCAAAGAGGAGGAAAAACTACGAGTGCGCGTCCTGGGCTTGTCGGGCATTCACCCTCCGATCGCCCATGTCACCCTAATTCTTCTGCGCCTCGCCGGCTTCAAGCCGGATCATCGCCGCCTGCTTCAAAGAGGAGGAAAAACTACGAGTGCGCGTCCTGGGCTTGTCGGGCATTCACCCTCCGATCGCCCATGTCACCCTAATTCTTCTGTCTCAGTCCAGGGGGGCAGTCCACTCTCGCTCCTGCCAAGCGCGGCGGTAGCCCGCTAAAAATGCACTGTCACCGTAATTCCTGTGCCTACGGCCCCTCGGTCTTGAGGGGCCACAGGAAGTCCAGGAGCCAGAACAAAATGAACATCACGACGAATGCCGCGCCGAAGGCCCACCACCCGTAGACGAACGAAAACAGCCATATCGGCACGGCGACCGTGAAATAGGCCGCGTAGGCCCACTCGAACCCCGCCCGCTTGAGGTGCCGGGTGCCGCAGGACAGGCAGACATCCGTCTTCCGGTCGATGTCACGCCTTCCGCAGTTGAGGCAGCGCCGCCTGAGCATCCGTCACCTGCCGTCGAAGGCGATGTCGGATGCCCAGTCGTACAATTCCCGCAACAGCTCCCCCAGCTCATCGCCCTTGATGATCTCTTCCAGGACCTGCTGATCCTCATCCGGCACCAGGATGCTTTCGAGGGGAACATCGAGCTTCCGGCCCGAGAGCGCCGCGGACACGATGTGCTCCAGGCCGCGAAGCCCGTCATTCACCAACAGCACCGTCGATCCATAGGTGGCCATCACGAAGTTCGAGATGCCGATGAGGAGCCCGAACAGAAAGCCGCGGCCGGTCGGCATCTTCCCGGTCGGGGCAACCCTGAGCAGCCGGCGCAGCGCGCTGCCTTCCGACAGGGCGCCGCGGACCATCACCCGCGATGTCAGCAGGGACGCCGCCGCCCGGCCGGCGACGGATTCCGGCCTGGTGGTGATGATGTGATAGGCCACCTTCTTCGCGATCTGCGCGGTGGGCCCGGGATTGCTCAAGGCCGCGTAGCAGATCGCCGAGATGGTGTGGTTGATCAGCTCCGCCCGGATCCGCAGATCCCGGCCGTAGAAGCCGTACTGCATCCATTGGATGGTGATGGCGGCCTGCATCGCCTCGTAGTAGCCGATGAAGCCGTCCACCGCCGCCCCGAAGTCGATGCCGGCCTGGCGCGCCTCGGAATTGTGGCGGAGCGGGGTGGTATCGACCGGGACGCCGCGAAAGAACGTCGTGCCTTGACCGTAGGGCGCGGCCCCCAGCCAGCTATCGGCGGGCCCGGCGAACAGGCGCTCGCCCTCCGACCTGATCCGCAGCTGCTGGATGCTTCGCTCTCCCATGGCCTCCGCCGTCCGGTCGCTGTGTAGGGAAATCCGGCCTACACCACATCCCGCAGCATCGCCACCAGCGGCTTGTCGGCCGGCGGCATCGGGTAGTCGCGCAGGCGGTTCGGCGCCACCCAGGCCAGCACCTGCCCCTCGCGCGGCTGCGGCACGCCCTGCCAGCGGCGGCAGAGATAGAGCGGCATCAAGAGGTGGAAGCGCTCGTAGCGGTGGCTGGCGAAGGTGAAGGGGGCCAGGCAGCTCTCCTCCGTGTCGACGCCCAACTCCTCGCGCAGCTCGCGGATCAGCGCCGCCTCCGGCGTCTCGCCCGGATCGACCTTGCCGCCCGGGAACTCCCACAGCCCCGCCATCGATTTGCCCTCGGGGCGCTGGGCGATCAGCACCCGGCCATCGGCATCGACCAGGGCGACGGCGACGACCAGCACCACCGGCAGGGGCGGCAGCCTGGCGGCGCCGGCGGGAGAGTCGGAAGCGGAGGCGGGGGCGTCAGGCGGCATAGATCTTCAGGTAATCCTGGCGGCTGAGGGCGAAGAGCGGGCAGGGCACCGCCTGGCCCAGCGCCTTGAAGTCGATGGTCCTGACCCCGTCGGTCATCAGCCCGGCCTTGACCAGGACATGGCCCGACGGGGCGTTGTCGGGGTGGTAGGCCGCCTGGATCCGCTCCAGCCGCAGATCGAGGAAGCCGAAGGCGATCACCGCCTGCGCCGCCTCCGTGGCAAAGCCCTGGCCCCACCAGCGCCGGCCGAACCAGTAGCCGAAGCTGCCGACCCGGCCGTTGGTGGCGATCGCCAGCCCCATATGGCCGATCACCGCGCCGCTGTCCGGCAGCGTCACCACGAACTGGTATTCACGGCCGGCGATCCAGCGCTTCTCCGCCGTGCGGATCCAGTCCTCGGCATCGGCGAAGCCGTACGGGAAGGGCACGTCCGACAGCCAGCGCACCACCTCCCAATCGTCGAGCAGATGCGCGATCTCCCCGGCATCGGAGGGGCGGTGACGGCGCAGCCGCAGCCGCTCGGTCTCGAGTTCCTCGGGGAACTCGGTCATGGGGGAGACCGCCTGCCGGCGTGCCGGCGCGGCCGCCGGACGGCGGCGCTAGCCGACCGCACCCGACGAGTCCCCCCTCCCCTCGCGGGAGGGGGRTAGGGGGAGGGGGTTTTCGCCGCCGGAGCCGGCCTGGCCTTGGACGATCCGCACGG
>NZ_NHON01000203.1 GCF_002195995.1 Inquilinus limosus
AGCACCTCCTGCGCAAGGCCGCTCGACGCAACCCCGACGCTATCTGCGACGCCATCGCCTCCATCCTCGACACTGTCACCCCGCCACAGTGCCGCAACTTCTTCGCCCAGGCCGGTTATGACCTCAAGCACCTCCTGCGCAAGGCCGCTCGACGCAACCCCGACGCTATCTGCGACGCCATCGCCTCCATCCTCGACACTGTCACCCCGCCACAGTGCCGCAACTTCTTCGCCCAGGCCGGTTATGACCTCAGATAAATTCATCCCGCTCTAGCAGCCGGGGGAAGGGAGGGGAGGTGCGTGAGGATTTGAAAGAGCTTCAAAGCCAACCGCGCTCATTACCGTCATTGCGAGCGCAGCGAAGCAATCCAGGGCCATTTGGCATGGCCCCTGGATTGCTTCGTCGGCTTCGCCTCCTCGCAATGACGGTTCAGAACGTCACGCCGCGTCCTGCTGCGCCGCCGGGCCGGCGATCTCGAAATCGGCCTGGCGCTCCAGCACCTTGAGGATGGCGGAATGGTCCCAGGCGGCGCCGCCCTGGGCGATGGCGGCGTGCAGCAGCTGCTGCGTCGCCGCGGTGTTCGGCAGCGGCACGCCCAGGGACCGGGCACCGTCCAGCGCCAGCGCCAGGTCCTTCTGGTGCAGGGCGATGCGGAAGCCGGGCGCGAAGTTGCGCTGGATCATGCGCTCGCCATGCACCTCGAGGATGCGCGAGGCGGCGAATCCGCCCATCAGCGCCTGCCGCACCCGGGCCGGGTCGGCGCCGGCCTTGGCGGCGAACAGCAGCGCCTCGGCCACCGCCTCGATGGTCAGGGCGACGATGATCTGGTTGGCGACCTTGGTGGTCTGGCCGTCGCCATTGCCGCCGACCAGGGTGACGTTCTTGCCCATCGCCTCGAACAGCGGCTTCACCCGGTCGAAGGCGGCCTGCGGCCCGCCGACCATGATGGTCAGGCTGGCGGCCTTGGCGCCGACCTCGCCGCCCGAGACCGGGGCGTCGAGATAGTCGCAGCCCAGCGCGTTGACCTTCTCGGCGAAGCCCTTGGTGGCGATCGGCGAGATCGAGCTCATATCGACCACGACCTTGCCGGGCGACAGCCCCTCGGCGACGCCGCCGGGGCCGAACAGCGCGGCCTCGACATGCGGCGTGTCAGGCACCATGGTGATGACGATGTCGGCCCGCCGCGCCGCCTCGGCGGCGGAGGAGACGGCCGTGGCCTTGGCCGCCAGCTCCTCCGGCACGCCGGTGATGTCATGGAGGAAGAGGCTGTGCCCGGCGGCGATCAGGTGGCCGGCCATGGGGCGGCCCATGATGCCGAGGCCGATGAAGGCGACGTTCATGACGAACTCCTGTGAGAAGACAGGGGCCGGCTCTCGCCCCCTCACCCGAAATCGCTGTGCGATTTCGACCTCTCCCCAAGGAGAGGTGAAGGGAGTGCGGCCCTTGTTCCCCTCTCCTCGGGGAGAGGGAGGGGCCCGCCGCGTTGGCGGCGGGAGGGTGAGGGGGAATGGCTCAGGCCGGCACAGCCGTCCGGGCCCGATGCGGCGCGAACCACTCCAGCCCGGCCTCGGTACCCGCCTGCGGCACGTATTCGGCGCCGACCCAGCCGGCATAGCCGAGCGCGTCGAGCAGGCGGAACAGGAAGGGATAGTGGATCTCGCCGGTGCCCGGCTCGTGCCGGCCGGGATTGTCGGCGACCTGGATGTGGCCGATGCGGGACATCAGCGCCTGCAGCGTCGGTCCCAGATCCCCCTCCATCACCTGCATGTGATAGATGTCGTATTGCAGCTTCGTGTTCGGCGCCTCGACCGCGTCGAGCACGTCGAGCGTCTGCTGCGATCCGCTGAGGAAGAAGCCCGGGATGTCGCGGGTGTTGATCGGCTCGACCAGCAGGGTGATGCCGGCCTCGCCCAGCGCCTTGGCGGCGAAGCGCAGATTGTCGACCAGCGTGTCGCCCAGCACCGTCTCGGCCACCCCCGCCGGCCGCTTGCCGGCCAGGCAGTTGACCCGGGTGCAGCCCAGCGCGGTGGCGTAGTCGATGGCCTGGCCGACCCCGTCCTGGAATTCGCCCTTGCGGTCAGGCAGGCAGGCGATGCCGCGCTCGCCCTTGGCCCAGTCGCCGGCTGGCAGGTTGTGCAGCACCTGGGTCAGGCCGTGGCGCTGCAGCCGCTCGGCCAGCTCCTCCTTGGGGTAGGGATAGGGGAACAGGTACTCGACCCCGGCGAAGCCGGCCTCGGCGGCGCGGCCGAAGCGGTCGAGGAACGGATGCTCGTTGAAGAGCATGGTGAGGTTGGCGGCGAAGCGCGGCATGGCGGTCTCACAGGTTCCCGTTGATGGATCGACCGTTCCCGGCCCGCCCCCTCACCCTCCCGGCCCAAGCGGGCCGGGAA
>NZ_NHON01000204.1 GCF_002195995.1 Inquilinus limosus
GGCCGATGCCGCCGCGGCCGAGGACGTCGCCGCGGCGGTCGCCGCGGCGGCCCGCCCCGGCGACCCGCCCGGCCGCGTGCTGATCTGCGGTTCGCTGTACCTCGCCGGCCGGGTGCTTGCCGAGAACGGCTGACCTCCGGTTGCCTCTTTTTGCCGCCACGCCTATTGTCGCCGCCCGAATGAGAACGGACAGCCCATGGCCGATCGACCGATCCCCGCCGACATCGCGGGCCTGAGCTTCGAGGACGCCCTCGCCGAGCTGGAGACCATCGTCCGCCAGCTCGAGGCCGGGCAGGGCAAGCTCGACGACAACATATCGGCCTATGAGCGCGGCGCCTTGCTTCGCGCCCATTGCGAGGCCAAGCTGCGCGAGGCGCAGGCGCGGGTCGAGACGATCTCGCGCGCCGCCGACGGCACCGTCACCGCCAAACCCGCGACTTTCGATTGAGGCCGTGTCTTGTCGATTGATCTGAGCAAAGCCATGGCCGAAACGGGCGCGCAGGTGGAGCGCGTCCTGGACCGCGTCCTGCCCAAGCCGCAGCCGGGCGAGCCGCCGCTGGCCGAGGCCATCCGCTACGCCTCGCTGGGCGGCGGCAAGCGGCTGCGCCCGTTCCTGGTGGTGTCGTCCGCGCGGCTGTTCGGCGTGGCCGAGAGCTGCGCCCTGCGCGTCGGCGCGGCGGTGGAGATGATCCATTGCTACTCGCTGGTGCATGACGACCTGCCGGCGATGGACAATGACGATCTGCGCCGCGGCAAGCCGACCACGCACAAGGCCTATGACGAGGCCACGGCGATCCTGGCCGGCGACGCGCTGCTGACCCAGGCCTTCGAGGTGCTGGCCGACAGCGAGACCCATGCCGACCCGAAGGTCCGCATCGCCCTGGTCACCGCCCTGGCCCGCGCGTCCGGTTCCGCCGGCATGGTCGGCGGCCAGGCGCTGGACATGCAGGCCGAGCAGACGCCGCTGACCGAGATCGGCGCCATCACCCGGCTGCAGCGGCTGAAGACCGGCGCGCTGTTCGAGTTCTCCTGCGAGGCCGGGGCGATCCTCGGCAAGGTCGAGGATTCGCGGCGCGGTGCGCTGCAGGCCTATGCCCATGACATGGGCCTGGCCTTCCAGATCGCCGACGACCTGCTCGACGTCCGCGGCCGGGCCGAGGACATCGGCAAGACCCCGGGCAAGGACCAGGCGGCCGGCAAGGCCACCTTCGTCTCGATCCTCGGGCTGGAGCGCGCCGAATCCCAGGCCCGGATGCTGGCCGACCAGGCCTGCCGCCATCTCGACGTGTTCGGCGACCGGGCCGAGGCGCTGCGGGCGGTGGCCCGCTTCGTGGTCGAGCGCAAGGCCTGAGGCGACAGGACTGCCGTCCCGTTTCGTTGCGTTGACGGTTCCCTCGAATTTCGGATAACTCCTCGGGGATTCGAGGGGCGGGGTTCGAGGGGGCCGGCCATGCCGTATCTCGGCGTTCTGATCTATGCCTGCCAGCTCGGCTTCCTGGTGCATGCGCTGCGCACCGGGCGGTCGAACATCTGGTTCTACATCCTGCTGTTCGCGCCGGGGCTGGGCATCGCCGCCTATGTGCTGGTGGAGCTGCTGCCGGAATGGCTGAACCTGCGGCCGGTGCGTGACGCCCGGAAGCAGCTGGTCGATTCGGTCGACCCGGAGCGGCGGCTGCGCGCTTTGCACCAGGCGCATGAGGACCTGCCGACCACCGCCAACAAGGTGCCGCTGGCCGAGGAGCTGCTGCATCTCGGCCGGCCGGCCGACGCGCTGCCGCTGCTGGAGGAGTCGATGGTCGGGCTGCATGCCGACGACCCGACCTTCGGCCGGCTGCGGGCCGAGGCCCTGTTGATGCTGGGCCGGCCGGAAGACGCGATCGACGTGCTGGACGAGGTGGCCGGGACCAACCCCGAGGCCGCGGATTCGAAGCGCCGCCTGGTGCGTGCCCGGGCGCTGTGCATGATGGGCCGCCATGATGACGGCATCGTGCTGCTGCGCCAGCTGCTGCCGGTCTTCGCCGGCGAGGAGGTCCGCGCCTGGCTGGCCCGGGCCGAGGCCGAGCGCGGCGACCACGCGGCGGCCGAGACGCTGTGGCGCGAGATCCTGACCCGCGCCGGCAAGTCGACCCGCAGCTACCGCGCCATCAACAAGGCCTGGATCGACGAGGCGAAAGCGGGGTTGGGGCAGGTGGCGTGAGACCCGGCGCCGGTTTGGGCTGAGAGGCCGCACCCCCTCACCCGAAATCGCTGCGCGATTTCGACCTCTCCCCAAGGAGAGGTGCAACGGGGCATGGCTCAGTCTGCCCTCTCCTCGGGGAGAGGGAGGGGCCCGCGCGCGAAGCGCGTGGGAGGGTGAG
>NZ_NHON01000205.1 GCF_002195995.1 Inquilinus limosus
GCGCCGACCCGAGCATGGTGCCCTCGGCCCGGGTCGCCGCCCGGCTGATCGAGGCGCTGCGCCGCTGGCCGCAGCCGCCGGTCGTGACCGCGGCGCCGGCCCCGGACGCCGGGACCCCGGCCCCCCCGGATCCCTTCGCCGATCTCTACGGCCGGCTGCGCGGCCAGGCGGCCAATGGCGAGATGGAGGCGGTGCAGACCGGCCGCTACGAGCTGGTCGGCATGGCGCTGATCGAGCACGGCGCCGAATCGAGCCAGATGCTCGACGCCAACCTGCTGCTGATCCAGGCCGCCCAGGCCCTGGATGCGCGTGACGAGGCGCGCCGCGGCCTGACCGCGGCAGCGCCCCTGATCGGCCGGCTGGGCAGCGGCGAGAGCCGGCGGTCGCGGCAGTCGCTGGAGGCGGCCACCGCCTGGCTGGGGCTGCGCATCGTCGCCGCCGACCTGCTGGAGGCGATCGCGGCGGCCAAGGACAAGCCGCTGGACGGCACCACCGCCGACCGCATGTCCGAGCGGCTGGACCAGATCGAGCAGGTCATGGCCCAGGCCCAGGACGGCGTCGACGAGCTGGCGGCCCAGGCCCTGTTCCTGCGCGCCGCGGTGCTGGCCGCGGCCGGGCGCAAGCCGGACGATTCCGAGCTGAAGGCCGAGATCGACCGCCTGCTGAAGTGAGCCGCGGGCCGCGGCCCGCCACCTCACCGCGAATTCATCTCCGCGCCAGCCTCCTGCAACCGGGCTTCGCCTAGTCTCGCAGCATGCGGACGTGCGCTCGCGCCGGCATCGGGGCCCGCCCCTGCCGGCGCTGAACGGGGACATCGGGCCGCCGGGGCCCAATGAGCCCGGCGGCCGAGGAGGAACGGATGAGAGCGCAGATCCTGGTGGGGGTCGCCGTGGCGGCCCTGCTCTGCGGCGTCGTTCCGGTCCGGGCGGCCCTGGCGGACGATCCGCCGGCCCGGGTCGGGCGGCTGGCCGATCTCTCGGGCGCGGTGTCGCTGCGCCCCGACCCGGCCCAGCCCTGGGCCGTGGCCGCCCGCAACCAGCCGGTGACCTCCGGCATGTCGCTGTGGACCGAGCCGCAGGCCCGGGCGGCGGTCGAGATCGGCTCGACCGAGCTGCATCTCGGCGAGCAGAGCGAGCTGGACCTGCAGCAGCTGGACGACACCGCCTTCGGCGCGCAGCTGGGCCAGGGGTCGGTCAACATCGACATCGCCGACCTGCAGGCGGGCGAGACCTATTCGGTCGACACGCCGCGCGGCACGGTCACGCTGGAGCGGCCGGGCGAGTACCGCATCGACGCCGGCACCACCCAGGACCCGACCCAGGTGGTGGTGTTCTCCGGCGAGGCGCAGATCGCCGGCGGGCCGGACGGCCCGGTCGACATCCAGGGCGGCGAGACCGGAATCGTCACCGGCGCCGACCCCTTCGGCTACACCCTGGCGCAGTCGGCCGACCGCGACCCGCTGGACGACTGGGCCGACGGCCGGATCCGCACCGCGTCCGCCGCGCCGCGCTACGTCTCGCGCGCCATGACCGGCTACCAGGACCTGGACGCGGCCGGCACCTGGCACCAGACGCCGACCTACGGCACGGTCTGGTACCCGACCGACGTGCCGTCCGGCTGGGTGCCCTATCGCTACGGGCACTGGGCGAATGACGACCGCTGGGGCTGGACCTGGATCGACGACCAGCCCTGGGGCTTCGCGCCGTTCCATTACGGCCGCTGGGCCTATGTCGACGACCGCTGGGGCTGGGTGCCCGGCCCGGTCGAGGTGCATCCGGTCTACGCCCCCGCCCTGGTCAGCTTCTTCGCCGGGGCCGCGGTCGGCGCCGCCATCACCGCGGCGGTCGACAGCCACCCGATCGGCTGGTACCCGCTGGGCCCGGGCGAGATCTACCGCCCGCCCTACCGGGTCAGCGACACCTATGTCCGGAACGTCAACGTCACCAATGTCCGGAACGTCGAGATCAACCGGATCACCAACATCCACAACGGCCCGACCACGATCATCGAGAACGGCGCCAACCGCCGCTTCGCCACGGTGGTGCCGGCGCAGGTCATGGCCGGCCGCCAGCCGGTGGCGCATGCCGCCCTGCCGGTGGCGGCGGACCAGCTGGACCACGCCAGGCTGACCCCGGTCTCGACCCTGCCGCATCCGGAGGCGCCGGCCGCCGGCCAGCCGCAGGCGCCGCACCCGGCCCAGGCCCGCGTCCCGGGCACTCCCGGGCTGGGAAGCCATCTGCCGCTGGCCGCCGCCGACCCGAACCGGCCGCACCCGCCGGCGCCGAGCCAGCCGGCCAAGCC
>NZ_NHON01000206.1 GCF_002195995.1 Inquilinus limosus
TTCTCGTCCGTCTCAACCTCATGCACCGACGATCCATCGATCGCCTGAGCGGAGCAAAGCCCACACCACGCTCAGACCCAAGGCAAATCGTCCTTCTGTGACCATGAAACCTCAACCGGACACCCGTGGGTCAAGCCCGGCAATGACAGGAAGGGGGGAACCGCCCCCACACCCACTATCGGTTCAGCACGCCGGCATGATGGCGGATGTGGTCGGCGATGAAGGTGGAGATGAAGTAGTAGCCATGGTCGTAGCCGGCATGGCGCCGCAGGGTCAGCGGCTGCCCGGCCGCTTTGCACGCCGCCTCCAGCAGATGCGGATGCAGCTCGCGCTCCAGGAACTGGTCCGCCTCGCCCTGGTCGATCAGCAGGTCGGGGCAGCGCGCCCCGCCCTGCACCAGTGCCGTCGCGTCCCATTGCGCCCATTGGGTCTGGTCGGGGCCGAGATAGCGCGAGAACGCCTTCTGCCCCCAGGGGCATTGCGACGGCGCCGAGATCGGCGCGAAGGCCGACACCGAGCGGTACAGGCCGGGGTTGCGCAGCGCCGCCACCAGCGCCCCGTGCCCGCCCATCGAGTGCCCGAAGATCCCCATCGCGCTGCGCCGTGCCGGGAAGTGCCGGCCGATCACCTCCGGCAGCTCCTTGGTCACATAGGCGTGCATCCGGTAGCCGTCGCGCCAGGGCTCTTGCGTCGCGTCCAGGTAGAACCCGGCCCCGAGCCCGAAATCCCAGCTCTCATCGTCGCCCGGGTGGCGCCGGTCGCGCGGAGAGGTGTCCGGCGCCACCAGCATCAGCCCGAACTCCGCCGCATGCTGCAGGGCGCCCGCCTTGATGATGAAGGTCTCCTCGGTGCAGGTCAGACCGGCGAGGTAGGTCAGCACCGGCACCGGACGCTCGGCGGCCTGCGGCGGCACATAGACCGCGAACCGCATCTCGCCGCCGATCTCGGACGAGGCGTGGCTGTAGAACCCGACCTCGCCCGCGAAGGCCCGGTGCTTGCTCCGGGTGGTGATCTCGCCCGACATCAGAACTCCACGACCGTGCGGATCGACTTGCCCTCATGCATCAGTCGAANCCACCGGCACCGGGCGCTCGGCGGCCTGCGGCGGCACATAGACCGCGAAGCGCATCTCGCCGCCGATCTCGGACGAGGCGTGGCTGTAGAACCCGACCTCGCCCGCGAAGGCCCGGTGCTTGCTCCGGGTGGTGATCTCGCCCGACATCAGAACTCCACGACCGTGCGGATCGACTTGCCCTCATGCATCAGGTCGAAGCCCTCGTTGATCCGCTCCAGGGGCAGCTTGTGCGTGATCATCGGGTCGATCTCGATCTTGCCCGACATGTACCAGTCCACGATCTTCGGCACGTCGGTGCGCCCGCGCGCCCCGCCGAAGGCCGTGCCCTTCCACACCCGCCCCGTCACCAGCTGGAACGGCCGGGTCGAGATCTCCTGCCCCGCACCCGCCACGCCGATCACGATGCTCTGGCCCCAGCCGCGATGCGAGGCCTCCAGCGCCGCCCGCATCACCTTGGTGTTGCCGGTGCAGTCGAAGGTGTAGTCGGCCCCGCCGATCTGGTCCGCGCCGCGCTTGGTCAGGTTCACCAGATACGGCACCAGGTCGCCCTCGACCTCGCTCGGGTTGACGAAATGGGTCATGCCGAAGCGCTCGCCCCATTCCTTCTTCGAGTTGTTCAGGTCGACGCCGATGATCATGTCGGCCCCGGCCAGCCGCAGACCCTGGATCACGTTGAGGCCAATGCCGCCGAGCCCGAACACGATCGCGGTCGCCCCCTCCTCCACCTTCGCCGTGTTGATCACGGCGCCGATACCGGTGGTCACGCCGCAGCCGATGTAGCAGATCTTGTCGAAGGGCGCGTCCGGGTTGACCTTCGCCAGCGCGATCTCCGGCAGCACCGTGAAGTTCGAGAAGGTCGAGCAGCCCATGTAGTGGAAGATCTTCTCCTTGCCGATCGAGAACCGGCTGGTGCCGTCCGGCATCAGCCCCTGCCCCTGGGTCGACCGGATCGCCGTGCACAGGTTGGTCTTGCGCGACAGGCAGGACGGGCATTGCCGGCATTCCGGCGTGTACAAGGGGATCACATGGTCGCCCTTCTGCAGGCTGGTCACCCCCAGCCCCACATCGACCACCACGCCCGCGCCCTCATGCCCCAGGATCGACGGGAACAGCC
>NZ_NHON01000207.1 GCF_002195995.1 Inquilinus limosus
CCGCTCGTCACCCGCTCGTCACCGCCGCCTCCGGCTCCTTCGCCGGGCTGGTGCACCAGGTGATGCCGGGCGTCGTCAATGTCGCCATCACCGGCCATGAGGGGCCGGCCCAGGTCGCCGACCGCGACGGCGGACCGCTCGGCGGCCCCGGCCCCGGCCGGCGCGGCGGCCAGGCGATCCACGGCGCCGGCTCCGGCTTCATCATCGATCCGGCCGGCTACATCGTCACCAACAACCATGTGGTGAAGGACGCCGACGCGATCACCGTCACCCTGAACGACGGCACCGTGCTGCCGGCCAAGGTGGTCGGCACCGACCCGAAGACCGACCTCGCCTTGATCAAGGTCAAGGCCGGCAAGCCCCTGACCGCGGTGGAATGGGGCGACAGCGACGCCGCCCAGGTCGGCGACTGGGTGATGGCGGTCGGCAACCCCTACGGCCTCGGCGGCACCGTCACCGCCGGCATCGTCTCGGCCCGCGCCCGCGACATCAACTCCAACCCGCTGGAGGACTTCCTGCAGATCGACGCGGCGATCAACCCCGGCAATTCCGGCGGCCCCAGCTTCGACGCCGCGGGCAAGGTCATCGGCATCAACAGCGAGATCTACTCGCCCTCGGGCGGGTCGGTCGGCATCGGCTTCGCCATCCCGTCCAACCTCGCCAAGTCGGTGATCGCCCAGCTGCGCGAGCATGGCAGCGTCCGGCGCGGCTGGCTCGGCGTGCAGATCCAGGCGGTGACGCCGGAGCTGGCCGAGGCCGCCGGCCTCGACTCGGCCCGCGGCGCCCTCGTCGCCGAGGTGCAGAGGAACAGCCCGGCGCTGAAGGCCGGCCTGCGCCAGGGCGACGTGATCGTGTCGTTCGGCGGCAAGCCGGTGGCGCAGTCGAAGGACCTGCCGCGGCTGGTGGCGGAGACCGCGTCCGGCGCCACCGTCCCGGTCCAGGTGCTGCGCGACGGCAAGGCCAAGGCCCTCTCAGTCGACATCGTGGTGCAGCCGAAGCCGGTGGAGAGCTGACGGCCCCGGCGGGCCCCGGCCGCCAGTCCGGCCTCGGGCCGCGATCGGCCGGCCCGCCCGCGGACACGAAATGTTTGATTGCGTCGGCCCGGCGTCTCGTTCATGATATGTTCCATGCATGAGGCGTCCTCCGAGTCCCGCGAGATCCGGCCGGCCGATCCCGACCTGCACTGGACGGGATGGGCGCTGGACACGCTGCGCGAGCTGGTCTCGATCGACATGCGCACCAAGCGCATGACCGCGACCCAGCAGCTGCAGCAGACCCCGGCGGGGCCGGACGCGCCCGATTTCGACCTGAAGCAGTCGCGGCTGTCCCGCTCCGTGCGGCTGTCGCTCGCCATGACCGAGCGGATCCGCGCCGGCTATGCGATGCGCCGGGACGAGCGCAAGGCATCGGGCGAGCAGGCGCGCCGCCGCAAGCTCCGGGAAGAGGTGGCCGAGGCTGCCGTCCAGGCGGTGGCGGCGCCCGACAAGGACTGGGACGCCGACTATGTGCGCTCGGCGGTGCGGGAGCGGCTGGACGAGGACGAGGTCCTCGACGCGCAACTCGACCTGCTGTCGCCGGAGGAGTTCCTGCGCGAGGTCTGCCGCAAGATCGGCCGCCCGCCGCCCTCGATCCCGCTGCCGCCGGGCCTGGATGATGGCGCCAATGACAATTCCGGACTGTCCGGCGCGGGCGCCGGCTGCGCCGATGCGCGCCCCGGGGCCGGGGAGGCCTGGCCCGACCCGCCGGAGGAGCCCGGCGACAACCATCTGCCCTCCAGCCCGCCGAAGCCTGACAGCAGCTGAGCGCGTCTGCGGTCGCGACACGTCTGTGATCACAAAGGTTCGAATGGTTTTGCCTCTCCTCCCCGGGCCTGACCCGGGGATCACGGGAGAGGCCGGAGGCGCTTGCGCCTCCGGGTGAGGGGAGGGCGTCGAGGCCGGGATCTGCCCTCACCCGGTCGTCCTGCGGACGCCCGACCTCTCCCGCGAGCGAAGCCTTTTCAGAACAGTTGAGATCCAATTTTTATAGTCCCCCCTCCCCTTGCGGGGAGGGGGCAGGGGGAGGGGTCTGCGCGCGGTCCGAACCGGCGAGAGTCTGGACAGATTGGACCGGAGAGATGGTTGACAGGTTTCCTGGACGGCAAGGGAGGGCTTGCCGATGCCGTGGATGGAGACCTGCGTGG
>NZ_NHON01000208.1 GCF_002195995.1 Inquilinus limosus
TCACCGCTCGCCTTCGCTCGCCTGGTCCGCGCCAACCTCATGCAGCGCAGGCGCATCGACCGCCTGCTCCTGCCCGACCCTATCCCTCTCTCCAATCCAGACCAATTGATGCTCCAATGGGCCTGAAACTAAACCGGACAGCCGTGGGCTTGACCCGAGGATMCAGGGGCGGCCAGAGCGGCTTTTGGTGGCCCCTGGATTGCCGGGTCAAGCCCGGCAATGACAATAAAAGTTGAGATCAGGGACTCTATCCACAACCCCAAAAGCTTAACCGGACAGCCGTGGGTCAAGCCCGGCAATGACAGGGAAGGCGAGGGGCGACCCTCACTTGTCCAGGATCTTCTCGCGCTGCTCTTCGTACTCGTCCTGGGTGATCGCGCCCTGGCGGTAGGCATTGTCCAGGTCGATCAGCTCCTGCCCCGTCGTCGCGCCGGCGGTGCCGGGCGGCGGCGTGTGGCTGCTGCCGCCGCAGGCGGCGACCGGAAGGGCCAGTCCGAGGGCGAGGGCGAACGGCAGGATTCGCATGGGATCTCCAAGGGCGACGACGGCTGTTGAACGCCACGCGCCGGCATTTGTTCCTGTCAGCCGGCGCGGGGATGGGACGGCGGATCGGTAGGCTCGCGCAAGCCGCGGCACAGCGCCAGATAATCCGGCTCCTCCGGCCCGACGATGCCGCGCCGGATGGCCAGGTCGATGATCACCAGCGCGACGTTGAACTTGAAATCCTCGGTGTCGCGCAGCTGCTCCAGCACCGCCGCCAGCGGCCGGCGCGCGAAGCTCTCGACCTCGCCGTCGGTGTTGCGCGGCGTGAAGTCCGGGGCCAGCGCCAGGTCGTAGACGAACAGCGTGTCGCGGCGCAGCCCCTCGGCCGTGTCCATCATGTAGGTGATGGCGCCGGCCGGCACTGCCCGCCGCGCCAGCTCCGCCGGGATCGCGGCCTCCTCGGCGCATTCCTTGACCAGGTTCTCGGCCAGGGAGAGGCCGGCTGGCTGGCCGCCGGCGACGAGGTTGTCGAGCTTGCCGGGCGCCAGCGCCCGGTCCGCCGCGCGCTTGGCGACCCACAGCAGCGGGCCGTCCGCCGCCTCGACCACGCCGTTGAGATGGATGCCGAAGGACTTGATGCCCAGCGCCACCGCGGCGCCGCGGTCGACCGTCGCCAGCAGCGGCGCGCCCCATTCGGAGACCATCGGATAGCGCTCGTCGCGCCGCTTGCGCACCAGCCCGGCCTCGATCAGCCGGTCGGTGATCTCCTCCAGCGCCGCGGCCCGCGCCTCCGGCCCGTCCAGCCGCTCGTCCAGCCGCCAGCCGCGCCCCTCCGGCCGCAGCGGGCCGGGCCGGCGGTCGAGCAGATCGGCCACGGGCGGGGCCACCCAGCCGGCGACGGTATCGCCGATCCGCCAGGGGCGCAGCCGGGCGGAATCATGGGCGGTGCAGGCGCGGAGTCGGTCGAGCAGGCTCATGCATTCCCTCTAGAGCAAGTCGTGTCCCGGCGAAACCGCGATCCTTCGCCGCCCGGCCCGGGCGGGCACGCAAGGCGTGCAACCGGCGGCCGGAAGGCTTACCTTGGCGCCACCGCGGCCGGGGCAACCCGGGCCGCCGGAGCGGGGTTGCGAGGAGTGGCGCGTGCGGCAGGTGGGGATCAGTCGGATCGCGACGGCGGGCGGGGCGGCGCTGCTGCTGCTGGCCCTGGCCGGGCCGGCTGCGGCGGCGGTCGACCTCGGCAGCCTGTCGGCCGACGACATGCGGGCGCTGCAGCGCATCCTCGAGACCGAGCGCACCAACGCGTCGAAGCGCCTGCCCTCCGGCCTGTCCGTCACCGTGATCAAGACCCAGACCTCGCCGCGCGTCTGCCGCATCTTCCGCATCGGCCGGGGCGGGCAGGAGGGCCAGGCGGTGGGATGCCGGATCGGGGCCCAGCGCTGGGCGCTGAACGCCTCGATCGATGCCGCCCAGGCCGCGCCGGTCGACCCGTCGCCGGAGCAGCCGGTGGTGCGGCCGAAGGTGGTGGCGCAGTCGCGGCCGATCCAGAATTCCGAGGATGAGGGCGTGGAGGAGGCCGGGGCCGCGCCCGCTCCAACGCCTTCGCATCGACGTCCATCAGCCGGATGGTGAAGCCGCTCTGGGCGCCGACCTGGGCGATGCCGCTGCCCATCTGTCCCGCACCGATGACGC
>NZ_NHON01000209.1 GCF_002195995.1 Inquilinus limosus
GGCCCGGCTGCGGGAGCCCGACATCCCGGCCCTGCTCGACGCCGAGCCGCCGATGCGCGTCGCCGAACGCCTCTGCCTCTCCCTCGGCCTCGAACCCTTCCCCTGCCTCGACTGGGCCGACAAGCCCGACACCGGGTGACCGGCCGGGCCGGATGGGCCGGAGCCACCCCCTCACCCGAAATCGCTGTGCGATTTCGACCTCTCCCCTGGGGAGAGGTAATGGAGCGCTTTTTCCCTCTCCTCGGGGAGAGGGAGTGGCCCGTCGCGTCGGCGACGGGAGGGTGAGGGGGCGTTGCCGGCCGATGTCTTCGCTGCGCTCGCAATGACGATTGATCATCGGCTTTGCCGGCCTCAGATCCCCGGGTCGAAGCCGGGCCTGGCGGGGGGCGGGATGGTCTCGCTCCGCAGCATCGCCTCGGCCACCTCGGCGCATTGCTTGCGGATGTCCGGCACCGCCGTGATCTCCCAGAAGGCGCCGCGGGTCGGCGGCCCCAGCGCGTAGAGTCGGGGCGAGGGCTGGCCGTCATGGCCGATCAGCCGGCCATCGGCATCGACGTCGAGGCCCAGGCGCAGCCGGTCCGGCCGAATTGCGCCGCCGGCCAGCAGCGACCGCAGCAGCGGGTCGTCGGTCCGGGCCGGGTCGGTCTCCGGCCCGCTGGCCAGGACCAGGCGGCAGATCGACCGGGTCTCGTCCTGCGCCGCCCCGCGGCGGCGCAGCGCCACCGACAGCCCGTCCTCCACCGCCGCCACCGTGCGCAGCCGCCCGGCCAGCACCTGCAGCTGGCCGGACGCGATCATCGCCCCGACCCGGTCGGCGATGGCCGGCGCCACCCGGTGCCGGTGCACGTCCCACCACGGCCGCAGATGGCGCAGGAAGCGCCCGGCCTGGGTCTCGTCCCAGGCCTGCCACAGCTTCTGGGTGAAGGGCCGCAGCCCGTCGATCACCGCCCGCCAGTCGCCGCCCGCCGCCTCCGCCTCGCGGCACAAAGCGCGGATCCGGCGCAGCACCGCCAGCACGGGCAGGCCGACGAACTCCGCCGGGTCCAGCGCCGCCGGCTTGCTGGCGATGTCGCGATGCGGCCGCGGCAGCAGCCCGCGCCGCGACAGCGCCAGGACGCGGCCGCGATGCTCCTGCGCCGCCAGCCCGGCGGCGATGTCGATCATGGTCAGGCCGGTGCCCAGGATCAGCACCGTCTCGTCCGGCAGGATCGAGGGCAGGCACGCATCCTCGGGCCCCACCAGGATCCGCCCCGGCGCCACCGGCAGCGCCACCGGCGAGGAGGGCGGCGCGTTGCCGGTGCACAGCGCCGCGATGTCGGCCCGCTCGGTCCGGCCGGACGCCAGGCGCACCGTCACGCCCTCGGCATCCCGGTCCAGCCCGACGGCGCCGTCGGCCAGCATGGTCAGGCCGCCGGGGAAGTCACGGCCCGCCGCTGCCAGCGTCTCGCCGATATAGTCGCCGTAGAAGCGGCGCGGCAGGTACGGCTCCTCGCCGCCATGGGCCCGGGCCCAGCGCAGGAAGTCCTCCGGCTCGTCCGGGAACGCGCTCATGTTCGCGGTGCGGACGTTCAGCAGATGCGCCGGATGCGGCGTGCCATAGGCCATGCCGCGGCCGGGCGGGCCGCCCCGCTCGATCAGCACGACCTTCGCCGCCCCGGCCGAGCGGCGCAGGAGCTGGACCGCGAGCAGGCAGCCGGTGAACCCGGCCCCGATGATGGCGATGCGCATGATCCTCTTGGCGCTGCTTCGACCGGCGGCATGGTAGCC
The DNA here is from genome assembly GCF_002195995.1 of Inquilinus limosus. Classification (GTDB taxonomy): domain Bacteria; phylum Pseudomonadota; class Alphaproteobacteria; order DSM-16000; family Inquilinaceae; genus Inquilinus; species Inquilinus limosus_C. The sequence continues at coordinate 1,768 of NZ_NHON01000209.1, forward strand.
ACCTCCCTCCGCCGCGGCCAACCTCGGGATGACGACATCCGCAGCATGCGGCCATGCCGCCTCGCCGTCGCCATCGTGCCGCCCTATGCTGCGCGCGGGATCGAGGACGGGGCGACGGGGACGATGCGGATCGTTGCAGTGCTGGCGGTGGTGGCCCTGGGGGGGCTGGCGGCGGGGTGCGTGCCGTCGCGCGACAAGATCGACCTGCCCGATTCGGTGCCCGTGGACCGGGCGCTGTCGGCCGACATCCGTTATGTCTTCTTCCTGCCCGGCAAGGCCGGGCTGGCGCCGGACGGCACCGCCGCCATCGCCGCGGCGGTGGTCGAGGATGCGCGGCGGCGCGCCAAGGGGCCGGCGCCGCGGTTGGTGGTGACCGGCCATGCC
>NZ_NHON01000210.1 GCF_002195995.1 Inquilinus limosus
GCGGGCACGGGCATGGGGCGGGACGGTCCGGACGAAAGGGGCACTATAGCCGCAGCCCGCGGCCGCGCGGCAAGCCCTGCCTCCTCCAATTCCTCGCTGATCCTCCTCACGCGGCGCTCCGTTTCTCGGCGGCGTCGCGCAGCAGGGTGGCCGCGGCCCGGGCGCCGTCCAGGGCCAGCGCCGCGCGCGGCGGCGGGGGCGCGGCCATGGCGTCGTCCACCGCCCGGGCCAGCCGCTCCGGCGTCAGCCCAGCCTCCGGCACCACGAGACAATGGCCGCGGGCAGCCAAAAGCTCCGCCCGCCGGGTCTGCTCGGTCTCGCCGGCGGCGGCGAAGGGCACGAACACGGCGCGGCAGCCGGCCCGCATCACATCCATCACCGTGTTGTAGCCGGCCTGGCTGACCGACAGGCGGCAGCGCGCCAGCAGGCTCGGGAAATCCGGCCGCGCCGGCTCGACGATCACTCCGTCCGACGCCGCCGCCGTCAGCTCCGCCACGGTGCCGGCGGGCAGGTCCGGCCCGGCCAGCAGCCGCCAGCGCGCGTCGCTCTGGCCGGACAGGGCGCGGGCGGCCAGGGCCGTGCGCAGCAGCTCGGCCCCGACCGCGCCGCCGCCGACCGAGACGACGACCTCGCCGACGCCGTCGCCGGGCGGCGCCTCCCGGGTCGACGGCGCGCCGACGTAGCCGGTGTAGCGGATGAGATGCGCCACCCGCGCGGCGGGCGGGAAGCTGGCCTCGAACGGGATCACGGCCGGGTCGCCATGCACCAGCACCAGGTCGAAGAAGGCCAGCGCGGTGTCGGCCATGGCCTCGACCTTGGCCGGGTCCTTCTTGTCCACCAGGATGTCGCGGACCGAGCAGGCGATCAGCGGCCGCGGGCCGGCGCGGCGGGCGATCTCCAGCATCGGCACCAGCTCGAAGGCGAAGGCACGGCGGCCGAAGGGGAAGGTCTCGACCAGCAGGATGTCGGGCTTCACGCGCGCCAGCAGCGCCAGCAGGTCGGCGGCGCGGCGCTTCTTCCAGCCGTTGTCGATCGGCCTGTCATCGGCGTCCAGCAGGGTGCGGAAGCCGGTGTCGGCCGAGCGCACCGGCGGCAGCGCCACCACCTCGGCGCCGCCCCAGTCGGTGCCGGGCACGTCGAAGCCGCCCTGGGCCACGGTCACGGCGAAGCCGGCCTCGCCCAGCGCCCGGGCGATCGCCGCGGCCCGGCGGACATGGCCGATGCCGAGCAGATGCTGAACGTGGAACAGAACCTTCATGCTGCCAAAGAAATGTTCAGCCGCTCGATCACCGGCGCCCCCGTGGAGTTCAGCCGGAACAGGTGTGCGCAGCCCCACTGCAGCCCGTCCGGCGCATCGCCGATCATGGTCCAATCGGCGGCGCAGGCATAGAGCGCCAGGATGACGCCCCGATGACAGACCGCGACGGTGTCGCGCCCCGCGGCGGCCAGCCGCAGCAGCAGCGGCGCCAGCCGGGCCTGCAGCTCGCGGTAGGACTCGCCGCCGGGGGCCCGGAAATCCCGGGCTCTTGTCGGACAGGCGCAGCCCTTCCCAGGCGCCCCAGTCCAGCTCGGTCAGCGCCGGCTCCGGCACCGGGTCGTGGCCCAGCAGGCGCGCCGTTTCGATGGCGCGGGACAGCGGGCTGGCCAGCACCGGCCAGCCGGCGGTCCAGTCCGGCAGGCGCCACCGGGCAGCCGCGGCGCGCCCGGCCTCCGACAACGGGATGTCGGCCCGGCCCTGGATGCGGCGGGCCGCGTTCCATTCGGTCGGCGCGTGGCGCAGGACCAGCAGGCGGGTCATGCCGGCGCCTGCCCGGCGGCGACCTGCGCCAGGGTGAGGTCGAGGATCGCGGCGGCGCAGGCATAGAGCGCCAGGATGACGCCCCGATGACAGACCGCGACGGTGTCGCGCCCCGCGGCGGCCAGCCGCAGCAGCAGCGGCGCCAGCCGGGCCTGCAGCTCGCGGTAGGACTCGCCGCCGGGGGCCCGGAAATCCCGGCCCAGCGCCTCGCGCCGGGCCAGCTCGGCCGGGTCGATCCGGCTCTTGTCGGACAGGCGCAGCCCTTCCCAGGCGCCCCAGTCCAGCTCGGTCAGCGCCGGCTCCGGCACCGGGTCGTGGCC
>NZ_NHON01000211.1 GCF_002195995.1 Inquilinus limosus
CCGCAGGGGGACCGCAGGGGGAGGGGGGACTCGATCGAGCGAACGCCACGGCTCCCTCAAGCCGCCTCCCCTCTTCCCGCCCCCAAGCCCGGAAGACGCCATGACCACCGTCCAGACCGACACCAGGATGCCGCAGGGACGGCCTCCCGCTCCCCGCCCCGCGGGCGACGAGCGGCTGCGCACCGTCTCCCTCGCCTCGCGCCTGCTCTCCCGCCCCGAGCTCGGCGCCATGGCCGGCACCGTTCTGGTCTTCGTCTTCTTCGGCCTCACCGCCGGCGGCTCCGGCATGTTCAGCGCCGACGGCATCTCGAACTGGCTGGTGGTGTCGGCCCAGCTCGGCATCCTCGCGGTCGGCGCCAGCCTGCTGATGGTGGCCGGAGAGTTCGACCTGTCGATCGGGTCGATGATCGGCTTCGCCGGCATGATGATCGCGATCCCGACCGTGTTCTTCGGCTGGCCGGTCTGGCTGTCGCTGGTCTTCGCCTTCGCCGGCGCCCTGGCGATCGGCGCGCTGAACGGCTGGCTGGTGGTCCGCACCGGCCTGCCCAGCTTCATCGTCAGCCTGGCCTTCCTGTTCATCCTGCGCGGCATGACCATCGCGCTGTCGATCCTGTTCACCAACCGCACCATCGTCGGCGGCATCAAGGACCCGGCGGCGACCGACTGGCTGGCCCCCCTCTTCACCGGCACGGTGCTGGACGGCCTGTACCGCTGGGCCGGCGGCGTCGGCCTGATCGACACCTTCAAGGACGGCAGCCCGATCGTCCCCGGCCTGCCGGTGCTGGTGGTGTGGTGGCTGGCGCTGACCGCGGTCGGCGCCTGGATCCTGCTGCGCACCCGCTTCGGCAACTGGATCTTCGCCGTCGGCGGCGACAACACGGCGGCCCGCAACATGGGCGTGCCGGTCGGCCGGGTGAAGATCCTGCTGTTCATGGGCACCGCCTTCTGCGCCACCGTCTTCGCCGCCTGCCAGGTGATGGAGTTCGGCTCCGCCGCCGCCGACCGCGGCCTGCTGAAGGAGTTCGAGGCCATCATCGCCGTGGTGATCGGCGGCACGCTGCTGACCGGCGGCTACGGCTCGGTGATCGGCGCCGCCTTCGGCGCGCTGATCTTCGGCGTGGTGCAGATGGGCATCTTCTACTCCGGCGTGAACACCGACTGGTTCAAGGTCTTCCTCGGGGTGATGCTGCTGCTGGCCGTGATCGTGAACAACTACATCCGCCGTAAGGTGACGGGAGGCCGGTCGTGAACGCAGAGTCCACTCCCCTGGTCGAGCTGCAGGGCGTCTGCAAGTATTTCGGGTCGGTGGTGGCGCTGAAGGACATCACCATCTCGGTCCGCCCCGGCGAGGTGCTGGCGCTGCTGGGCGACAACGGCGCCGGCAAGTCGACGCTGATCAAGACCCTGGCCGGCGTGCACCAGCCCAGCGAGGGCCGGATGCGGGTCGAGGGCCGCGAGGTGCGCTTCACCTCGCCGCGCGACGCGCTCGACCACGGCATCGCCACGGTCTACCAGGACCTGGCGATGGTGCCGCTGATGAGCATCACCCGGAACTTCTTCATGGGCCGCGAGCCGACTTTGGGCTGGGGCCCGACCCGGCGCATCGACATGGACAAGGCCAATGCCGTGGCCCGCGACGCGATGCGCCAGATCGGCATCGATGTGCGCGACCCCGGCCAGGCGGTCGGGACGCTCTCGGGCGGCGAGCGGCAATGCGTCGCCATCGCCCGCGCCGTGCATTTCGGCGCCAAGGTGCTGATCCTGGACGAGCCGACCTCGGCGCTGGGCGTCAAGCAGGCCTCGGTGGTGCTGCGCTACATCGTGCAGGCGCGGGCGCGGGGCCTGGGGGTGATCTTCATCACCCACAACGTCCACCACGCCTATCCGGTGGCCGACACCTTCACCTTGCTGAACCGCGGCCGCTGCCTGGGCACCTATCCGAAGAGCGAAATCAGCCGCGAGCAGGTGCTGGAGATGATGGCCGGCGGCCAGGAGCTGGCCAGCCTGACCGCCGAGCTGGCCGAGTTCGAACGCAGCGACGCCGCGGCTTAGCCTATCGAGTCCCCCCTCCCCTCGCGGGAGGGGGTTAGGGGGAGGG
>NZ_NHON01000212.1 GCF_002195995.1 Inquilinus limosus
GGGGGTGGGGCTTGCCGAAGCCCCGAGCCGTCACTTCGAGATCGTCTGCTCCGGTCTTTGCGGAGCTTTGTCTCCTCATGGTCATTGCGAGGAGGCGAAGCCGACAACGCAATCCAGGGGCCGGTGCGTGGGGCCCCTGGATGGATTCGCTGCGCTCGCAATGACGATGAGGAGACAATGCTCCGCAAAGACCGGAGCAGACGATCTCGAAGTGCCGGCTCGGGGCTTCGGCAASCCCCTCCCCCTATCCCCCTCCCGCAAGGGGAGGGGGGACTGGAATAGTGCAGAACCCGCAACACCGGCCCGGGCATCAGTCGAACATCCCGTGCAGGAACCAGCGCGGCGGCCGGTCCGGCCGGTAGGGGCCGGCGCGGTAGACCCAGAAACGGCGCCCGCTCTCGTCCTCCACCCGGTAATAGTCGCGGATCATGTCGGGTTCGGCCCGGTCCTGCGGCCGGGCCTGGCGCCACCATTCATAGGCGATGCGCTCCGGCCCGTCGGCCCGGCGGACCCGGTGGGTCTCGCCGGCCCATTGGAAGCTGGTCGGCGGGTCGTCCGGCACCTGGGCGATCGCCTTGATCGGCTCCGGCCGGCGCAGCAGGCGCAGGGGCCGCACCCAGCCGGCCGGCCAGGGTTTCGCGGGATCCGGCGCCAGCGGCGGCCGGGGGGCGACGCAGCGCTCCGGCAGGTGGCTCTCCACCGCCGCCGGGCGCCAGATCCGGTCGAAGCCGATGCGGTTGCCGACGATGTCGACGAAGCCCGCCAGATCCGCGATCCCGGCGCCCTCGCCCTCCAGCGTGCTCAGCCCGGGCTGGCGGCCCGAGACCGGCGCCACCCGGTCGGCGCGCAGGGTCGCGACCTCGACGCCGAAGCCGGGGTCGACCCGGTCCAGCCGGTCGGCCAGCAGGCGCCCGACCCGTGCCGGGTCGCGCACCGGGAGCGCCGTGCGGACGGCGATGGTCTGGCAGCGGCCGTCGACCCGGTGGAAGGCGGCGGTGAACTGGGCCGCGCCCATCATCCGCGCCTCCAGCCGGCCGCAGAGCTCGCCGGCCAGGGCGGCGAGGACGCGCTGCAGATCCTCCGGCGTGCCGATCGGCTCGGCGAAGGCCAGGCGGGCGAACCAGGGCGTCGCCGGCCGGCGGAAGCCGACCGTCTCCTCCGCCCGGCCCAGCGCCTGGTCCAGCCGCAGCAGCGGCCCGGCGCCGAAGCGGCGGCCCAGGCCGGGGCGCGGCGCCGCCAGGAGCTCGCCGATCCGGGTCAGGCCGATCCGCTGCAGCGCCGCCACCTCCCCCTCGTCCAGCCGCAGCGCCGCCATCGGCAGCGGCGCCAGGGCCGCGCGCTCGGCGCCGTCGGGCAGGATCCGCGGGTTGGCCTTGTCGTGATGCGACAGCGCCCAGGCGGCGCCGAAGCTGCCGGCGACGGCGATGCGGGCGGGCAGGCCGCGCCGCTCCAGCCGGCCGGCCAGGTCGGCCGCCAGCCCGTCCTCGCCGCCCCACAGATGGGCGCAGCCGGTGATGTCGAGCCACAGCCCGTCGGGCGGGCAGGGGGCGACGGCGGGGCTGTAGCGGCCGGCCCAGCCCACCAGCCGGGCCAGCGCCCGGGCGTCGGCGGCGGGATCGGCCGGGACCAGCGCCAGCGTGGGCAGGATGGCGCGGGCATCGGTCGCCTTCTGCCCCGGCCGGATGCCGGCGGCCCAGCCGCGGTCATCCACCGCCACCACCTGGCGCCGCTGCTCCACGGTCTCGACGATCGCGACCGGCTCAGCCGGCCAGGCGTCGAGCGGGGTGGTCAATCTCAGTCGCGTGATCGGCCAGTTCGGCAACCACAGCGAGACGATCCGTCCCATCCTCGGTCTCCACGATCCAGCGGCCGGGCCGGCCGCCGCGGCTGTGGGTCAGGGCCAGCTCCCAGCGCGCCGGGCCGACCCAGGCGGCGCCGCCGCCGCTCGGCGCCGGGGCCACGGTCCAGCGCGTCACCGCGGCGCTGGACCGT
>NZ_NHON01000213.1 GCF_002195995.1 Inquilinus limosus
GCCCTTTCCGCCGCGCCGGCCCTGGCTGCCGGGACGGCGCCGAACGGCGTCAGCCTGGAGCTCAACACGCTCGAGCCGCGCGGCCAGAACTGCGCCGTGAACATGGTGTTCGGCACCGGCGACGACGCCGCGGCCGCCGCCCTGCTGCGTCGCCTGGCGCCGAGCTATGCCGAACTGCTGCCGGCGCTGGGATAGGGCGGCCTGGCGCCAGGGCCGTGGATGCAGGCAGCCTGCCTCGTTCACGCGCGCCCCGTTCGAAGGCGTGCGAATGCCGCGGCCGCACGGGTTCGCGGGCCGCGAACCCGGCCTATGAGGGCAGCGTCAGCCCGAAGCCCCGGGCTTCGGCCTCGCGCTCGCGGTGCCGGCGTTCGTCATCGGTCTCGGGCGGCGCGGTCGAGACCGGCGGGGCCGGCGGGGCCGGCGGGGCCGGCGGATCGGGTCCGCGCGGCACGGCGCGTTCGGCCGTCATGTCCCTGGCCGATCTTCGGAGGGCGTCCTCGGCCCCGGCCCGCCAGGGCTCGTCGGGCACGGGCAGCCGCATGATGACGTTGTCGTCGTCATCGAAGACTTCGCCCGTGTCGACCCTGGCCTCGTAGAATTCGTCCCCCGGGAGGCCGAGATCGGCGGCGGCGATGCTGCAATAGGATGCGGACTCGGTGACGGGGTCGTCCGGGGTCCACCATCCGTCGGCGTTGTAGCCGGCCGGCACGACAGCGGGGGCCGATGCCTTCGGGCCGGCGGCGGCCGGATCGGCCGTGTCCAGGCCGGCGGCGAGGGCGCGGCGGGACAGGCCGATGTCGCGGCCGAGGCGCAGGATCAGGGTCTCGATCGGCAGGGCGGTGTCGGCCAGGTCGGCGTCGATGCGCTCATTCCCGGTCAGCCTTTCCCACAGCCCGGTGGTCAGCCGCTCGCGGGCTTCGGGCTTCCCGGCGGCGATGGCGCGGGAGATGCCTTGGGCGACGGCGTGGCGCCGGCCGTCCTTCTCGTCCCGAAGCCGGTCGTTGTGGCTTGCGGCCCTGCGCTGCGCCTCCTCACGCTGCTGGCGCAGCCTGGCCCTGAGGGCGACGGCGCGGCGGATGCCGAGAAAGAGGCTGCTGAAGCGGGTCTCGGCCGTCCCGGCACGATCGAGATCGCCGGCCGCAAGGGCGGCGACGCCCCGGGCCTGGAACCCCGAGGCGAGCTCCTCGGCGAGACGGGCCATGCGGGACAGCATCGCGGCGTCCTCGGCAGCCTCGTCCGTGGCCGGCGAAGCGGCGGCGGGAGTCCCGGCTGTGATGGCGCCATCGACCATGTCTGGATTAGAACAAAAAGGGAACATAAAGTCAAGCGAAACCGCATCCGCGGCCATCGCTTGATGGCCGTGCGCCGCCGGCGTCTTCGCGTTGCCTCTCCCGCCTGGCGAGACTGTTTCAGAACAGCTGAAGCCGTTCCCTTTTGAGTCCCCCCTCCCCTTGCGGGAGGGGGGGCAGGGGGAGGGGGTTCGTGTGTGCAACCGGAGAGATGGTTGACACTATGGACCGGGGACATGGTTGACAGTTTCCACGGTTTGTTCTGGTGCTATAGGGCGGCCCGGCCGGGCCGCCCTATAGCGGCGAAGCGTTCGAGTGTTACGGTCGATCAGGCCGAGATCGACGTCTGCGAAGCGGACGATCCAGTCGCCGGACTGGGTCTCGGCGACGCCGACGGTTTCGCCGATCAGGGCCTGGGAG
>NZ_NHON01000214.1 GCF_002195995.1 Inquilinus limosus
GGCGGCTGCCCGCCGCGCCGGCCGGCGAGCAGCCGCCCGCCGCTCCGAAGAAGTAAGCGGCGGAAGAGACGGGGGAGGGGACCATGGCCGGAGCATTGCCGCGTTCGCCGCTCGCGCCCGAGCGGCTGCCGGACCTCGCGCCGATCGCCGGCGTGCGGCTGGCCGCCGCCGCCTGCGGGCTGAAGAAGACGGGGGCGCCGGATGTGCTGTTCGTCGCCCTCGACCCCGGCACCAGCGCGGCGGGCGTCTACACCCGCTCGCGCTGCCCCTCCGCCCCGGTCGACTGGTGCCGCCGGGCGCTGCCGAAGGGCTCGGCCCGGGCCGTCGTCGTCAATGCCGGCAACGCCAACGCCTTCACCGGCCAGGCCGGGGTGAAGACGGTGGCGGCCACGGTGGTGGCGGCGGCGAAGCAGGTCGGCTGCGACTGGGAGGAGGTGTTCGTCGCCTCCACCGGCGTCATCGGCCAGCCGCTGCCGGAGGACCGCGTCGCCCGCCATTTGCCGGACCTCGCCAAGGCGCTGGGTGAGGACTGGGCGGCGGCGGCGGAGGCGATCCGCACCACCGACACCTTCGCCAAGGGCGCCACCCGCACCGCCACCATCGGCGGCACCACAATCACGATCACCGGCATCGCCAAGGGCTCGGGCATGATCGCGCCGGACATGGCGACGATGCTGTCCTTCGTCTTCACCGACGCCGCCATTCCGGCTCCGCTGCTGCAGAAGGCGCTGGCGGCGGCGGTCGACCAGTCGTTCAACGCCATCACGGTCGACGGCGACACCTCGACCAGCGACACGCTGATGCTGTTCGCCACCGGCAGGGCCGGCAATCCGGCGCCGGCCGGCGCGGCCGACCTGGCCGATTTCCAGCGCGCGCTGGACGACCTGACCGCCGATTTGGCCCGCCAGGTGGCGTGCGACGGCGAGGGCGCGCAGAAGCTGATCACCATCGCCGTGACGGGCGCGATCTCCGACCGCTCGGCCCGGCGCATCGGCCTGGCCATCGCCAATTCGCCGCTCTTGAAGACCGCGGTGGCGGGCGAGGACGCCAACTGGGGCCGCATCGTCATGGCGGTCGGCAAGTCGGGCGAGCCGGCGGACCGCGACAGGCTCGGCATCGCCATCGGCGGCGTCCAGGTGGCGCGCGATGGCATGGTGGTCGACGGCTATGACGAGGCGCCGGTGGCGGCGCACATGAAGACCCGGTCGATCGACATCGCGGTCGATATCGGCATCGGCCGCGGCCAGGCCACGGTCTGGACCTGCGACCTCACGCATGGCTATATCTCGATCAATGCGGATTACAGAAGCTAGCCCGGACTGAAGCAGGGCTGGCGCGGACGAACCGAGGTCGGCCAGTGCATTGCGGCAAGGGCAGGATATCCAGCGTCTTCACGTCGCCTCTCCCGCTCAGGGGCGGCCGCGTCGATGCCCTTCACCCGCCCGCCCGTCACGCACGTCTCTCCTCCGAGTCCCCCCTCCCCTCGCGGGAGGGGGATAGGGGGAGGGGGTTCTCCCGACCCGAGCCGGCCCCAGCGTGGACATCAGCGTTTCACGGCCTCCTTTCCAGTCCCCCCTCCCCTTGCGGGAGGGGGGCAG
>NZ_NHON01000215.1 GCF_002195995.1 Inquilinus limosus
CAGCCTGCCTGACCGCGCGCAAGGGCGGCAGCTCGACCATCTGGATCGGCGGCGGCTGGCGCGGCGCCTGCACCGGCTTGCCGCGCAGCACGGCCGCGCCAAGCACGATCACGGCCGCGACGATGGCCAGGCCCATGCCCGTCCACGCGATCCGTCGGATCCAGTTGGGACGCTCTTCTTCCATCGATCCGGCTCAGCCCGTCGCCGGGCGTTGCGAGACCAGGCCGACCTGCTGCACGCCGACGCGGCGCAGCAGGTCCAGCACATCCATCACCCGGGCGTACTGCACCGCCTGGTCGGCCTTGATCACCACCGGGAAGTCGGGGACGGTCGCCTTGATCTGGGCGATCCGGCTCTCCAGCTCCGGCATCGACACCGGGATGGTGTCGAGGAAGACCTGTCCCTGGTTGTCGATCGAGATCGCCCGCATCTGCGGCTGCGACATGCTGGCGGCGGCGCTGGCCTTCGGCAGGTTCACCTCGATGCCCTGCACCGCCGCCGTCGTCATGATGATGAAGATCAGCAGCAGCACATAGGCGAGGTCGAGCATCGGGGTGACGTTGATGTCGTCATACGGCTTGTTTTCCGACTGGACCTGCATGACGGATCCTCAGCGCGCATAGAATTCGGCCATCTTCGTCGTGAACTCATCGACGAAGACCTGCATGTCGGCGGTGATGTCGCGGATCCGGCTGGCCAGGTAGTTGTAGCCGAACAGGGCCGGGATCGCGACGGCGAGGCCGGCGACGGTGGCGACCAGCGCGCCGGCGATGCCGGGGGCGATCGAGTTGATGTTGACCTGGCCGCTCTCGGCGATCGCGGCGAAGGTGATCATGACGCCGACCACGGTGCCGAGCAGGCCGAGGAACGGCCCGCCGGAGATGGCGATGGTCAGCACCACCATCAGCCGGTTGGCGCGTTGGATCTCCCGGGTCAGGGTCGCGTCCAGCGTGGCGCGGATCGCCGCGATCGATTCCGGCGACAGCACCAGCCGGCCCGGCTTGCCCCGAGCCGCCTTGGCCCGGTGGCTGATCTCCTCGGCGCCGACATGGTACAGGCGGTACAGCGAGGCGTTGCGGTAGGTCCGGGCCTCGGTTCCCCCCGCCAGCCGGGCCGGCGCCGTGGCGTCGTCCGGGTCGCCCTGGTCGAGCGCGGCGAGATCCGCCACCAGCCGGCGGAACGGCACCAGGAAGCGCTTGTTGGCGTTGGCGACCCGGTTGACGTAGCCGACCTTCGCCAGCATCACCGCCCAGCTCAGCAGCAGCATCAGGCCCAGGATCCCGATGATCGCCCAGCCATCGACCGTGACCGAGGCGAGGATGGCGTTGAAATGGCCGAGGTCGAAGCCCGAGCCCTCCTCGTCGGTGCCGAAGGCCAGCAGCCTGCTGTCGGCCGCGGCGCTGCGGGCGGCCAGCAGGATCGCCGGGCCCGGCCGCGCCACATTGGCGATCTCCAGCTCGTCCAGCTCGCCGACGTAATGGGCGAAGGCGGGGGCGGGC
>NZ_NHON01000216.1 GCF_002195995.1 Inquilinus limosus
CCCTGGGCGCCACGGCGCGGGCCTGGGCGGCGACGGCGCGGGCGCCCTCGGCCTCGGCGAGCTGCATGGCGATCTCGGCCAGGCGGGACAGCATCTCGATCTGCTGCAGCGCGAGGCTGCGGCAGTAGGCCTGGACGTCGAGATCCTGGGGTGCCGTCTTCATGGAACGTATCATGAACATAATCGCGGAGCGGCGCAATGAACATTGTGTGACCTTAACCGGCGCGGCAGGCGCCGGGCTGGATCGCCACGCCCTCCGGGCTCGCGATGACGGTTGAGGTTTTGCGCGGACGGCTCCAACCGAACCGTCATTGCGAGCGCAGCGAAGCAATCCAGGGCCGTTTGGCGTGGCCCCTGGATTGCTTCGTCGCTGCGCTCCTCGCAATGACGGTTTGGGGATGGCAAGGGCGGTTCACCGCCGCGCCGTCATGGCGATCCGGCCTCGGGCCGGGGACGCAATCCCGCCTATCCGCCCTTCGCTTCGCGCCAGATCCGGACCAGCGGCCCCTGGACGCCCAGCACCGGGTCGGTGTCCGGCACCGGCACGGCGCCGATGCTGTCGCGCAGCGCCCGTCCGTCGCCGTCGCCTTCCTCGACCAGGTCCGGGTCGGCGCCCGGCGGATAGGCGCCGATGACGACGAGATCGCCGCTCGCCTCCTCGCGCTTGTGGCCGACCCCGGCCGGGATCACCACCACGTCGCCGGCCAGCAGTTCCAGCGACACGCCCGAGGCGCCGCCGAACCGCACCTTGGCGCGGCCGCTGGCCAGGCCCAGCACCTCATGCGCGTTGCTGTGGAAGTGGTGGAACGGGTAGATGCCATTGCGCCAGCCATGGCCCCAGCCGTACTGGCCGAAGCGCGCCTCGATCGCCGTGGCGACGTCGCCGAGGCCGAGCCCGCTGACCTGGCGATAGACCAGCAGCGGCAGGGCCGGATTGTTCGGCACGGCGCCGCCATCCTCGAAATAATGGGCCTCGACGCCCAGATCGGCTTCGGTCATGGCCTGTCTCCTCGTCACCCCGGAAGGAGTCTGGCCCGGAGACGGCGCTGGGCAAGGGCTGGGACCTGTTCGGGCCATACCCCAAACTGTCATTGCCGGGCTTGACCCGGCAATCCAGGGGCCACCAAGAGCTGCTCTGGCTGCCCCTGGATCCTCGGGTCAAGCCCGAGGATGACAAAAAAGAAAGTCGGCCCTGCTACGCCAGGCTCTTGGCTATGTCCTCGCACATCTTCTTGGCGTCGCCGAAGAGCATGAGGGTGTTGTCGCGGAAGAACAGCTCGTTCTCGACCCCGGCATAGCCCGACGCCATCGACCGCTTCACGAACAAGACCGTCTTGGCGTTCTCCA
>NZ_NHON01000217.1 GCF_002195995.1 Inquilinus limosus
GGAAGATGCGGCCGCGGCGCCAAGCTACCCCACGGGCTGCAAACCAAGGGGGATACGGGCTCACGACCGCGATGCGGTGCCGGGCATTGCCCGGCACCGCATCTCCACCATCCTCGCAGATCTTCAACACACAAGGGGGAGGGGGTTTTCTCCATTCGAGCCGACGACCGACTTCGATCGGGCGCATGTGGCAGCCTATTCGCGCGCGGACGCGCGCAGACCCCTCCCCCTGCCCCCCTCCCGCAAGGGGAGGGGGGACAAGGAAGGGCGGTCCTCCTGGACCGGCCCCCGCCGATGATCGCCGAGCCGCGGCTGATCCGGCTGCTCATGCATCTCCGCCGGTCGGGGATCACGGATCATCGCGTCCTCGGCGCGATCGAGCGGGTGCCGCGCGAGGCCTTCGTGCCCGACGCCTTCCTCGACCAGGCCTATGAGGACATCGCCCTGCCGATCGGCCGCGGCCAGACCATCAGCCAGCCCATGGTGGTCGGGCTGATGACCCAGGCGCTGGAGGTCGGCGACCGCCACAAGGTGCTGGAGATCGGCACCGGCTCCGGCTACCAGGCCGCGGTCCTGGCCCGGATCTGCCGCCGCCTCTACACCATCGAGCGGCACAAGCCGCTGCTCGACCTGGCGCTGGAGCGGATCGCCGGCATGCGCATCAGCAACATCACCGCGCGCTGGGGCGACGGCATGAAGGGCTGGCCGGAGCAGGCGCCGTTCGACCGCATCATCGTCACCGCCGCCCATCGCGGCGACCTGCCGCCCCCGGCGCTGACGGACCAGCTCGCGATCGGTGGTATAATCGTGATTCCCATGGGGGACGAGAAGCGGAACCAGCGCGTGGTCCGCTTCACGCGCACCGAGACCGGATTGGAGCGGGAGGATCTGTGGCCAGTTCGCTTCGTGCCTTTGCTGCCGGACCTTCCCGACGGGGAGGATGGCGGTTCATCCTACTGACGACCCTCGCCGCCGCGGGGCTCGCCGCCTGCAACGTTCCGCCCGGCGCGGATGAGATCACGCAGCGGCCTGCCACCGCCCAGGTGCAGCCGGGCGACGACGTGCTCGCCATCGTCCGCCGCTACGACGTGTCGATGCCGGCGCTGATCGCGCTGAACGGGCTGCAGCCGCCCTATGCGCTGCAGGCCGGGCAGACCCTGCGCCTGCCCGGCTCGCCGGGATCGGCGCCCGGGCCGGCGCCGACGATCACGCTGCCCTCGAACGGTGCCGTCGCGGCCGGTGCGGTCGGCGGCGCGGCTGTCGGCGGAGCGGCCGTGGGCGGCGCCCCGCTGAACACCGTGCCCTCGGCCGGGGGCGGCCTGTCGG
>NZ_NHON01000218.1 GCF_002195995.1 Inquilinus limosus
CCGCTGAGGCCGAGCGCGACCACGTCGCGGCCGCGCACCGGCAGGGCCGGCACCGGTTCCTTCTCCAGGGCCGCCAGGGCGCGCTTGAAGCTCCAGCGCTTCGGCGCCGCGGCCGGGCGCGGCACCGCGGCGAAGGCGGAGCCGAACAGGATCCGCATCGGGTTGGCCGCGGAATCGGCGGCAGGGGCCGGCGGCGCCTCGGCCAGGCGCCGCGGCGTGGCCACGGCCGGCTGCGGCCGGGCGGCCTCGGCCGGGTCGAGCACGCGCGCGGGTTCGACCGCGATCCCGGCAAGATCGACGGCAACAACAGGCGGCGGTGTCGGGCGCGCAGAATCGATCGCGATCGCCCCGCCGAGGGCGGCAGCCCCCACCAGAGCGATCGACAGAAGAAGGAGGCCCTTCGACGTCATGCCCGCCTCCCCCTGACATGGCGCACGGGGTGGAGCCCTTGCAGGCACAATCCACCCGGCGTCGCCGGGAGACGGGGCAACGTTCTGCGCCGGCGATCGGGGCCCGGAACGATCTCGAGAAGACCGGGAACACCGACCGCCTCAGTGCATTTCATTGCGGTCACGGGGGGCGCGGGTATCATGGCGCGCCCTGCGAGTCCAGACCGACGGAAGGCCATATGTCGCGACAAACCGCTGAAATCCGCCGTTTCGCCTGGGTTCGCCCGGTGCGTTTTTTCGCTTTTTTTATCGCGATTGCCACCTTTCCCGCCTTGGCGCAGGACAAGCCCGCTGCCGAGTCGGCGCCGAAAGAGGCCATCGACATCGAGCTGAACAAGCTCGAGCCCGGCAACAACGGCTGCCGCGCCTTCATGGTCATGCACAACGGCACCGCCCGGACCTACAGCAATCTGCAGCTCGACCTCGTGGTCTTCGACCCGAAAGGCATCATCGTCGACCAGCTGGCCGTGGACATGGCACCGCTGAGCGCGGGCAAGACCATGGTCAAGGTGTTCGAGATCGCGGGTCATGATTGCGGGAATTTCGGCCGTGTGCTGCTGAACGACGTGCTGACTTGCAAGGCGGGGGACGCAGCGGTCGAACACTGCATCGATCTATTGGTTCCCACCAGCCGGGCGCCGATCGGTTTCATCAAGTAAAGAAGGCCAGATCATGGCGGTGGATCCGCAGATCGCATTCATCCGGCAGCGGATCGCCGCCGTTTCGGGCGACGCACGGCCCGGCGCGGCCGGCATGATGGAGGTCGCGATCGGCCATCCGGCCGCCATCCTGCGCCGGCAGGCGGCGGCATGAGCCGCCCGCCCCGCCCCCCGAAGCCCGGCGCCGGACGGTCGCGCGGCGC
>NZ_NHON01000219.1 GCF_002195995.1 Inquilinus limosus
CTATAGAGGTTTAGCTCTTTAGATAAATATTCGATGAGAATAGGATATAAGTCGTACTCTGAAAATATTTTTTCTTGAATTGGTGGAGGATTATTGTCTTCTGCATCAATATTTAATGAATTATTGAAGTCAATTCCTGTTATTGGTGAAAGATTTGAAGGGGGTTCATACCAATATTGGCGTGGACGTGGTCTTTCTTGATATTTTACACAAGGATTATTTTGAATTAAGTCTGGGAAAATACTATATAACTCTCGAATAACTTGTTGTTTAAAAGCACCCTCATTGTTTGCAAATTTAACTCTGTACACGACAAATTTCACAGAACCCTTATCCTATCAGGRTTCTGCCTTCTTAAAATTGCCAAAATTTCCTTAAACTCTTCTTTTTTCCCAAAACCAATTAAACGCTGAATCGCCATTTGAACATAGTCTAAACCATAGCGAAATAAACTCATTGAGAGTCGTCCATGCTTCTTTATTTTTATCGCTTTTTTTTGATCATGTTGCCATTCACCCGTTAAGTARCACCAACAGAAGCTTATAGCTAASACCGCAATCAATTTTTTCACTCGTCTAGGGTCTGTCAAGCGCGTATTTTCAAGATTAAACCCGCGTCCTTTGAGACAACTGAATAAGGTTTCAATTTCCCAGCGTAATGCATAATCCTGAATAGCATTGGCATTAAACTGAGGAGAAACRACRAGTAAAAGYTCTCCATYTTCTAAYYGTAGYGCACTWATATAYAGTTTCACYCGACCAACCMAAATMCGTCGTTTACGACATTCARTTTGACCAACTTKAAGATGRCGAAATAAATCACTAATTTTATGATTCTTTCCTAAATGATTGGTGACAATGAAGTTTTTTTAACACGWATRCAGAAGTTGATGTCTTGTTCAATTAACCATGTAAACCAYTKCTCACCGATAAAYTCTCTGTCTGCGAACACATTCACAATACGGTCTTTACCAAAAATRGMKATAAAGCGTTGAATCAAAGCAATACGCTCTTTYGTATCTGAATTTCCMCGTTTATTGAGCAATGTCCAAACTATAG
>NZ_NHON01000220.1 GCF_002195995.1 Inquilinus limosus
GGTGGTCAGCTCGGTGCTGCTCTTGGCCACCATCGAGGACGCGTTCAACGGCATCTGGCTGGTGAAGGGGCTGAACGAGGAGGAGGGCAAGAAAATCGTCGAGCGCCGCGGCGCCGGCTMCGCCGCCGGCGTCGGGCGCCGGCCGGGAATCGGGGGCTGGATCGGCGCCTTGGCGGCGGCGACGGGCCCGTCCTCCGGCGCCGATGCCGCCGCTCCCGGCGGCGCCATCTGCGAGGCGAGCGCGCCCAGCGTCTGGTCGGCGCTGATGTCGGCGGGCGAGGGCTCGGCCGGCGCCGGCGGGGTGACGGTGGCCGTGTCCGGCGCCAGGTTGACGAAGCCGTTGCGCGGCGTGCCGTCCTGCAGCCGGGCCAGGGCCGCCTTGGCGTCGGCGCTGCCGGCATCGGCGGCGACCCGGTACCAGCCGGCGGCGGCACGCGGATCCGGGGCGCCGACCGCGCCGGTCTCGTACAGCCGGCCCATGTTGAAGGCGCCGCGGGGGTTGCCGTTGGCGCTGGCCTGGCGGAACCACTTCAGCGCCTCGTTGGCGTCGCGGGTGATGCCGGTGCCGTTGAGATAGGCCAGGCCGAGCGCGTTCTGCGCGTCGGGATGGCCGGCATCCGCCGCCTTGCGGAAATAGCTGGTCGCCGTCGCCGAATCCCGCGGCACGCCCAGGCCGCGCTCCAGCAGCACGCCGAGATTGTAGGCGGCGTTGCTGACGCCCTGGTCGGCCGCCTTGCGGTACCAGTAGGCGGCCCGCTCGAAGCTGCGCGGCACCTGCAGGCCGAGGGCGTAGAAGGTGCCGAGATCGTGCTGGGCGTCGGCGGCGCCGCCGATGGCGCGGCGGGCCAGGGTGCGCAGCTCCGCCGAGGCGTCGGGCGGCAGCGGCGCCTGCGACGACGGATCATCGGCCGCCGCGGGCTGGCCCGGCGCGGCCGGGGCCTGGCTTTCCGGAGC
>NZ_NHON01000221.1 GCF_002195995.1 Inquilinus limosus
TTCAGCAGGCCCTTGTGGCTGTTGCCCACCGCCTTCGGCTTGCCCGTCGAGCCGGAGGTGGTGATGCAGTAGGCCAGCCCCTCCGGATGCCAGTCGACCACCGGCGCCTCGTCCGAGTACCCGGACAGATCCCAGCCTTCGATCGCGATGATCTCGACGCCGTCCATCTGCGGCAGCCGGTCGGCGAGATGTCCCTGGGCCAGAACCAGTCCAGCAGGCCCTTGTGGCTGTTGCCCACCGCCTTCGGCTTGCCCGTCGAGCCGGAGGTGGTGATGCAGTAGGCCAGCCCCTCCGGATGCCAGTCGACCACCGGCGCCTCGTCCGAGTACCCGGACAGATCCCAGCCTTCGATCGCGATGATCTCGACGCCGTCCATCTGCGGCAGCCGGTCGGCGAGATGTCCCTGGGCCAGAACCAGTCTCAGCCCGGTCTCGGCGATGGTGCCGGCCAGGCGATCGCGCGGATGCTCCGGGTCGAGCGGCAGATACGCCCCGCCCGCCTTGGCGATGCCGAGCAGCGCCAGCAACATCTCCACCGACCGCTCCGCCGCCACCCCGACCAGAACGTCCGGGCCGACGCCGCGCGCCGCCAGCTCCAGTCGATCTCGAGCGCGGCCCCCGCCTCGATCCCGAGGGTCAGGGCATAGTTCGTGGTCTCCAGGCTCTGGATCTGGCCGAAGCGCGGCCCCTTGCCTTCCAGCTCGCGGAGGGCCTGGTCGACGGGATAGTTCTCGAAGACCAGCAGTGTGTCGAACAGGGAGCGGCCGCCCTGGCCGGCCCAGCCCTGGATCTCGTAGAGCGGCGTGTGC
>NZ_NHON01000222.1 GCF_002195995.1 Inquilinus limosus
ATACGGTCTTTACCAAAAATGGATATAAAGCGTTGAATCAAAGCAATACGCTCTTTCGTATCTGAATTTCCACGTTTATTCAGTAATGTCCAAACGATAGGTATCGCTATTCCACGATAAACGATTGCGAGCATCAGGATATATACGGTCTTTACCAAAAATGGATATAAAGCGTTGAATCAAAGCAATACGCTCTTTCGTATCTGAATTTCCACGTTTATTCAGTAATGTCCAAAGGATAGGTATCGCTATTCCACGATAAACGATYGCRAGCATCAGGATATTAATATTTCGTTTTCCCCATTTACAATTGGTTCTATCTAAAGTCAGTTGCACTTGGTCGAATGAAAACATATTGAAAATCAACTGAGAAATTTGACGATAATCAAAATACTGACCTGCAAAGAAGCGYTGYATACGTCGATAAAATGATTGTGGTAAGCACTTGATGGGYAAGGCTTTAGATGCAGAAGAAAGATTACATGTTTGCTTTAAAATAATCACAAGCATGATGAGCGCAAAGCACTTTAAATGTGACTTGTTCCAYTTTAGAKATTTGTTTAAGATRAGATATAACTCATTGARATGTGTCATMRTATTCGTCGTGAGAAAACAAKTATTATGTCATTATTTCAATGAGTTATCTWTTTTTGTCGTGTACAGAGCTTGTGTATATAGAAATCGTCGTAAAAGATTAAACCTGCGGTTTAATTTACTTGCTGGCATATACAATTTAGA
>NZ_NHON01000223.1 GCF_002195995.1 Inquilinus limosus
ACCCCAGACATCGACTGACGAACTTCCCATCGGTAAAAACACCGTGTTCATTTGCAGGTCGTAGGACATTGCAGCCCAAGAGTTTGCCGAGCTACGTTTATAGATTTCACCGGCTTTGTTGCACAAACCTATCTGTAAAGGGTTTTTCAGCGATATAATTTTCAAATGAAGAAGCCTACACACAAAATCTACCGCACAACCAATTGGCCCGCATATAACCGAGCRCTYATGAGTCGCGGAAATATTGCCATTTGGTTTGATCCTGCTACGCAATGGTATGCRCMATCAMAAGGCAARCAAGGGCGAAATCAAACCTACTCCGAYRCAGCSATYCAATGCTGYTTAATGATYAAATCYYTATTCCGWCTSTCTTTACGTATGGTYACWGGYTTTGTKCAAAGTCTGATTAAACTTTGCGGATTAAATTGGATAGCTCCAGATTACACCACGCTTTGTAGAAGACAAAAGCATATTGATATTGTAATCAGCTACCAAAAAAGTAGMGATGGGCTGCATCTACTCATGGACTCTACAGGCATGAAGTTTCTAGGTGAGGGCGAATGGAAACGCAAGAAACATGGATCTGAATATCGTCGCCAATGGCGTAAACTTCATATTGGTATAGATGCTAAAACCCTACAAATACGAGCAGTTCAGCTTACAACCAATAATGTCAGTG
>NZ_NHON01000224.1 GCF_002195995.1 Inquilinus limosus
ATTCACCCCGGCATTGCCGGTCAGCGTGTCGTTGAAGGCCGAGCCGGTGGTGTTCTCGATGGCCGCCAGCGTGTCGCCCTGGGCGTCGCCGCCCGTGCCGGTCCCGTTCAGCAGGTTGACCACCACCGCGGCGGCCGAGGCGGCGTAGCTCGCCGTGTCGGTGCCGGCGCCGCCGGTCAGCGTGTCGGCACCGCCGCGGCCCTGGAGCGTGTCGTTGCCGTTCCCGCCGTTCAGCACATTCGCCCCGGCATCGCCGGTCAGCGTGTCGTTGAAGGCCGATCCGATCAGGTTCTCGATGCCGGACAGGGCGTCGCCCTGGGCATCGCCGCCCGAGCCGGTGCCGTTGACCGTGACCACGACCGCGGCGGCCGAGGCGGCATAGGTGACGGTATCGGTGCCGTTGCCGCCCTGCAGCGTGTCGGCGCCATCGAGGCCGATGAGCGTGTCGTTGCCGTCGCCGCCGTTCAGCACATTCGCCCCGGCATCGCCGGTCAGGCTGTCGGCGGAGTTCGAGCCGGTGAGATTCTCGATGCTGTTGAAGGTATCGCCGGTGGCATCGCCGCCATTGGCGGTGTTGGTGGCGAGATTGATCGTGACGGCCGCGGCGGAGGCGCCATAGGCGGCCG
>NZ_NHON01000225.1 GCF_002195995.1 Inquilinus limosus
CCTTCTTACATATCAATCGAATCAGTCCAGGGAATCGTCCCTTATTTCCAGACCCTCAAGGATAATTAGGAGGAACCATGTTGACCTCATATTTACATGCTTTTGCTTTGTTTTTCTCATTGCTGAATCCGTTTTTAATGAGTATTTACATGATTGGCATGATTCGGAACTCCGAAGCTAAAGTGTTTAATAAGGCCTTGATTCAGGGCTGTCTCATTGCCTTTATAGTATTTATGCTGTTTGCATGGGGCGGAGAAGCGATTTTTAGTAAATATTTAAATGTACGCTTTGAAGCCTTTCAAATATTTGGTGGTCTGATCTTCTTGGTGATTGGTTATCGCTACGTGTTTCAGGGGGCAGATACCATTGGTGAAATGCGTGGTGCGCCTGAACATTTGGCAGGAACCATTGCTATGCCTTTTATGATTGGACCAGGAACCATCAGTGCTGCTGTGGTGACAGGTATKKCRCTGCCAATCAGTGGCGCAGCCATGATTATTTTCCTGACTTTGGCGTTGACCTGTGGCTTGATGATTTTAATGAAATTTGCGCATGACCATTTGCGTTAYAAGCATGCCAAATATATTGACCGTTATGTTGATATTGTCGGGCGACTTTCGGCC
>NZ_NHON01000226.1 GCF_002195995.1 Inquilinus limosus
GCGCCGGGCAGGGCGCCACGGCCCGGCGCACCACGGCCGGGACCGCCGCCGGTTCTGCGGCGAGTGTCTTCCTCGTCATCGGCCGTGGCCGGGACGCCGCGCAGGCCGGCCTGATCGGGCGCCGGGCAGGGCGCCACGGCCCGGCGCACCACGGCCGGGACCGCCGCCGGTTCTGCGGCGAGTGTCTTCCTCGTCATCGGCCGTGGCCGGGACGCCGCGCAGGCCGGCCTGATCGGCGGCCGGGGCGCGGGCTGCCGCAGCCTGGCCGGAGCGGTCGGCGACCGCCTTGCGGCGGGCATCCTCGGCGGCGCGCTCGGCGTCGCGGCGCTTCTGCTCCTCCTCGAGCAGGAAGCGCTCCTCCTCGATCTTGCGCTTGGCCTCGTTCTCGATCGCGGCCAGCTCTTCCAGCTCGCGCCGGCGCAGCGACTCCGGGTCGAGCGGGGCGGCCGGTTCCGGCGCGACCTCGACGATCTCGGGTTCCAGCGCGGGCTCGGCCTCGGCCGGCTCCGGCATGTGCCGACGGGCCTCCTCCTCGCGCAGGGCGACCTGCAGGGCGCGCTGCCGCGCCTCGCGCTCGGCCTGCGAGAGGACCCGGCCGCCGAGCGTGCCGCCGCCACCGC
>NZ_NHON01000227.1 GCF_002195995.1 Inquilinus limosus
C
Source organism: Inquilinus limosus (assembly GCF_002195995.1). Taxonomy (GTDB): domain Bacteria; phylum Pseudomonadota; class Alphaproteobacteria; order DSM-16000; family Inquilinaceae; genus Inquilinus; species Inquilinus limosus_C. The sequence goes on from NZ_NHON01000227.1 coordinate 2, forward strand.
TTTTATAATCATTATTGGTTTTGGGGGAGATAAACATCTTCGAACAAATTTTAAACCAATGTCAAATTTTCAGCACCACTCAGAGTAGCTCCTCATTAAGTTTTCTCTAGACAGTAGCCATGAATAAAAAAATGCCACAGATATAATCATGATTCTGTGTCTTAAATAAGGCTAAACAAGTTCATATCATCAGGCTAAAAATTAAAAAAATCCAGCTTTAGAGCAAGGAGACAATCAATGCCTAACTCCGCAAGGCCTATGCGTTTAGGTCTACTTATTCATACCATATTACTCACAGGTATCACCGCTAACGTAGATGCAAATACACCACCTGTAATGTTGACTTCTGAAGTCAACATTACAGGTGGTGTATTTGCATCTACGTTAGCGGTGATACCTGTGAGTAATATGGTATGAATAAGTAGACCTAAACGCATAGGCCTTGCGGAGTTAGGCATTGATTGTCTCCTTGTTCTAAAGCTGGATTTTTTTAATTTTTAGCCTGATGATATGAACTTGTTTAGCCTTATTTAAGACACAGAATCATGATTATATCTGTGGCATTTTTTTATTCATGGCTACTG
>NZ_NHON01000228.1 GCF_002195995.1 Inquilinus limosus
ATATAGGACGACGTCATACACGTACTTTAATGAAGAAAATGGGCATTAATGCGTTATATCGTAAACYAAATCTAAGTCAGGCCAATCAAGCTCACCGTAAATATCCATATCTGCTCAAAGGATTGGCTATTCAGCGCAGTAATCAAGTGTGGTGTACGGATATAACGTATATCCCTATGGCAAAAGGCTTTGTTTATTTATGTGCTGTGATTGATTGGCATAGCCGCAAGGTACTTGCGCATAGRGTATCGATTAGTATGGAGGTGGATTTTTGTATTTCGGCTTTAAATGAAGCAATTGAAAAATATGGATCACCTGAAATATTTAATACAGACCAAGGCAGTCAGTTCACCAGTGATGCATTTATTGATGTATTGAAATCAAATGGCATTCAAATCAGTATGGATGGTAAAGGTCGATGGRTTGATAATGTGATGGTTGAACGATTATGGCGGAGCGTTAAATATGAAGAGGTG
>NZ_NHON01000230.1 GCF_002195995.1 Inquilinus limosus
AGATTTGTATCAGAGACAGTATCACCGTCAATCCAGTCAATGACCCACCAGTGGCGAGATTTGTATCAGAGACAGTATCACCGTCAATCCAGTCAATGACCCACCAGTGGCGACTAATGACGGATGCCGAAGACGGTACGCCAGCAGGTGTGGTGACCATCGTGGGCGCACCAGCCAACGGTACCGTGACGGTACGCCAGCAGGTGTGGTGACCATCGTGGGCGCACCAGCCAAYGGTACCGTGACGGTGAATGCCAATGGCACCGTGAGCTATGTACATGATGGTTCAGAAACCACCTCGGACAGCTTCACCTATACCGTGACCGACAGCAATGGAGTCGTGTCCAATACAGCGACCGTGAATATCACCGTCAATCCAGTCAATGACCCACCAGTGGCGACTAATGACACAGCGACGGTGGACGAAGGTAATACGGTGGTGATTGCGGTCAAAGGCAACGATACGGA
>NZ_NHON01000231.1 GCF_002195995.1 Inquilinus limosus
GTGCGCGAGCGCCTCAATCCGGCCAGGCACGAATGATCAGGCGGCCTGACGGAACTCGCAGCCGGTGCCCCGCTCTTCGCCACGAGGTCGCCCGCGCCCGCCGAATATAGCACCACGGCCACGATGGCGCTTGTCGATCTCATCCGTGCTGTGCAGCTTGACCCGGTGCTGGGCCGGGAAGGTCATGTAGGCGAGGACGTCGGTCTCGGCCTCGTCCATCAGACCGGCGAGCTTCGGCACCTTCGGCCGGAGCTGGTCAGCCACTCGGCGCCACTGCTGACGTGCAGCCTCGGCATCGTCCTGGGCGAAGGCGGTGGCGACGAAGGCGGAGACCACGCGCCGGCCGCTTCTGCCGGCATGGGCGAGCGCATTGCGCATGAAGTGCACCCGGCAGCGCTGCCAGGTGGCG
>NZ_NHON01000232.1 GCF_002195995.1 Inquilinus limosus
CATCCGCGGCGGTCGTGGTCACGGTCAACGGCGCCGCCTCGGGCGGCGATGCCGCCGGCGACGTCCTCTCCGGCATCGAGAATCTCACGGGCTCGGCCCTCAACGACACGCTGACCGGCGATGCCGGGGCCAACACCCTGGCCGGTGGYGACGGCAACGACACGCTCATCGGCCTCGGTGGTGCYGACACGCTGCAGGGCGGCAACGGCAYCGACACCGTTACCTACGCCGCCTCGGCCGCCGCGGTGGTGGTCAACCTGCTGAACGGGACCGGCACGGGCGGCGACGCCCAGGGCGACACGCTGGCGGCCATCGAGAACACCACCGGCTCGGCCTTCAACGACACGCTGACCGGCAATGCCGGGGTGAAT
>NZ_NHON01000233.1 GCF_002195995.1 Inquilinus limosus
AGCTTCAGCAGCATCGAGAACGTCATCGGCTCGGCCTTCGCCGACACGATCAACGGCGAGGCCGGGGCGAATGTGCTGGACGGCGGCGCCGGCGACGACGTGCTCGCGGGCCGCGGCGGCGCCGACACCCTGATCGGCGGGGCCGGCAGCGACACGGCCGCCTATGGCGCCTCCGCCGCGGCCGTCACGATCAATCTCGCCACCAACACCGCCAATGGCGGCGATGCCACCGGCGATACCTTCAACAGCATCGAGAATCTCACCGGCTCGAACTCCGCCGACAGCCTGACCGGCGATGCCGG